>CANPXH010000012.1 GCA_947585865.1 uncultured Clostridia bacterium
GCTGAATACAAAGGCTTTGGCAAAAGCCGTCGGTTATGAGTACGTAGCGAAAGCGTAGTACGAATATCCTTGACTTTGGCTCTATAATAAATGTTGGGGTGGAAAGATACTCAACATTTTTTTTAATTTTTGCAAAGCAAATGCTTATATGATCTGTCTATACATATGGCGCCGAAGGGCGCAGTTATAAGTATGGCAAGAACAGCTACCGTCAACACGGTATTTCCGCAGGAGAGACCCATTGAAAGGGGCAGCGAGCCTATTGCCGCCTGTACCGTTGCCTTAGGCGTATATGCAAGCATTGTAAAAAGCTTTTCTTTTTTGCTTAGGCCTGTGCCGAGCACCGATGTAAATACGCCGCACATTCTGAATATCAATGCGAATATAACTATTGCTATCGCAGCCACGCCGGCACCGAGAGCATAGCTTATATCTACGGCGGCACCCACAAGAACAAAGAGCACTATCTCGCCAAAGCTCCACAGTCCGTTGTATACTTTGGAAAGCTCTTTGGCTTCATATATATTTACTTTATTTATAATTATTCCCAATGTCATTACGGCAATTAATCCCGATATAGGTATATTATCAAGGATATCTTCCAGGGCCGCCAGCAGGAAGGAAGTGCCGAGCATTATCATGACCTTTATGACGGTATTGCCTTTGATCCTTTTAAATAGCTGATCCAGCACGACTCCCACGGCTATTCCTAAAATTATGCCGAGTATTATCGAAACAGGTATTTTGGCAAACAGCGAAGGAGATATGCTGCCGCCTGATGCTGCGGTCAAAAGTGCCGTAAATAACACTATAACAAAAATATCATCTACAGATGCACCTGCAAGTATCATCTGAGGTATGCCTTTTTTGACTCCGTACTTTTCTTCAATAAGCTTTATCATACGAGGAACCACAACAGCAGGCGAAACTGCCGCTATAACAGTTCCTATAAGTCCTGCTTCAACAGGCGTTACATCCAAAAGCCGTGGGGCGATAATAAGAGCACCGCATATTTCAAAGCAGGCAGGCACAAAGCACAGAAGAAGGGCGGAGCGCCCTACATTTTTTAAATCTTTTATGTCAAGAGTAAGCCCGGCTCTGGTAAGTATTATAATAAGGGCAAACTGCCTCAGATCACCTGATACATCCAGTATGCCTCCTTTCAATATATTAAAGGCATAAGGCCCTGCAAGTATCCCCATGATCATCATACCTATAAGAGGAGGCAGCTTCAAAAGCCTGAATATATAACTGCCGATAAGTCCGAGGATCAGTATTATAGCCAGATCGGTAAGCATATGATTTCACCTTGTTTCCTTTAAAATTAAAAAAGCTGACAATACTTCCGTAAAACAGAAGTCATCAGCCAAAAGCGGTTTAGTCACAAGACAAGGGAGACATTCATTCCCTATGATCAAGTATACCTCTTTTTTTGTTCTGTGTCAACGTTTAAATATATAAACAGAATATTTTAAAAAAATATAAATATAATAATATGAGGTGATTTTATGGCGGAACAAGGAAAGAGATCGGCTTGTATTACCATAGGCAGCAAGAATGTAGGCGGATTAACGGGAGAAGGAGTCATTGTGGGCATAATAGATTCCGGGATAGAGTATACACACAGAGAATTCAGAGATCGTATAATTTATGTTTGGGATATACCGAATGAAAGGGTATATACCAAGGATGATATAGACAGCGGAAATACAGAGCAGGGCGATACAAACGGCCACGGTACGGCAGTCGCAGGGATAGCCTGCGGAGAAAGAGGCGTTGCTTACAAGAGCTCCATAATAGCCGTTGTAATAAGGCGCAATTCTCAGGAGGACATTATGCGTGGCATAGAGTTTATAGCGGAGAAGGGCAAGGAATTGGATATGCCTGCCGTTATAAATATATCCTACGGTACGAACTCAGGCTCCCATAACGGACAGTCGGAATTTGAACGCTTTGTAGACAGGATATCCGGGGAATACAAGGTGGTTATCGTTGTTTCCTGCGGGAATGAAGGAGACAGATCTCATCACTACAGAGGACAAGGAAACAACGATGTGGAATTCAATATAGGAAACAGTCTGTCGTCTATACATATGGAGCTGTGGAAAAATTTTGTCGATGAATATACATATGAAATAGTGGCTCCCGATGGAGATACGGGAGGAACGCTTGATGAAAACAATAAGTATTTTGACTTTATATTAAATAAAACACAGGTCACTGTCACGATAAACGATCCTATGCCCAACAGAGTAGATCAAAGTATATACATAGATCTTAAGGGAATGCAGTTTGTGGATGCGGGTATATGGAAGATAAGGGTAAGAGCCGTGAATACAGTACAAGACGGATACAGTATATGGATGCCCGTAGGCGAGGGAGTCGATGAAAATACAAAGTTTTTAGCCCCCGAAATAAAAACCACGCTTACTATACCTTCAACAGCGTACAGAGCCTTGTCAGTAGGAGCATATGATCCCGTAACAGGAGTAATAGCGCCGTTTTCGGGCAGAGGATATACCAGAGAGGTCGAGTATGTAAAGCCGGATATTGTGGCTCCCGGCGTAAATATTACTACAGCGGGGCTTGGAGGAGGATATACCACATTTACGGGCACAAGCGCAGCAGCGCCTTTTGTAAGCGGGGCAGCGGCTCTTCTTATGGAATGGGGGATAGTACAGGGCAATGATCCCAATATGTACGGTGAAAGACTTAAGGCATATTTAAGACGGTATGCCGCAAGAGACAGAAGCATTTCATACCCTAACAGTAATTTCGGCTACGGAAAGCTATGCTTTAAAAATGTATATGACAATTTGATACCGATATCTGCCATGAAGGTCAACACACAAGAAAGTGAACAGGTATCCATAATTATAGAAAAAAACGAAGTGAATATACTTGTGCTGGAAAATATGGGAGCAAAATTTTGCCCGTTGGAGTATGGAGATTATGTTATAGTATACATAGACAGAAGTGAGTATGAAAGAATGCTGACAAGCTCCAGTATGGGAAGAGGAGCCAGAGCATATACGCCGCTTTTAATGGGTATAATGGATGAACTCACAGATGCAGCCGATATTACTCTTGTTCAGGAACCGCCTCTTGAGCTGAGCGGCAGCAAGGTTCTCATAGCAATAATAGATACGGGCATTGATTACAATGACGAGGCTTTTAAATATGAAAACGGAGACAGCAGGATATATTCCATATGGGTGCAAGACGAAGAGTATACAGATGAAAACAATAGCGTATGCTTTGGCAGGGAATATACAAATGCGGAAATTACAGCGGGCAATATAAATGTGACGGATGAGGAAGGACATGGTACTGCCTTGGCAAAGACGGTGCTTCAGGCTGCCCCGGACAGCGAGCTTGTGATTGTAAAGCTCAAGGGCGCAAGCAATTATTACAGAGAGCGTATGGGCATATCAGAGGAGACCGTTGCCTTTGAATCCTCCGATGTGATGCTGGGCGTGGATTATGCTGTCGACAAGGCAAGAGAAGCAAGACGCCCTATATCCATACTTATAGCATTGGGAACGAATGAAGGGGGTCACGATGGCCAAACCTTTCTTGAAAAATACCTTTTGGACATATCAGCCAAAACAGGTGTATGCATAACAGCGGCGGCGGGAAATGAAGCTCTTACACAACGGCACACCTCTTTTGAAATAGGCGAAAAGGGATACTATGATGTAGAGATAAGCATAGGTGAAAATGTTGAGGTTGCATCTATGTGGATGTGGAACAACATTGCGGACAGAGTTGATGTAGGTATAATCCCGCCTGTGGGAGAAAGCATAGGCAGGATCGAGGCAAGGAACAATTTTGTGGGAACATATTCCCTGCCGCTTATAGGCGCCGATGTTACAGTGGAATACAGGATACCGTTTTATCAGACTACGAGTCAGCTTACGATATTGAATATAAGACGGCCTATTGCAGGCGTGTGGAAAATAAGAGTATACGGAACATCTATATATTCCGTTATAGATTGCTGGCTGCCGATATCGAATCTTGTACCGAATACTGTTTTTTTATCCCCAAATACTTCATCGACCGTCACTGTGCCGGGAACTCTGTACGAGATAATTACAATAGGAGCCTATGATTACAATGCAAGAGCAATGGTGCCCACATCGGGCAGAGGGCCTACACGATTTAATGTACTTAAGCCGGAACTGGCGGCACCGTCTACGGGAGCAACAAGCATAAGTGCTGCCGTTACGGTGGGAGCGGCGGCTCTTCTTTTGCAATGGGGCATAATAAGAGGAAATGAATTCAATATGAATACAGCAACTATCAAATCCATGCTCATAAGAGGCGCCGAGCCCGTAGATGTATCCGAAATATATCCCAATAATCTGTGGGGATTCGGCGTATTGAATTTATATAATACATTCAGCAATATTTAAACTGTATTGTTTTTTTACAGCCTATCTTGTTTTACGATGCTTGCGAATACTTATTTATAAAGCGGGAGGCCAAAGGCCTCCCGCTTAAATATGCATATATATCATACAAAATGATCGATCAAACGGTAATCTGTCAATATATTAAAGGATCGCAGCATTTCAATTTATACATATCGACTTTTGAATGTTTTAAAACTTGATCTCTTTTCCTTCCTTTTGCCATTCCATAAATTCTGCGGTAGCTGCAAAGAGCACATCGCCGGAAGAATTGATGGCCGTTTCAAGAGAATCCTGCACAACGCCTATTATAAAGCCAATGGCAACGGCCTGCATCGCTATATCATTGCTTATGCCCAAAAGCGAACAAGCCATAGGTATAAGAAGAAGAGAACCGCCTGCTACGCCTGAAGAACCGCAGGCGCCCAATGTAGCGATAACGCTTAATATAAATGCAGTGGGTATGTCCACATTCAAGCCTATGGTATTGGCTACGGCCAATGACATTACGGTGATCGTAATAGCGGCGCCGTCCATATTTATCGTTGCGCCAAGAGGTATTGAAACGGAATACATATCTCTGTCCAAGCCAAGATTTTCGCAAAGAGCCATATTTATGGGAATGTTTGCGGCAGAGCTTCTTGTAAAGAAGGCTGTAAGTCCGCTGTCCTTAAAGCATCTGAATACAAGGGGATAGGGATTTCTCTTAAGGCATATGGCCGCTATAAGAGGATCGACCACAAGTGCTACGGCAAGCATACAGCCTACAAGGAGAGCCAGGAGCTTACCGTATTGTGTGAATATGCTTAAGCCGTTGTCCGAAACAGACGTATACACAAGACCCATTATTCCAAAGGGAGCAAAGTTTATTATCCATTGAACGACCTTTGTAACTGCGCCGGATATATCCTGCATCGTCTTTTTCGTATCGTCATTGGCTATGTGCTTAAGTGCAAGCCCAAGTATCACAGCCCATGTAAGAATACCTGTGTAGTTGGCGTTTGCCATAGCGTCAACGGGATTTGATACCATATTCATAAGGAGAGTGTGGAGCACCTCTCCTATACCGCTTGGAGCAGCGCCGTCGGCAGTTTCTGAAAGAGTTAACGTTACGGGGAAAAGCTTGCTTCCCACTACGGCTACGAAGGCAGCCATAAGTGTACTGAGCATATATAGGAATATAACTGTCCTAAAGCGCTTGCCTATGCCTTCGCCTGCGTTGGCAAGAGAGCTTATAACAAGCACAAATACAAGTATAGGCGCTATGGCCTTCAGTGCGCCAACAAAGATATCGCCCAGAAGGCCGAGTCCTATATTGGGCAGAGTAAGTGCAAGCACAGAGCCTATTATGAGGCCTATGAGTATTCGTATCACAAGGTTTGTTTCGCAATAGATCTTCCAAATTTTTTTCATTGTTTTTCTCCTTCTCTTCGGTAAAGTAATGTGATAATTAATTATACTACATATTTTTGATTTTGTCATCTCAATTTTTTGCGTTGATGTATTTTTTTATATATGATATACTTATATCACCATCAATATAAGGGGGATCGTATATGAAAAAATTAGGCTTTGGGTTTATGCGGCTGCCGCTCAATGATACAGGGGATCAGACCAATATCGATCTGGAAAAGGTAAAGACTATGGTCGATATGTTTATGGACAGCGGATTTAATTATTTTGATACTGCATATCCCTATCATGGTGAAAAAAGTGAAGAGGCATTAAGAAAGGCTCTTGTGGAAAGATATCCCAGAGACAGCTTTCTTATCGCCGATAAAATGCCTACGGTAAGGGTAACAGGCAGCGAAGACTACCCCATATTTTTTGAAAAGCAGCTAGAACGCTGCAAAGTGGAATACTTTGACTATTATCTTTTCCACAATATATGGAAGAGAAGCTATGAGGAGACTGAAAATTACGGCGGCTTTGATTTTATAAAGGAAAAGATCAAGGAAGGCAAAATAAAGCATTTCGGCTTTTCGTTCCACGATGAGCCAAAGCTTTTGGATAAGGTGCTTACAAGGCATCCCGAAGTGGAATTTGTACAATTGCAGATCAATTATTTAGACTGGAAAAGCCCAAGCGTGCGTTCCGAGGAATGCTACAATGTGGCTAAAAAACACGGCAAGCCTATAATCGTTATGGAGCCTAACAAGGGCGGAAGCCTTATATCATTGCCGAAGGAAGCCGAAAAGCTGTTGAGAGAGTATTCCCCTAACAGTTCAAATGCATCATGGGCCATGAGATTTTGCGCCTCTTTGGAAGGCGTAATGCTTGTGCTGAGCGGTATGAGCAGCATAGAGCAGATGAAAGACAACATCGGCTTTATGGATGATTTAAAACCGCTAAACGACGAAGAAATGAAACTAATCGAGAGAGTAAGGCATATATTGGAGAAAAATGCTGCCATAGGCTGTACAAAGTGCCGCTACTGCACGGAAGACTGTCCTATGAATATACCTATTCCCGAATATTTTTCCGCCTACAATACATATCAGATGACTCATAATATGGGCAATGCGGGAATGTATTACAGAAGGTATGCCAATGGCAGAAGTCTTGCATCTCAGTGCGTGAAGTGCGGAAACTGCGAAAGGCACTGTCCTCAGCATCTGGAAATAAGAAAGCTGCTCAGTGAAACGGCAGAGCTTTTTGAGGTAAAGAAATAAAGGCTGATGTGTTAAATTTGTGTTTAACGTAGAAGAACGACCCTTCCACCATGCTGCGCATGGTCCCCCTCCCCTCCGACGCTGACGCTAGGGGAGGTCATTTACCGCAAAGGCTGTGACGGCAACTTAGTTGTTGTTTTTATAAGTAAACAAGCTACTTTGAAAGGCACTTACCTAAAGCTCCCCTAATCAGGGGAGCTGTCAGCCGCAGCAAAAGCTTATATAAAAATAGCTGTGAGCGGGGCTGACTGAGAGGTCGAACCTATTCTTATAAACAAAAATTTATCAATTTATCAAAAAGAAACACAAAAGTCCGTTTTCTTTAAAGTTTAATGCGGTATTTTTTTATATTATGGTTTTATTATGATATTATAATATCAAGTATCCTATGGGCTGCCTCATCCTTGCTCATGATAGGCAGTTCTATTGTATCATTTTCAGTTATTATTGTAATAACATTTGTATCCGTGCCGAAGCCTGCGCCTTTTACATTGAGATTATTGGCAACTATCATATCGGCATTTTTGCTCTTTAGCTTTTTTGCTGAGTTTTCGATAAGATTTTCGGTCTCCATACTGAATCCGCATATATACCGATCTTCTTTGTTTTCGCCGATATACTTAAGTATATCGTTTGTTCTCTTAAGGCTTATATCCATATCACTGTCGCTTTTCTTTATTTTATTTTTGGCTGCAGTTACGGGAGTATAGTCGGCAACGGCAGCAGCCATCACAATTATATTTGAATTTTTGTATTCGGATATTACAGCGTTATACATATCTTCGGAGCTTTTTACATCGATCACTTTCACAAAGGGCGGGGGAGCAATGTCCATATGTCCTGCTATAAGAGTAACCTCGGCGCCTCTTTGCATAGCTGCTCTTGCTATAGCGCAGCCCATTTTTCCCGTAGAATGATTTGTGATATACCTTACGGGATCGATAGCTTCCATAGTGGCTCCTGAAGTAACAATGACTTTTTTGCCCGACATATCTTTATTAAAGGCCAATTCTTTGTATACATATTCCGCTATATCTTCGGGCTCCGGCATTTTGCCTTTGCCTATATCGCCGCAGGCCAAAAGACCCTCGGTAGGTTCTATGAATTTATAGCCGAAGCTTTTAAGCTTTTCTATATTGCTTTGTACAATAGGATTTTCATACATAGAGGTATTCATGGCAGGAGAAATGTATACCGGGCATCGGCATGCCATAACAGTCGTGGAAAGCATATCATCGGCTATGCCGTTTGCTATCTTTCCTATTATATTTGCAGTGGCCGGAGCTATTATTACCATATCCGCTTTTTTTGCAAGGGAAATATGCTTTACTTCATACTGTATGTTTTTGTCAAAGGTATCGATAATGCACTTATTTCCCGTAAGCCTTTCAAATGTAAGGGGCGCTATTATCTCTGTGGCATTTTTTGTCATAATGACATTTACATCACAGTTTTGTTTTTTAAGCATATGTGCAAGAGTAGCTGCCTTATATGCGGCTATTGAGCCTGTTACTCCCATTATGACCGTTTTTCCTGTAAGCATTGTATGCAACTCCTTTCATTTCATATAATAACATTTATTGTTGCATTTTTCAATAGAATGATATATAATGATTGAGTAAAAAAATAAATGCGCTGCATCCAGCTTTAAGTAAAACACAGTTGCGATCTCTGGCTTCTGTGCAGTGGAGCGGCAGCAAGGAGGAATTTAATATGGCAAAGCAGAGAGAAAAAACTCGCAGTCTTGTGGAAATGGCACTTTTTGCGGCTATTATTGTTATACTTACAATAACGCCCTTAGGCTTTATTCCATTGGGATTTATGAACGCAACCACTATCCACATTCCCGTAATAATAGCGGGTATCGTATTCGGCTGGAAGAAAGGCGCTCTTACAGGCTTTATGTTCGGACTGGCAAGCTTTTTAAATGCTACATTCCGTTCTGCAAGCGTTACGGCATTTCTTTTTACTCCTCTCAAGCCGGGCGGTAATTTTTTCAGTTTGGTCATTTGCTTTGTGCCTCGTATACTGATAGGCGTTGCAGCCTATTTTGTTTATGCGGGTCTTTCAAAGACGATCAAGAAAAAGGCACCTTCTATGTTTGTGGCAGGTGTTGCGGGCTCAATGACCAATACCATACTTGTTATGGGAATGGCATACATATTTTTTGCTAAAAAATATGCTGAAGCAACAGGCCTTGCAAGTGTGGATCTCGTGCTCAAGGCAGTGCTCACGGTAATGGCTGTAAACGGTATTCCCGAAGCAATAGTTGCAGGAATAATATCCTCGGCCGTATGTGCAGCCCTTATGGCAGCATACAAAAACAGATTATAATAAGAGGTAACATATGATACTGGCAATAGACATAGGAAACACAAATATAGTCGTAGGCGGTATAAGCGGAGAAAACATTGATTTTATGGCTCGGCTGGCTACGGATAAAGTAAAGACAAAAGACGAATACGGCATTAATATTCTCAGCCTTTTGCAGCTTTATCACATAGACAGAAAAAATATAGAGGGCTGTATAATCTCATCTGTTGTGCCTCCTGTTTTAGATCAGATAAAAAGGGCAGTTGAGCTTGCAACAGGGCATAAGCCAATGATCGTAGGTCCGGGAATAAAGACAGGACTTAATATTCTTATGGACGATCCCGCAGCTGTGGGCAGCGATCGAATAGTAAGCTCTGTAGCCGCTCTTTCTATGTTTAAGCCGCCGATACTTATTATAGATATGGGTACGGCTACAACTATAGATACCATTGACAAGAAGGGCCGATATATAGGCGGATGCATTATGCCGGGAGTGAATATAAGTCTGCAGGCTCTTACGGCAGGCACGGCTCAGCTTCCGGGCATAAGCCTTGAAAATCCTAAATCTGCCATAGGCAAGAATACCGTAGATTGTATGCGCAGCGGCATAATTTACGGCACGGCTTCCATGATAGAAGGATATGTTTCAAGGATAGAAAAAGAACTTGGCGAAAAAACCAATGTGGTTGTAACGGGAGGCTTGGGCAGACAAATATGCCGCTATTGTGTAAGAGATGATTTCAATTATTGTGACGATCTGCTGCTGAGAGGCTTAAATATCATATATAACAAAAACAAATGATAACAATAAAAGAGGACTAAACAGTCCTCTTTTATTGTTATATGGTATAGAATTTTATTTCGCCCTTATCTATGAGCTTTTGAACAGATTCCTTAACGGTTATAACATTATTTTTAGCATCTGTGAAAGTTATTTTGTACTCATCGTCAAATACACATTCGGCAACGCCTTCGCTTGTTATCTTAGCCGTACCCTTTGTTATGATATCCTTACCGTTAGACTCGATTATCTGATAATCAAAAGATGTTGCGGTAAGCTTGCTTATAACAAGTGTTTTTGCCGTAGCGGCAGATCCGCTTGAATAGCTTCCTTCTTTAAAGGTGGCAACAGAAGCGGAGGGTGCATTTTTATCTTCCTGCTTGTAAGTTGCTTTGCCGCTGGGTATCTGTAAGCCCTTGGCCTCATCAATGGTTATCTCATCGCCGTCAATATGGAACTTGATTATATCAAGCTCGGTAGCGTTATATGTGGCATCATTGCCATTTACGGAAGCGTGACCCTGTGCCTTGGTGTTGCCTTCTGCATCTGAAAGAATGAAATCAAAAGCAACATCGCTTGAATCGGAGATCGTAAGCGTAACAGGATCGTTGGCATCTGATGTATTTGTAGGCTGAAGTATGAATTTTCCGTCATACCATGAATTTATATAAAGGCTTGTCTGTACCTCAGACGCTTCCTTTAAAAAAATGGCTTTGCCGCTTGGCACTTGAAGCCCCTTGGCTTCGTCTATAGTAACGGTGTCGCCGCTTAAGGTAAATTTCAATACATCCAGTTCGGTAGCGTTATATGTGGCTGTATTGCCGTTTGCCGTAACTTTGCCGCTTAATTTGGTGTTGCCGTTTACATCCAAAAGACTAAAGTCAAAGCCCTCGTTTGTAGCGTTGGTTATAACAAGTGTCTTTGGATCATCGGCATTTGTAGTATCAGTAGTCTGAAGAACAAATCTGCCGCTTGTCCATTTTTGCACAACGGGAGCATCGGCGTTTTGAGGCTGTACGGCAGGAGCTGCAGTCGGCAGACTTATTGAGGCAGTCTTTGTGGCTGCGTTATAGTCGACCTTTGCGCCCAGGTTTTCCGTTACCGCTCTTAGGGGTACATATGTAGTGCCGTTGTAAAGCAGTGTCTCTGATGCTGAGGGCTGTCCGTTTACAATAAGCTTTACTCTGTTGAAAAAGGCCTCTATATTTTGCCCGCCCTCTGCATATGAAAGTATGGGTGCGGCAATAAGAGCTGCTGATAAAAATCCGACAATAAACCCCTTAAATGTTTTTTTCATAATATTCCCCCTTGCATAAAAATGGGGCAGAGGATATCTGCCCCAAAGATATTATAAATTAAAGTCTGAAATATTTAGCTGCATTGTTGTAGCAGATATCGGCTACAAGCTTGCCTGCAAATTCCACATCATTTGCATACTCACCGTCTTCGATCCACTGACCTATGATATTACAAAGTATCCTTCTGAAATACTCATGTCTTGGATATGAAAGGAAGCTTCTGGAGTCTGTAAGCATACCTACGAACTTACCGAGAACACCTAAGTTGCCAAGAGCCTTTATCTGTGCTTCCATACCGTCCTTGTTGTCATTGAACCACCAAGCGGTACCAAACTGTATCTTGGAAGCGGCTTCCGTGCCCTGGAAACAGCCAAGTATTGTGCCGAATACCTGATTGTCGGCAGGATTGCCTGCAAATAACAATGTCTTAGGAAGGGCATTCTTGTAGTCAAGAGCGTCTAAAAGATTAGTAAGCCCTTCAACCGTTGACCAGTCTGATATACAGTCAAAGCCTGTATCCGGACCCATTTTTTCAAACATTCTTGTGTTGTTGTCACGCTTGATGTTCATATGGATCTCCATAGCCCAGTCTCTCTTGTGGTATTCCTCGCCTAAGAAGAGCATAAGAGCTGTTCTGTACTTCTCGCCCTCGTCTTTTGTAGGAGCGGTGCCAGAAATGGCCTTTGCAAGTATAGCATCTATTTCTGCCTCGGAGGCCTTGTTGAAAGGCACATATGTGAAAGCATGGTCGGATGCACGGCAGCCTAATTCCTCAAATAATGCCATTCTCTTAAGAAGGACTTCCTTAAGGTCTGCAAATGTCTTTATTTCCTTGCCGCCTACTTCGCCGAGAGTCTTTATATATTCTGCAAATGTGGGAGCATCGATATTGAGAGCTTTGTCGGGTCTCCATGCAGGATATACCTTGAATCTTGTTTCTTCAGCCGCTAATTTCTTGTGCCATTCAAGAGAATCGGCAGGATCGTCGGTAGTGTTGATAGCGTTTACGTTTGACTTAACAATAAGCTCTCTTACTCTGAAATCGGGCTTTGCAAGCATTTCGTTTATCTTGTCATGTATCTCAACTGCATTGTCCTTTGTAAGAGGCTCGTATATACCGAAGTATCTCTGTAATTCAAGGTGAGTCCAGTGGTACAGAGGATTGCCGATAGCATACTGTATAGTCTCAGCCCACTTTACGAACTTATTGAGCTTGTCGGCGTTCTTGCCTGTGATCTCTTCCTCGGGTACGCCCAATGAACGCATTGCTCTCCACTTATAGTGGTCACCGCCAAGCCATACATCGGAAATATCCTCAAAATTCTTGTTCTCGTATATTTCCTGTGGATTAAGATGACAGTGGAAGTCATAAATAGGTTCGTCTTTTGCATACTTGTGGAATAATGTTCTTGCGGTCTCTGTCTTTAATAAAAAGTTTTCATCAATAAAACCCATGTTTGATTCCTCCAATCTTTGTTGTAATGTTTATTGTATCCGCTATTGCAAGGTTTATAACATTAAAGAGTTACGCCGTTTTTAAATATGGCTATCTCTCTGTAATCGTTGATCTCATTCTTTGTCTTGGCTCTGTCTGATGCAACATCGAGTATGAATTTAAAGAATTCCTCCGCATACTCGTTCATCTTTTTGTCCTCAATAAGTCTGCCTGCATTCCAGTCTATCCAGTTCTTTTTCCTGTTGGCAAGGTCTGAATTGGTGGCTATCTTTATTGTGGGAACAGGTGAGCCTACGGGAGTGCCTCTTCCCGTTGAGAAGAGTATAATATGGCAGCCGCTTGCCATCATACCGCTTATGGCTACAATATCGTTGCCGGGGCCCTGCAAGAGTGAAAGTCCGTCGGCAGTTGCCTTGTCACCGTAGAGGAGAACTCCGTTTACATTTGAGGTGCCGCCCTTTTGAGTACAGCCAAGTGACTTGTCCTCAAGAGTGGTGATACCGCCTTTCTTATTGCCTGGTGACGGATTCTCGCCTACAGGCTCGCCATGGCTTATAAAGTATTCCTTGAAATTGTTTACAAGGCTTACAGTCTTTTCAAAGGTTTCCTTATCCTTGCATCTGTCCATAAGTATGGTCTCTGCGCCGAACATTTCGGGAACCTCGGACAGTACGGTCTTGCCGCCGTTGGCAACCATTATATCGGATATCCTGCCTATGAGCGGATTGGCGGTAATGCCTGAAAGACCGTCTGAGCCGCCGCACTTAAGGCCGATAACAAGCTTGCTTACAGGAACCTCCTCCTGCTTGAACTGAGAAGCATATTCCACAAGCTCGCCTATTACATCAACAGCATCTTCAACGTCATTCTCGTGCTCTTGGCAAATGAAGAATTTAACTCTTTCCTCATCGTAATCGCCAAGTATCTTCTTGAACTCGTCTATATTATTGTTCTCACAGCCAAGGCTCAACACAAGCACGCCTGCCGCATTGGGATGTCTTACCATGCCTGCAAGAAGCTTCTGAGTATTTTCATGATCCTCGCCAAGCTGTGAGCAGCCGTAGGGATGAACGAAGTTGTAAATACCCTCTACCTTATCGCCGTATCTCTTGTTGGCTTCTTTCACAATGGCATTTGAAACACCGTTTACACAGCCTACTGTATTTACTATCCAAATTTCATTTCTTATGCCGACTTCGCCGTTCTTTCTTACATAGCCCATGAATGTATCGTGTCTTGTAACGGGTATGTCCTTATGCTTTGGTGAGTAGGTGTATTCAAGTGTAGAGCTTAAGTTTGTCTTTACATTGTGAGAATGTACCCACTCGCCTGCTTTTATATCTCTTGTGGTATGACCTATAGGATAGCCGTATTTTATGATATTCTCATTTTCGGGGATATCCACTATAGCCATCTTATGGCCTCTGTCAATATTTTCAAGGGCAGCCACGCCGTATATTTCCTCGCCCTTGGCAATATTGTCTATGGCAACGACTACATTGTCGTTATCGTTTATCTTGATATACTTTTCCATAATTTCCTCCTCTTGAAGAGCTTATTTTAAAACTGCCTCAACCTCGGATACAACGCCGTTGTTAAGTATGTTGTAAAGATGATCCGTTACAATAGCGGGGAAGTCGCCTAAGCCGCTGTTGAGATCGGCGCCGAGCCAAAAGTCCTTGTTAGCGCAAACCTTCTTGACAACATCGGCAACCTGAGCCTTGTCGGAGGCATCAACGCCTGTCCATACATTCTTGTAGAATTCAAGAACTTCGGGGCTGTCCTTAACGGGATATTCCTCGCTGCCTCTGTGGCCGATAAGTGCGCCGTCTTTGATCTCGGTTCCCTTGTAAAATGCAAGGTATGCCGCAAAGGAGAATGTAAGGATCTTGGGCAGCTTGCCGTTTTGTGCATAGTATTCCTGAATAGTATGGAGAACTCTTGCCTCAAACTTTGATGTTGAGTTAAGAGAAATATCCATGAGCTTATGCTTGATGAAAGGATTTTGGAATCTGTCAAACACTGCATCCGCAAAGCTCTTTAAATCCTCGTGAGTTAATTCCGGGCTTTCGATAGCGGGGATTATTTCCTCATCGAGAGCCTTTACAAGATAGTTGTAATACATTTTGTCGGCCATCATTTCGCCTACTAAGTTGTGGCCTGAAAGATAAGCCGCAAGTACTGAACAGGTGTGAGCGCCGTTGAGTATCCTTACCTTACGCTTCTTATAAGGCTTAACATCGGGAGTGAATATTACCTTTAAGCCGGCTGACGGGAAGGGCAGTTCCTTCTCAAGCTCGGCAGGACCTTCTATTACCCATGTGTGGAATATTTCGCTTGTATCGATAGCGTTATCTTCATAACCAAATTCTTCGCAAAGCTCCTTAGCCTCGTCACGGGGATAGCCTGTAACTATTCTGTCCACAAGTGTGCTTGTAAATACGCAGGCTGTCTCTATCCAGTCGATGAAATCTGCGCCTAAGTTCCAATTTTCTGCATGCTTAAGAACATATTTCTTCAAAGTCTTGCCGTTGTCGTCTATAAGCTCGCAGGGAATGAATACGAGACCCTTGCTCTTGTCGCCGTCAAATGCCTTAAATCTCTTGTATAAGAAATTAGTTACCTTAGCGGGGAAGGAATCCTGTGGCTCGCTGTCTGTCATAGGCTCGTCCTTCCAGGAAATACCTGCCTCTGTAGTGTTGGATACAACAAATCTGAGTTCGGGATTTGATGCACAGGCATTGTAAGTGTCAAGGTCTACATATGGATTGATGCATCTCTTTACGCAAGTGATAAGTCTCTTGTCGGAAACCTTTTGACCATCCTCACGACCTCTTGCAATAAGGGTGTAAAGACCCTCCTGCTCATTAAGTATATTCCTTAAAAAGTCGCCGCCCGGAATAGGCTGTATAAGAGTGATACCGCCCTTGAATAAGCCTTGAGCATTTATTTCGTCAAACATATAGTCAACGAAAGCTCTTAAGAAATTACCTTCGCCGAACTGTATTATTCTTTCGGGCAGTTCTTCCTTTGTACCGATCTTAAGATCATCATTGAACTTAAAGCCGTTTGTTAAAAGTTTTCTGCTTAATTTTTCCATGGGAAATACCTCCGTTTTTGTATAATTTATTCAGTATAATTACCTAATAATATAATACTATAAAATCGGCGGTAAATCAATATTAACTTTACATATTTTACAAAAATATTAAATGCACATTTCAGTAAATGAACATTTTTACCAAAAAAAGATAGCAGGCTTTGGTAAAAGCCGTCGGTTATGAGTATGTAGCGAAAGCAGAGTACGAATATCCTTGACTAAAAATATCGTTTAGGATATTAATAGCGGTATTCTGAGCTGTTATCCCGTCAGCACCCTTGCCGGTCATTTCCAAAGCAAAAAAGAAAGTTCTGTCGGGAAACTCTGCAGCACCTACAAACCAGCCCCGCACATTCTTTCCCCAAACATTTCCCGTACCCGTTTTGCCATAAACATTATCGGAAAGACGTATGGAATTCAATACAGCCGTTACGTTTTTTTCATCGAAGCCAAAGGAATTATTGTACACATTTCTTATAAAATCCGCCTGTTCCAGCGGCGATATTTCAAGGGAATTTTCAAGCCAATAAGCCTTTTTGCTCCAGCCGGTGTTTTGATTGCCGTAGCCTGTTTTTGCAAGAAATTTATGTCTTTCAGCATTGCTTATAAAACTGTCTATCCTTTGAAAATACCAGTTGACGCTGTATTGCATTGCAGAAAACAAATCGTGAGAACGATCCCATTCAGCAAAAGGATTTTCCACTCCGTCCCATTCAAAAGTGCTGCTGTCGGCAGATATAACATTGTTTTCAAGCCCGTTAAGAGCAAGGGCTATTTTGTATGTGGAATCAGGGGAGTTTCGCTTTACCGCTTCGTCGGTGTTGTATATGTAATAATGACTGTAGGAACTGTCAAATAGCACAAAGCAGCCATTCTTATCTCTGAAATAGCTGTCAAGCTCAAGAGTACTGAAGTTATCGGGAAGTGTAATACGGCTGAATACACCGGCATTTGTATTTATTTGTATTCCTGCACAAATTAAAACCGCAGACAATATAAATACGGATACTTTTGCCGACACAGAAGTCTTATTTACAGGCTGTGATATAGTCTCAAGGCGTTTTCTGAGCTTTTTGAAATCCGAAAAATGTTCTGCCATAGACATACATCTGCGTTCTGCTGAATAAAGCAGAGCCTTGCCGTAACCGTTGCTGTCACCGTTTTTGCTTATTACACACATATCGCAGTAAAGCTCCATATCAAGCCGAAAAAGATTTGCCATAATGTACACAAGAGGATTGAACCAGTAAAGAGCGGACACTATATTAAGAATAATATTTATAAAAGCGTCTCTGTGTTTATGATGATAAAGCTCGTGCAGAAATATGAATTCTAATTCCTGATTGCTATATTCTCTTTCGGGAATAATAACTATGCGATTTAAAATGCCAAAGGATATGGGTGACTTTATATTAGTCGCTGTATAGAGATGTGCTTTCACATTTAGCTCAGCGCAGAGCTTTTCAAACTGTTCATTATAAACAGGCGTTTTTCCCATATGCATAAGCATAAACATAGCAAAAAGAAGCATAATAAGTCCTATAAGCACTCCTGCAATCCATATATAATATACAAAATCAAGGCTGTATGAGGATATATAAAAATCTGCATCAGCTGCAACATTTAATATATCCGAAGCTGCTGTGTGACTGTAGTTTGCAGTATACGACAGCACAGATATATTCATATCCGGCAGGAAAACCGCCGCCATAAGAATAAGGCACATTATCCATACAGTTCTGCTATATCCCGGCGGAATATGAAAAAAATGCCTTACCGCTATAATAATCGTTATACACAGTGAAATGACAGCATTTGACATTATAATGTGATATATCATTACTTCTCCCTTTCATCAAGCATTTCTCTGAGCTTTGCCATATCCTCATCGGATATTATATCGGCATCTATAAAGCTCATAACCATTTTGCTTACTGCTCCGTCATAAAAGCGGCGTACAAAGGACCTGCCCTCGGAAACAATATAATCCTCTTTTAAGACAAGAGGAGAATATATATATAGTCGCCCTGTTTTTGTGTGCTTTATGGCTCCCTTTTTTTCAAGCCGTGAAATGAGAGTATGTACTGTGCGCATATTCCAGTTTTTTCTGCCGTTCATTTCTTCGACTATTTCGTTTGTACTTATGGGATTTTTTTCCCATATGACCTGCATTATTTCAAATTCTGCGTCCGTTATCCTTATCACATTATTCACCTCTGTATTACATTTGTAATACAATTATACAGTTATTGTGATTTGTTGTCAAGCTGTGATGTGCGTTCGCTTATTATACCGTATGCAGCTTCCTTTGCATCTGCGCCTGCGGTACTTATATTGCCGCCCTCAATATGAACGGCAAAATATGTTCTGCTGCTCCCATATTCATAAAAACCCGCATACCATGCAGTGTTATCCCTGCCTGTACCTGTTTTGCCGTAAATACCGTCTTTATCGCTTTGCATAACATTTTTTAGAATTGCAATATCTGATTGGTCATAATCGGTTTTTCCTTCAAATATATCGGCTATTATACGAGTCATTTCAACAGGCGATATTTTAAGAGAAGAGCCAAGCCAAAAGCCGTTTGTATCAGGCGTAGGAGCCTCTCCGCTGCCTTGCCACATACTTATATCTCTGTTGCCGTAGCCAAGCTTATCAATATCTTTTTGCATATTTTCCTGTCCTACCTTGTCTATTACCTGTCTGAAATACCATACGCAGGACTCCCGAAACGCTTCCTTAAGATTAAGATCCTTTTCCCAGCTTTCAAAAGGATATTTTCCTCCGTTGTAGTGCATATGGGAGTTTTCCGACTCAATTACACCGTATCTGAGACCTTCCAGCACAGCAATAATTTTAAATGTGGAGTTTGGCGAAAATCTTGTATTTGCCATTTCGCTGTTATATATCTCCATAGTATTTTCATCGGCATTATAGAATACGGCGCAGCCATTACGACTGCCAAAATATGTACTGTAATCTGCCTCTTTGACTTGCTCTCCCTTTCCTGCACAGGCTGTGACAAGAGAGAGTAAAACAAGTATTATGAGTATTATTTTTGATTTTTTCATAAAATCACTCCTTAAATTTGATTTAATATTACAGCTGTAGTACATCTATATATTACAACTGTAATATTAAATTGTCAATGCTTTTTTTCTTAATAATTTATATAAAAATATCCTTAGTTTTTTATATCCGAAATAATAAAGCATAGTCCTGAGCTTCAGGTTGAAATAAATATTAAATTTTGATATAATTAACCAAAGATAAATCGGAATTTATAGATGAAAAAGTAACAATGGAATGTACTAGATTTGTATTATAATTTATGCCCAATTTCAAAGTGAGTAGTTGTTTTTGATATAGAGGTGTTATGTGTTGAATAGTAAAAGCTGTTTTTCTATAATTAAAATATAAGCTGAGGTAAATCAATATTTGAGGTGAAAATAATGAATAAAATTATAATATGTTTTATCTGCTTTTTATTAGTTTTTGGCTTGATCGGCTGTTCTTCAAAAACCGACAATGTTATTTCGACCGATAAAATGGAGATGATCTATGCTGAGACAGTATCTGCAAATAATGGATATGCTGAAAAGGAAGAAGATATTGTTAATTATACTGTTGAAATATATCAGGATAAAAATAATAAAATTTTAGTTAATTCCAAATCCAATACGGATTTTTTTGAGCCTTTGCAATATGAGGTTGAATGTAATACAAGAATTACAAAATCAGATATTGATATGGAATGGACAACATTAATGGGTAATCCCGAGCCAACAGAAGACGATCAGTTATGTATAGCCTATGTATCTGTTTCAGAAAACGGAAAACTGCTGGACAAGAGAAAAATAAGTTTTGTCAATAGAGCTATTGACGTTATTGAAAATGTATGGTAACTGCTGTTATTTTGCTCGCAGCTATTATTATAAAGCTGATTATACAACATAAATTAAAGTAATGATAACTTCCCATTTTATCGCCAAGTTTTACCAAACAAAAAACAACATTAAATTTTATACCCAATTTCAAGTGAGCAGTTGTTATTGAATAGACTTGTTTTGTGTTGAATAATAATATCTGTTTTGGTATAATAAAAATGCAAACAGAGATAAATCAATGCTTAGCTAAGGAGTAACAATGACTATTGAATATAGAAAAATTACGGAATTCCCTCGTGGAACACTTGCTGCTCTTTTGAAAGACAGTTATTCTTTTGAGCCGAGATTTGTACCATATTGGCAAAACCAATGGAAAGAATTTGACGATTTCTTCTATGATAATCCCCATATCGCTGATTTCAGCGGCTTTATGACTGTACTGGACGGCGAGCCTATTGGCTTTGTTTCATGGAATCCGACACATCTGCCTGAATTTACGGAAGTCGGACATAATTGTATTGCAACGAAATACAAGGGAAACGGCTATGGAAAAGCTCAAATGGGAGAGGCAGTTCAGCGCATTAAAGAACAAGGCGCAAAAAAGATAATCGTTTGGACAAATGAGTGTTTACTGCCTGCTCAACACACCTATGAAAGCGCAGGCTTTCAATTTGTAAAGAAGAGCGAGGAAACGATCTGTCCCGAGGTTGCGGGTCAGAGGATACATTATGAAATTATTGTTTAACTGATGGTATGTCCCCCGCTTCTATAAGCGGCGAATACAAAGGATTAAATTTATGGACAAATATTTAGATATAAAAAGAAAATTTGAATTAAAAGAAAATAAAGAGCATGCTGCCACTATGTCCAAGTATATGAGAAACCTGTTCGATTTTTATGGTATTCCTGCTCCCGAAAGGAAAGAGGTTTACAATGACTTTATAAAGGCAGAGAAGAAGGCAAAAGTAATAGATTGGGATTTTTTGGATAAATGCTATGATGACAGACACAGGGAATTTCAATATTTAGTTTTTGATTATCTTCTTGCGCTAAAGAAATATGTATCTTTTGAGGATATTCCTAAAATAAAATATTACATAACTACAAAACCATGGTGGGATACTATAGATTTTTTATGTAAGGTAATAGGAGATGTAGGGCTAAGGGATACAAGAGTCAAAGCCCTTATGCCGGATTGGTCAAAAAATGAAAATATATGGCTTAAAAGATCGGCAATAGAACATCAGCTTGGTTTAAAGGATAAAACAGATACAGAATTATTGGAACAGATAATAGTAAACTGTTTTGGCAGTAATGAGTTCTTTGTAAATAAAGCTATAGGATGGGCGTTGAGAGATTATTCAAAAACCGATCCTGAATTTGTAAAAGGATTTATAAATAAATATAAGGACAAAATGGATAGCCTGAGTATAAAGGAAGGAAGTAAGTATATTTAAGAAGGCATAAATTATATAAAGGCAACGTCTGTTGTATTTGAAGAAAACAGATAATCCAAGGAGTGATATTATGAAATATGAATGTAAGATAACTGTGCTGGAAACAAAGTGTTTTCCGGAACTTCAAGAAAAATTTTTAGCCGATCCCAAGTCGGGACCCTGTCCTTTCTTTAAGTCGGGCGATACCTTTGTATTAAAACGTACTCCGCAGCAGGATGATTTTTATCACCTTATGAATGGAAAATTTTGCGGCGAGGCATGGGACGCTGTGAGCCGATATGTATATACGGCTCTTCAAGGCGGCTCAATCATGAAGGGCTGGACAAATGACGACCGTATGATGATAGCCTGCTGCAACGATGGCACAAGACCTGTGATATTTAAGATAGAAAGAATAGACATACCCGAAAACGATGAAGAAAGGCAATGGCTTGAAAAACAGAATTTCAGCAATTCAGCAGAGGACGCTTATACAGGCTGAATTTGTTGAGTTTTTTTGCATTTACATAACTATAAATATATGAGGATAAAAAGTATGAACACTGTTATACGATATATGGAGGAAAAGGATAAAAGCCATGTTATGGATATGATGAGAGCGTTTTATAACTCTCCTGCAGTATCGACCAACGGTTCGGAAGAAATATTTGAAGCAGATATAGACAGTTGTATAGGCGAATGTTCGTACATTGAAGGTTATATCTTCGAGAAAGAAGGCAATATTCAAGGCTATGCCATGGCTGCCAAAAGCTTTTCAACTGAATTCGGTAAGCAATGTATATGGCTTGAGGATATTTATATTAAAGAGGAGTACAGGAGATCGGGTATAGGCAAATTATTTATTGAATACATCAAAGAAAAATATCCCGATGCTGTATTACGTCTGGAAGTAGAGACTGAAAATAAACAAGCTGTAAGCTTATATAAAAAATGCGGATTTGAATTTCTTCCCTATATGGAAATGAAAAAATAGTTTAACCGATGGCTTTGGTAAAGCCGTCGGTTATAAGTATGCAGAGTAAGCGCAGTATGAATATCGTTGAATATATTTCTTTTGGAGGTGAAAATATGGCGTCGAGTAAAGAATATTTGGATTATATATTGGAACAGTTGTCTGGGCTTGATGATATTACATACAGAGTCATGATGGGCGAATACATCATATATTACAAAGGAAAGATAGTTGGCGGGATATACGATGACAGATTACTTGTAAAGCCTGTAAGCGCAGCGGTAAAATATATGCCTGATGTACAGTATGAGCTGCCTTATGAGGGCGCAAAAGAAATGCTTTTGGCGGATGAAGTTGATAACAAGGAATTTTTGACAGGTTTGCTTAATGCTATGTATGATGAACTGCCGATGCCTAAAACTAAAAAGAGAAAATAATTTATCGACTGAGTAAGACCCCGCCTCTTAGGCAGTGGGATCTTATTATTGTATTCGGTGGGAGTACAAGCTTCCACCGAATACAAAGGCTTCGACAGAAGCCGTCAGATATGAGTATGTAGCTTAAGCGGAGTACGAATATCTTTGACATTCCGATACAGGAAAAGAAATTGTAATAGTTGTGCCTTTTCCTATATCACTTTCTATATGAATTTGTGCGTTATGATACATTGCTCCGTGCTTTACAATTGACAATCCAAGACCCGTTCCGCCGATTGCTTTTGAACGTGCTTTGTCTACACGATAGAAACGTTCAAAAATGCGCTCTTGTTCTTCCTTGGCAATACCGATACCTGTATCGCAAACAGACAGCATAACGGTATTATCTGTTTCGTGAATACCAATTTCCGCAAGCCCGTTGGGATGATTGTATTTTATTGCATTGTCACAAAGATTATGAATTATCTCGTCAAGAATTTTTCGTACACCGTACACATAGCAATGCTCGCCAATGACACGGAGCTGCACCTGCATTTTATCCGCCTGTGGCTGCAAGCGTTCCGCTATATTTTCCGAAAGGTCATAAAGGTCAATTTTTTCATATTCAAACTCCGTTTTTTCATCCAATTCCGAAATGCGGAGAATATCCTGCACAAGGGTTATCATTCTCTGTGATTCATCGTAAATGGATTTTGAAAAATCCACAACGGTCTCATTTTCAACATCGCCGTGCATAAGCATTTCAGCAAATCCCGAAATTGAAGTCAAGGGCGTTTTCAGTTCGTGTGAGACATTGGAAGTAAATTCACGCCGCATTATTTCACGCTTTTTCTGTTCTTCGCTGTCAATGATATTTTTCGAAATTTTCGCTGTCAAGATAGCAGAAGAAAGAACAGTCAACAATATAATTATAACAATGGGTAAAGCAAGTCTCGACAAAATTGTTATGACTGTATACTGTTCTGCCGAAACACGCAGGATATTTCCGTTTTCAAGTTTTTCGGCATAATAGATAGTACGTTTCATAAACGTTTCGGAATATCTTACACTTGTGCCGTTTCCGTTTTTCAATGCAAGCCGGATCTCTTTCCTGTCAAGGTGATTTTTTAGATTTTTTGAATCAGTATCCGTATCGGCAATAACCGTTCCGTCGGGTGCGATAAGCGTAATTCTTTCGTCACTGTTTACCTTGTCAAAATAGGAAATTCCCTCTGTCAGAACTGCTGTGCCGATATAATCAGCCTCCTTTTTCAATTCCGATATCAGTTGATTTTGAAAATATCCATAGAGAATGCCCATAATAAGCGTAACGCTTACCAAAAGTAATGAAAATGAAATTATAAGTGAATAGCGGAAAATTTTTTTATTCATTTTTTTCACCGATCCTATATCCGATATTTTTCACCGTTCGGATATAATTTCCTGCATTTCCCAGTTTTTTACGAAGATTTCTGATATGTACGTCAAGTGTCCGTGATTCGCCGTAAAAATTTCCCCATATTTTTGTAAATAATTCCTCACGTGCAACAACTTTTCCGCCTGCCTTAATAAGAATTTCCAACAGGGAAAATTCTTTGAAAGAAAGAGTAACAGGCTTATCCGAAACAGTCACAATGTGCTTTTCCGTGTCAATTGCCAATATGCCGAATTTGTAGACCTGACGGGAATTTCCTCTGCTGCTTCTACGCAAGACCGCACGCACACGAGAGATCAACTCCGTCATACCGAAAGGCTTTGCAATGTAATCATCCGCACCCATATCAAGACCTGTAACCTTGTCAAACTCACTGTCT
Source organism: uncultured Clostridia bacterium (assembly GCA_947585865.1). GTDB lineage: Bacteria > Bacillota > Clostridia > Lachnospirales > CAG-274 > CANPXH01. The sequence goes on from CANPXH010000012.1 coordinate 24,562, forward strand.
TTTGCCGTCAGCATAATTATTGGCATATCGGGAGAATAACTTCTGATTTTCCCTAAAATTTCAAGTCCGCTTTCTTCCGGCAGCATAATGTCAAGCAAAACCAGATCGGGCTTTATATCTTCAAATGCTCTGTAAAATTCGGAAGGCAGTGAAAACCCCCGTGCAGTATAATTTTCGTGATTTAGTGCATAGCACACAAGTTTGCGGATATTGTCGTCATCTTCTACAATATAAATTGTTTCCATGGTCATCACCCATTTCTACGATACTACATTTCACCGAATAAATCAAGACTTATGCTGTCCCGTGACTGCATATATCACCCATTCCGCAATGTTTTCCGCATGGTCGCCGATACGTTCAAAATATTTTGCGATCATCAGCAAATCAAGAACGGATTCCGCATTTTCCTTTTTATTGCAAATCACAGAGATCAATCTTTGTTTCAATCGAATAAAAAATTTGTCAACTGTGTCATCCATTAAAATTACGGAATTTGCAAGTTCTGCATCTCTATGAATATAGGAGTCAATGCTTGCCGTCAGCATTTTTATAACAGACTGTGCCATTTCGGAAATATTTGCCCTTAACTGCGTATCTGTTTGTGCAATATAATCGCCGATCTCCACAATATCTTCTGCGTGGTCGCCAATACGCTCCATATCGGAAATCATTTTCAATGCTGCCGTAATAAGGCGAAAATCAGTTGCAAGGGGCTGTTCGTGCATCAGCAGACGCATACAAAGCAACTCGATATCACGTTCCTTGCGGTCTATCTGTTTTTCATATTCTTCCGCATTCTGTTTCATTTCGTCGTTTTTTTCCGAGAGATATTTCACAGCACAAGCAATTGCTTCCTCACACAATGCGCCCATTTCCGTCAGTTCCTTATTCAGCAGACGGAGTTGTTCTTCATATCTGTTACGCATATTAACCAAACCTTCCTGTAATGTAATCTTCTGTGCGTTTGTCCTTTGGCGTGGAAAACATTTTATCCGTATCGCCCGATTCAATCAGCTCACCAAGGAGAAAAAACGCTGTTTTATCGGCAATTCTTGCCGCCTGCTGCATATTGTGGGTAACCATAACGATGGTGTATTTTTTACTCAATTCCACAGCTAAGTCCTCAATTTTGGAAGTGGAGATCGGGTCAAGCGCAGAAGTCGGTTCATCCATCAGCAACACTTCCGGTTCGACCGCAAGGGCACGGGCAATGCACAATCTCTGCTGTTGTCCGCCGCTCATACCCAATGCGTTTTTTTTCAGACGGTCTTTGCACTCTTCCCAGATAGCCGCTTTTTTCAGTGACATTTCAACAATTTCATCTAACTTTTTCCTTGAACGAATGCCGTGGATACGAGGTCCGTAGGCAATATTGTCGTAAATGCTCATTGGAAACGGATTAGGTTTTTGAAACACCATTCCCACACGCTTACGCAGCATATTCACGTCATAATTTCCATAAATATCCACACCGTCAAGTGTAATTTCTCCTTCGATACGACAGCCCTCAACCAAATCATTCATACGGTTCAATGACTTCAGAAACGTGGATTTTCCACACCCCGAAGGACCGATAAGAGCAGTTATCTTCCGTGTGGGGAGAGTCAGATTGATGTCTGTCAATGCCTGATGTGTACCGTACCATAGATTCATATTTTTTGCCTCGATTGCATTCATTGTTTATCGCCTCTCTTCAATAATTTAGCAGTGAACTTTGCCGAAATATTCAGCAAAAGGGTAAGTATAAGCAGTATTGCGGCAATGGCAAAAGCGGTTTCAAAATCTCCCCGTTCCTTTGCGTACATATACATTGAAACCGTAAGCGTCGAGCCTGCTCTGCCTTTGAAAACAGCCTGTGCAGGACTTAGAATTTCATTTGCCATACCTGCGGTGAAAAGCAATGCTGCGCTTTCACCTACAATTCTGCCCACAGATAAAATACACCCCGTCATAATGCCGTCAATTGCCGAAGGCAGGACTACAGTCCGTATCATATACCATTTTCCCGAACCAAGCCCCAGAGAGCCCTCTCTGTAACTGTCGGGAACGGTTTTCAAACTTTCCTGTGTCGTTCTGATGACAGTGGGCAAGGTCATAATTACAAGGGTGAATGCTCCTGCCGCAAGACTTGTTCCAAGGGAACAAAACCGAACAAATATCAGCATTCCCACAAGTCCGTAAATAATTGACGGTATTCCTGCAAGAGTTTCAGCAGCAAGTTCAATAAGTCGGACAGCTTTTTTATTTTTTGCATATTCGTTCAGATAGACTGCCGAACCGACTCCCAAGGGCAAAACTATCAACAATGTTATGATGATAATATACAACGTATTCAGCAAATTGGGAAGTATTCCGGCAGTACCGTTTAACAGGCTTGGCTTTGTTGTCAGAAATTTTAACGAAATGTGAGGAAGCCCTTTTATCAGAATAAAGCAAAGCATTCCCGCAATCAAAAGGCAAATCATAGCCACCGAAAGCCATACAAGGCTTTTCAGAATAAAATCCTTGATTTTCCGAGTGTATGAAACTTTTTCATTCATTTCTTTTCCCTCTTTATCACAATATTCAGCATAAGATTTATCGCCATAATAAATATGAACAGCACAAGGGCAATTGAAAACAGGGCTTTGTTATGTAATCCCGATGAATAGGACATTTCGCTTGCAACTGCTGTTGTCAGAAATCTTACACTGCCAAAAATTTTCGGCATATTGGCAACGTTTCCCGAAACCATCATAACTGCCATGGCCTCGCCGATCGCTCTGCCAACACCCAGTACCACAGCAGCTAAAATTCCGCTTTTTGCCGCAGGAACAGAGACTTTGAAAATTGTTTCTGTCTTTGTGGCACCAAGGGCAAGAGAGGCTTCTTCAAATTCCTTCGGGACAGCATTCAAGGCTGTTTCCGAAACCGAGATCACCGAAGGAAGTATCATTACGGCAAGAACAATAATTGCCGAAAACAGGTTTGCCCCGTCGGGAAGTCCGAAAATTTCACGCACCGTCGGCACAATGACTATCATTCCCACAAGTCCGTAAACAACAGAGGGAATACCTGCCATAAGATCTACCGCACCGCTCACAACTCCGCCAATACGTTTCCCTGCAATTTTTGTAAGGAATACCGCACATAAAATTCCCAACGGTACGCCGAGCAGTATTGCGCCGAAAGTGCCGTAAAGGGAAGTGAGAATAAAAGGCATTATGCCAAATTTCGGAGAACCTGTCGTAGGTATCCATTCCGTTTCCAAAAGAAATTCCGTAAGACCGATCTCTTTTATGGCTGGAATGCCCGATATAATTAAAAATATTGTTATCACAACTACAGATCCTACTGAAATAGATCCACAAATACCCAACAGAACACCCATTATTTTTTCAAAAATTTCTGCCGAGATGTTTCTTGTCAACGGTTTCTGTCGAATGTGTACAGCCGAAATTGCTTCACTTTTCAATTGGAACTGCACCTGCCTTTCTTATCAGGTCATCAGCTTCATTGCTTATGCAGAAATCATAGAAATTCTGTGCCTGTTCGGACAAATTTCTGTCTTTTGACGTAACAAGGAAGAACCCTCTTTGTACCGAGTAATCACCGCTTAAGATGGTTTCTTCCGACGGAGTAACGCTGTTTACGCTTACAGTCTTTACAGAATCCCCCACAGATGCCAAAGAGGCATAACCTATGGCATTGGGATTTGATGCAACAGTCTGAATAACATCGCCTGTAGAAGTAAGTTCCTGTGCGTATTTACACTTATCCGCTGTGCCTGTTACGGATTCAAACCCGTCTCTTGTACCCGAGGCAGCCTCTCGCCCGATACATACGATTGGTGAGTCTTCTCCGCCGACTTCCTGCCAATTGTCAATTTCACCCGTATAGATTTGTGCGATTTGTTCTACGGACATATCCTCAACGGGATTTTCGGGATTGACAATGACAGCTATGCCGTCGTAGGCAATTACAGTGCCGTTCAGCTTTTCTTTTTCTTCATCTTTGAGGTCACGGCTTGAAAGTCCGATGTCACAGCGATTTTCCTGCACCGCCTGAATACCCGAGCCGGAACCTGTGGGATTATAGGTAACTTTTATGCCTGTTTTTTCCTGATAGGCTTCGCTTAAAAAACCGATTACAGATTCCATTGATGTTGAACCGTCTGTTGAAACAGTCTGCCCGGAATTATTATCACCACACCCCGATATGCCGAAAAGCATTGCCATAGCTGCTGCTCCAATCATTGCTTTCTTGATAATTTTCATTATAGCACTCCCTTTTTTTCTGTATTTTCAGACTTTTCTTCATCTGATAAATTCAGTATAGCACTCCTAATGTAAAGCCTGTAACCACAGTGATGTAAATTGTATGTAAAATAAAGTTAAAAGTGCTGCCTCGTTATAAAAACGAGACAGCACTTTACTTTTTACAGCAAAAATCATCTGTAAAATACAGATAACTCTTGCTCTTTTGTACTACTAAAATAAGCCTATAGGATCTTATGTACTTTTTCGCAAAAAAGTACATATAATTTGCTCACTTTTTAAAGTAAAGAACCCTTTTTTATTATTTCCTGTGCTGTGCTCTTCTTCTCATGGGCACGCCGTAAATATCATCGTTATATGTTCTTGTGCTGTTTGTTTTGCTTTTTGCACTGCGGCGCATTTCGTCTGTATTTTGCGGCGCCTTACGCTTTTTTGAAGCTTGCCCGGAAGCAGAGGGCCTTTTCTTCTTTTGAGAGGTGCCGTTGCTGTCGGCGGGCCTTTTTTTCTTTTTAGGCGGGTATCCGTTTTTTGAAGTGGTTTTCTTCATATTGCTGCCGGTTTTGGCGTTAGCTTTTCTTCTTTTCTTTTTTTTCTTTTTGGGTCTGAAAAGCTTTCTTATAAAATCAATAAGAAGTATCAGCACAACCATGCCCAAAACACATACAAAAAGTTTGCCCGAAAAGATAATAAATCTTTTGGCATTTGCTTTAAGCTCCATAAAGCTTAATTGCTTTTCCGTAAAAGCAGGTACTTCATTTAAGGCGAGAATATCTGTGGAGCCCAGCAGATAGCTGTTGTAGTACACATTTATTTTGCCAACGGCAGTTCCTGCTTCTATAGGCGGTTCAAGCTTTTCCGGCAGATCGGGTCTTACTTCGATTTTATCGGCCGTTATAAATTTAGGCAATTTGGCTTTTATTGAATCTGCGGCGGACAGATCGACCGTGCCGGCAGGGTATTCGTTGCCGTTATATGCTTGGAGCACAGGCAGACTGCCTTGATATGTTTCCGCATTGAACAGATCCATATCGCCATATACCGTAAAGCCGTAGTCCATAAGCGTCTTTGTATCGGAATATGTAAATTTGCCGCTGTCATCCTTCATCACAACGGCTATAAGTCCTATACCGTCTTTTTCCGCATATGTAACAAGAGTGTGCCCCGCATCATCATGAAAGCCTGTCTTTCCGCCTATGGCATATTCATAATACAGATTGGATGTCGGGCGAAGCATTTTGTCTTTGTGGTGAAGATATCTTTCCACATTTTTGTTGGTGGCGGGTATGGTATGGCTTACAGTTCCCCATATCTGATTAAAGTCGGGATTTTTAATGGCCGCTCTTGTAATGAGCGACATATCGTAGCAGTTTGTATAGTGATTCGGGTCGTGAAAGCCATGGGGATTTGCAAAGTGAGTATCCGTGCAGCCAAGCTCTTTGACTTTTGCGTTCATTTTGTCGACAAAGGCGGGGATGCTTCCGCACATATGCTCGGCGATAGTGCCGCACACCTCATTGGCGGATTCCAGCATAACTCCGTATATGCCGTCTTCAAATGATATCTCCTCACCGGGTACAAGTCCTATACTGCTGCCCCCGTCTCCCATGGTATCGACTGCGTTTTGAGATACTGTGAGAGTATCGTCAAAGTTACCTTCTTCACAGGCGATATAGCCCGTAAGTATTTTGGTGATGCTGGCGGGATACAGTTTTTCCCTTGAATTCTTTTCGTATATCACCACGCCTGTTTCCGCATCTACGAGAATACATGCCTTGGAGCCTATCTCAAGCTGTTTTGAAGGCTCTGCGTAGTTGTTGATAACGGCAGGGGCTTCTGTTGCAGCTTCCGTTTGAGCCCCGGTTGTTTCCTCCGCTGATACAAATACGGAAAAAATAATTGAAAAAAATATTGTTAAACCGGTCAAAAATATGGTAAAATTATATTTGATGAGTTTTTTTTCCATTTATACTGCTCCTATGTTGAAAATAGTCGATTAAAAACAATATAATAATAACACATATTTTGTCGGTGTTCAAGTTAAAATTTAGCCTTGTATGGGAGATGACTTATTATGAATAAAAAAATATTTTCGGCCATTGCCGTCATATCGGCATTTGTTATATTCGGTGTATGGTATTGCATTAATTACAGCAGCATAAGATCGGTACATATTGAAAATATTTCAAATAATGGCAAAGATAGTATTGACAAATCAGAGATTTCGTCGGAGAATAGAAATGAAGAAACCGTTGAGAAAATAAATATCAACACGGCAAATGAAGTCGAACTCTCGGCGCTAAACGGTATAGGCGCAAAGAGAGCGGCGGATATTGTTGAATACAGAAAGACAAACGGAGAATTTAAGGATATAGAAAGCATCAAAAATGTCGATGGTATCGGCGAAGGTACATTTAATTTGATCAAAGAATATATAACTGTATAGGGGTGTAATTATGGCTAACAGGATATTAGTGGTAGATGATGAGAAATTAATTGTAAAAGGAATAAAATTCAGCCTTGAAAAAGAAGGCATGGAAGTAGATGCCGCCTATGACGGCGAGGAGGCGTACGATCTTGCGAAATCAGGCAACTACTCCCTTATTTTGTTGGATGTTATGCTTCCCAAGATCGACGGATTGGAAGTCTGCCGAATGATAAGAGAATTTTCCGATGTACCCATAATAATGGTCACAGCAAAGGGCGAGGATATAGACAAGATAATGGGATTGGAATACGGCGCAGACGACTATATCACAAAGCCTTTTAATATACTTGAACTCAAGGCAAGGATAAAGGCTATACTCAGAAGGAGCGTCAAGTCCGTTTCCAAGCAGGAGACAAGGAGCAATATAATAAAGGCAAGAGATCTTGAGATCGATCTTGAAAGCAGACGCTGTTTTATAAACGGCAAAGAAAAAAATCTGACTGCCAAGGAATTTGATCTTTTGGAGCTTCTTGTTAAGAATCCCGGAAAGGTATACAGCAGAGAAAATCTTCTCAATACCATATGGGGCTATGGCTACCCCGGCGATGCAAGAGCGGTGGATGTCCATGTGAGAAGGCTCAGAGAAAAGATAGAAATGACTCCGAGCGATCCTCAGTATATCCACACCAAGTGGGGAGTTGGTTATTATTTCCAGTAAATTGAAAAGCTTGAGAAGCGTTAAATTCAAAATGCTTGTGACATATTTTGTCATAGGCATCATACCTCTTTTGTTTTATTCCTTTAATCTGAGCAAAACGCTTCATAATTATTTTGAAGACACAAATGAAAAAGAGGTATTGTATCAGGCAAACAAAATTGCAGGCTCCATACAGAAGGCCGAATATCTTACAGATAAAAGCAAGCAGGATCTTTTTTGGAAGGAACTCAGCGAAAAGAGCATAGAGGAGAATTTCAGAATAATCGTTGTGGACAGCAATGCGGTAGTTGTTGCAGATACCAACAATATGGCTGTGGGTCAGATGTATATGGTGCCCGAAATACTTGTGGCATTGGCAGGCAGAGATGAAGCAAATCTGAGAAGCGATGAAGAAGCGATATATGCCTCCGCATATATAGAGGATGCCAGATCAAACAAAATAGGAGCGGTCCTTGTGGTATCTTCTTTCAGCGATATATATCAGCTTATATCGGAGATAAATCAAAAGTGGATATTTATGACCGTTATAATAGGAATAATAGTTATCGCTCTTGTGGTATTTATGTCTCAGATAATATTCGATCCCTTGAAGAATGTTTTGGCTACCATAAAGGAAATATCCTCGGGACAGTTCCACCAAAGAATAGAGATAAAGGGCAACAATGAATTTACCGAGCTTGCCGAGGCCGTCAATACAATGACACAGCGTCTTGAAGAGGTGGATAAGTCCAGACAGGAGTTTGTATCCAACGTATCCCATGAGCTGAAGACGCCTTTAAGTTCCATAAAGGTCCTAAGCGAGGCCATGCTCCTTCAGGACAATATCCATGAGGATACATATAAGGAATTCCTCCAGGATATCAATTCCGAGGTAGACAGGATGACAGAGATAGTAAACGATCTGCTTTCTCTTGCCAAGCTTGAAAATAATGAAAACAGACTGAACATAGGCGAAGTGGATATCAATAAAATGCTTAGGGATATCATTAAAAGACTTCAGCCCTTGTCCGAGAACAAGAATATAAATGTGTCCTTTGAAGCCGTCAAGGATGTTGTCATTGAGGCAGACGAGGTAAAGCTGAGCCTTGCTATATCAAACCTTGTTGATAACGGTATAAAATATACTCCCGTAGACGGCAGGGTAAAGGTCTCTGTAGATGCTGACAATCAGGACTGCTTTATAACCGTGCAGGATTCGGGCATAGGCATAAGTGAGCAGGAGCAGAGCAGAATATTTGAAAGATTTTACAGAGTGGATAAAACTCGTGACAGAGAAACAGGCGGCACAGGCTTGGGTCTTGCCATCACCCATTCAATAATAATGCTGCATAACGGCTCTGTAAAAATAATAAGCGGCGAGGGTCAGGGCGCTACGTTTATTGTGCGTTTGCCTCTTAAGAGAAAACAAAGCTAGGGGAGAGTGCTGTAATGAAAAATATCAAATTAAAACTTGCCTATGCTTTTTTTGCTGTAGTTTTGGTCGTAACGGTCGTTCTCATTTTTATATTTACTAAAAATATAAAAATGGCCGAGGGCACCGTTGCCTATAATATGTATTATATAAACGGAAATACCAATACGCTTGAAGAGGAAAAACGCATAATAAATCTTGTCGATGACAATACACTTATGTTCAACACAGTCGTTGACGAGTTTGCCAGCGGACCCAAAAACAGCAACCAAGGTCTTATACTCCCGCCCGAATTCAAGATAATAGATAAAAGACACAAGGACAACACTGCTTATATCGATCTAGCCGAGGGGTATGATTCTCTTGCGCCAAATCTGAAGGTGTTGTGTACGGGAGCCTTGGTATATACGCTCACGGATATGAGCTTTATAGACAATGTGTGTGTAAGCGTTGAAGGCACTCCCATAACAGACAGCGGCGGAGAAGCATATATGTTCAGCAGGAACAATGTCAAGAACAATCCTTCAATAGACCCGGATAAAACTGACAGGCAGACCGTTAAGCTTTATTTTGCCGACAATACCGGAGCAAAGCTCGTTGCCGAGGAAAGAAGCATAGAGGTAAAGCAAAGTCTTACTCTTGAAAATCAAATAGTCGAGCAGCTCATAGAGGGGCCTGAAAGGAATTCGCTTAATCCAACAATACCTTCTTCAACGAGCATAAAGGATATCAAAACGGAGGAAGGCATATGCTATGTCAATTTGACACAGGCATTTTTAAGGAACAATTCACCTGTCAATTCCGAAAAGATAACTATATATTCAATAGTAAATTCGCTTACGGAATTGGATAATGTAAACAAAGTGCAGTTCCTTATAGAGGGTGAAAAAATAAATGAATATAAGGGAGACATTGATTTCAGCAAGCCTTTTGAAAGAGATGAATCTCTTATAAGATAACACTATGAAAAGACCGATAGTTTTTATTCTTTTGTTTTTGTTATATGGCATATTGGCAGGACAGCACCTTTACAAGGTCTTGGGTGTTGTCCTTTTTATGCTTGTAACCATAGCTTTTGCTCTGCTTGTGAGCAGGATATATAGGCTTGACGGAGCAAAGCTTCTTGCCGTGACGGCGCTTATCGGATTTATATTGGGCAGCAATTCTTTGGGTCACGGCAACAAGGCATTGAGCGTCATAGCTGACAGCGGCATAAAGCCATATATAAATTGTACCGTTTTGGATATAAGCAAGAAATATAACGGCTATAATAAATACACGGTAAGGGTAAATCAAATTAAAGCAAACAACACCGTATACAATGACGGCATAAAGCTTTATATGTATTCTTCCGCCGATCTGAAGCCGGGAGATATAGCAGAAATAAAGGCTGAACTCAAAAGCGGCAGAAATGCCGCAAGCATGAGAGAGTATAAAGAAAAATATTATATGCTGAGCAGACATATCCGTTATAAGATATCCGGCTATGCCTATGCCGTAGGCTATAAAAGCAGCCTTAATACGTTTATGTATAAGCTGCGTACAAAAATTTCCGCCGTATATGATAAAGCTCTTCCGAAATACGAGGCTGATCTTTTGAAGGCTATAATATTGGGAGACAGGCTGGAGCTTGACGAGGATATGTATGAGCTTTTCAGAAACGCAGGAATTGTACATATCATAGCCGTATCGGGCTTGCATATCTCCATATTTGCAGCGATACTTATGGCTCTCTTTGGCAGATACAATAAAGTGTTGGCCAATATTCTGCTTATGATATTATTATTTTTGTATGCCTTGCTCACAGGACGTACACCGTCTGTTGTAAGAGCGGTGATAATGATGTATGTATTTATAATAGGCAGCTTGCTTGGCAGAGACTATGATATAATAAGCTCATGTGCTTTTGCGTGTATACTGCTGCTGGTATACAGCCCCTGCTATATTTACGATATGGGCTTTCAGTATTCCTTTGCTGCGGTTTTCATAATAGGTATGGTATCGGATATCCTGAACAAATATCATATAAGAAACGGTATTTTATCCGCACTTGCCGTATCTCTTGCCGTAAGCTTGGGAGTAAAGCCGATTACACTGTATTATTTCGGATATATCAATTTTGTGGACATCCCGGTAAATATAATAGTTATCAGCCTTATGGGCATACTTGTTTTCTTTGGCGGAGCGTGCGGGATAGCAGGGCTTGTTTCGGCCAAGGCGGCTGTGTTTGTCTCAGGCTTGCCGTATGTTATTTTAAAGGGAATAGAAAAATTGTCAGCACTAAGTCTTACAATGCCATTGTCACATATAGAAACTCACATACACGGCTTTGGCGTATTTGCCGCATATGCCGTTATGTTTGCTGCTTATATGCTTATTGTAAAAAGGAGCGGCACATTAAAAAACAGCCCGGATACGGAGCAGGGAGGTGATTTCCTTGAAGGAATTGGATAATGATATAAAAACAGGAAAGTTCAAAAGGGCATATTTGCTTTTCGGTTCGGAAAGATATCTTATCAATCAATATAAGGATAAGCTTCGTGCCGCCATTGTAGATGAGAGCACCGAGCTTATGAATCTGAATATATACGACGGGGAAAACACAAATGTAAACGATATAATATCATCTGCCGATACTGCTCCCTTTTTCAGCGATCACAGGCTTTTGCTCATATCGGATACAGGCCTTTTCAAGGATGGAAGAAAGAATGATTCCGCAAGGCTGGCGGAGGTAATAAAAGATAGCGGCGAGGGTACCGTTTTCTTGTTTTACAACGAAAATACAGATAAAAGAAACGTGCTTTACAAAGCTGTAAAAAAATACGGATATTGCTGTGAATTAAACGAACTCAAGGAAAAAGACGCCGTAAGCTATATGACAGAATACTCAAAGGGAAGGTTAAAGGGCGGCACGGCGGCGTATTTTGTAAGGAATATAGGGCTGTCTCTTGAAAAGCTCACAAAGGAATATGAAAAACTCATCGACTATGCAGGCGATGAGGATATAAAAAAAGAACATATAGATATTGCCTGCAGCAGATCGGATGAGATAAATATATATGATATGGTGGATGCCATAGGCAACAAGAACACGGAAAAGGCTCTTGATATATATAATAATATGCTTTTTGCCAAAAATCAGCCCATTGCAATTATGGGCATGATATCAAGACAGTTCAGGCTCATACTCAGATGCAAGTATCTGCAGATGAGTAAAAAATACAATCACAGACAAGCGGCGGCCGAGCTTAAGCTCAATGAATACGTGGCAATGAAATGCTGCGCCCAAAGCAAAAATTTTAAGCTGTCGACTCTCATGTCAGCAATAGAGGATTGCGCAAAATACGACAGCGATTTCAGGAAGGGTCTTATCGATCCGGAGCTCGGCGTGGAGCTTATCATAATAAAATACAGCAGGTAGAAAATATTTAATTCTGCAAGACGCCGTTTCGCTCAAGAGAACAGTATACCCTTACAACAGGCAGACCCACTATGGTATAATAGTCTCCTTCTATTTTCTCGATGAGCACGGCGCCCTTTCCCTGTATGCCGTAGGCTCCTGCCTTGTCCATAGGTTCGCCGGTATCAACGTATTTTTCTATTTCTTTTTTGCTTAGCTTTCTAAAGTATACATCGGCACGGTCGGCAAAGTTTTCTATAAATATTTTGTTGTTCATAAAATAATACATTGCGACTCCCGTATATACATGGTGAACGTCTCCCGAAAGCTCGCTGAGCATATTTACGGCATCTTCTCTGTTTCCGGGCTTTCCAAGAATTTTGCCCTTGTGCACAACAATGGTGTCCGAACCTATCACGACAGTGTTTTTTACAGGCAGTTCGCTTGTAAACACTGCCTCCGCCTTTCTGAGAGCAAGCTCCATGACTGTATCGGCAGGCGCCGCTTCTTTGTCATAGCTCTCATCAACCTCGCTCGTTATTACTTTAAAATCAAGTCCTATCTGTTTTAAAAGCTCGTATCTTCTCGGTGAGCCCGATGCTAAGATAATATCCATTATTTTATACCTCTGAAACATTTATTGTAAATGATACCTGCAATAAGCATACCGATTATTCCGGCTATTGTAAAGCTTACGGTAAAGCCGAAATCAAATGTAAAAAAACCCAGATCAAGCACAAAGGGCCGGGTAAGTCCTATTGTTTTGCCATAGTTGAGCCAGTACAAATAGGGCAGCTTGTCGGCAAGAGTGCCAATAAAGCTCCCAAGTATAAGACCTGATATAAGAACGAGCAAAAATACGATATTAAATCTTTTCATAGCGATCTCCTTTGTATATATACTTACATATATTCTATATTAAAAATAAGTTCATTTCAAGAGTTTTAGTTGAAATAAACCGTGAAATTTAATATAATAAGCATAAATGAGGTGAACTTATGCTTTTTAATTCTCTTACATTCATTATTTTTTTTATATGCGTTGTTTTTCTTTACTACACGCTGCCCCATAAGGTTAGGTGGATAATGCTGCTTATTGCCAGCTGCATATTTTATATGTGCTGGAGATGGGAGCTTATTTTTCTTATACTTTTTTCAACATTGTCAAATTACACGATCGCTCTTTGTATAGACAAGCACAGGGAAAAGGGGAAAGGATTGCTTGTGCTGAGTCTCATAATAAATTTCGGCCTGCTTTTCATATTCAAATATATGATGTTCGTAAATCATACATTTATGTTCATATACGAGCATTTTGGCTGGACATACCCTATAAAGGACTTTGATATAATACTGCCTATGGGTATTTCGTTCTACACCTTCCAGGCGGCGGGATACACAATAGATGTATACAGGGGAGAGTATAAGCCCGAAAAAAATTATTTTAAGCTGACATTGTTCGTCACATTTTTCCCCCAGCTTGTAGCGGGCCCTATCGAAAGAGCAGACAGGCTCCTTTCTCAGCTTTTTACAAGAAAGAAATTTTCCCTTGACAATTTGTCTTTGGGAATAAAGCTTATGATCATGGGCTATTTTAAGAAGATAGTTATAGCGGATCGTGCGGCGGTGCTTGTGGATACTGTATTCAACAATGTTACGGAGCATACGGGCATAGCATACATAATTGCCGCCTTATTTTTTACATTCCAAATATACGGTGATTTCAGCGGTTATTCGGACATTGCAAGGGGATGCGGCAAAATATTGGGCATAGACCTTATGTATAATTTTGACAGACCGTATTTTGCAACAAGCATAAAAGATTTTTGGAGAAGATGGCATATATCCCTTTCAAGCTGGTTCAGAGATTATGTGTATATACCCTTGGGCGGAAGCCGCTGCTCAACGCTTAAAAAATACAGAAACATAATGATAACATTCCTTGTGAGCGGACTCTGGCACGGAGCTGACTGGACATTCGTTCTTTGGGGCGGCGTACATGGTCTGTATCAGGTCATAGGCGATATCAAAAACAAGATACTTCCCAAATGGAGATTTTTCCTGCTTGATATTTTCAGAGCTGCAGTCACATTTATTCTTGTTGCTGCGGCGTGGATAATATTCAGAGCGAATACGATAGGAGACTGCATCTTTATATTCAAAAATATTTTCAATGATATACGCAGCGTTACGGATATACAGTATATGTATGTGCTTATAAACGGCCTTGGTCTGCAGATGTTCGAGATACTTCTGCTTATCGGTTCCGTGATAATACTTATATTTTCCGATATGATAGGCTTTAAAAGAGATATACACGACCTTATGGATAAATTTCCCTTCCCTGTGAGGTTTGTATATTACTATGGACTTTTGGCTGTTATATTGTGTACGGGGGTGTTTTCCGGTGGCGGAGAATTCATTTATTTCCAATTTTAAAAAATGGCTTGTATTTTTGATAAAGCTGGCGCTTTTTTCCGTATGCCTTTATTGGCTTGTGGAATATGTCGGCGTTAAATATGCTGCCGCAACTACGGAAAATTTAATAAATAACTACAATGAGAGTCGGTGGAACGAGTTTTATGCTCAGCCCAAGGACAGCTTGGATATGGTGTTTATCGGTTCTTCTCATTCCTACTGCACCTTCGATCCCGAAATAGTGGACAAGGGCCTTGGAACAAACAGCTACCAGATGGGTATGCCCTTGCAGCATATGGACTCCACATATTATACTTTAAGAGAGATACTTAATTATCAGAAGCCCAGGACCGTTGTTGTAGAAGTATATTGGGATATGATGGATGATAAATTCGAGCTTACTCAGGCAGGCTATCTTTTTCAGGTCATGAAAAATCCGGAACTTGAGAAGGAGTACATCAAGGAGGTATTTCCTCTGTCCGAAAAAATAATGTATAATATAAATATATTCAGGTATCAAAAAGACTATTTTGCATACAGGAACTCCAAGCTGAAAGAAAAAATCGAGAACAATTACGGCGTATCGCTGCCTGCGGCACAAAGACAGCAGGGTACGGAAAAATACCGCTCAAAGGGATATACCTATTGTGACTATCATATGCTGCCCGATGAATTTGACAAAACGAATCAGTTCAAGGATGTTGACGGCAGGGCTTGGGAAGCAGAACCCGTTCAGGTAAAATATCTTGAAAAGATAGTTTCGCTATGCAGAGAAAATGATATAAACGTTATTTTTGTGACCGCACCTATAGCAAACGTATCCTTAAGCTATATTAAAAATTACGATATGATACACAATGAGATACAGAAAATAGCCGATAAAAACAATGTAAAGTATTTGGATCTTAACATTGCAAACAGAGATGAAAAGCTGTTTACTCATGACAATTTCAGAGATGATGCACATTTGAATCACAGCGGCGTCAATATCGCAGACAAATACTTTATCGATTGGTTCAAAAAAAATATGTAGATTTTATTTCTGTTTTAGTGTATACTTTAATCAATACAACGAAAGGGGGTAATTGTTGTGAAAAAAATATTGGTCTTCTTTTCGGCATTGTTGCTGCTTGCCGTAAATACATATGCCGATGATATATCGTTATCACTAAACGGAGAAAGCATCGAGTTTCCCACGGCTCAGCCGTTTATAATGGGAAACAGGGTTTTTATACCTTTAAGAGGAGTGTTTGAAAAGCTGGGCTATGAAATAAGCTGGGATAGCGATACCAAAACGGCTCTGCTTGTAAGCAGCAATAAAACAATAGAAGTCTCCGCCAATAAAAACCATGTGACAATAGACAAAAGCACTGCGGTGGCTCTCGATCTTCCCGTGCAGATAGTAGACGGTACTATGATGATACCCTTAAGAGCGGTAGGCACGGCGGCAGGCATAGATATGGAATGGGATCATACCAATAAAACGGTAATGCTCAGATACAGCCCCGATGTGTATATATCCAATGACACGGTAATGTACGGCCGAGCCTATGAGTTCCTTTTTAAGTGCCTGAGCATTACAGACTATACGGATATGCTCTATCTTTCAAAGCTCAAGGATATATATTCTCAAAAAGACGTTGACGGCATAAAGGCGGAATTCGATACGATATACGGTGAACTCAACGACTACAGGGATATAATATACGATTTTATACCGACTGACAAAAATGAAGAGGGTCTTAAGGAGATCACGCTCAGATATATCGATAACGAAAAGAAATTCATAGATGTGTACAGATCGGAGATCATAAATAATGTTACTCCCGAAAGATATGCGGAAATGTATGCACAGCTGGAATTGGAATATAATGAGCTGGAAACTCTTTTTGAAGACGCTGTGAGCAGCTATCATTACCGTATAGAAAAATTCGTTTCTGATAATTTTTCCTCAGACGACCTTGACGGTGAAAAAAGGGTGACTTTGGACAACTATATCACAAGGGTAGCCGAAGCCGGATTCAATAATCTTCCTGTAGTAACGAGGCTTGACATAGATGTGTTCGATCTTATGGAAAAGCCCGATGAATATGCCAAGAAGCTGAAAGACAGCGAAAGCAAAAGAAATGCCGCTTTTTCTGCAATAGAGATCCCGGAAGGATTTGAAAAAAGAGCGGAGATACTTTACTATGCCAACTCTATGCTTGGTAAGATGGCGGAAGCTTTAGAAGCATACAGCAGCGGCAGCATATCCTATAAGAGAGCGGAAACAATGATATTTATATACGGCGAGCTTTATGATGATTTTAACGATGAAGGAGCTGAAGGCAGAATGGTTCGTATTTTAAAGGAAAATACGGAGGTTGTAACAGCTTGATACAAATTGCGGCAAAATTTTTTGTCGCAATTTTTTTATTGCCATGATTTTATCTTTTACAAAAAATAACATGCCTTATATCTATAATTGATTTATAGAGGTGAGGGCAATATGAATGTGAGTATATATGCTGATGAAATGCTGTTTGTTAACTTTGCGGTAAACATGGCTATAGTGCTTATAAGTGAAAAAATTACGGGAAAAAGCATTAAGGTTTCCAAAACGGTGCTTGCTTCGTTTGTTATTTCCGTAACATCCTTTGTTGCCGTTATTTCTCCTGCAAGGATATATATAAATTTTCTGTCTTTAGCTGCGATATATATGGCTATGACCATGTATCTTTTTGAGCCGGCGAGACTCAAAGATCTTATAAAATATTTTGCGGCCGTTAAAGCCGGCTCGGTTTTTATAAACGGTACATATTTGTTTATTAGACAGTATCTGGGGCTTGGAAGGTCTGTATATTTTTTCATTGTGGCGTCGGCTTTGGCATATATATGGATACTTGTTATCGATATAATATCAAAAAGGGATACATATTATCACAATGTAAATATTGTATGCAACAACAGATCGGTAAATACTGTGGGATTTGTGGACACGGGCAACCGCCTTGTTGAGCCGATAAGCAAAAAACCCGTTATGATAGCAGAATTCAATGCCATAAAAGATCTGCTTCCCGATCCCGTAGTATACATATGCAATAAAAGCGAAAGCTCGTTTAGGGAAATAGCCGAAGCGATAGCCGATGACGGATTCAATATAAATATCAGATTGATACCTTATAAAAGCATAGGCATTGAAAACGGTATGCTCATGGGCTTTGTGGCCGACAGTGCGGATATAGACGGAAGTCTTATCAAAAAGCCTGTTATAGCAATATACAGACAGGATCTGAGCAGATGGGGAGGATATAATACCCTTTTAAGCCCCAGACATTTGGGAGGTGTTTAAATGGCTGCAAGGGAATACTGGGAAATTTTTATCAGAAATTTAATAGGACGGGGACACATACATTACATAGGGGGAAATGATGTTTTGCCTGAGCCCTTGACGGCGGAGGAGGAAGCAAGGCTTATAGACAGATTGTGCGGCAGCGGTGATGAAAAAGCCAAAGATGTGCTTATAGAAAGAAATTTAAGACTTGTGGTGTACATAGCACGCAAATTTGAAAATACGGGAATAAATGTGGAGGATCTTATATCGATAGGAACGATCGGCCTTATAAAGGCCATAAATACATTTAAGCCCGATAAAAAAATAAAGCTTGCGACCTATGCATCAAGATGTATAGAAAACGAGATACTTATGCACTTAAGACGTACGACAAAGCTTAAAACGGAAGTATCCATAGATGAGCCTTTAAATGTGGATTGGGAGGGCAATGAGCTTTTGCTTTCGGACATACTGGGCACAGATGTGGACATAATATACAGGGGAATAGAAGAGGAGGTAGACAAACAACTTTTAAGGACAGCCATACAAAAGCTCAACTGTCGTGAAAAGGAAATAATAGAGCTGCGCTTTGGCATAGACAGAGACGGTGAGGAAATGACGCAAAAGGAGGTCGCAGACCTTATGGGTATAAGTCAGTCTTATATATCACGTCTTGAAAAAAAGATAATAATGCGCTTAAAAAAGGAAATAATGAAATTGGTGTAAAAATAACTTGAAATTGGCAATAATATATGATATTATTATATGGATAATTGCGATGATGAAGAAAAGTAATTAAGTCAAGACATACAGGGAGGCGGAGCCGCAGACTGAGAGCACTGCCATGACACTGCTTAATGAAGAACACTTCGGAGCTCATTCCGTGAAAACTTCAAGCTATTAGCGGGATGCGTAAGATATGCGTTAAATATCTGTGAGGTGGACATTTTGTCAATTTAGGTGGTACCGCGGTAATTTCCGTCCTGAAGCATAGGCTTCGGGGCGTTTTTAATTTATGGGAAAGGTGATGTAAATGATAAAAGCGACAGGCGAAAGAACGATAACGGACTTGTCCGTGGAAGAGCTTAAGGCACTTAACAAAAATGAAAGAAAAGGCGTTACGACTCACGGAACTATTTATAACATCCGTGATATGGGTGATTTTGCATTTATAATACTGAGAAAAATAAATGGCCTTGTGCAGTGTGTATACACCAAAAACGATTCAGAAGAAGAAAAGAAAATGCTTCGTGAGGAAAACTGCATAAGAGTCACAGGCGAAGTAAGAGAAGAGGCAAGAGCGGTAAACGGCATAGAGATAGTGGTAGAAAAAATAGAGGTGCTCTCATCTCCCGCCGAGGAGCTTCCTTTCAGCATAAGCAAAAGAAAGCTCAACATTTCTCTTGAAAACGAAATAGAAATAAGACCCGTTACATTGAGGAACGAATACAAAAGAAGCGTGTTCAAACTCCAGGCGGCTATTGTAAGAGGCTTCAGAGAATATCTTGAAGAAAAGGGCTTTACCGAAATATTTACTCCAAAGATCGTTGCGGCAGGCGCTGAGGGCGGCGCCAACATATTCAAATTGGATTACTTCGGCAAAAAGGCATTTCTTGCCCAAAGTCCGCAGTTTTACAAGCAGACGCTCATACCCGTGTATGAAAGAGTGTATGAGATCGCTCCCGTATTCAGAGCAGAGAAGCACGATACTGCAAGACATCTTAACGAATATGTATCGGTGGATTTTGAAATGGGATATATAAACAGCTTTTATGATGTTATAAATATGGAAACGGGTATGCTTAAATACACATTTGCTTTCCTTGAAGAAAATTATCCGACATTGCTTAAAAAGCTGGGTATAGAGCTGCCGAAATTTGACGATATACCTTGTGTCAAATTTAGGGATGCAAAGGAAATGGTCGCTGCCAAATATAACAGAAAGATAAAGGATCCGTATGATCTGGAGCCTGAGGAAGAAAGACTTATAGGCGAACTTTTCAAGGAGGATCACAACAGCGATTTTGTGTTTGTGACCCATTATCCCGTAAAGAAGAGACCCTTCTATGCTATGGACGATCCCGAGGATAACAAATATACTTTGAGCTTTGACCTTCTTTTCAAGGGCATGGAAATAACTACAGGCGGCCAGAGAATACATGACTATGATACACAGGTCAAAAAAATGATATTCAAGGGCTTATACCCGGAGGATTTTGAAAGCTATTTAATGCTTCACAAATACGGCTGCCCGCCTCACGGAGGACTTGGCATGGGCCTGGAAAGACTTGTAATGAAGCTTATTGACGAAAAGAACATAAGAGCCACATCTATGTTCCCAAGAGATACTACCAGATTAAATCCGTAAAGGAGGGTAAATATGACCATTCAGGAAAAACTTATAACCTATATTGAAGAAAATACAGGCATAGAGCTTACGGAGTCATTAGCCGAAGACGTTACATTAAGACTTAATATGATACTTGATCTTATAGGCTACAGCGAAGGCGGCGCCGAGACTGTGTCCGAAGGCAAGAAAACTGTGAACGTAGCGGAAACAGGTATTGATGATGAGCTTATAAAGTATCTTGAGGAGCTTTCAAGACTTAGCCTTACTCCCGAGGAAGAGGAAAGGGCAAAGGAGGATCTTACCAAGATACTCGGATATATCGATATGCTCAATGAAATAGATACAACAGATGTAGAGGATATGAGCCATCCCTTCCCTTATACCAACAATTTCAGGGAAGATGAAGTCAAGCCTTCTACCGACAGGGAACTGATACTTAAAAATGCACCGCAGCAAAAAGACGGCTGCTTCAAGGTGCCTACGACCGTAGAGTAAAGGGAGGTAATAATATGAGCTTGAATACCAAAACTGCCCTTGAAATAGGTCAGATGATAAAGAACAGAGAGATCTCCTCCGTTGAAGCGACAAAGGAGATGCTTGAAAATATAAGGGCAAGAGATGAAAAAGTAAACGCTTATGTAACTGTGCTTGCAGATGAAGCGATCAAACAAGCCGAGGAAGTACAGATAAAAATAGAGAAGGGCGAATCGACATCGCCTCTTGCAGGCGTGCCTATGGCCATTAAGGACAATATATGCACGAAGGATATACTTACTACCTGCGGTTCACATATGCTGTATAACTTTAGGCCGCCTTATAATGCAACGGTAAGCGACAAGCTTGCAGAAAGCGGCGTTGTTGTTCTGGGCAAGCTTAATATGGATGAATTTGCTATGGGCGGTTCCACGGAGACATCCTATTTTGGCCCTACGGGAAATCCTTGGGACATAACGAGAGTTCCCGGAGGATCATCAGGCGGCAGCGCTGCGGCGGTAGCAGCAAGAGAATGTGCTTATGCATTAGGCTCGGATACAGGCGGTTCAATAAGGCAGCCTTGTTCCTTCTGCGGCGTAAGCGGCATAAAGCCTACTTACGGAGCCGTTTCAAGATATGGCCTTGTCGCCTTTGCTTCTTCACTTGACCAAATAGGCCCCATAGGCAGAGATATAAGAGACTGTGCGGAAGTGCTTACTATGATTTCGGGGCATGATCCAAAGGATTCCACATCCATAAAAAGACCGGCATTTGATTTTTCAAACTGTTATGACGGCGATCTGAAGGGAATGAAAATAGGCATACCCGTCAATTACTTTGGCAAGGGTCTTGACGAAGATGTTAAGAAACCTGTTTTGGAAGCAGCCGAAACTCTGAAAAAGCTTGGCGCTGAAGTGGAAGAATTTACAATGGATATAGTCGACTATGCCATACCGACTTACTATGTCCTTGCCTGTGCCGAAGCCAGCTCAAATCTTTTAAGATACGACGGCATAAAGTACGGCTACAGACGTAAGGACTGCGAAGATCTTATGGATGTATATTATACTTCACGCAACGAAGGCTTTGGCATGGAGGTAAAAAGAAGAATAATGCTTGGTTCCTTTGTGCTTAGTTCGGGATATTACGACGCCTACTACAAAAAGGGCTTACAGATAAGAGGACTCATAAAGAAGAGCTTTGACGAGGCCTTTGAAAAATATGATATCATATTGTCACCTGTCGCACCTACAACGGCATATAAGATAGGCGAGAACTCATCGGATCCGCTTAAGATGTACTTAGGCGATATTTATACCGTATCCGTAAATCTTGCAGGTATCCCCGGTGTGTCCGTGCCCTGCGGCTTTGGGGATAACGGTATGCCCGTAGGCCTGCAGCTTATAGGCAATGTGTTTGACGAGCCGAAGCTTGTGAAGGCTGCCTATGCTTTCCAAAGGGTAAC
Source organism: uncultured Clostridia bacterium (assembly GCA_947585865.1). Lineage (GTDB taxonomy): Bacteria > Bacillota > Clostridia > Lachnospirales > CAG-274 > CANPXH01. Next base: position 46,794 of record CANPXH010000012.1, read on the forward strand.
GGATTTCCATACCAAAATGCCTGAAATGGCGGAGAAAGGAGGAAATGATCAATGAATTATCAGATAGTTGTCGGTCTTGAGGTACACGTTGAGCTTTCTACCAAGTCCAAAATTTTCTGCAGCTGTACCACAGAGTTTGGCGGTGAGCCCAATACTCATGTTTGTCCCGTATGCTCAGGTATGCCGGGCGTACTTCCCGTGCTGAATAAAAAGGTAGTGGATTTTGCCGTAAGAGCAGGCTTGGCCACGAACTGTGAGATAACAAGATTCAATAAATTTGACAGAAAGAATTATTTCTATCCCGATCTTCCCAAGGCATATCAGGTCAGCCAGCTTTATCTTCCCATTTGCAGAAACGGTAAAGTGGAAATAGAGGTTGACGGTGTAAAAAAATATATAGGCATTCACGAGATCCATATGGAGGAGGATGCCGGCAAGCTCGTACACGACCCATGGGATGACTGTACGCTCGTAGACTATAACAGATGCGGCGTTCCTCTTTTGGAAATAGTTTCAGAGCCTGATTTCAGAAGCGCCGAAGAAGTTGTGGCATATCTTACCAAGCTGAGAGAAACTATGATGTATTTAGGCGTATCAGACTGTAAAATGCAGGAAGGCTCAATGAGAGCCGATGTCAACATCTCCGTAATGCCTATGGGTTCTACTAAGTTCGGAACACGTACCGAGATGAAAAATATGAATTCATTCAAGGCTATATACAGAGCCATCAAGTATGAGTCAAAGAGACAGATAGAGGTGCTTGAAGCAGGCGGTGTGGTTACACAGGAAACAAGAAGATGGGATGATAACAAGGATGCCAGCTTTGCCATGAGAAGCAAGGAAAACGCTCAGGACTACAGATATTTCCCTGAGCCCGATCTTTTGCCTATAGAGATAAGTGAGGAATGGATAGAGGATGCCAAAAGGAATATGCCCGAACTTCCCGAAGCTAAGAGAGCAAGATATATAAGCGAGTTCGGACTTTCGGAATACGATGCCTCCGTTATCACTGCGGAAAGGCAGATAGCATATCTGTTTGAAGATGCTACCGCCATATGCGGCAAGCCCAAGGAAGTATGCAACCTTGTAATGGGAGAGCTTATGCGCCTTATGAGCGATACAGGCACGCTTGCCGAAGAGCTTGATATCGATCCTAAAAAGATAGCCGATATCATAGAGCTTATAGACAGCGGCAAGATAAACAGAAATGTGGGCAAAGAGGTATTTGAGGCAGTATTCAAAGAGAATGTCGATCCTGTCAAATATGTAGAAGAAAAAGGTCTTATGATGCTTGACGACGACTCGCTTGTAGAGGATACTATCGATGAAGTGATCAGTAATAATCCAAAGAGCATAGAAGACTTAAAGGCAGGTAAGGATAAGGCCAAGGGCTTCCTTGTAGGTCAGACTATGAAAGCATTGAAGGGCAAGGCAAATCCGCAGACGGTAAATAAGATACTCAATGAAAAACTGGCAAAAATATTAAAATGATATGACTAACAGAAAAGCCCCGCACCGTTTAAGTGCGGGGCTTTTTATATCACGGTGTAATATGCCGCCGATTATATCATGCCGCCATCGGCATTTATCACCTGACCTGTGATATATGAACTGTCATTTTCCGCAAGGAAAAGCACAAGCTTTGCAATTTCTTCGGGAGTACCGAAACGCCCCATGGGTATTTTTTCCATAAGGTCGTATTTTTCCTCTACAGTCAGAAAGCTGTTCATCTTTGTGTCTATAACTCCGCAGGCTATGGCGTTTACTCTTATCCTGCTTGGCGCAAGCTCCTTTGCCATAGAGCGAGTGAATGCGTTTATTGCACCCTTTGTAGCTGAATATACAGCTTCACAGGATGCGCCTGTTTCTCCCCACATGGAGGATATGTTTACTATATTTCCCTTGTGTTCTTTGAGCATTTCCTGCAGCACAAGGTGAGTACAGTTTATGACCGAATAAAGATTGTTGTCTATTACCTTTTTCCAGTCCTGGGGCTTCATTTTATTGAAAAGACCTACATAAGATATCCCTGCATTGTTTACAAGAACATCTATCCTGCCGAACTTGTTTATTATTTTGCTTATGGCGGAGGATGCTATCGTATAATCGGAAAGATCTCCTTGCAGTGCCAGTATGTTAGGGGTGTAAGCGGTAAGCTCCTTATATGTTTCCTCAAGCTCTCTTATGGAGCTTTTGCACATTATTGCCACATTATAACCCTCTGCCGAAAAAAGAGCTGCTATAGCCTTTCCTATGCCTCTTGATGAACCTGTTACAAACACTGTCTTATTGCCTACCATATGTATACCTCCATTAATTTTTATTTTTTTTAATCAGTATGTTGAAATTATTTTCTTATAATGTTATCATATCCTAGTATGATATTTATTGCAAGGAGAAATTAAAAAAATGAAGAGTTTATTTAATGATAAAGTTTTTCTCAGAAATATAACGGGGCTTGCCATACCCATTATGCTTAATGAGCTTGTAAACTCACTTATAAATATTATGGATACGTTTATGACGGGAAAGCTGGGAGCGGCCAGTGTTACGGCGGTAGGCCTGAGCAACCAGGTGTTTTTTCTGTTTGTTCTCATATGCTTTGGCATTTCCAGCGGAGCATCCATATTTATGGGGCAATACTGGGGCAGCGGAGATATAAAGGGCGTGAGAAAGGTGCTTGGTATCGGACTTATAATGTCCGAGATCGCCGCATTTGTATTTTTTATGGGAACAAGAATTTTCCCCGAAGCTATCATGCGCATATATTCTCAGGACAGTGAAGTCATCGATCTTGGCGTGGGCTATCTTAAAATCATAGGCTTCAGCTATTTTCTTACTGCTTTTACCACTACTGTAAATGCTTCTTTGAAAGCTATAGGAGAGGCGAAGCAGCCTATGCTCACAACGCTTTTGTCTTTGCTTTCAAACATAGCTTTTAACTCTGTATTTATTTTCGGTATGCACATGGGAGTAAGGGGAGCCGCTCTCGGCACACTGTGCGCCCGTTCAATAGAAGCTACAGTACAGACAGCGCTTATAATAATAAGAAGGATACCTGTGCTTGCAGCAAAGGTCACGGACTATATAAGCTGGGATAAAAAATTTATGTATAAGTATTTTATAGTTGCAACACCTGTTCTCTTCAATGAATTTATGTGGGCATTGGGCACTACTATTTACAATATAGCCTATAAATACAGCGGAACTCAATCGCAGGCTGCCGTACAGGTGGCAGGATCCGTTCAAAATCTTTTTGTGGTATCCGGCTTTGGCATAGGCGCTGCCTGCGGTATTATAATAAGCAACACTTTGGGAGCAAGAGATACCAAAAGGGCGATTGATTATGCCTTCAAATCTACCGGACTCACTGCCATATTCTCTGTGGTATCCGGTATTGTACTTGCTTTGCTTGCGCCTTTTATAATCAGCTTTTTCGATATAAATGAATTGGGTCAGCGCTATGCTCTTTATATGGTATATATAGTTGCGATAGGGCTCACTGTCAAGAATCTCAACTACATAAATATAGTGGGTATACTTCGCAATGGCGGAGATACGCTTTTCGGCCTTATCACAGACACTGCCAGCGTATGGCTCATAGGTATACCTATGGCGTTTTTAGGCTCTAAAATATTGGGCTTGCCCATATATATAACATACGCTATGGTATATTCCGAGGAATTTTTCAAGCTTATATTCAGCGAAGCTCGTGTACTTAAGAAAAAGTGGGCAAACACGGTCATATAGCGTTTATTTATGCATAAAATTTTAATTGAGGCGGTGTATGTATATGAATGAAAATGAATTTAAAAAGGGTGTTCTGTACGGAATACTCATAACTGTCACCATTGCATTAGCAGTAAATGCAGTGTATACAGGCTATAGGGTATATGTCCGAAAGGATATAAACCATGAAGCAAAAGCCAAAACTATCTATGAGCTTATGGAAAAAAATTATGTTGGAGATATAGATAAAGACAAAATATTTGAGGGCATATATTTGGGGATGCTCTATGAATCCACGGATAAGTATTCCACATATATAACTGCTGAGGACTACAGCGATTATAAAATAAAAACATCCGGCAATTATGTGGGCATAGGTGCTCTCATGACAATAGACATAAATGACTACAGCATAGTTGTAAACACGGTATATGACGGATCTCCCGCAGCAAAGGCAGGTATATGCACGGGAGATAAGCTTATAGAAGTAGACGGCACAAAGGTAAACTATGACAACTATGCCGATGCGGTGGATATGATAAGAGGAGAGGTCGGCACAAAGGTAAAGATAAAAATATTCAGACCTACGGAAAACGCTACCTATGATACGGAGGTCACAAGAGAAGACATAGATCAGCCTACGGTTGCGGGGGCAGTTATAGATGACAACATAGGATATATTGCAATAAGCGGCTTTGAAACGGTTACATACGACCAGTATATGGAAATATATAAAAAGCTTAAGTCACAGGGCATAAAGGCTCTTATAATCGATCTGAGGGAAAATCCCGGAGGCCTTTTGGAAACTGTGTCAAAGATAGCGGATGAGATAATACCCGAGGGAACGATAACATATACCGAAGATAAAAACGGTGAAAGGGAATATCTTAAGTCTGCGCCAAATGAGATCGATATACCTCTTGCCGTGCTCGTAAACGAACACAGCGCTTCTGCCTCAGAGCTTTTGACGGCAGCGATAAAGGATACGGGCAAGGGTGTTATAATAGGCAAAAATACCTATGGCAAAGGCGTTGTGCAGACAACTTTCCCGCTTACAGACGGAAGTGCGGTAAAGCTGACAACGGCAAGATATTACACACCTAACGGCATATGTATTGACGGAAAGGGAGTTGCTCCCGATATAGAGGTGGAAGAGCCGGCAGGTTACGAGCTTCCCGTGCTTTCGGGAACAGAGGCGCAATACAATACCACATATGACACCCAGCTAAATAGGGCAGTGGAAGAAATGAAGAAAAGCATTTCATAAACGATTGACAATACCTGACATTTGTATTAAACTAGAGTTAACGATTTTTACAACAGGAGGTCCAATATGTACGATTTTGAAGAAATTAAAAAGGTTGATCCCGAGCTTGCAGAGGCAATAGACGCCGAGCTTGCAAGGCAGAGAAAAAATATTGAGCTTATAGCTTCGGAGAACTTTGTTTCAAAGGCTGTTATGGCAGCAATGGGTTCACCTCTTACAAATAAATATGCAGAGGGTTATCCGGGAAAGAGATATTACGGCGGCTGCGATAAGGTAGATATTGCAGAGGAACTGGCAAGGCAGAGAGCTTGCAAGCTCTTTGGCGCAGACCATGCAAATGTACAGCCCCATTCAGGCGCCCAGGCCAATATGGCCGTATTCTTTGCCGTGCTCAAGCCGGGCGATACTGTTATGGGTATGAACCTTGCCCATGGCGGACATCTTACCCATGGCTCACCTGTGAATATGAGCGGCAAGCAATATAACATTGTTCCCTATGGCGTAAGTGAGGAAACAGGTACTATAGATTATGATGAGGTAAGGCGTATTGCTCACGAAAGCAAGCCTAAATTAATAGTTGCAGGAGCTTCTGCATATTCCAGGATCATAGATTTTAAATTTTTCAGCGAAGTAGCAAAGGAAGTAGGCGCATATCTTATGGTCGATATGGCGCATATCGCAGGTCTTGTTGCTGCAGGCCTTCATCCAAGCCCTGTTCCCTATGCCGACTTTGTAACTACCACTACCCACAAGACATTAAGAGGCCCAAGAGGCGGTCTTATACTTTGTAAGGAAGAACACGCAAAGCTTATTGACAAAGCTATATTCCCGGGTATACAAGGCGGCCCTCTTATGCACGTCATAGCTGCAAAGGCTGTTTGTTTAAAAGAGGCGCTTGCCCCCGAATTTAAGGAATATGCAAAGCAGGTGGTAGCCAATGCCAAGGTATTGAGCGAGAGACTTATTGAAAACGGCTTCAATATCGTATCTGGCGGTACAGACAATCACCTTATGCTTGTAGATCTGAGACCTATGGGCATTACAGGAAAAGAGCTTGAAGCAAGGCTGGATGAGGTATGTATTACTTGCAATAAAAATGCCATACCCTTTGATCCCGAAAAGCCATCTGTTGCAAGCGGCATAAGGCTTGGTACTCCTGCTGTGACCACAAGAGGCATGGTAGAAGAAGATATGGTCGAGATAGCCGATATCATAACACTTGTTGCAAAAGACTTTGAAGCCAACAAGGCTGAGGCAGCGCAAAGAGTTGCCAAGATAGTTGAAAAATATCCGTTGTATGCATGATGTATAAAATAAAAAGGATGCTGCATCTTAGTTGATGCAGCATCTTTTGCATTTTGTATTTACGGCTTTACTACGATATTGCATATCCTGCCGGGAACATATATCTCTTTAATGATAGTTCCGCTGAGTTTACTTCCCAACGCTTCCTTTGCAGCGGAAAGTACCGTGTCCTTATCGGCATCGGCTGCCACATCGATGTTTGCCTTTACTTTGCCGTTTATCTGAACGGCAACATTTACAGTATCTTCTTTGAGCTTTTCTTCGTCATACTTTGGCCAGGTCTGTCTGAATACGGATTCATCGTGACCAAGTATCTGCCATATTTCTTCTGCAATGTGAGGAGCAAAAGGACAGAGAAGAATGGCAAGAGTCTCAAGAGAATCTTTGTCTATACCCCCTGCATTTTTTGCAGCGGCTACAAGCTTATTTGTAAATTCCATAAAGCCTGAAATTACAGTATTCAATGTAAGCGCTTCAAGACGGGTCGTTATTTCGTATATCATCTTGTGCTTGGCTTGTTCGATCTCTTTTGTAGGCTCTATTATTTTGTCCTTGTATTCGTCAACGAATTTCCATACTTTGTTTAGATATCTGTATACGCCGTCGATACCGTTATCATCCCATTCCGAATCCAATTCGGGAGGACCTATGAAAAGCTCGTACATTCTCAATGAATCGCAGCCGTAGTTTTCCACCATTTCATCGGGGGATACTACGTTGCCTTTGTTCTTGCTCATTTTGGCGCCGTCTTTTGTTATCATACCCTGATTGAAAAGTCTTGTAAACGGCTCGTCAAAATCGACCACTCCTATGTCATACAAGAACTTGGTGTAGAATCTTGCATAAAGCAAATGAAGAACAGCGTGCTCTATGCCGCCTACATACATATCAACAGGCGCCCATTTCTTAAGAGCTTCTTTGCCGGTAAGCTCTTTGTCGTTGTGGTTATCGCAGTATCTTAAGAAATACCATGAAGAGCCTGCCCACTGAGGCATAGTATTGGTCTCTCTCTTTGCAGGGCCGCCGCAGCAAGGACAGGTGGTATTTACCCATTCATCTATAGCTGCAAGAGGAGATTCGCCTGTATCCGTAGGCTTATAGCTTTCTACATTTGGAAGTATAACAGGCAGATCTTCTTCGGGTACGGGTACAATGCCGCACTTGTCACAGTGGATAAGAGGTATGGGTTCTCCCCAATATCTTTGTCTTGAGAATACCCAGTCACGAAGCTTGTAGTTGATCGTCTTTTTGCCGAAGCCTTTTTCCTCCATATAATCCGGAACCTTGGCCTTGGCCTCTTCCGATTTCATACCGTTGAACTCACCTGAATTTATCATTATGCCGGGCTCTGTATAAGCCTCTGTAAGCTCTTCATCCTCCTTGCCGTCTTTGCTTATTACCTGTATAATGGGAAGATCGAACTTCTTTGCAAATTCAAAGTCTCTGTCATCATGTGCGGGAACACACATAATTGCGCCCGTACCATAGTCTGCAAGTACATAATCGGATACCCATATAGGAGTTTTTGCTCCGTTAAGAGGATTGATACCGTATGCACCCGTGAAAACACCTGTCTTTTCCTTGTCGGTCATTCTGGAAACATTTGACTTGGTGCTGGCGTCATATATATATTTGTCCATTTGCTCCTTATATTCGGGAGTTGTGATCTCCTTGACCATTTCATGCTCAGGAGCGAGCACCATAAACGTTGCGCCGTAAAGAGTATCAGGCCTTGTTGTATATACTTTTATAGCCTTGTCGGTGCCATCTACTGGGAAATCTATTTCTGCGCCGTAGCTCTTGCCTATCCAATCGGACTGCATTTTCTTTACCTTTTCCGGCCAGTCAAGCTTTTGGAGGTCGTTTAAAAGTCTTTCCGCATAATGAGTTATTCTAAGCATCCACTGGCGTAAATTCTTCTTTGTGACCTGTGAGCCGCAACGGTCGCATACGCCGTTTGTAGCTTCTTCATTGGCAAGCACACATTTACAGTTGGGGCACCAGTTGAGCGGCATTTCCTTTTCGTAAGCAAGTCCGTTTTTGAACATCTGTATAAATATCCATTGTGTCCATTTATAGTATGAAGGATCGGTGGTATTTACCTCTCTGTCCCAGTCATATATGGCAGCTATTTCATTTACCTGCCTTTTAATGTTTCTGATACTGTTTTCTGTGGACACGGAAGGATGTGTGCCTGTTTTTATGGCATAGTTTTCCGCAGGCAAGCCAAATGCATCCCATCCCATGGGGTGAAGTATCTCATAGCCCTGCAGCAGCTTATATCTGCTGACAACGTCTGAAAGCACATAGCCTCTCCAATGACCTACGTGGAGACCGTTGCCTGAGGGATATGGGAACATATCCAAGCAGTAATACTTTGGCTTGTTTGTGTTAGTGGGGTTTACGGGATTTTTTTCCCATATGGCACGCCACTTTTTTTCAATTTCTTTGTAGTTGTATTTTGTGCTCATACTAAAAATTGCCTCCATAATAATTTTGATTAAATATTATACACCTATTTGCCATAAAATTCAAGCACTAATGTTATTTTTATACATCTCAAGGTGTTGAGGCAAAATTAATAACAGCAAGAAAAGCAGGATATCATCGGCTTTGTTCACGGCTTCTTTTTGTTATAAGACCTCCTATTTTTCCGCTTTCTTTAGAAGTCAATGATTTCCAGCCGTACTTTTCCACCTTTTCAAGCAGACCGAGTTCCTCTGCGATCTCATATTTTAGCTTGTCAAGTTCTCTTTTATTCATAGTATCACCTCTTTTTTAGTCTGTGAAAATACAGATGATTTATTCAATTTGCCTTGACAAATTTAAGTATAATTGATATATTATAAATAGTTCTGTACAACTGACGGATATGTGGGTCACCACAGGGGAGTACAGATAAGTAACGGGGCCGACCGTCTGGGCATATAGCTTAGATAGGTGTGGCTTTTTTTAGTTATTCTCAGGAGGTAAAAATATGAGAGCATTGATAAGCGTATCGGACAAGACAGGTATTGTGGAATTTGCAGGCAAGCTCAGTGAGCTGGGGATCGAGATAGTATCTACAGGCGGTACATACAATAAGCTTAAGGAAGCGGGTCTGCCTGTTATAGGTATTTCGGAGGTGACAGGCTTTCCCGAATGCTTAGACGGCAGAGTAAAAACTCTTCATCCCAAGATCCATGCGGGATTGCTTGCCATGAGAAGCAATGAAGAGCATATGAAGCAGGTGAAGGAACTGAATGTAGAGCTTATAGATATGGTAGTTGTAAATCTGTATCCGTTTAAGCAGACTATTATGAAGCCCGGAGTAACTCTTGCCGATGCTATTGAGAATATAGATATCGGCGGCCCTACAATGCTGAGAGCCGCTGCCAAGAATTATCAGGATGTTTCAGTCATTATAGACCCTTCCGACTATGATCGTGTCATATCCGAAATAAAAGAAAACGGCCGTGTTTCTGTTGAGACAAATTTCTATCTTGCGGCTAAGGTGTTCAATCACACGGCATACTATGATTCCATGATCGCCAATTATTTAAGGGATAAGGCAGGCCTGCCGAAATATCCCGATACTCTTTCTATGACATTTGAAAAGGTGCAGGATATGCGCTATGGCGAAAATCCTCATCAAGCTGCTGCCTTCTACAAGGAAGTAGGAGCAAATACAGGTATGCTTACAGGCATAGAGCAGCTTCACGGCAAGGAGCTTTCATTCAACAATATAAACGATACTCACGGCGCCTTAGAGCTTCTTAAGGAATACGATGAGCCTACGGTAGTTGCCTGCAAGCATTCAAATCCCTGCGGCGTTGCAAGCGGAAAGGATATATATGAGGCATATACAAAGGCTTACAACACAGACCCTGTTTCCATATTTGGCGGCATAGTATGTGCCAACAGAAAAATAGACAAGGCTACGGCAGAAGAGATATCCAAGATATTCCTTGAGATAGTCCTTGCTCCCGACTTTGACAACGATGCTTTGGAAGTGCTTACAAGAAAGAAAAATATAAGACTTCTTAAGCTTGACGGTATTGAAAACAAGCAGCCGGAAACTGCCTTTGACGTAAAGAAGGTAAGCGGAGGCATACTTGTGCAGGATATAGACAACAAGCTTTTAGACGGCGATGTTAAAGTCGTTACGGACAGAGCGCCTTCAAATAAGGAAATGGAGGATCTTCTCTTTACATGGAAGATAGTCAAGTACACTAAGTCAAACGGCATAGCCATAGGAAAGGACAAGCAGTCCGTAGGCATAGGACCGGGTCAGGTAAACAGGATATGGGCTACGGAGCAGGCCATAGACCATGGCACAAAGCAGCTTGGAGCCGATGCTGTAAATGGCGCTGTCCTTGCAAGCGATGCTTTCTTCCCCTTTGACGACTGTGTGGAAGCTGCTGCCAAGGCAGGTATCACGGCTATTATACAGCCCGGCGGATCGGTAAGAGATCAGGACAGCATAGACGCCTGCAATAAGTATGGCATAGCTATGGTATTTACAGGTATGAGACATTTCAGACATTAATTTTCAGAAGGAGAATATGTATGAAAAAAATACTGCTTGCCGTAATGCTTTTAACAACTCTTTTTGCCGTGAATATCTATGCCGAGGACAGTATATATTTAATTGCCACAAAAGAGCTTAATCAAAAAACTCTTGATATATCACAGGAATTAAACGATTTTACGGATAAAATGATAAAGACGGGCAAGTGTTCTGCGGAAGAAAAGCAGCTTTATGACAAAAAGATAAAGGAATATGACGACTATATCAAAAGCTGCAAAAACGCTGTTTGGCAAATACATATAAGCGGTGCAATGCCTGTAGTAAGCTATTTAAATCCGGCGTATGAAGGATTGCCTGAACCACGGGATATAGACCGAATCGAACCTGCCGGGGAATATTACTCTCAATATTTTGAGAAAGCCTTCAGGCGCTATGCCATAAACGCCGTACTTTATTCAAAGGGTTGGAGAAATCTTTCGGCATACCTGGCAGGCTATGCCCTTAAGCCACAGGGAGCTTATGTCTTAGACGGTATGAAAGTTATTACGCACTCCGACAGCTATGTTGAATTGGATATTTCAAACGCCAAGGAATATCAGCTCAGCAAGGGCTATAATGAACCTAATGAGTATGGTTACGGCTATGTAAAGATAGTTTCTCCCAATAATAATACATATTATTTTACAGGCTTTAGCACCTATGGGGATTGGAACGGTTATTTTGTGCCTACGGGAAAAGGACTTGAGCTTAATTGCGAATATTCGGGAAGAAAAAGATTTCTCCTTAATTCATCCGGCAGAAGTGCCTTTGTAAAGGATGAGGCTGTAATGCTAAGCGATATTTTCTTTAATGAATACTTAAAGCAAAGCAAAGTGAACTGGAGCAAAAAGGGAATATCCTTTACAGGCAAGAAAAACGAATATACCGTAAGCATAAATGTGCCCAAATATGCTGATTTGGATCATTCGGGTCACATAAGTGAGGAATATGATGAGATCGGTAATGGAAGTTCCATGCGCTGGAGCGTAATTTCCGTAAATCACGGTGAATATGAATATTACTGGAATAACGCCAACGCTGAGGAAATTGCCATACTTGAAAACGGCAATCAAAAAATAACATATAATGATAAGATAATATACATAAATGTAAATAAGATATTATAAAAATTATCTCCCGATTATTCGGGAGATAATTTTTATGTGGAAATCTTTTGTATTATATGCTATACTGATTATGTATGTAATATTATAAAACGGAGAAATGAATCATGTATCTTAAAAGAATAGAAATGCAGGGCTTTAAGTCCTTTCCCGAAAAAATAAGACTTGAATTCAATAAAGGAATAACAGCCGTAGTCGGACCTAACGGCAGCGGCAAAAGCAATATTGCAGACGCCGTGCGCTGGGTACTGGGCGAGAAGAGCGCCAAGAATCTGAGAGGCAGCAAAATGGAAGACGTTATATTTAACGGCACTGCCAACAGAAAGCCTTTGGGCTTTGCGGAGGTCTCTCTTATTATGGATAATTCCGACAGAAAGCTCAATATAGATTTCAGCGAAGTCATAGTCACAAGAAGAGTATATCGTTCGGGAGAAAGCGATTATATAATAAACGGAACAAAATGCCGTGCCAAGGATATACTTGAACTTTTTATGGACACAGGCGTAGGCAAGGAGGGCTATTCTATTGTAGGACAGGGCAGGATAGACGAGATATTATCCACCAAGTCTGAGGATAGGCGTCATCTGTTTGAAGAGGCTGCAGGTATCGTAAAGTACAGAACAAGATGTACCGAGGCAGCAAACAAGCTTGGCAAGGAAAGAGAAAATCTTGTAAGGGTAAACGATATCATCGAAGAGCTTGAAAAGCAGATAGGTCCTCTTGAAGTGCAGGCAGAAAAGGCTAAGAAGTGTATCCTCATTTCGGACAGGCTTAAGCTTGTGCGCATAAATATATTTGTGAGAGATGCCGCAAGATTTGAAGATGAGATAAAGCAGTTGGATAAACAGATCGCACAGATCGGTTCGGATATAGATACGGAGACTAAAAACGAACAAGAGCTTACAGCAAAGAAAACAAGTATTAAAAATGATATTGCGGAAATAGAAAATAAGCTTGAGCAGATAACCGAGGATATAGGCAACAAACGTTCTGAAAGAGAACAAAAAGAAAATGATGTCAGACTTTGCAAACAGGCTATAGAACATCTCAATGAAAATATAGTCAGGATAAACAGCGAAAATGAAACGGGAAGCAGATCTATAGCCGAAAAGGAGAAAAGCATCGAGGATATTAAAAAGGAAATAGATATCAAAACCGAAATGCTGAGGGAGAAGAAAAATACATATAATGAAAAAATGAAGGCATTTTCCGAACTCAGCACACAAGTGAGCGAAAGAGAAGAGCTCTTAAATAAATATAACTCAGATGTAATCGCCAAAATGAATAAGGCAACCGATGTTAAAAACGAGATCAGCAAGACAGAAGCTATGCTCGATCAGCTGGACATCAGAAGAGAACAGCTTGACGGAGATATTGCGGCACTTGAGATACAGCAAGAGGAAAGAAGCAATGCGCTTTCAGAGGCACAAAAAGAATTGGAAAGGGCGGAAAAGGCTGCAAAGCTCAATATTAAAAATATCGACAAAATGACTGAGCAGTATAACAGGCTCCTTGATAATTCCAATGCGGCAAGGCAAAGACAAAACGATGTCAATAAGCTGATACAGGAAAAAAATTCAAGGCTCAAGATACTTTCAGAGCTTGAAAAAAGCTATGAGGGATATTATGAAGGCGTTAAGGCGGTGCTTGCCCAGCGAGATAATAAAGATGCTGACTTCAAAGGCATATGCGGCGCTGTGGGCGAGGTGATAAGCCTTGATAAAAAATACGAAACGGCTATTGAGGTGGCACTTGGCTCCTCTGTGCAAAACGTTATAACAAGAACAGAGGAGGATGTAAAAAAGGCCATAAATTATCTTAAGAAAAATAACAAGGGCAGAGCTACATTTTTGCCGATGACAGCCATAAGACCCAAGACAATGGGCGGGGAAAAATACGATATACTTAAGGAAAAAGGAGTTTTGGGCATCGCCAAGGAGCTTATAGATTATTCAAGAGAATATGAAAATATTATGTCCTCATTATTGGAAAGAGTTATTGTGACCGATAATATAGATAATGCCGTAAGCCTTGCCAAAAAGACTAAGTATTCCTACAAAATAGTTACCCTTGAAGGGGAACTCATTAATGCGGGAGGCTCTATGACAGGCGGTTCAATACGCAAAAAAACAGCCTCTATATTCTCAAGAAGCAGGGAGATATCCGAGCTCAGAGAAGAACTGAAGCAGTTGTATGAAGAGCAGGCATCTACCGATGCAGACGTTGAAAAAATGTCTGAGATATGTGAAAATCTGGATTATAAGATAACAGAGGCAAAAGATGAGCTTCAGGATATAAACATAAGAAAAACAGAGGCTTCCGCAAAAATTGAGCAGGCCGGTGAATATGCGGAGGATATTAACACAAGATTGGAGAATGCCAAAAACGAGATATCCGAACTTTTGCTCACAATAGAAAAGGGCAAAGATGAAAAGAATAAGCTCGGCGATGACCTTGTATATATAAATAACGATATCGAAGAGCTGAACGGCAAGCTTAACGAATTCCAAAGCCTTATACAATCAGACAGAGATTCAAGAGAGGCAAGCAACGAAGAGATAGCGGCTATGAGAGTCGAACTCAATCAGCTTGAAAATAATATATATACCTTTAACACGGATATAGACAGGATAAATGATGAGATAGCCGATATAAGATATTCCGTGACGGAGGGTAAAGACAGTATAGCAGAGATAACAAAAGAGATCGCAAAAAAGAACAGTGAGATGTCTGAGCTTGAAAATACTATCGGTATACTCAGGAAGGAATATGAAGATCTCTTTGAGACTCAGGAAAAGTTTTATGCGGACAAGTCACATAAAAACAATGCCCTTGACGAGCTTGAGAAGGATATAAAAAAGCAGCTTGAAACAAAGACTGCCCTTGAAAAAGAGTACGACAGGCTCGGCATCAGAAAAACAAATACGGATGAGAAAAGCAGAGAACTGTATGACTCTATGTGGGAGGAATACGAGATCACATATGTTACGGCTAAAATGTCCGAAAAGCTTGATATGTCAGACAGCGAGCTGAAATCCGAGGAAAAGAAGCTGAGAAACCAAATAAAAGCTTTGGGCAATGTAAATATGAATGCAGTCGATGAATATGCGGAGGTCAAGGAGAGATACGATTTCCTTACTAAGAACAGAGATGACATCTTAGAAACGGAAAAGAAGCTTGTGACTATTATCGATGATCTTAATTCCATGATGGAAAAGCAGTTTACCGAACAGTTTGCTCTTATAAGCAAAAACTTCAAGCAGACCTTTGCCGAGATGTTTGGCGGCGGCGTTGCCGAGCTTAAGCTTGCAGACGGAGACGATATACTTAACTGCGGCATTGACATAGTGGTACAGCCTCCGGGAAAGACATTGCAGAATATGATGCTTTTGTCAGGCGGCGAAAAGGCGCTTACTGCCATGGCACTTCTCTTTGCCATACTTAAAATGAAGCCTTCGCCGTTTTGTATATTGGATGAAATAGAGGCTGCTCTCGATGATGCAAATGTTGTGAGGTATGCCGATTACCTCAGTAATTTTACGGAGGATACTCAGTTTATAATAATTACCCACAGGAAGGGAACTATGGAAGCTGCCGATATCCTTTACGGCGTGACTATGCAGGAGCAGGGTATTTCAAAACTCGTATCCGTCAAATTTAATGAAAGAGGTGTTATTTAATGGCGTTGTTTGATTTTTTCAAAAAAAAGAATACAGATGAGCCGGAAGTGCTGTCCGAGGGCAGCGATGTAATAGAAGAGCTTGATGAGCTTGAAGATGAGGAAGAGCTTGAGGAGCTTGAAAAGCTTGAAGAATTTGAAGAATATGGCAGTGCTGAAGAATATGCCGAAAGCGCCGTGGAAACGGCTGAGGAGGATACGGCATATGATGAAGAAACAGAGCCTGTTGAAGAGGAAGAGCGGGAGGATGTGCCCGAGGAGGCCGAGACAAATGATGCTGCAGCTAAATTAGGCTTTTTTGCCAAGATAAAAGCAGGTCTTACAAAGACAAGAGACAATATCATATCAAGCGTTGATAATGTGCTTAAGTCTTTTGTAAAGGTGGATGATGAGCTTTTTGAAGAGCTTGAGGAAACTCTTATAATGGCTGATATGGGAGTTGAGACTTCCGTATATATTATAGATATGCTCAGAGAAAAGGTAAAAGCCGAAAGGATCACAGAGGTATCCGATGTAAAAAATGCTCTTGCCGAGGTCATTTCAAGTATACTTGAAAAGGATGAAGCGCCGCCGGATATGCCTGCGCCTTCGGTAATACTTGTTATAGGAGTGAACGGCGTTGGCAAAACAACGACTATAGGCAAGCTTGCCCACAATTATATTAGCGAGGGCAAGTCTGTACTTTTGGCTGCCGCCGATACATTCAGAGCCGCTGCCATAGATCAGCTCCAGATATGGGGTGACAGAAACGGCTGTGATGTAATAAAGCATCAGGAAAATTCCGATCCGGGCGCAGTCGTGTTCGATGCGGTACAGGCAGCTAAGGCGAGAAAGACGGATATTCTCATATGCGACACGGCAGGCAGACTTCATAACAAGAAAAACCTTATGAATGAGCTAAGGAAAATAGCCGGTATCATAGAAAGAGAATATTCACAGGCGCATACGGAGGTATTTCTTGTTCTTGACGCCACTACGGGGCAAAATGCCGTACAGCAGGCAAAGCTGTTCAACGAGGCGGCAGACATAACGGGTATTATCCTTACCAAGCTTGACGGCACCGCAAAGGGCGGTATAGTTCTTGCAATAAAAAATGAAATGAACATACCTGTGCGTTATGTCGGCGTGGGAGAGGGAATAGACGATCTTCAACCCTTTGACCCTATGAGCTTTGCAAAGGCTCTTTTTGGAGAATAACAGCAATTCAAACAATAGCAGCATAGCCTTAAACAGCTATTTTATATTGTAAAAGAAGCTGTCACATTATGATCTATGAACAAAAATGATCTTAATGCGGCAGCTTTTTAATTAATAATATAAAGCTTATTTAGTTTTTCTTAGGCGGTCTTTTGCCGTAGTATTGATAATAGTCTGTTTTTACATTGCCGTTGAAAAGCTTTCTCTTTTTATCGGCTTTTTTGCCGTAAAGCTTTTCAAAGCCTTCATGAGATGTTATAAAATAAGCTGACCAGGTGTCATTTTTTTTGAAAAGCTTGCCCATATCTCTGTAAAGCCTTTCAACATCTTCAATATTGCCCATTCTTTCTCCATAAGGAGGATTGGATATGCATATGCCGTAGTCGCCTTTCAGATCAAGCTTATTGAAGGGCACACATTCAAATTTAATACAATCATCGACCCCTGCATTTTCGGCATTGACTTTTGAAATTTCTATTGCATGCTTATTTATATCGGAACCGTATATCCTGAGCGGTGTATCATAGTCTATGGCGGCATAGGCTTCTTTTCTTATATTTTTCCATATATCGGCAGGTATGAATCCCCAGCCTTCTGCCGCAAATTTTCTCATGATACCGGGGGCTATGTTCCTGCCTATCATAGCTGCCTCAATAGGTATAGTGCCTGAGCCGCAGCACGGATCCAGCAATATCCTGTCCTTATTCCAATAGCTCAGCTCAATAAGAGCCGCCGCCATTGTTTCCTTAAGAGGCGCTTTTACCTGCCCGTGTCTGTAGCCTCGTTTGTGAAGGGAAGGGCCTGAGGTGTTAAGCGTTACGGTAACCGTGTTCTTAAGCAGGGCAGCCTGTATGGTATATTCTGCTCCCGTTTTCGGAAAATGATTGATGTCGTATTTGGTTTGCAGCTTCTTTATGATCGCTTTTTCAACTATCGATTGACAGGCAGGCACACTTGAAAGAGTGGATTTAAAGGATTTGCCGGTTATTATAAAATTACCGTCTTTCGGTATGATATCTGTCCAGGGTAATTTGTATGTCTCATCAAAAAGCTGCTCAAAAGTCACAGCCTGATACCTGCCTATAACCATAAGCACCTTATCTGCCGCTCTTAAGCCTATATTTGCTTTTGCAATATCGCTAAGATCTCCTTTAAATTCCACATATCCGTCTGAGACAGACAGGTTTTCAAAGCCAAGCTTTTCGGCTTCTCTTTTCACAACTGCTTCCAGACCGAAGGAGCAGGTCAATTGTATTGTGTAGTTTTTCATAATTTTTCTCCCAATGTATATTTAATTATAGTATATAACAATTTAAGCACGCTTGCAATGCAAATAAAGATTGATTAAGTAAGAAATTTGTAGTATACTAATCCTATACCAACAAAAATGAGGTTTAATATGTATAAATTGCTTAAAACAGAGGGTATGGCCAAGCGTGGCGTATTGGAAACGGTACACGGAAGGATACAGACGCCCGTCTTTATGAATGTAGGCACTGCTGCTGCAATAAAGGGAGCCGTATCTTCTGAAGATCTGAACAATATAAAATGTCAAGTTGAGCTTTCAAATACCTATCATCTTCACTTAAGACCGGGTGACAATGTTGTAAAGCAGCTTGGAGGCCTTCATAAGTTTATGGTGTGGAACAAGCCTATACTTACGGATTCCGGCGGCTTTCAAGTCTTTTCTTTGGCTGCGCTCAGGAATATAAAAGAAGAGGGTGTTTATTTCAATTCTCACATAGACGGCCGCAGGATATTTATGGGGCCTGAAGAAAGTATGAAAATACAGTCCAATCTAGGCTCGACTATCGCTATGGCGTTTGATGAATGTCCTCCGGCGCTTTCGGAAAGAAAATATATGCTTGATTCCGTGGAAAGAACAACACGATGGCTCGAAAGATGTATAATAAAGTTGAATGAACTCAATAAGCTTGAAGATACGATCAATAAAAAACAGATGCTCTTCGGTATAAATCAAGGCGGTATTTATAAGGATATAAGAACAGAACACGCAAAAAGGATAAGCGAATTTGACCTGCCCGGCTATGCGATAGGCGGACTTGCCGTAGGCGAAAGCCATGAGCAGATGTACGACATAATAGAAAACGTAGTGCCTTATCTGCCGCAGAACAAGCCTACTTACCTTATGGGAGTGGGTACTCCTGCCAATATATTGGAGGCAGTGGACAGAGGCGTTGACTTTTTTGACTGTGTGCTGCCGGCACGAAACGGCAGACATGCCAACGTATATACAAATAAAGGAAAATTAAATTTGAACAATGCCAAATATGCTGTGGATGACACACCTATAGCGGAGGATTGCCAATGCCCGGTATGTCAAAGATATACAAAGGCATATATAAGGCATCTTTTTAAGGCTAAGGAAATGCTTGCCATGCGGCTGTGCGTTATGCACAATCTCTATTTCTTTAACAATATGATGGAAGAAATAAGAAACGCTATTGACAATGGCAGCTTTGCGCAATATAAAAAAAATCGGCTTGAAGGCTTTTTGGAAAACGACAAAAAAACAGAAAGGAAATAACTATGGCTATTAAAAGAATTTATGTTGAAAAGAAAAAAGGCTGTGATATCGAGGCGAGTCAGCTTTATACGGATGTAAAGGAAAACCTTGAGATAGAAGCCCTTGAAGGCTTGAGGATACTTTACAGATATGACGTTGAAGATATTTCAGACGAGGCTTTTGCCGCCGCAAAAACCACTATCTTTTCGGAACCCCCTGTTGACAATGTATATTTGGAAAGCTTTGATATTGCAAACGACGAATATGTATTCGGTATGGAATATCTTCCGGGTCAATATGATCAAAGAGCGGACTCAGCTATGCAGTGCGTGGAGATAGTGTCGGGGGATGATAATGCAGTTATATCTGCCGCTAAGATATTTGTGCTCAAGGGCAGGCTCACGGCAAATGATATAGAGAAGATCAAGCATTATTGCATTAATCCCGTGGATTCCAGAGAGGCTTCAATGGATAAGCCAAAGACACTTAGAATGAAGCTGAATATCCCACACAGCGTTGATACCGTTACGGGATTTATAGAAAAAAACGAAGAGGCGCTTAAGGAATTAAGAGTCCGACTGGGTCTTGCCATGAGCGATGCCGATATTGTATTTTGCCAAAAATATTTTAAAGATACAGAAAAGCGTGATCCAAGCATTACAGAGATAAGAGTAATAGATACATATTGGTCTGACCATTGCAGACATACTACTTTTGCAACCAATATCACAGATGTTGAGATAGAAGACGGCAAATATAAGAAAGTAATAAGCGATGCTTATGAAACATATCTCGATTTAAGAAAAGAGCTTGGAAGAGAAAATAAGCCTCAGTGTCTTATGGATATAGCTGTCATTGGCATGAGAGCCCTTAAGAAACAGGGCAAGCTGGATAACTTTGACGAATCGGAAGAAATAAATGCGTGCAGCATAGTAGTGCCTGTGGACGTAGACGGAAAATATGAGGACTACCTCATTATGTTCAAAAATGAGACCCATAATCACCCTACCGAAATAGAACCTTTTGGCGGTGCGGCTACGTGTATAGGAGGATGTATAAGAGATCCTCTTTCAGGCAGGAGCTATGTATATCAGGCAATGAGAGTTACGGGCGCAGGAGATCCGACTGTTCCTGTAAGTGAGACTCTTCCGGGCAAGCTTCCTCAGTCTAAGCTCGTTCGCTCTGCAGCACAGGGCTACAGTTCATATGGTAATCAAATAGGACTTGCCACAGGACAAGTGACTGAGATATATGATGAAGGATATGTTGCCAAGAGAATGGAAATAGGCGCTGTTATCGCTGCCGCAAAAAAGTCGGATGTTATAAGAAAAAGACCTGAAAAGGGCGACCTTATTATTCTTACCGGGGGCAGAACAGGACGTGACGGCTGCGGCGGAGCAACAGGCTCTTCCAAAGAGCATACCGAGGAATCTATACTTACCTGCGGCGCCGAAGTGCAAAAGGGCAATGCACCCACAGAAAGAAAGATACAAAGATTATTCAGAAATTCAGAAGTCAGCAGAATGATAAAGCGCTGCAATGATTTTGGCGCAGGCGGAGTGTCCGTAGCTATAGGAGAATTGGCAGACGGTCTTGAGATCGATCTTGACCTTGTGCCTAAAAAATATGAGGGCCTTGACGGTACGGAGCTTGCCATTTCGGAATCCCAAGAGAGAATGGCAGTCGTGGTAGATCCCCAAAACGCTCACAGATTTATTGAGCTTGCCAATGAAGAAAACCTTGAAGCAACTGTTGTGGCTGAGGTTACAGACGACAGAAGACTTAAAATGTTCTGGAACGGCAAGGATATAGTCAATATCTCAAGAGACTTTTTGGATACAAACGGAGCTGCACAGTATTCAAGAGTGCTTGTAAAGTCTCCGGGAAGCAGACCCAAAAAGGAAACAGTATATAAGGATATCAAACAGAAATGGCTTGATAATCTTTCAGAACTTAATGTAGCTTGTCAAAAGGGTCTTGTGGAACGATTTGATTCAACTATAGGCGCAGGTACGATACTTATGCCCTTTGGAGGCACCAATCAGATGACTCCTATAGAGGCAATGGCAGCTAAAGTGCCTGTATTAAAGGGAGAGACCAATACCGCAACGCTTATGAGCTTTGGCTATAATCCTGAGGTGGCCAAGTGGAGTCCTTTCCATGGTGCGTGCTATGCGGTGATAGAATCGGTTGCAAAGATAGTTGCTGCCGGAGGAAATTACAGCTCATGCCGACTTACCTTCCAGGAATATTTTGAACATCTCGGTTCAGATCCCGAAAGGTGGGGCAAACCATTCAGCGCACTTTTAGGTGCTCTTGTGGCACAAATGAGGCTCGGCACGGCTTCCATAGGCGGTAAGGACAGTATGTCAGGTACTTTTATGGATATGAATGTTCCGCCTACGCTTGTTTCTTTTGCCGTAGATGCAGTTAAGGCGGACAATGTGATATCCCCTGAATTCAAGACCATAGACAGTGCCATAGTCAAACTTACAACAAGCTATCATAAAAACGATATGCCTGTGTTCACAGATCTTATAAAGAACTTTGAAAAGGTTTCAAAGCTTATAAAGGAAAGAAAAGTTATTTCTGCCGCTACCATAGGCATAGGCGGTATTGCTGCCGCTGTGAGCAAAATGGCATTTGGCAACGATATAGGTGCTGTCATCGAGGAAGAAGATCTCTTTAATTATGAATATGGTTCATTTATTTTGGAGATACCATATGACAGCGGCGATATAGAAAATATGCTTGACGGATATAATTACAAAGTAATAGGACATACAACAGAGGATGGCGAAATAAGAGCAAACGGCGTCAAGATATCTCTTGAAGAAGCCAAAAAATATTGGTTTAAAAAGCTTGAAAAAACATTCCCGACAAAGTATTATAAAGACTTTGACAAAAAGGATATTACTTTAAAGCCTTTTGAGATTGCTGTCAAGAAGCATTCAGGCAAGGGAATGGCTGCGCCGAGAGTATTTATACCTGTTTTTCCGGGCAACAACTGTGAATATGATACGGCAAGAGCTTTTGAAAGGGCGGGAGCCGTAGTCGATACATTTGTGGTATGCAATCTTACCACGGACTGGCTGGAACAGAGTATAGATAAAATGGCTAAAAAGATAGACAATTCTCAAATAATAATGATACCGGGCGGATTTTCGGCAGGCGATGAGCCGGAAGGTTCAGGCAAATTTATAGCTGCCGTATTCAGAAGCCCGAAAGTTAAGGAAGCTACCATGCGTCTCCTTAAGGAAAGAGACGGTCTTATGCTTGGCATATGCAACGGATTCCAAGCGCTTATAAAGCTTGGCCTTGTACCCTATGGCGAAATAAGAGATATGGATGAGAATTATCCTACACTTACATTTAATACCATAGGCCGCCACGTTTCATGCCTTGCCGATACAAAGATAATTTCAAACAAGTCGCCGTGGCTGTGGAACACAAGCGTGGGCAGCGTACATAAGGTGGCGTTTTCACATGGAGAGGGCAGATTTATGGCTGATGAGGCCACTGTAAAAGCTCTTGCGGAAAACGGACAGATAGCTACACAGTATGTAAATAACAACGGAAAACCTACCTATGATATCAGATACAATCCAAATGGTTCTATCTATTCCGTTGAAGGAATAACAAGCCCTGACGGAAGAGTATTCGGCAAGATGGGTCATTCCGAAAGATATGCAAACGGTCTTTTCATAAACGTTCCGGGCGAAAAAGACCAAAAAATATTCCTGTCAGGCGTCGAATATTTTAAATAATAGCTTTGGCATTTGGCTAAACTGCTGACGAACGACCAAATAAATATAACTGTAAAATGGATAAAAACGGAAGGATGTTCATTATGAATATCCTTCCGCTTTATCTATAAGAAAAACCCCTCTTTTGAGGGGCTTTTCTTTATATAAATTTGTATTGACTTTTAAGAATTAACCTTCAGCCAGCTTCTTATAGCCTGCAAGTCTCTTCTTAGCGTCTTCCGCACACTTATTGAACAATTCTTCAGCTACATCCGGGAATGCCTTAGCAAGTGAAGCATATCTTACTTCGCCCTTGATGAATTCGTTGAAGTCAGCAGTAGGCTCCTTAGAGTCTAATGTGAATACTTCACCCTCAGGATTGTATCTGTATAACTGCCAGTAACCGCAGTCAACAGCCTTCTTAGCCTCAGTGTGGAAGTTAGTTCTTAAGCCGTGGTTGATACATGGAGCGTAAGCAATTATAAGTGATGGTCCATGATAAGCCTCAGCCTCCTTAAGAGCCTTCATGAGCTGGTTCTTGTCAGCGCCCATACATACCTGAGCAACATATACATAACCATAGCTCTTAGCTATCATACCTAAGTCCTTCTTGCGTACTCTCTTACCTGCAGCAGCAAACTTAGCTATAGCAGCGGTAGGAGTAGCCTTTGATGCCTGACCGCCTGTGTTGGAGTAAACCTCTGTATCGAATACGAATACGTTTACATCCTCGCCTGAAGCAAGAACATGGTCAACACCGCCAAAGCCGATATCATATGCCCAGCCGTCACCGCCGAATATCCACTGGCTCTTCTTAACAAGCATATCCTTGTGAGCAAGTACATACTTGCAGTTGTCACAGTCAGCACCTGCTGCCTCGATAGCAGCTACTAATGCAGCAGAAGTTGCCTTTGACTCCTCGCCGTCGTTCATAGTGTCTAACCAAGCCTTTGCAGCAGCGCTTACGTTTGGTCTGTCAGCCTCAGCAATAGCTGTTACCTTCTCGGCAAGTAATTCTCTCTGCTGCTTAACGCCTGTATACATACCGTAACCAAACTCAGCGTTATCCTCGAATAATGAGTTACACCAAGCAGGACCCTGTCCCTTATCGTTAGTAGTATATGGAGTAGAAGGTGCAGAACCGCCCCAGATTGAAGAACATCCTGTTGCGTTTGCTATGTACATTCTGTCGCCGAATAACTGAGTTATAAGTCTTGCATAAGCAGTTTCAGCACAGCCGCCGCATGAACCTGAGAATTCAAGTAATGGCTGCTCGAACTGAGAACCCTTAACTGAATACTTGTCCTCGGGATTTTCCTTATTAGGAAGTGAAATAGTATAATCCCAAGCTTCAACCTGATCTCTTGCATCATCGATAGGAACCATCTTAAGAGGATCGCTCTTGCCTGCTAACGGACAGGAAGCGATACAGTTACCGCAGCCTGTACAGTCAAGTATACTA
>CANPXH010000013.1 GCA_947585865.1 uncultured Clostridia bacterium
GCACGGAAAGACTTATCCGACGGCCGAAGGCCGGCTTTCGGCGAAGCCGAAAGTGCTGAACGTTTTTGGTACTTTTTCCACAAAAAAGTACATAAAAATTTACTTACTTTTTAAAGTAAGATAAATAAAGTCTATATAAAAAATACAGAAAAAACAAAGAAAAAATCATTAAATGTTTTTGGTACTTTTTTCGCAAAAAAGTACATAAAAATTTGTTTACTTTTTAAAGTAAGATAAATAAAAAAGTCAAGGATATTCGTACTACGCTTTCGCTACGTACTCATAACCGACGGCTTTTGCCAAAGCCTTTGTATTCAGCAGGAGCTTGCACCCCTGCTGAATACAAAAGTAAGTACTTTGGTCGCTTGGGCGAGCAGCATTGCGTAGCAATGCGACCAGCCCGCCGCTTATAGAAGCGGGAGACTTATCCGTCGGTTAAATTTTCGTTTTTGTTTGTGGCCTGTATCAAACCTCCCCTTCGTAAGGGGAGATGGCATTGCACCGAAAGACATATCGGGTGACCGCAGGTCGACTTTCGGCGAAGCCGAAAGTGCTGAAGTCCGTAGGACTGACGGTAGGGTCGCTACTAACAAATATATATTTATATATAATGTATAATAAAATGTAGACAAACCAATCTAACTTGTTAATTTAGTCTGTTGAATTGAAGGTATAGATGTAGTATAATAATTTTATGTGTATTTTTTAGCTTATAGTCAAGGTACAAAAACATGGAAGGAAGGTAAAACAATGAGCAGACACGTTTTGTCCATACTGGTTGACAATCAGGCAGGCGTACTCAGCCGTGTATCAGGTCTTTTCTCAAGGCGTGATTACAATATTGTCAGCCTGAGCGTTGGCGTTACTGAGGATGAAGAGGTTTCCCGTATTACCGTGCAGGTAGACTGCGATGACGTATCTATCGAGCAGATAATAAAGCAGGTGGAAAAGCTTGTTGACGTAATAAGGGTAATAGAGCTTGGCAGAGACAGGGGCGTATTCAGGGAGCTTGCACTTATAAAGGTAGCAGCCACTCCCAAGACCCGGTCGGAGATCGCCACAATGGTGGATATATACAGAGCCAACATCATAGATGTAGGCAGCGAAACGATCACTATAGAGATAACGGGCAAGCCTTCCAAGATAGAAGCCTTTGCCTCTCTTATGGCGGACTACGGCATTAAGGAAATAGTGAGAACGGGTCTTACGGGTCTTTGCAGGGGCAATCATCCCATAAGAAAAACAAGAGGTCAATAATGTGTTTAAAGCACAGTATATAAATATTTATTAATTATTTTTCAGGAGGAAAGAAAAATGGCAAAAATTTTTTATCAGGAAGATTGTAACTTAAGTTTACTTGACGGCAAGACAATCGCTGTTATCGGCTACGGCAGCCAGGGTCATGCTCATGCTCTCAACGCTAAGGAGTCAGGCTGCAACGTTATAGTAGGACTTTACGAAGGCAGCAAGTCCTGGAAGAGAGCCGAGGAACAGGGCTTTAAGGTCTACACTGCCGCTGAGGCTGCAAAGATGGCCGATATCATAATGATACTTATAAATGACGAGCTTCAGGCTAAGCTCTACAAGGAATCTATTGAGCCGAACCTTGAGGCAGGCAATATGCTTATGTTCGCACACGGCTTCAATATCCACTTCAATCAGATAGTTCCGCCTAAGGATGTAGACGTAACTATGGTAGCTCCAAAGGGCCCCGGCCACACTGTAAGAAGCGAATATCAGGCAGGCAAGGGCGTTCCTTGTCTTGTAGCGGTTGAGCAGGATGCTACAGGCCAGGCTCAGGATCTGGCTCTTGCTTATGCACTTGCTATAGGCGGCGCAAGAGCAGGCGTTCTTGAAACAACATTCAGAACAGAGACAGAGACAGACCTCTTCGGCGAGCAGGCTGTTCTCTGCGGCGGTGTATGCGCACTTATGCAGGCAGGCTTTGAGACGCTTGTTGAGGCAGGCTATGATGAGAGAAACGCTTACTTTGAGTGTATACACGAAATGAAGCTTATCGTAGACCTTATTTACCAGAGCGGCTTTGCAGGCATGAGATATTCTATCTCCAACACAGCAGAGTACGGCGACTATGTAACAGGTCCAAAGCTTATAACTGAAGAGACAAAAAAGACTATGAGAAAGATACTTGCAGACATACAAGACGGTTCATTCGCAAAGGAATTCCTTCTCGATATGTCATCAGCAGGCGGACAGGCTCACTTCAAGGCTATGAGAAAGCTTGCTTCAGAGCATCAGTCAGAAAAGGTCGGCGAGGAGATCAGAAAGCTCTATAGCTGGAACGGCGAAGATAAGCTTATAAATAACTAATTATGTTGGCAAGATGAATTGCGTTTAGAAATATAGGTTCGACCTCTCAGTCAGCCCCGCTCACAGTTATTTTTATATTAACTTTTGCCGCGGCTGACAGCTCCCCTGATTAGGGGAGCCCAGACTATCGAAAAACAATATTTTGAGAGTAAATATGAATTAAAATAAAGAACAGCCTGCAAAAAAGCGTCGCAGACTATAATCCGCAAGGCGAGCTTTGCCCGCCTGAGGACAGGAACTTTTCTGTAATTTAGGCATTTATGCCTAAATTGCGGAAAACACGGCTGGTTCCTACCTCAATTCAACTGAAAGAAATGTAAGCATTTCTTTCAAGCGTGTCGACTTTGTCGACACGCTGAGCTCCCCTGATTAGGGGAGCCTTAGGTGGGTACTTTGCAAAATTCCTTATCTACTTAGAAAAATTGACAACTAAGTTGCTGTCATTGCCTTTGCGGTGCATAGCCTCCCCTAATCAGGGGAGGGGGACCAACCGAAGGTTGGTGGAGAGGTCATTATTACTATAAACACAAATTTATGTCCCAAATAGGTGATTACTTTGAATAATATAACCATTTTCGACTCAACGCTGAGAGACGGAGCCCAGGCAGAGGGCGTGTCCTTCAGCGTGAAGGACAAAATAAAAATAGTAAAGGCGCTGGACAGGCTTGGCGTAGGCTATGTGGAAGCAGGCAATCCCGGCTCCAATCCCAAGGATCTTGAATTTTTTGAAAAGATAAGATCCGTAAGTCTTAAAAACACTAAAATAGCGGCCTTCGGCTCAACCAGAAGGCGCAGCATATCCCCTGCCGAAGACGGTAATATACAAGCTCTTTTGGGAGCGGGTACAGACACCGTTGCCATATTCGGCAAGACATGGGATTTCCATGTTACGGATATCATAGGCGCTACTTTACACGAAAATATCGAGATGATATATGATACTGTCTCTTATCTTAAGGAACAGGGCAGGGAGGTCGTGTTCGACGCCGAGCATTTCTTTGACGGCTATAAGAACAACAAGGACTATGCCATGAAGGCTCTTGATGCTGCGGTGCAGGCGGGAGCCGACTGCCTGTGTCTTTGCGATACCAACGGCGGCACGTTCCCCGATGAGATATATACCATAACAAAAAAGGTCGTTGAAGCCTTTGATGTTACGGTAGGCATACACACTCATAACGACTGCGGCATGGCCGTTGCCAATTCGGTCATGGCTGTATTGGCAGGCGCAAAGCACGTGCAAGGCACATTTACAGGCTTCGGCGAGAGATGCGGAAATGCCAATCTCTCAACTATAATCCCGGATCTTCAGGTAAAGCGTGGCTATAGCTGTATACCTGCCGAAAATATGAATATGCTTACTCACACGGCAAGAGAGATAAGTGAAATCACCAACCTCAAGCTTTCCGACAGAGAGCCCTTTGTAGGCAAGACAGCCTTCGCCCACAAGGGCGGTATGCATGTTGACGGTGTGCTGAAAAACAGCAAGAGCTTTGAGCATATAGATCCTTCTGTCGTGGGAAATGAAAGAAAATTCCTTACAAGCGAGGTATCCGGCAGAACGACCATACTCTCTAAGATACAGAAGATAGCTCCCCATATCGAGAAAAACGATCAAGAGACGTCAAAGATAATAGACAAGCTTAAAACGCTGGAGTACGAGGGCTATCAGTTTGAAGGCGCAGACGGTGCCTTTGAGCTTTTGATAAGGAAGGAATTAGGCAAGTACAAGCCCTTCTTCGAGCTGGAGACATTTAAAATAATAGGCGAGCATCCTCCTCTTGCGGAGGGTCAGACCGCCGCTGCCATGATAAAGATAAAGGTAGACAACCAAAGCGAGATAACCGCTGCCGAAGGCGACGGCCCCGTAAACGCTTTGGACAAGGCGCTTAGAAAGGCTCTTGAGGTATTCTATCCCGGCCTTGCTTCCGTACATCTTACAGACTACAAGGTAAGGGTGCTGGATTCCAATTCCGCCACCGCTTCAAAGGTAAGGGTGCTTATAGAGTCAAGCGACGGCAAGGATAGCTGGACTACCGTAGGCGTATCAAAGGATATTATTGAGGCAAGCTGGATAGCGCTTGTGGACTCAATGGAATATAAGCTTATAAAGGATATAGAAGAAAAATACAAAAACTTTTTATAGGAGGACACCACTATGGGTATGACTATGACTCAAAAGATATTGGCTGCTCACGCAGGTCTTGAGTCTGTCAAGGCAGGTCAGCTTATTGAAGCTAAGCTGGATCTTGTGCTTGGCAATGATGTTACGACTCCCGTTGCCGTAACGGAGTTTAACAAGATCGGTATAGACAAGGTATTTGATAAGAACAAGGTAACTATAGTGCCCGATCACTTTACTCCCAACAAGGACATAAAGTCAGCGGAGCACTGTAAGTATATCAGAGAATTTGCTCGTGACAAAGAGATAAAGAACTACTTTGAGGTAGGCCAAATGGGTATAGAGCACTGTCTTCTTCCCGAATCGGGCCTTGTGGTATCAGGCGATGTTGTTATAGGCGCCGATTCACACACCTGTACCTACGGAGCCTTAGGCGCTTTTTCCACAGGCGTTGGCTCTACGGATATGGCTGTCGGTATGGCAAGAGGCGTTGCGTGGTTCAAGGTGCCTTCCGCACTTAAGTTCGTGCTTAAGAACAAGCCTGCAAAGTGGGTAAGCGGCAAGGATATAATACTTCACATCATAGGCATGATAGGTGTTGACGGCGCTCTTTACAAGTCTATGGAATTTACAGGCGACGGTCTGCAGTATCTTACTATGGACGACCGCTTCACTATTGCCAATATGGCTATCGAAGCAGGCGGAAAGAACGGCATTTTCCCTGTTGACGACAAGACTCTTGAATATGTTAAGGAGCATTCCGACAAAACTCCCGTTGTGTACGAAGCAGATGAAGATGCAGAGTACGATGCGGTCTATGAAATAGATCTGTCACAGTTAAGACCTACGGTTGCCTTCCCTCATCTTCCCGAAAACACAAAGACTATTGACGAGGCTAAGGGCCTTGAGGTGGATCAGGTAGTTATAGGCTCCTGTACAAACGGCAGAATGAGCGATATGAGGATCGCCGCAAATATATTAAAGGGAAAGAAGATCGATCCAAGATTGAGAGTCATAATACTTCCCGGCACTCAGAAGATATGGCTCAAGTGTGTTGAAGAAGGCCTTGCAAAGATATTCGTTGAAGCAGGCTGTGCCTTCTCCACTCCTACCTGCGGCCCCTGCTTAGGCGGTCACATGGGCATACTTGCCAAGGGAGAAAGAGCAGTATCTACCACTAACAGAAACTTTATAGGCCGTATGGGCCATCCCGAATCGGAAGTATATCTTGCAAGCCCTGCCGTTGCTGCGGCTACTGCTGTTACCGGCAAGATAACCGATCCGGCAGAAGTGTAAAAGGAGGATAATTCAATGAAAGCATGCGGAAAAGTTTTTAAATACGGAGATAATATCGATACAGACGTTATTATCCCTGCAAGATATCTGAATTCCTCCGATCCCAAGGAGCTTGCAAAGCACTGTATGGAGGATGCTATACATTCAACCGTGAACTTTGTGGAAAATGTAAAAGACGGCGACATCATCGTTGCCGAGAAGAATTTCGGCTGCGGCTCTTCAAGAGAGCATGCGCCTATAGCCATAAAGGCAAGCGGCATATCATGCGTTATAGCTAAGACATTTGCCAGAATATTCTACAGAAACGCCATAAATATCGGCCTGCCCATACTGGAGTGCGAAGAAGCTGCCAACAGCATAGACATGGGCGATGAGGTAGAAGTGGATTTCGATACAGGCGTTATTACAAACAAGACAAAGAACGAGACCTATCAGGCCGAGCCCTTCCCCGAATTTATGCAGGAGATGTTCAAGGCAGGCGGTCTTATAGAGCAGACTAAGGTCAAATTGGGAATTAAATAGAGGTGTATAAAATGAATTACAAAATTGCGGTAGTAGCAGGCGACGGCATAGGTCCGGAGGTAATGGAACAGAATATTGCCGTGCTCAATGCTATAGGTGAAAAATTCGGTCATACTTTTGAATATACTTATGTTTTAGGCGGCGGCTGTGCCATAGATAAATACGGCGAGCCTCTTCCTCAGGAGACTATCGATGTATGTAAGGCAAGCGATTCCGTGCTCTTAGGCGCTGTAGGCGGCTGGCAGTGGGATACTCTTCCCGGCGATAAGAGACCCGAAAGAGCTCTCTTAGGCTTAAGAGGCGCTTTGGGCTTATATGCCAATTTAAGACCCGCTACTCTTCACGACGCTTTAAAGGATGCTTGTCCTCTCAAGCCCGAGCTTGTGGCAGACGGCGTTGACATTATGGTTGTAAGAGAGCTTACAGGCGGTATGTACTTTGGCGAAAAGGGCAGAAAAATGACGGATATGGGCGAGGCTGCCTATGATGTGGAGCAGTATTCCGTAAAGGAAGTTGAAAGGATTACAAGGACTGCCTTTGAAATAGCAAGAAAGAGAAACAAGCACGTTACCAACGTGGACAAGCAGAATGTATTGGAGTCTTCAAGGCTTTGGAGAAGCGTTGTTCTCGAGGTTGCAAAGGACTATCCCGATGTAGAGCTTGACCACCTTTATGTGGACAATGCTTCTATGCAGCTCATTATGAGGCCTACTACATTTGATGTTATCGTTACTGGCAATATATTCGGCGATATCCTTTCAGATGAGGCTTCTCAGATGACAGGCTCTATCGGTATGCTGCCTTCCGCAAGTCTCGGCGAGGGTACTCTCGGTATGTATGAGCCCGTACACGGCTCTGCTCCCGATATAGCAGGCAAGGATCTTGCCAATCCTATAGCTACTATTCTTTCAGGCGCTATGATGCTTAAGTACAGCTTCGGCCTTCAGGAAGAGGCTAAGTGCATTGAGGATGCCGTTACAAAGGTCCTTGATAAGGGCTACAGAACAGGCGATATCATGAGCGAGGGTATGAAGCAGGTCGGCTGTAAGGAAATGGGTAGGTTAATTATTGAAAACCTTTAATATATTTGCTTTCGGGGAGAGATCCCCGAAAGCTTTAAAGAAAAGGGAGGACACGATGAAAAGATATATCGTACTTATGTTTATGTTGTTTATGTTTGCAAATAATGTTTACGCCTACGACCCACCTTCCGACTGGGCGTTGGACGATGTGAACAGGGCAAGAGAAGAAGGTCTTGTTCCGGATTTTCTTATGGGCGGATATGGAAATGCTACCATAAGACAGGAATTTTGCAAACTCTGCGCAAATACCCTTCGTGCATGGGGCATAACGGAAAAAGGCGAAGCTGTTGTGAGCTTCAACGACCTTACAAATGATAACGATATAGACCCCGATATTCTTTTCTGTGCTTCTTTGGGTATAGTTTCCGGAACGGGAAACGGAAAATTTGAACCCACAAGGTTTATAACAAGGCAGGAAGCGGCAAAAATGCTGTGCAATACCTATAAGGTACTTCTTGAAAGCCAAAACAAGGATATGGACTATGAACTTACATATCCCCATGTGTTCAAAGACGGCGACAAAATATCCCTTTGGGCAAGGAACGATATATACGCTATGTATCACTGCGGAGTTATGATGGGGGATACAAAGGGCAATTTTGACCCTTTGGGCAATTATACAAGAGAACAGTCTATATGTACATTTTTAAGACTGTACGACCTTAAAGGCAACTATAATACTGTTCCCGAGTATTATATTGTAGGCGATTTTGAAAAAATTTTATGCTCGAACTATGACGGCAGCTGCTATATGGACATAGTAGGACGTGATATTACCAAATACGATCCGGAATATATAAACAGCTATTCTCAGCACTTTACATCCCAAGACCTTGGCTGCGTATATCCCATAGGGGAAAATTATATGCCCGTTCTGGCTTACGCAGGTGCAGGCGTGGGCAGAGAAATCATTATAGATAAAAACGGCGACGATGTTACTTCCGGTTCGGGGGTAACGGGTGTTATAAGTATAGACGGAGATATAGCCGCTGTTAACGATTTCGGATACAAATTGTATGACCTTAAGGCAAGAAAAATAATTTCTGTGGACGATACAGACTATATCAGCAATATAGGCTGCGGTATGTATTCGGCTTTATATGAAGACGAAAAAGCGGGCGAGGGCGTTTTGTTTGCTTTTTTGGATAAAGACCTAAAGCCCATAACACAAAAAAAATACAAATATTGCGGTACAGCCCTTAACAATATGACCGTGGGCATTGACAAAAACGGTAATGCAGATATTGTAAACAACAAGGGCGATATCTTGAAAACATTTAAAATTGATCTGAAAACTTATAATATCAGCAGTATTTTCGGCACAAACGTTATCCTGGGAAACATAAAAACATCCCATTCGGAATTACTTCGTGTAGGCAGCGGAGAATATATTAAAAAATATGATACTGTGGAATTTATGGATAACGGAGAGATCCGGGCAGACGGCGAAATACTTGATATAAACGGAAAGAAAAAATTTAACATTAAAGATAAGGGCTATGAGTTTGTTGTGCCTTCATATGCCTATGATAATTTTTGGTTCGGCTTTGACCCCAAAACAAATACGTATGATGTTATAGATACAAAGGGAAATGTAATGGCGGAAGATATCTGCGAAAGGTTTTTTGTTTCCGACGGCGGCGGTATCTTCTGCGGCAAGAAGAGTGATTACGAGCTTGTGATGTTTGATGCCTTCGGCAAGGAAACAGGTAACGTAAAAACAGAGTACAGCATTGAGTCTTATTGTTTTATAAACGGACTTTTAAGAGTAACGTCAGATAAG
Source organism: uncultured Clostridia bacterium (assembly GCA_947585865.1). Classification (GTDB taxonomy): domain Bacteria; phylum Bacillota; class Clostridia; order Lachnospirales; family CAG-274; genus CANPXH01. The sequence goes on from CANPXH010000013.1 coordinate 9,137, forward strand.
GGTATAAATACCTATTATTTCCCTAATGGAGAACAGGCATCTTTCATTAATGTTGAAGGCAGGTAGGCTGCAATGAAATGGGTAAATTAATTATTGAAAACCTTTAAAGGTTTTACGAACTTTATAAAATCTAATTTATATGTACTTTTTTGCGAAAAAAGTACCAAAAACGTTCAGCACTTTCAGCTACGCTGAAAGACAGCCTTTGGCTGTCGGATAAATCTTTCCGTGCAATGGGAACCTTCCGGTGGTTCCCACACCCTCCGAACGGCTTTTGGGGCTCGGAATTATCTTATTTCATAACTTTCGACCCCAAAAGAGGCTCAACCTCGCCTTTTGCCACGTTGCGGCGGCGAGGTTCTAACTGTCAAAGTTTAGTAAGTTGAAAAAATTTATTTTCAATTTTTTTGACCTCAAAAGTATCGGGGCTTCCGCCCAGCCACCTTGCGGCTGGCGGAAGGAATGACCCCGATGATAAGTCGGTAATAAAATTATTATCCTTATCGGTTTTCAAATGCAAATTTATTAAATTTACATTTTAAAGTCAATAAGGAAACAACATATACACAAGGAGGAAGGCAAAAATGATAAGTGACAGAGTTAAAAAAGGTCCGGACAAGACGCCCCACCGTTCTTTATTCAAGGCGATGGGCTATACAGATGAAGAGCTGGCAAGGCCTCTTATAGGCGTGGTCAATGCTCAGAATGAGATCATACCCGGTCATGTGCATCTTGACAATATAGCAAAGGCAGTCAAGGCAGGTATACTTGCGGCAGGAGGAACACCTATAGAGGTGCCTGCCATAGGCGTATGTGACGGTATCGCCATGGGTCATATAGGTATGCACTACTCTCTTCCCACAAGAGAGCTTATTGCAGACAGTGTAGAATGCCAGGCTATGGCGCACGGCTTTGACGGTCTTGTGCTTATACCAAACTGCGACAAGATAGTTCCCGGTATGCTCATGGCAGCCGCAAGGCTTAATATACCTGCCATAGTATGCAGCGGCGGCCCTATGCTTGCAGGCACAATGGGCTGCGAAAAGCTTTCCCTTTCAAAGACATTTGAGGCTGTAGGCGCTTACGAGGCAGGACTTATAAGCAGAGAAAAGCTTAAGGAATATGAGGACAAGTCCTGTCCGAGCTGCGGCTCATGCTCAGGCATGTATACAGCCAATTCAATGAATTGTCTTTCAGAGGTAATAGGTATGGCGCTTCCCGGCAACGGAACTATACCTGCTGTTTACGGCGACAGGATAGGTCTTGCAAAGCATGCGGGTATGCAGATAATGAAGCTTGTGGAAAAGGATATAAAGCCAAGAGATATAATGAACGAAAAGGCATTTAAGAATGCTCTTACAATGGACATGGCTCTTGGCTGCTCAACAAATTCAATGCTTCATCTTCCCGCTATAGCTCATGAGGCAGGAGTTGAGATAAATCTTGACATAGCAAACGAAATAAGCTCCAAGACTCCCAACCTCTGTCACCTTGCTCCCGCAGGCCCTAACTATATTGAGGAGCTGAATCTCGTAGGCGGTATCCCTGCCGTTATGGCGGAGATAAACAAGCTTGGCTTGCTTGAGCTTGACAACCCCACAGTTACATTAAAGACTGTAGGCGAAAATATAGAGGGTATAGACGGAGCCGACGGCACTATTATAAGAAAAATCGATGAGCCATATTCCGCAACAGGCGGCATAGCTGTGCTCAGAGGAAATATAGCAAAAGACGGCTGTGTTGTAAAGAGAAGCGCAGTTGCTCCCGAAATGCTCAAGCACAAAGGCCCCGCAAGGGTATTTACATCCGAAGAGGATGCTATCGCAGCTATATTCGGCGGCAAGATAGTAAAGGGCGATGTTGTTGTAATAACATACGAAGGCCCCAAGGGCGGCCCCGGTATGAGAGAAATGCTTTCGCCTACTTCCGCTCTTGCAGGTATGAAGCTGGATAAGGATGTTGCTCTTATTACAGACGGCCGTTTCAGCGGCGCTTCAAGAGGCGCAAGCATAGGTCATGTATCACCCGAGGCTGCCGCAGGCGGAAATATAGGTCTTGTGCGTGAAGGCGATATTATAGATATAGATATAAACGGCGGCAAGATAAACGTAGAGGTAAGCGATGATGAGCTTGAAGCAAGAAGAAGGGAATGGGTGATACCTGAGCCTAAGATAAAGACAGGCTATCTTTCAAGATATGCTAAGCTTGTCAGCTCAGCAGACAAGGGCGCCGTATTGAACTAAGGAGGTATGGCTGTGAAAAAAACTATAGCTGTTTTGTTGTCTTTCATTGTGATATTGACTGCTTGGGCAGTGCCTGTATCTGCCATACAGGAGGATGTAAAAGCAGTATATATCAATGAACTCAAGTGGCTGAGCAAAGCAGGACATACAGCCACCTATTCAGACGGAGTAAACACCCGGAGCGAACCGTGTGACGGAGATACAGAGGTGGAATACTGCGCTTATGATATAAACAAAGACGGATATAAGGAGCTCTGCGTTAAGACAGGCTGCTGCGAGGCAGACTACACCTATAAATTCTATAGCTGTGAATACGGCAAAATAGTTTATTTGGGCGAAGCGGATGCAAGCCATTCCGCTCTTTATGAATGCGACATAAACGGCATATTCATACACCAAGGCCACATGGGCTTTGAGACACTTACAAGAGTATCCAAAAACGGACACAGCCTTGCTTCAACGCAGATATTTGAATATGACCTTTATCCCCTGCTTGAAAAAGGCATAGATGCGGATTATCATTATCCCGAAAGATATATTGAAATGTATAAAGCCGACGACTATTCGGGCTTATATTGATTTTAACGGAGGTACTATATGTTATTGAACGGTTCTGAAATATTGGTAGAGTGCCTTAAGGAACAGGGTGTAGACACTATATTCGGCTATCCCGGCGGCGCTGTACTGAATATATACGATGCATTATACAAGCATCAGCATGAAATAAAGCATTATCTGACGTCTCATGAACAAGGCGCTGCCCATGCGGCAGACGGCTATGCAAGGGCTACGGGTAAGGTAGGCGTATGCCTTGCCACAAGCGGCCCCGGTGCCTGTAACCTTGTTACGGGCATAGCTACGGCATATATGGACAGCGTGCCTATGGTCGCTATCACAGGCAATGTTGCCAATTCCTATTTGGGAAAGGACAGCTTTCAGGAAGTGGATATAACCGGCATAACAATGCCTATAACAAAGCACAACTTCCTTGTAAAAGACGTTACAAAGCTTGCCGACACTGTAAGGAAAGCCTTTTGGATAGCCAGAAAAGGACGTCCGGGCCCTGTGCTCATAGATATTACAAAAGACGTTACCGGGGCTATGTGCGAATACACGCCAAAGGAGCCTATTCCCGTTGAGAAAAGAGTGAACACCATTACCGAGGAGGATCTTTCCGAGGCCATAGAGCTTATACAGAATTCCGAAAAGCCCTTCCTCTACTGCGGCGGCGGCTGTATAAATGCCGAAGCCACAGAGGAGATACTCAAGCTTATAGAAAGCCAGGATATGCCTGCGTCTTGCTCAGCCATGGGTCTTGGCACAGTACCCTCCGATCACCCCAACTATACCGGTATGATAGGTATGCACGGCACAAAGACATCTAACCTTCTTGCCAACGAGTGCGACCTTATTATAGCTATGGGCGCCCGCTTCAGCGACAGAGTTGCAACTAATTTCAAGACCTTTGCTCCCAATGCAAAGGTGCTCCATATAGATATAGACCCTGCCGAAATAAGCAAGAACGTACCTGCATATTGTGCGGTCATAGGCGATGTGAACGAGGTATGCAGGCGCATAAATGCCCGCCTTGAAAAGAAGGAGAGAAAGGAATGGCTCTCAGAGGTAAATAAATACAAGGCGGAATATCCCCTTAAGTATGTACATGACGGCACTCTTAAGCCTCAGTATATTATGGAGAGGATAAATGCCATATGCAAGGGTGAAGAGATAATAGTTACCGAGGTAGGCCAGCATCAGATGTGGGCTTGCCAATTTATAGAGAACAAGTACCCAAGACACTTCCTGTCTTCAGGCGGCCTTGGAACTATGGGCTATGGCTTAGGCGCTGCCATTGGCGCAAAGGTAGGACAGCCCGACAAGGTAGTGTTCAATATTGCAGGCGACGGCTGCTTCTATATGAACCATATTGAAATGGCTACGGCAGTGGCAAACGATGTGCCTATAATAGAGGTTGTCATAAACAATCACGTTTTGGGTATGGTAAGACAGTGGCAGGATCTCTTCTATGACGCAAGATATTCTCAGACCAATCTTGACAAGGCTACAGACTTTATAAAGCTGGGCGAGGCATATAAGGCCGTTACATATAATGTAACAAAGCCCGAACAGGTGGATGATGCCATAAAGGGAGCCATTGCAAGCGGCAAGCCTGCCCTTATCGTATGCGAAATAGACAGAGACGAAAAGGTATTCCCAATGATACCTGCTGGCGAGAGCGTTGACAGTATGATAACTCTTGACGAATATGAAGGAAACTGATATATATAACATCATATTTCGCAGCATATCCCATAGCGGCCTTTTGATAATGCCTTTAACATTTATGGTATAAAAAAATTGAGGCCGCAAACGGATAAGCAATGATCATCAAATTATAAAAAACATTCTCACTTCATAAGCTAAGAGCATTGCTCTTAAAATACGGCTCGCGCAAGGCCCTTATAAATATCGGCACAAAAAAATACATAGCAGTTTGGCAGTCTCGGCAAAATACCGATTTGTCAAGCTCTATGTATTTAGCTGTATTTCAATGCACTCCGGGGGAATTGAACCCCCATTTCTCAGTCCGGAGCCAAGCGTTCTATCCGTTAGACTAGGAGTGCAAAACATAGGGCAACATCATTTCAGACAAGTTTACCCTATCATATCTTCCCTTTACACCGAAAAATACATTGGAGATATCCTATTTTTAAATATTATTTTTTATACTTCTGCGGCTCTGTTGCATAAAGATTGTTTCCACGGCTGTCTATTATGACGATACCGGGGAAATTCTCTACCTCAAGGCGGTGTATAGCCTCTGAGCCAAGATCATCATAGGCGACCACATCACATTTTTTGACACACTCGCTCAAAAGAGCTCCTGCTCCGCCTACTGCGCCTATATATACGGCGCCGTATTTTTTCATAGCGTCGATCACGGCTTCATTTCTTGCACCCTTGCCTATCATACACGTAAGCCCCAGTTCTATTGTCTTTGGAGAATACGCATCCATTCTGTAGCTCGTGGTAGGCCCTACGGATCCTATAGGCTCTCCCGGCTTAGCGGGAGCAGGCCCTGCAAAATATATTGTCTGATCTGTCAGGTCGACAGGCAAAGCTATTCCCTTTTCCAAATTTTCAAGCATCCTCTTGTGCGCGGCATCCCTGGCTGTGTATATAACGCCTGTTATATATACCATATCCCCTGCCTTAAGGCTTCTTGCTTTTTCTCTTGTGATAGGTGTTGTGATATTCATATTATCTATCCTTCCGCTTCAATTCTTTTTCCATGCGGTCTATCATTACAAGCTTAAATTCAAAGTCCTGCTTATCCTTTGCAACTATTGTTGAAAGTATCATACCCGCAATATAGCACTGTATCGCAGTTATCATAGTAAATCCGCATACTATAAGGGTGGGGAAATTAGGCACCTGTCCTGTTTTCATATATGTTATAAACACGGGAATAAAAAAGACAACGCTCAGTATAAAAAGCACTGTGCCTATCCACGAAAAGAAATGCCTGGGTTTATAATCCTTATATAGCTTTACAATGGTTTTGATGACCTTAAGACCGTCACTGTAGGTATTGAGCTTGGACTCACTGCCATCTATCCTATCTCTGTAATCAATAACATAATTTGCCACAAGCATATTTTTATCAATGGCGTGTATTGTCATTTCAGTCTCTATTTCAAAGCCTTTTGAAATAACAGGGAATGTCTTTACAAACCTGTATGAAAAGGCTCTGAGTCCTGTCATTATATCCTTTATATCGCTTTTGAAAAGGGTGTTTATGGCTTTTCTTACCATAGAATTCCCAAAATTGTGGAAGGGCCTTTTGTTTTCCGTAAAATATGTTGATGAAAGCCTGTCGCCTACTATCATATCCATACCCTGTTCAAGTATCATGGCGGACATTTTTATTGTTGGCTCTACCGGATAGGTGTCATCTCCGTCTGTCATGATATAGCATTCGGCGTCTATTTCTCTGAACATACGTCTTATGACATTTCCTTTGCCCTGCTTGTATTCATAGCGCACCACTGCGCCTGCCGCCCTTGCGATCTCATCGGTACCGTCTGTGGAATTGTTGTCATATACATATACGGTCGCTTCGGGCAGTATACGTCTGAAATCCTCCACTACCTTCCCAATCGTCTTGCTTTCGTTGTAGCAGGGGATCAATACCGCTATTTTATCCATAATAAGATCTCCTTTACAGCTGCTTTGCATTTGCTCATACAAAACGTCTTGTCGATCCCGTTGGGTCAATCACCGTCAAAATATATTTTCATTCTTCACAAGGACTACCCAATTGCCTTCTTCTATTATATTTGACGTATTTTCCAATATAGGATGGTTTCTATCTTCAGCCCAGTTATATTCTTCCCTTGTAAGAAGCACGAAATACTTATCCTGTGAAGGTACATCCTCATACCAGTTCAGATCCAAATTGAGCCAGCCCTTTGTGTAATTGCCCTCCGGCATATATATCTCTCTTACCTTGACCTTATTGTCGGAAAGCAGCGTTAAAATATTGGCATTCCAATATGTTGCATAGCCGTAGTCAAGGCCGTTTCTTTCCAAAAGCTCCACAGCCTTATGATGATCGTCATCTCTTCCGTAGTTTGCAGGCATAGCAACAATCTGTCCTGCTGTTATCACAGCCGATAAAATAATGAGAGATGACAAAAGCACGGTCATTCTCTTTGCGGTGCTGCCGCTCCACAAGTACTTCCATACGCATACGTTAACTATGGCGGAGCTGCATACTATAGGTGAAAGTCTCCAGTTTACATCGGAAAGATTGCCAAACACAAAGCCATACAGTATAAATCCGGTCATAAACCAATGGAAGAGCAAAAATATTTTTTCATGCCTGTTCAGTTTATTGTATATAAAAAGCGCAAACACAGGCACAAAGAAGAGCACAAGACTTCCTGCCATTTTAACGGCGGCGAATACATTGGCCGGCTTTGTGATAGATTGGCCGACTTCATAATCCGCACCCATAAGGGATGTCCAGTGGGGCAAAAATTTCAGCATATTATTGCTCCATTCCGTATTGGCAACGATGCTTGTGTATTTACTTTCGTAAGTTGTTTCCACGCTTGATGAAACTATGCCGAATACCAAAAGGCCGACCAATGTTGCGGCAATAATTATGCCAAGGGCAATAAAGAGACCCTTGTTGCTTTTTGAAAAGAGCTTGCCCTTCTCATCCAAAACTGCCGTAATGAACAATGCGCCGATTATAGGTATGACAGAAAGAGTGAGAGCGGTGAGCCCATCTGATGCAGACAAAAATGTCCACAAGGCAAAGCACAGGGCAGGTATGATGACCTTCTTGTTTTTATTGAACGAAAAATCATTTTTACTGTAGCGAATAAGAAACAGAAATACAAGAGCAAGAAGGCCAAAGGCGATCATAGCGCCCAGGCTGTAGTGTATAATATGCTCCCAAAAAAGTTCTCTGAGCTTTTGGCTTGAAGACAGCAGCATAAACTCAAGAGCTATCGTGACCATACATAACTCTTTGCTCCACTTCATGCCCCTCAGCATAAAGTAAAGAGCTGCCGTAAACACGAACAAGAATACAAGCATTGAAAGTCTGTATGCAAACATTGAAAAGCCAAATATCTTTACAAACGGGAAAAACAGAAATGTGGCTCCAAAAGGAAGGAGATAGGGATAACAAAACGTAGTGCTGTAGAATCTGCCGCTTTCAATACTTCCCTGTGCCCATGTCATGGTGTCCACACAATCCGAATGCAAATATCCCTCGGAGGGTCCCAGCATATAGTATAAGACCGCAATAAATGCCAAAGCCAATATGAAATATGAAAATGTAGTTTTATAGTTTCTTTTTACCATCTTGTTTTGTGCAGTATTTTCCACCTATAGTTCCTCCTTTTTCCTACAGCTATGACGACCGTCACCTATACAGTACATTCCCCGTGCCTTGTAACATGGCAGCTTACATTGACTGCAAGGGGCAATCCCGCAATATGTGTGGCATAGGTCTCGATATTAAGGCCCAAAACGGTAGTGCTGCCGCCCAGCCCCTGGGGGCCTATACCCAGCATATTTGCCTTTTCAAGAAGCTCTTCTTCCATTTTTCTTATATGTTCCTTATGGGAATGAGAGCCTATCGGGCGAAGAAGCGCCTTTTTGGCAAGCTTGGCACAAAGCTCAAAATTGCCGCCTATACCCACGCCTATCACCATAGGCGGGCAGGGGTTAGGGCCTGCCTTCTCTATGCAATCCAATATTGCTGCCTTAACGCCTTCAACTCCGTCTGAAGGCTTTAGCATATATATCCTGCTCATATTTTCGCTGCCGAAGCCCTTTGGCGCCACCTCTATATGTACCCTGTCGCCCTTCACTATGTCGTAATGTATTACAGCAGGAGTATTGTCCTTAGTATTCACTCTTATAAGAGGATCGGAAACAACGGACTTTCTGAGATAGCCCTCTGTATAGCCACGGCGCACGCCTTCGTTTATGGCATCGGTAAGATCGCCGCCTGTAAAATGTACATCCTGGCCTATCTCCATAAAAATAACTGCCATACCCGTGTCCTGGCATATGGGCTTAAACTTGCTTTTGGCAAGGTCGGCATTTTCCATAAGCTGAGAAAGTATGTTCCTGCCTATGGGTGAAGCTTCGTTTTTATTGGCTTCGTTTATGGCATTGTATACATCCTCGTTAAGCACACAGTTGGCATTTATGCAAAGCTCTTTTATTTTATCGGTTATTATCGATACATCAATTTCTCTCATTTTGTCTTCCTCATTTGTGTATGTAGTGATACAAGCTAAGTATAGCACAAATATATTGTAATTGCAATGTTTAGTTGTATGATATGCATTGGCTGCGCCTGTTATAACGCATTTTGAAGACGGCGGTATGCCTTTCGGCTCAATGCTCATTCCTTGAAAAGGACAGGCTGTGACAAAGTGATTTATTTAAAACCTTCCCCCGTATGACGATGAGCCTCTTCCCTTGCCAAAGCAAGGATCGGCTTTTTGGTATCGCTGCGCAAGGCGGTTTGATTTAGCTTATGTACAGAAATTCCTCTGCAATGACCTTTACTTCTAAGGCAAAAAAGAAGACTGCGGCTAAAAGCCGCAGTCCTCAAATATATAGCTTCCAAAAGGAAGGAATTAATATTGTTACTGAAGTTCTAACTTAATGTTAGAGAATGTAACAGTACCCTTTCTGGATACAAACATACCTACATAATCCTTGTCAGCCTTAACAGCCTTAAGATTAGTGTCTGCACCTGTTGTTGCATCGAATACAACCGGATCCTCAGTACCACGCTGAAGAGTTACAACACCGTTAGCGTCTCTTGATATCTTAAGATCAAAGCTTGATCCTGCAGGAAGTGCAGCCTTAGACTCATCAGTAGTTTCATATGCCTTTACAACTGTCTGCTCCATGTTCTTAGCAGATCCATCAGGCATAGTCTTTCTTCTCCATACTGATACATCATTCTTACCACTGTTTTGAGCAGTACTACCTACTGCAAAGTAGTGAGCATTGGTATCGTAATTGTAGTCAGTGAACATATTATCTCTTAACATAAGACCGAAACCAGCCTGATTGTTAGATGCATCATATTCTTCAGAACCCTTCTTAGCAGCATCTGTAACCTCATCGATATGAGCAGTAGCAGTTAAAGTAAACGGCTGGTCTGCGTCTATCTCCTGGAAGTACATTGTAATACCGTCCCTGTCAGATGCTATCTTGCCCTTGTTGTTGGCTGCCATAAGAGTAACTGACTGATCTTCATTTAATACTATATCGCAGTTAGGATGATTATCCTCTGTGAAAGTACCTACGCTTGAGCCGAATACGGAGCCTGCCCACTTGCTGTCAGCACCAAACTTCCAGATTGAGCTTGGATTGTAAATAGATTCGTCAAATGCTTCCCAAGCGGGATTTCTGCATTCATCGTTGTTAAATGTAGGCTCTTGTATTCTGCCGATGTATTTTTCAAGACCGGTTGAACCTGATCTGATATCCTTAACCATCATATAAGCAACCATGCTTGCGCCAAAAGCGTTAAGGTGAGTGGTATCAGCTGCCTTGTCCTGTAAAGCTGCATGTAATGTCATATAGCCTGTAGGAACATCGGGAAGCTTAGCTTCTTCATTAGTCTTGGCATCTGCGCCTGCACCTAATCTGTTATACAGATTTTCTGTATTTGCAAGGCTGTCTACAACCAGTATTCCCAACTTTTCGCCTAAAGCCTTGATAGGAACAGAGTAGTCGCCTGTCGCAGGCTTATGGAGATCGTTGTTAGATAAAGTACCGCTTGCATTTGCTCTGATTATAGGTGTACAGAGAATAGGTGTAGCACCTGCATCCTGAGCAATCTTAATATAGTTGTCGTATAATGACTTTTCAAAAGAGCCTTCCTGTGTATAGTCGCCGGGAGTTGCAGCGGGAACAGTCTGTCTGTAAGCATCAGTCTTTTCGTCGTTGTGACCCCAAGCTATGATAAGGTAGTCGCCTGGCTTTATCTCGCTCTTTAATTTTGCATAATTGTCAACGGCTGCCTGGTCTGTAACGCCGTTTTCATTTATACCTGTTGCAAAGCTCTTTGAACTTCTGCCTGATAATGCTAAATTCTCAACCGTTGCCTTTGGATCTAAGTACTGCTGTATCTTGTCGCCGAAGCCTACTCTCTTGAACCAGTAAAGCGGATCTTCGACCTCTGTATAATGGCAAGCTGTAGAATCGCCTACTACCCAAACAGTTGTTGCGGGTAATTCTTCCTTCTCAGCAGGAGGAACCGGCTTATTGTGCTTTTCAGCAGGTAACTTATAGCTGCCGTCTAATACCTTCTGAAGTATAGCTGCAACGTCTGCTGAATCTACCTTACCATCGTCTGTAACATCTGCTCTTGCAGGATAGAATGGATCTGCAACATTTGCAGGAGCTAATGTATACTGTAATGTCTTTGATACATCCTCTGCATCTACATCGTTGTCTGCATCTACATCGCCCCAGAGACCATCGCCTGAATCTGAAAGCTCATAAATATCAGGAAGCCATCCGCCAAGGGCAAATTCAAGGATATCGTCTGTTGTAAGGCTCTTGATAGTTGCTTCGTCTTTTACTTCCGGATCAGGAACATACTGACCATGAGTTACAAAAGGCTCGCCGTTTGAGGTATTGCCATACTCGCCGAATGTAGCTTCATTGATATCGCCGGCGTTCATCTGACCCCAACCGTCTTCAAGAATGTGACCGTTAGTTTCACAATTTACAAAGTAAGCCTTAGAGCCAGAGCCGGGTATTACTGCGTTTGTTTTATCTTTTAAAACACCCCAAGTTCTGCCCCAAAGACCTGTAACAGGGTCTGTACCTTCCTTACCGTTTGTGGTAACCTCGCAGTTTCTGAATACATATGCGTTAGTCTTAGGAGCTACGATATAGCCAACTGCAGCATTGTGAGTTGCGTCATTTTCATATGCATAGAACTCAAGCTTACAGTTGTCAAATACAGCCTTGAACTCACCGCAGATGTAGTCTGTGTTACCGCCGATAGTACTGTTCTTTACATATACGGAATAACCACCGTCATCAGTACCGTTTCTGCCGAAGGTATCCTGTGAAGCATATATCTTACAGTTGTCAACTTCAATATTGGCTGCTTCGATCCAGAATGCATTTGAACGCTCCTTAGCAGCGTATACTGTAACATCGTCGCCAAGCTTTCTGCCATCCGGGAAGCCAACGGTTACTGCGCCGTCTTCTACTTCCTTAGGAGTTACTTCATAGTTGAATGTATTTCTGTAGGTAGTGTTTACAGTCTTGAAGTGCTTACCTCTTATGATAGCAACACGACCCCAATTATCCTTAACGGATGCGCTCTTTTCATACTTATCAAGGAATAAGCTCTTGCTGTAAAGACCTGTGTCCTTATCCATTGAGTAGTAGTTGCCTGTTGTACCATAGTACCAGTTGAGCTCGTTACCCTGACCGTCTAATGTAACGTAATCCGCATCGAATACTACCTGCTCCTGAAGAGTTTTATTAAGCTTGATAGTAACTCTGCCTGCCTCACCCTCGGGTCTTGTCATAGCCTTGATAGCCGCATTTGCTTCTGTCAATGTATCATAATCCCCGGGTACATTTATTTCAGCCTTGAACTCTGTAGGATAAACTACAGGAGTTGTAGACTCAACATAAACATCATTTACATTCTTAGCTTCGTCAGCAGTAACAGAAACTCTATCTTGAGTTGTGTAGCCCTCTGCAGTAATAACTGTGTTATACTCGCCGGGCTTGATAGGATCAACAGTGTAAGTACCGTCAGCATTTATAACGCCTGTGTACTCTCTTGTAGGATCGCTCATATTCACGAACTTGATACCTGTTATTATTGTAGCGGCATCTGCCATTACATGATCATAATCATCTATGATCTTACCTGAAAGCTTAGTATCGGGAACCTCTGTAAAGTTGATAGTAACCTCATCACCTGTAACGGTAAATGTATTTGCGCCTGCTACGTCTGCTGCTGCGCCGCTATCTTTTGACTTAACGGTGTATCTGTGACCCTTAAGCAGCTTAACTTCAGCATCGCCATTCTTAACAGTTGCATAAACATTGCCCAAATCAGCGTCTACGAACTCTACATTTACTGCACTGTAGTTAGCCTTGCCGTCATCTGTCCACTTTAACGGAACAGTTACTTCTTCATTAACAGTAAACTTAATACCTGCTATAGCATAGTTATTAGTCTTTGAAGAAGCATGTATTGCATACTGATGTCCGCCTACAACATTGAGTGAATAGCTCTGAGGAATTATGCTGCCGGGTGCGTCAGCAGAACTGTTTTCAACAAGGAAGCTTCCGCCTACAAAGTCACGGACAAGAGTCTTGTCCTGACCTGCAAAGTAAACGGTAAGCATACCGTCCTTACCCGGTGTAAATACAACGCCTGAACCTGATGTAGGAACCTTGGCTGCGTCATAACCGGGTGCCTTCTGAGGTCTTGTACCTGACTTATATGCCTTAGCTTCTGCTCTGCCGCCGAATGCTGCATAGCCGGGAGTTGCTGAGTCGGCAACATTAAGTACTACCCACTTATCGGCATCAAAACCGGGAAGAAGCTGTATCTTGCTGCCCTCTACATCAAATGTACCTGGATCAACATTGCCGTCCTTGTCTGTGTCTAAGTCATCGATATACCAATCAAATGAAGCTGCGCTTTCATTTACCTCAAGAGGAGTTATGTTGATACCATAAACCTCTGGATTAGTACCGCTGCCGCCGTAAGTAATGCTTTCGCCTGGCTTAAGGTCATATGTACAGAAAACGCCGCCCTGTACTTCTTCGGTCTTAACGACCTCGCCTGTTGCAGCAGTCTTTACAACTTCGCCTGCATCATTTTTGCTGAATTCAACATTCTTAATAAATCCAACAGGTTTTACTGAACCAAAGTAATTTGCTATTGTAATATTTATAGGCTTATCCTTAGCCGTAATAGTAGCAACTAATCTGTACTTACAGTTGTTGTCACCGTTAAATACGGTATTTACACTTGACGTCTTGTTAAATGCATTAGCTGTAACGCCGTTGGCAAATTTAACACCATCGGGTCTGTCTGCTGCATTTTCAGCAAAGCTCATAGCCTGCTCAGCCTTTATAGTTGCATTTTCATTGTCAAGTAATATTTCATTATCTGCAACTTCCTTAGAAGCTGTCCATGTGAACGGACCTTCTTCAACAGGAGGAGCTTCGTCATAATGCTCGGGAGTCCAGCCGCCTAATACATCTGTGATAATACCATCACCTGTATAGCTGTCGATAACAGCCTGATCTGTAAGTTCCTTACCAAATTCGCCATTTGAAAGGAATGGTGTAGTACCGTCTGTAGTATTGCCATACTCATAGAACTTAGCTGTAGCGCCTTCACCTGCGCCCATTTCGCCCCAACCCCAGTCAAGAATATGACCGTTAGTTGTACAATCGATAAAGTAAGCCTGTGAATTTGCTTTCCAAGTTCTGCCCCAAAGACCCTTTACTTCATCTGTGCCTTCAGCGCCTCTTGTAGTAACCTGACAATTTCTGAATACATAAGGCTGTGTCTTAGGTGCTACGATATAACCAACACCACACTTGCCAACTTCTGTTGCTGTATTATTGGAAGCATCGTTCTTGAATGAGAACCACTGGAGTTCACAATCATCAAATACAGCTGAAAATTCGCCGCAGATATAGTCGGTATTTCCGCCTATTGTACAATTCTTGAAGTAAGCTGAGTAATCATTAATAGTTTCGTGGTTTCTTCCTAATGTATCCTGACTGGAAAGAATATTACAATTGTAGCACTCTATACCCTTAGCTTCGATATAGAAGGCATTGCTTCTTTCCTTAGACTTATAAGCCTGAACATCGGAAGTCTTTGTTCTTAAACCAATATTTACACTCTCACAGCCATCTTCTATTTCCTTATCTGTTACTTCATAATTAAATGTATTTCTAAAAGTAACATTTTCAGCCTTGAAGTAGTCGCCCCTTATTATTGCAACGCCGCCCCAAAGGTCGCCGCTTGCAAGAGTCTTGTCAAACTTGTCATAGAATAATGATTCATCATAGTAACCGCTTGCATCACATGAATAGTACTTACCTGTCTGACCATAGTACCAGTTGATCTCGTACTTGTCATCGCCTGCGTCTCTTGCAGCCTTAGAACCGTCAACGGTAATATAAGGTGCATCGAATACTATCTGCTCCTGAATATCAGCAGTAAGCTTGATAGTCATTCTGCCTGCTTCGCCCTCAGGTCTATCTTCCATACTTCTGATATATGCAACAGCAGACTTCAATGTCGGGAATTCCTCTGAAGGAACCTGAAGAGTTGTCTTTGCTGCATCCCAGTTAGTCACATCCTCAACCATTACCTGATAGAGGTATATAGTAGCATCGCCTGATGCATTGATAGTTACTGAATTTACTGTACCGTCTGTTATAATAGACGTTGTAGCACAGCTATTTGCATTACCGTTATCAGTGCTGTTTGCAGTTACAGGATTCTTTCCGTCAATATCCCATGTACCGCTGTACCAGCCTGATACAGTAACCTTCTGCTTGCCGCTTACAGGAACAACAACACTATCGCCGGCTGCCATAGCAACAGAAGTAGCATTGTTCCATTTCATCTTACCTGAATTATTGTTGAAAATAATAGCAGTAGCCTTGTTCTGCTCTTTATTCTGGTATTCATCAGGTAAGTTATATTTACTCTTTATAGTTGATTCAAGGTAAATATCATTTACTGCGCCGTCAAGACCTACTCTTGCTCTATCCTTAGTTATCCACTTGTCTGAGTAGAGAACAGTATTGTAGTCGCCGGGCTTAAGAGTACAGCTATATGAATTAGCAGCTGTGTCTATAACAGCCGGGTATACATCACCGCTTGTCATTGATACAAACTCTAACTTAGTAACATCTGCTGCAGTGCCTGCGCCTATGAACTTACCTGTAAGAGTAGTATCGGGTATCTCTGTCAATAAGATCTGAGCTGTATTTTCTGTTGCCTTGAAGGTCTTATTGCCGCCAACTGTAGCTTCGCAGCCGCCTACACCTGTTTCAACAGAATATGTATGACCCTTCATGAGCTTTACAGCAGCTGCTGAGTTATAAGGAACCTCTATAGCAGCTCCGCCTAAGTCAGCGTCTTTTAATTTAACAACAACCTTTGAATAATCGTAACCCTTTTCGGTAACATTCTTTGTATCCCAAGTAAATGATACTTCTATCTGCTCGGGTAATACATATTCCAAACCAACAAATGCAAAGTCATTAGTCTTACCTGTTGTAGAGAATACATATGTGTTACCTGCCGTTACATTTAACGCATAAGATTCGGGAGCTACAGGAGAATCTACTCTGTCGCCTATCTTAGCGCCGTCTGCACCAAATGTATGAATACCAAGAGGAGCGTCTGCCTTATTTGTAGCTGTGAAAACCTTAAGCATACCATCAGCAACAGGCTTTACTATGATACAAGTACCCTCGCCCTGCTTAGGAATTCTTGTCATTGTATTTGCATCATCGTTCTTGCCGTTTGGAAGCAAATCGCCGCTGAATCTGCCACCGGCTCTGTATGCGTCAAGTCCGCTTCTGCCATCTCTTGTAATATTGCCATAAGCGGAATCTGATGTCTTGTATGGTGTAAAGTTTTCAGTACCCATACCAACAAGCTCAACAGTAGTATCGCCAAGGTCAACTGTAGAACCGTCATTAAGCTCTATAGTCTTTTCGTAAAGACCAACGTTAACCGTCTTTGTACCATCTACATCTTTAGCCATATCATCAAACATAAAGCCAAAGCTCTTTGCATCGCCTGATACGGCGTTCTTATTAACTATTTCTATCTTAGGTATGTAACATTCCTTAGTGCCTGAATATGCAAGCTTAAGAACTGTTGCACCACCAATATAGTTGAATGTATTTGTAGTCTTATCTGTTGCAACATATGCTGATAATTCACCTACAGGAGCGCCTTCGGAATCGGTAATAGTAAACTTACCGTTTTTAGCTGCGAACGCTGAAAGAGTGAATATAAGGTCTGCATTGCCTGCTACAGCTATCTCAAGAGAGTCACCTGACTTAAGAGCAAGACCATAGCTTGCACCATGATACATTGAAGTACCTGTTGTATTTACTATCTTGAGCATCTTATCGCTCGTTATAAATTCTGCAACAGGTAAAGCTGTCTGATCAGCTAATTCTAATGTTCCAAGCTCTGCCGCAAGATCCTCTGTATAAGTCTTGCCTGCCTCGGGAGTACCAAGCTTGCCGCTCTCTTCTCCGCCTGTAGGAGCATCTGTTGTAGCCTGAGTCTCTTCTTCTTTTGTAGTGTCCTGAGTCTCTTCTGCTGCTACAAGCTGTATAGCATAAAGACCAAACTTAGAGCCTGAACCTGTCATATAATATGTATAACCGGGCTCTACACCGAAAGAGTATCTCTTATACTGAGCGGGTCCATTCTTCTCTGTATGAACATAGTCGATCTGCGTCTTTTGTGTCTGATCGTCATCCTTTACGCTCATTATAGCAAAATGCTTGTCATTGCCGTTGATCTTAACATCAGCTGTTAATGTGGCCTTTACACTTGGCTTAATAACAATATATGCACCTGATGTAGGAATTGCAAGTGCACCATCTGAGTTATACTTAGGGCTAGGATTACCGATACCCTGCACAAAGTGTGTATATATTACACTTCCATCATCAGTTGTAATTGTGTCGCCTGATGCATCTCCATCCTTTACAGTCCAGTCTGCACTGCCGGTATTTGCATCTGCATCGCCATATACACTGATAGTACCTACACCATCAATTACATGGTCACCGGCTGTCAATGGAGAACCAACCTCAAAAATACTGTCAGCAAGCACAGCATCTCCTGTTGCAGATGGGTCTGCTGCCAGATCATCGGCACCGTCGTCAATTATTTCGTCAACTACTGCTGCAGCTGATGAAACAACGCTGTCGATAAGTGAAACATCGTTCACGTCCGCATTGGCAGTGATAACGTTAGTAAACATAGCTGATACTAACATAACAAATGCCAGAATACGGCTGATAGTTCTTTTTGAACCATTCATTTAATAATTCCTCCTTTTTAATTGTTTTTACACAATAAATTGTGTTTGTTTGCAAATTTCAGGCTGTATTTTCCTCCCATGTAACCTAATAAGGAAAAATACCTCTTTCCATTTGCAGCTTTCGATACTGCGTATGCACACCACAGTACCCTGTCTCGTGAAATAATATTGCCCTTCTGCCTCCCTATCAGACAGCCGGACATACTACTACACAGCTTAACTTAATTATAGATGATATGTAAAAATAAATCAATATCTTTTTTATTTTAGGAATGTTTTTTATATATTATGCACAAATAATGTGTAACCTTTTTGTAATATTGTTATTCTATTTGTAATTTATGACATATTAATGCAATGTTGGAGAGTGTTTGACAGTGCCGTTTTGGCGGTATATGCCGCCTAAACGATCAAAAAAATAGGCCAAACGCAAAAAGGAGATGCCGATATTGACATCTCCCTTTATAAAACGTATAGAAAATTTAGATCAATCTGCGAGCTTAGCTGCATTTACCTTAACACTCGGTCCCATTGTTGTGGTAAGAACAACGCTTCTGAGATAAGTACCCTTTGCAGCGGCAGGTCTTGCCTTTATGATCGCACCCATGAGAGTTTTGAAATTGTCCTGAAGCTTTTCGGCACCAAATGAAACCTTGCCTACAGGAACGTGAATGATATTTGTCTTATCAAGACGATACTCGATCTTACCTGCTTTGATCTCCTCGATAGCCTTTGTTACATCCATTGTAACAGTGCCTGCCTTTGGGTTGGGCATAAGACCCTTGGGGCCGAGCACTCTACCCAAACGGCCTACAAGACCCATCATATCGGGTGTTGCAACAACTACGTCAAAGTCGAACCAGTTTTCACCTTGTATCTTTGCTACCATATCCTCTGCGCCTACGTAATCCGCACCTGCCGCCTCGGCCTCGTCAGCCTTGGCACCCTTGGCAAATACAAGAACTCTGACAGTCTTACCTGTGCCGTGAGGAAGCACAACAGCGCCTCTGACCTGCTGATCTGCATGACGGCTGTCTACACCCAAACGGATATGAGCTTCTACAGTTTCATCGAACTTTGCTGTGCTCAACTGTGGTATGAGCGCACACGCTTCGTTTACATCATATAATTCCGCTCTGTTTACGAGCTTGCTTTTTTCGAGATATTTCTTTCCTCTTTTCACAATAGTTCCTCCTTATGTGGTAATATCGGGAGTATTCCCTCCCACCTTATTAACGATTAGTCTTCTACTACAATACCCATACTTCTGGCTGTACCTGCTATCATGCTTATAGCTGCATCCATGCTTGCGGCAGTTAAGTCGGGCATCTTCATCTCAGCTATCTTCTGAAGCTCAGCTCTTGAAATCTTGGCAACCTTAGTCTTGTTGGGAACACCTGAACCTGACTCTATCTTGCACGCCTTCTTTAAAAGAACGGCAGCAGGAGGAGTCTTTGTAATAAATGTAAAGCTCTTGTCCTGATAAACTGTAATTACAACGGGAATGATAAGACCTGCATCCTTTGCGGTCCTTTCATTGAACTCCTTACAGAAGCCCATGATGTTTACACCATGCTGACCTAATGCAGGGCCTACCGGCGGAGCCGGTGTTGCCTTGCCGGCAGCAATCTGTAATTTAATAAAACCTTCAACCTTTTTAGCCATTTTAAGGCACCTCCTATAATGTGGTAATTAGCGGGATATAGGGTATTTCCCTCCCACTGAGAGCTTTTGCTCTCAATTCATCAGTCTAATAGCTGGACCTGTGTGAAATCCAGTTCCATTGGGGTCTCTCGACCGAACATAGAGATCGATACAGTAACAGTTTTTTTGTTAAGATTAACCTCTTTTACAGTGCCGACACTCTCGGCAAAAGCACCTGTGGTAACTACCACATTGTCTCCCACCTTTATGTCTATGTCTGTAATATCGACGCTTTCAAGTCCCATTGCCAGGACTTCGCTTTCTGTAAGCGGCACAGGCTTTGAGCCCGGACCTACGAAGCTGGTAACACCTCGTGTATTTCTTACAACGTACCATGTATCGTCTGTCATTATCATCTTTACAAGAACGTAGCCGGGGAAAAGCTTCCTCTGCACTACCTTTTTCTTGCCGTTTTTGACCTCAGTCACTTCTTCAACAGGCACGGATACCTCCTGAATGAGATCACCCATGTTGCTGTTTTCAACAAGCTTTTCTATATTGGTCTTTACCTTGTTTTCATAGCCTGAATAAGTGTGTATGACATACCAATTCAGCCCGTTGTTAGTTTCTGCAGACATTATACTACCTCATTTCCGTTAAGCCAATAATGATGCAAGGGCATTATAGGCAAAGGTAACTATCTGGTCAAAGCCAAATATGATAGCACCAAATACCAATGAGATCAATATAACAGAAACTGTCTCTTTGATAAGTTCATCTCTGCTTGGCCATATGATACGCTTGAATTCGGCAATGTGTACCTTGACCCAGCTTGAAAAATCAAATTTTTCTTTCTTCATTCTGCCTTCCCCTTTCGTGAGGTTTTACTTGGTTTCTCTGTGTAACGTATGAGTTTTGCAGAATCTACAATATTTCTTGGTCTCCATCCTGTCGGGATGTACCTTCTTGTCCTTCATTGTGTCGTAATTTCTCTGCTTACACTCCGTACAAGCTAATGTTATTCTTGTTCTCAAGACTTCCACCTCTCTTTGATCTAAATTTTCCGCATACAAAAAAAGACGATACACGTCTTTATCATAGTATCACAAAGGTATTTTGTTGTCAAGAAAAATTTAGGGAAATATTGAATTTTTATTATGTTGCCGCCGCACCTGTCATATATTTAACAGAGGTGATGATATGGACAGCTATATTATAAGGGATGAAAAAGGAAAATACAAGGCTGTATATCACAGAGACGGAAATATATATTACAGAGAACGCTCCGATGACACATGGACCTTCCCCGAAAGCATAGGCGGCGAGGCCAGACCCGATTTTACCCTTGCTCTCAATAAGGATATCATGGCAGTGTACCAAAATATAAAAGGCGATGTATGTATAGGCGCTCCGGGGCATGAGCCCAGAACGCTTATAGCTAACGACAAAGGCCGCAGACTTGAAATGCATTATATTTGCTTTGAAAGCTACAACAGGCTTATTTACAATTCTCCGGGAGATACTGCCGACATAATGACGGAAAGCCACCGCAGCGAGGATAAAACCTGGAGCGTAGGCACCGGGGTAGACAGCTATATATCCTCCTCCGCAAAGCTCATAGATATGGGCGGAGGCAACTGTATAATGCTCTATGTCAAAAACGCTCCCGAATATCAGCTTGGCTACAGAGAAATTTCCCCCTCATCCATAGGGCGGTTCAAAATGCTCTATGCCTCCGCCCTGAGGATATCCGACTTCTCCGCCGCCGTTACGGAAGATGCGGTGCACATCGCCCTTGTCCTTTCAGACAGGCGTGGGAGCAGAGTGCTATATATAAGGAAGGATCCCGTTGGCATATCCTCTCCTCTTTCGCTGTGGGAAGGCTCTGCCGATATGTGCGTTGCGGGCATAGTGCGCAACAAGCTTTGCGTGTGGTGGAAAACTCCCATAGGCGTATTTAAAGCAGTGTCCTACAATATGGGCTCAGGCTTTAAAAGAGCCGAACGCTGCAGCGAGCTTGCCGACTGCCGCAAGGCCGGATTCATCAATATGAACAGCGATCCCGATGATATGGTCTTTTCCGATATGATAGTCAAACGGGATAAGCTGTACGAGGGTATGCTGGTCTGAAAACTTGACTGGCATTAGATTGTGTGATAATATAAAAATACAGAAGGCAGCAATCGGCGGCTGTGCCCTTGAATCAATACTTTTTGGATAACCGTCTGTCTTCTCGGGATATAGACGGTTATTTGATTATATTAAAAACAGTCCGGGTATATCGCAGATATGCGACTTGCCTTGTATATGCTGCCCTTCTGACATACTGTCGCTTGCAATATACGGCAAAATACGTCATAAAAGGCGGTATCACTATGAAACTGAAAAGCGAATATCTCAGGCTGTATGCCGTTACAGACAGACAGTGGCTAAAGGATAAGACTCTTGCCAGGGCCGTTGAAGAAGCTATACTTGGCGGTGTCACTTTTGTGCAGCTCAGAGAAAAAAGGGCTGACTTCTCCGAGTTTAAAAAAATCGCCCTTGAGGTGAAGGCCGTAACGGATAAATACGGCATACCTTTTGTTATAAACGACAATGTGGAGCTTTGCAAAGAAATAGACGCCGACGGCGTGCATGTAGGTGCGGAAGATATGTCCGTGAAAAAAGCAAGAGAAATACTGGGGCCGAATAAAATAATAGGCGGCACGGCAAGAACCTTGGAAAGGGCTGTACAGGCATATGAACAGGGAGCAGACTATTTGGGTATAGGCGCTGTGTTTGACACAAATACAAAATCCGGCACCACCCATATGTCAAAGGAAACGGCACAGGCTATAAACAATGCCGTGAATATACCCACCGTTGCCATAGGCGGCATAAATGCCGGCAACATAACGGCTCTCAAGGACTACGGCATAAGCGGCGTGGCTGTGGTCTCCGCAATATTTGCCTGCGAAAATATAGGCAAAGCCGCCATGATATTGAGAAGCTCTGTAGACAGTATGATCTGATAGGGTCATATAAAAAAGACGATACAAAGGAGAGATTATATGTACTGTTCCAACTGCGGAAGAGAACTCCGTGACGGCGAGGTGTGCAGCTGCACACGGCCTGCCCCTACAAACGAAAATGCAGCGGCAAGCATTGAAGCATCGGCAAAAGCCAAAGATAAATATGACTTGAACAAGCTTTTTATTGCCGTGGTCTCCGTATTCACATTGATGTGGGAGATCATTAAAAAGCCTTGCTCAACGGTACAGGCATTTATGAACAGGGATAACGGCAAAATGGGCGTAAAGCTCATGCTCGTAAAGGCAGGCCTGCTGTGTATATATGTGCTAATGTATTTTTCATTTTCCCAAAAGCTTATCAGCCTGAACAGGATGGGACTTATAATAACGGTGTTCGCCGTATCCTTTGCCCTTGATTTTATTTTTGCCTGCGTTATAAGCTTATGCGTAAAAATAATCTGCAAAACAGAGATCAGAACCACCTCCGCAATGGAAATAGCAGGCCTCAGAGCGGCTATGGATGCAGCGGGAATAATAGCCGCCGCTTTGTGCTCCGTATTCTTTCCCGTGCTTTCATTTGCTTTTATAGCGGCAGGCTCTCTTTTCGGCCTTATTGTTTCATACACCGCTACGCTCCAGCTTGCGAATATAGATAAGGACAAAAGAGTATATGTTTATATGTCCGCTTTTATAATTATGATATTGATAAGCGTGCTGGTGCTTACAGTTGTGAGCGGCGGACTTCTTGTCAATTATATAAGGGATATCGGCTTTCATTATTAAACGTTTTTATTGTGAAAAGCAAAATTGCCCGCTTTCGGCTAAAACCGAGAGCGGGCATTTTTTTATCAAACCAAATTTTCGGGATTAAGGCATTTAAGCTCGTCAAGAACGAAAATGCCGTCTTTTCTTATGAGCACATCGTCGAAGTAAATTTCTCCGCCGCCGTAGTCTGCTGTCTGTATAAGCACAAGATCCCAGTGTACAGCACTTCTGTTGCCGTTATCCGCATCCTCATAGGCATTGCCCGGAGTAAAGTGTATAGAGCCCCTTATCTTTTCATCAAAGAGTATGTTTTTCATAGCCTTTGTGATATAGGGATTCACTCCTATGGCAAATTCGCCTACGTATCTTGCGCCTTCATCCGTGTCGAACACCTTGTTTACTCTTTCGGTATCGCTTGCCGTTGCCTTTATTATTTTACCGTCTTTGAATTCCAGCGTAACGCTGTCGTAGGTGACGCCCTGATATTCCGTAGGAGTATTGTAGGCAATAGTGCCGTTTACGCTGTTTTTCACGGGAGCGGTATATACCTCTCCGTCGGGGATATTCATTTCTCCTGCGCACTTTATGGCAGGTATATCCTTTATGCTGAAGGAAATATCGGTGCCCTTGCCTGTTATCCTCACCTTGTCCGTTCTGTTCATAAGCTCCACAAGGTTATCCATGGCCTTGCTCATCTTGCTGTAGTCCAGATTGCATACTTTGAAATAAAAATCTTCAAAGGCGTCGAGGCTTGTGCCTGCTGACTGCGCCAAGGAATTGTTGGGGTAACGGAGAACCACCCATTTTTTCTTAAGGCGGGTTTCAAGTATCTTATTGTCGTAGTCTCTGCTCCATATGGACTGCTTGTCTCCCGGCACATCCGCAAGCTCCGATGTATTGTCGTTGCAGCCTATGCCTATATATGCGTCCATAAGCGCCATCCTTGCATCGTCTATCTCCTTTATCTCATCAAACATTTCGGCAGTGCAGCCCATCATAAGCTCACGCTGTATTATATTTGACTTTATTTCCACAAAGGGATATGCGCCTGCATTGTATATTTCCCTTATAAGCGCCTTCACAAGAGGGAACGCCGATGTGCCGTTGCAGCTTATAAGGACCCTTTCTCCCTTTTCAACCTTACAACTGTAGCCGACTATGTTTTTTGCAAGTGTTTCAAATCTGATGTCCATATTTTCCTCCTTATTTTAAATATATAAGAGTGACGGTCTCCCATCACTCTTAATATGTACAAAATCAATCATCTGATACGAATTTCTGTATTTTTGCTTTATAGAGGGCAAAGCCCAGTATAATAAAAATAACAAAGCTGCCGGCAGCTTGTATGCAGTTGGAAACCACTGAGCCGGAGGCGGCGGCTATATCATACATAAATATCTCGCATATGAAATAACCAAGCACCATCCATGCCACGCCTATAATAGCCCCTGCCATTTTTCTCGGCGTAAAGAAGCCTGCGCCCTTTCCCGCTATGACAGCGGCTGCAGCGCCTTCTATGCCTTTTACAACAAATGTGACGGGTACGTAATTGGTATAGCCCAGTATAAGATCGGCCAATGCCGAGCCTATGCCCCCTGCCAGCGCCGCAAAAGGATTGCCCAAAAGAATGGCGGCAATAAGAATAATGCTGTCGCCTACATTGATATATCCTTGAGTGGCAGGAATGGGTACCTTTATTATCATTGTCGCCACACAGGTAATAGCAATGAGCAAGCCTGTGATACATAATTTTCTTGTGTTCATACAAACATCTCCTTTATATTTCCTACTTAATCTATAGGAAAATTGTAGTATAAAGAGATTTTATCACATTAAAGTAAATAATGCAAGACCTTTTTACAATTTATTCCTCAAATTTAAGAGCGCCTATGTAAGGAAGATTTCTGTACTTCTGAGCGTAATCCAAGCCGTAGCCCACTATGAATTCATCGGGTATCTCAAAGCCTCTCCATGTAACGTCTATGTCGTACTTGCGCCTTTCGGGCTTGTCGAAGAGAGTGCATATCTTAAGTGACTTGGGCTTTTTGGAGCCTAAGTATTTGAGAAGCTGGAAAAGTGTGCCGCCGCTGTCTATAATATCCTCAACGATAAGAACGTTCTGACCCTCTATGGAATTTTCAAGATCCTTGTTTATCCTTATATTTCCGCTGGACTCCGTGGCGTTGCCGTAGCTTGAAACGTCCATAAAGTCAAACTTCACGGGCAGGTCGATATGCTTTACAAGGTCTACCATAAACATAACGGCTCCCTTTAAAACACAAATGGTAGTAAGCTCCTCGCCTTTGTAATGCTCCGTAACTTCTGCGGCGATCTCCTCCACTCTTTTCTCAATGGCCTCCGCCGAAATAAGCTCTGTGATTACTTCCTTCATAATACTATTCCTCCAGTAAATACATATACAGATAATTTATTGTGGTGTCCTTGGCCTTGTATCTGTCGGAGGTCTTCATATTGCTTATCCACAGCACATCGCTGCCCATGGCAAGAAGGGGTATGCCGTCTCTTTCCACCATAGGTATCTTGCTGTCTATAAAAAGCTTCTTGAGAGATTTGTTCCCGCCTATGCCTGCAATATAAATTTTATCCCCCGTCTGTCTGCTTCTCAAAGCTAAGGGCAATATTATTTTATCATAATCGAAGGCAATAGTATATAATAATTTTGCATTTTTTTCACATTTTTTGTCTGTAAGAAGTATATATGCTCCCAATTCCCTGCAGTATATTTTTTCATCGATGTTTATTTCGTAGCAAAAGGGCTTTCTCTCTTCGCTTCGGCAAAAGTATATTGTGCTCTGCTCCCTCACTGCCCTTAAGCCGTGAGGCAGTTCTATTGTCCTGCCGCTTTCTTTTTCCGTAAGAGAAAGCACGTTTTCCACATTGGAATAGGATATGTCGTGAAGGTCTGCGGAAAAGTCCACAAAGCCAAGCCTTATTATTCTCCGCTGTATGACGGGGTCGTACGTCTTCAGCTTTTCCACGTCTATCCTCTTAGGCGATACCTCGCATTCGGCATATGCCTTTTGAGCGGCATCGTTTAAATATCTGTCCTCCGCCGCCATTATCTCGGATGTGCGGTACAGTGTGTTCACTATATTGGGGTTCAGCTCCCTTTCTATAAAGGGTATGAGCCTTAGCCTTATTTTGTTTCTTGTATATATATCTATGTTGTTGGTATAGTCCGTATAATATTCCAGCTTGTTTTCCACGCAGTAGCCTTCTATCTCAGCCCTTGATATTTCTATAAGAGGACGTATTATGTTATCTCTTATGGGATTTATGCCGCAAAGACCCTTTATACCCGTGCCTCTGAAAAAGCGCATGAGCATGGTCTCGCAATTGTCGTTTATATTGTGGGCGACAGCTATCTTGCCTTTATCTCCTGCTACCTTGTAAAAGGCTTTGTATCTTAGCTCTCTGCCTGCCTCTTCAAGAGTCAGCCCCTTTTCCCTGGCTATTTTTTCCACATCGTAGCTGAATATCCTGACTTTGTCCGCAAATCTCTCTCCCAAGCTCATAACATAGGCTTCATCTCTGTCTGCTTCGGCGCCTCTGAGCTGATGATTTATATGTACCAGCACTATTTCAAGGCTGTATTCCTCTTTAAGGCAGTTCATTATATGGGCAAGGCATACGGAATCCGCTCCTCCCGAC
The DNA here is from genome assembly GCA_947585865.1 of uncultured Clostridia bacterium. Lineage (GTDB taxonomy): Bacteria > Bacillota > Clostridia > Lachnospirales > CAG-274 > CANPXH01. The sequence goes on from CANPXH010000013.1 coordinate 36,116, forward strand.
ACGCCTATTATGACCCTGTCGCCTTTTTTGAGCATATTGAATTTTTCTATTGTGTTTTTTACCTTTGTAAGCATGGCGATTTCCTCTGCAAAAAACTCATTTCATTATCCCTATAATATCACATACCTGTTTTTACCGTCAATACAAAGTTGACACAAGCACGGTCATATCGTCTCTTACGATGCCCTGGCAGTTTTCAACGGCACAATCCAGTATACTTTGCGCCAGTGCCTTGGGATTGTTGTTTTGTCTTTGGTCTATCACATCCACGAGCCAGTCTTCATTGCGCACAACATTCCCCGTGGAATCCAAAATACCGTCGGTCATCATCACTATCATATCTCCCTTTTCAAGATATCTTGTTTGGGTATCCGTATCTATCTGCCCCAGTATACCTACGGGCAGAGTGGAGGAACGTATGATATCAACTCCGTCATTGTGTACTACGACAGTAGATACGGCACCTATCTTCACAAAATCCGTCTTTCCGCTATACAGATCCACGGTGCATATGTCAAGGGTAGTAAAGCTTTCCCTATCCTCACGCATAAGCAGCACCGAGTTTATAATATCCAGAGTAGTTTCACTTTCAAAACCTGCGGACACAAAGTCCTCATAGAGTTCAACGGAAGCTGCACTTTCTTCCCTTGCTTTACTTCCGCTGCCCATACCGTCGGCAACGGCAAGTATGCACTTACCCTTTATATTAATAAATGTATAGCAATCTCCCGAAATATCGCTGCCGTCTTTGGATGCGGAAGCCGAAGCCACGCTTATCCTTATGGGAGGCTCTTCTATCAAATGGAGAAGACAGTTATCCCTTTCTATGATGCAGCTGTTGTCTCGCCTTACAAAATCCTTGCCCGTTATTTCCTTTATTTTGGGTATGATCACATCCGTACATATGTTACAGTTGTGACAGCTCTTAAGCGTCATATAAATCTCCGCCGACCCCTGCTTCTTAACTGCGGCAACGCTTTTTACCAAAGAGGAGGTGAGCCCTTTGTATAGCTTGGCGCTAAGCTCCTTGTCCACCCTGCTCTTTTCCATATCCCTATACAGATCCTCTATTGCAAAGCCTGCGCTGCGCATCTGCCCTGCCACAAGCTGCTTTACGCTGTTGAGCCGTTCTCTCCACATCCTGTTGTTCATATAAAGCTCTATACAGCCCCTTGCGTTTATTTTTATTTCGTTGTATCTGCCGCATACATCCCTAAAGCTTTTGGGCAGCTCGGAGACCTCTCCCGTTTTTATCCAACTGTCTATGGCGCTGTAAAACATCCTGCAGGTGGCGGCGCAGTTTTTGTGCCAGCATTCTTCAAGCATTGTGCAGTGGGAACAGCTTGTCTCCGTAACTGTGTCAAGTATCTTCTGCTTTTCATTTATAATATCCGTTTCGGTCATTCCCGCCGCCTCGCTGTAGGATCGGGATATCTTCTTGAATACGGAGGATATGTTCTTTAGCCTGCCTGCAGCTATTCTCTCCACTTCACGGGGATATGTGTCCGCAGCGGCGACAGGCCTGTCCATTATATTGAGCACTCCTATATTTTCTCTCAGCACGATATTTACACATATTGCAAGCACCGCTTCTATTACGGCTATAATGGCGTAGTACAGAGAAAAGTCTTTGAACATGGCAAATGTCACGCCCGAACAAAGCACGGCAAGGGCGGCGCTCAGGCCTTGCTTGTACTTTTCGCTGCCAAGCAGATTCATGGCGCACATTATAAGTATGGCGCCTATATACCTTGATATATATATCCTGCCCCATATGCTCAAAAGCCCAAGTATTGCCCCCAATGCCACCGTGTAGAACCCTAAGCGATAGCAAAATACCGACACAAAGCCTGCTATTATCGGATTTATGACGCCGAAAAGCTCAAGCCTGCCAAGCATAAATGCTATGACTCCATAGGTAAGGCTGTAGCTTTTTATAATATTTCCAATACCCTTTTCAGCTTTTTTCTTCATATGTATTCTCCTTTGCAAATAGACTCACAGATAAAAGTATATATAAAACCGATACTGATATTTGTCGAAGCAGATGAATATAATTTATTTTTTTGATATTAAATATTGACAAAATCAAATAATCAAATACAATTAAAAAAGGAGGATGGATCATGAAGATATTATACGAGGATAAATATATGCTTGCCGTATTGAAGGAGGCAGGCATACCCATACAATCGGACAAGAGCCAAGACAGGTCTCTTCTGTCGGCGGTCAACGAATATACAAGCGGCAGCTGTCATATAATAACAAGGCTTGACAGACCTGTCGGCGGCATATCCCTTTTTGCAAAGGACAAGGAGACAGCGGCAAGGCTTTCCGAAATGATAAGGGAGAACAAGGCGGACAAGATATACACCGCCATACTCTGCGGAAAGCCCCTATGCGGAGGACATATCGAGGACTATATTTTCAAGAACGAAAGAACGAATACTTCAAAAATAGTGAATAAAGGAAGCGTGGGAGCAAAGCTTGCCTCTCTCAGCTATGACATAACAAAAAGCGGCAAGGAACACACTCTTGTAAGGATATATCTTGAAACAGGCAGGCATCACCAGATAAGGGTACAGTTTGCACATATGGGCTATCCCCTTTACGGCGATACCAAGTACAATGAAAAATACAAGCACAAAAGAGGGATATTCCCCGCTTTGTTTGCAAGTGAGATGAAGCTTGTACATCCCATAACGGGAGACACTGTGCATATAAAGGCGGAGAACGATCCCGTAAGAGATCTTTTCGAAAAGCTGGAGGGAGGAGCCGTATGAAGAAAATAACGGTATTTATAATGATATTTACAATGCTCGCCGCCCTTTGCTGCTGCAGTAAAAACAGCAATACGGCAAAGGGCAGGGTGTCCGAGGACAACGGCATAGCTGCCGGCGTGGATATAGAGGTAGGTAATTGATATGCTGTACGATACTGAAACAAAAGCCGAAAAAGTCGTGCTGGTAGGCATAGACACAGGCGAAGGCGAATTCGACGCCGAAAGCTGTCTTGACGAGCTGGCGGAGCTTGCCGATACGGCAGGCGCTCAGGTCGTGGGAAGACTTATACAAAAGCGTGAGGCTATAAACAAGGCGACATATTTGGGCAAGGGAAAAATAGAAGAGCTCAGGGCATATATAGAGTTTACTCAGGCTGTGGGCATAATATGTGACGATGAACTTAACCAAAATCAAATACGCAATCTTGAAAATGCGCTTGATGTAAAGGTTATGGACAGGACTCTTGTAATATTGGATATATTTGCAAAGCGTGCGCTCTCAGCCGAGGGCAAGGTGCAGGTGGAGGTCGCCCAGCTCAAATACAATATGGCTCATCTTACGGGAAGAGGCATAGAGATGTCACGTTTGGGCGGCGGCATAGGCACAAGAGGCCCCGGTGAAAAAAAGCTGGAGACCGACAGGAGAAACATAGCCGACAGGATATCCGAGCTTAACAAGGAGCTTAAGGAAATAGAAAAGCGCAGGAGCGTTATGCGGGAAAAAAGAATAGAGAGCAGGATACCCGTCATAGCTCTTGTGGGCTATACAAATGCGGGAAAGTCTACCCTTCTCAACACCTTGACGGGATCGGATGTGCTTGCGGAGGATAAGCTCTTTGCCACATTGGACACCACTACAAGGGCAATAGAGACTGAAAGCGGAGCAAAATACCTTTTTACCGATACCGTAGGTTTTATACAAAAGCTTCCTCACAATCTTATAAATGCCTTCAGGGCAACGCTTGAGGAGGTAAAATATGCGGATATACTCGTACACGTAGTAGATGCCTCCAACCCCAAGAGAGCGGAGCAGATGAATGTGGTATACCATACCCTCGGCGAGCTGGGTGCGGGAGATAAGCCTGTGCTCACAGTTTACAACAAGACGGACAAGGAAGGCATAGATTTGCCTCTTTTAAAGGACAGGCGTGCCGTTTACACCATGTCCGTTTCCGCCAAGAACGGCAGCAATATACCGGAATTCACGGCTAAGGTCGAGGATATAGTAAGGTCCTTCAAAAAGAGCATATCCGTGCTCATACCCTATTCGGAAGGCAGGCTGCTAGGAATAATACACGGAAGCTGCGAAATAACGGCAAGCGAAATGCGGGATGACGGATACTACTTTGAAATGTATGCGGATGAAGAAACAGAAAACAGGTTGAAGGCTTTTATGGTATAGGAGAATACGATGAACAAATTAAAAATAGCGATACTTGCGGGAGGCAGCTCGGTGGAGCGGGATATCTCCCTTAGGTCATGCAGGAATATAGAGGCGGCTCTTGACCGTGAAAAATACGATATAAAAATATATGAGCTTCCCAAGGACAGATCCACGGACTGGGCAAAGCAGATAATAGCCGATCCCCCGGATATGGTGCTGAGCGCACTCCACGGCGGAAACGGCGAAAACGGCTCCGTGCAGGGCTTCCTGCACTGCTTGGGCATACCCTTTGCGGGCAGCAGGGTGCTTTCAAGCGCCCTTTGTATGGACAAAAAAATGGCAAAGACCATAATGTCCGCCAATCACATACAGACCCCGGAGGATGTATATATAAAAAGAGGAGAAAGGATAATAGACCATGCCGATGAAATAAGGCAGATAGGTTTTCCTCTTGTCGTAAAGCCTAACAGGGGCGGCTCAAGTATAGGCATATCCATAGTGTACGGCACAAAAGAGCTTGAAAAAGCCGCAAAGGATATAATAGAAGAGTATGACGATGACGTTATTGCGGAAAAATATATAAAGGGCAGAGAGATAACCTGTGCCGTAAACGAGGGTGAAAACGGCACAGACGTTATGGCCGTGCTGGATATAAACAAAAGCGGCGAAATGTTCAGCTATGAGGACAAGTCCATGCAGGCTTCGCCTATAGGCGATATAAGCAATATGCCCGTATTTTTGCAGGATATGGTAAGAGCCATAGCCATAAAGACATTTGATGCGCTAAAATGCAGAGGCTATGCCTGTGTGGATATGATAGTGAAGGATGAGCAAATATATGTTATAGAAGTAAACACGCTTCCCGGCATGACCGATATAAGCCTTGTGCCGAGAGCGGCAGAGGGGCCCGGTATGAGCTTCGGAGATTTTTTGGACAGACTCATAGATTTTGAGATGAAAAGGAGGAGCCTATGAAATACGGATTTATAAGAACAGCGGCGGCAACGCCTGATATAAAGGTGGCGGACTGTAGCTACAACAGCGCAGCCATTATCGAGAATATAAAAAAGGCGGCTGAAAACAACACCGAAATAATAGTATTTCCGGAGCTTTGCATCACAGGCTATACCTGCGGCGATCTCTTTTCGCAAAGGACTCTTATAAGGGCGGCTCTTGAAGGTGTGGAAAGTATAAAGAAGGAAACGGCAGACATAAATATCATTTCCGTAATAGGCTTTCCTTTTGAATACCGTTCAGATCTGTACAACTGTGCGGCAGTGCTCTACAGGGGAAGCACACTGGCGGTTGTGCCGAAATCCGTGCTGCCCAACTACAATGAATTTTATGAAATGCGCTGGTTCAGAGAGGCCTTGGGGAAAACAAGGATCATCGACTTTTTAGGAGAGGAGGTATGCTTCGGCACAGATATTATAATAAAGGCATCTGATATGCCTGAAATGAGCATTGCCGTTGAGATATGCGAGGATCTGTGGAGCGTCATACCGCCTTCTTCAAGACACGCTTTGGCAGGCGCAAGCATTATTGCAAATCCTTCCGCAGGCAATGAGATAACGGGCAAGGACACATACAGAAAAGCTCTTGTGGAAAATCAGTCCGCAAGGATAATAGGCGCTTATGTATATGCTTGTGCAGGCTATGGCGAAAGCACTATGGATGTGGTATATTCCGGACATAACATAATAAGCGAAAACGGCATTACCCTTGCCGAAGCCCAAAGATTTAAAAACACGATAATATACGGTGATGTAGACGTGTACCGCCTTGAAAGCGAGCGGCAGAAAAATTCTTCTTTCCGCACCGATGACAGCGGATACACTGTGGTGGAAATAGATTTTAAAGAAAACAACGGGGATATAGAAAGAAATATCGATCCCGCACCCTTTGTGCCCAAGGATATAAAAAAGAGGGAAAAACGCTGCGAGGAAATAATGAATATACAGGCTGCGGGTCTGAGAAAAAGAATAGAACACATAGGCTGCAAAAATGTGGTGATAGGCATAAGCGGAGGTCTGGACTCCACTCAGGCGCTTATCGTATGCGCAAGAGCCTTTGATATGGCAGGACTTGACAGGAAGGGCATAATAGCCGTTACAATGCCCTGCTTCGGCACTACAGACAGGACTTATACAAACGCCGTGAGCCTTACGGACACAATAGGCGCCACTCTTAAGGAAATAAATATAAAGCCTGCCGTTTTGCAGCACTTCAGGGATATCGGCCATGATGAGAGCATAAAGGATCTTACCTATGAAAATTCACAGGCAAGAGAAAGAACAATGATACTTATGGACATTGCTTCAAAGTACAATGCCTTTGTTGTGGGAACAGGAGATCTCAGCGAGCTGGCTCTCGGCTGGGCTACCTACAACGGCGATCATATGAGTATGTACGGCGTAAACTGCTCAATACCCAAGACACTTATAAGATACCTAATACAGTATGAAGCGGACACCACAAATAAAAAGGAGCTCAGAAGCATACTCATGGATATACTGGATACCCCCGTTTCTCCCGAACTCCTTCCTCCCGATAAGAACGGAAATATCGCTCAGATCACCGAGAACGTTGTCGGTCCTTACGAGCTCCACGACTTTTTCCTTTACAATATGATGCGCTTGGGCTTTGAACCGAATAAAATATACTATTTGGCAAATATAGCCTTTAAGGGCAGATACGATAGAGATACCATTAAAAAATGGCTGCGTAATTTTTATAAGCGCTTCTTCTCTCAGCAGTTCAAAAGAAGCTGCATACCCGACGGCCCAAAGGTCGGCTCCGTGAGCCTTAGCCCTCGTGGGGATTGGCGTATGCCAAGCGATGCCTCTGTGAATACTTGGATGGAAATGCTGGATGAATTGGAATAGATCAATTATGACATTCATTTTTATGGTGCAGATATATTAAGCGGCCCTGCCGTCAGCGTGTCGATAAAATCGACACGCTTGAAAGAAATGCTTTTTGGTATTTCTTTCAGTTAGCTTGAGGGACTTGACAAACAAAACGCCCCGCCTTCTCTTACGAAAGCGGGGCGTTTAATAAATTTTTGGCCTATCACTTATTTACCTTTTTTCTCCAGCCCTCTTTATTTTCCTGGCGGCTCCTTGCTATGGCAAGGCTATCCTCCGGCACATTTTTGGTAATGGTGGAGCCGGCGGCAGTATATGCCCTTTCTTTTATTTCCACAGGCGCTATAAGGTTGGAATTACAGCCTATAAATGCGCCGTCGCCTATCTTGCATCTGTTCTTTGTCTTTCCGTCATAGTTTACCGTGACGGTGCCGCAGCCAAAGTTTACGCACTTGCCCACATCGGAATCGCCGACATAAGTAAGGTGGCTCACCTTAGTGCCGTCATCTATGTTAGAGTTCTTTATCTCCACAAAATCGCCTATCCTAACATGCTCGCCTATGGAGCTGTTCGGTCTCAGGTATGCAAAGGGGCCTACTGTGGTAAAGCTCTTTACCTTAGAGTCTGTGAGCACGCTCATCTGTATCGTAACGCAATCGTCTATATGAGAGGATGATATCCTGGAATTAGGGCCTATTATACAGCTTTTGCCTATTTCCGTCTTGCCCTCCAGCATACAGCCTGGATATATGATGGTGTCGCTGCCTATTTTGACATCCTTGCCGATATATGTATTGGCAGGGTCGGTGATAGTAACGCCCTCTGTCATAAGCTGAGTGTTTATCCTGTCTCTCATAGCGGCTATCGCCTGTGATAAATGGAGCTTTGAATTAACGCCCATAAATTCCTTTTCATCATCGGCTATCATTATGCCTACCTTACCGCCGTCTTGTTTTATTATCTCAAGAGTGTCTGTAAGATAATACTCGCCCTGGGAATTGTTATTGCTCAATTTCTTTAAGGCAGCGTTAAGAGCCTCCGCCTTAAATATATACACTCCCGTGTTTACTTCCTTTACAGCCTGCTCTTCGGCATTGGCGTCTTTTTGCTCAACTATTTTGCAAAAGGCATCATTTTCTCTTATTATCCTGCCGTAGCCTGTGGGATCGTCGGCTATCATAGATACAACAGTCACGCTGTTGCCGCTGCTTTCGTGGATATCCCCAAGCCTGCCTATCGTATCGGCTGTTATCAGGGGAGTATCGCCGCAGAGTATAAGGATATTGCCTTCTTTTATAAAATCGCCTGCCTGCATTACCGCATGACCCGTACCAAGCTGTTCCTTCTGAACGGCAAAGGAGATATTGTCATACATATCCTTTATAGTATTTTTCACCATGGCTGACTGGTGACCCACCACTAAGCATATCTCTTCGGCTCCCGCCTCCTCAGACGCTTCTATGACATAGCCTACCATAGTTTTATCCAGCACCTTGTGAAGCACCTTAGGCACTTCCGACTTCATTCTGGTACCCTGACCTGCCGCAAGTATAACGACTTTTAAATTTTTCATATTTACACCTCTGTACTTTTATGTATTTTAATGCTGCTCAGTCTGCGTTTCCTGTGTTTCCCCGGCAGGCTTGCGCAGCTCGGCTTCAACATTGCTCCTCAGCTTTGCAATACGCTCAAGGCACGCAAAGTCCTTTTCGCCGGATATGGAATTCATACTGCTGGTGTTAAGGAATATTTCCACATTTCCCTGAAGATCGAAGGCTATCCTGTCATGTTCGGCAAGTATCTCATCGCTGAGCTTATCCATATTGGCATTTATAACATTATCAAGAGAAGCAAGCTTGGAATATGCCAATATAAGACTGTGGCCTGCCTCCGCATAAGCCTTGTCGCTGCTGTCTTTATAAAGCTTTTTCCAGTCCTCAAGGGTATTGTTTATATCGTTTATATCCTGTGCTTCGTTCCCTGCGTTTTCCTTATAGTAATTCTGAAGCACTTGTCTGTAGTTGTTGCTTGCCTCTTCTCTTACTATCTTGCTTACGTCTAAAAACAGGGCGTTGCTTACTCCGCTCACCGGGGAAGCCGCATCTGATTCAGGCTCGGCATCCGCCGTGCTTTTGCCTATTTCGGCACTGTTTACTGTCTGTGGCTTTTGTGGTGTGGTCACAGTCTTTTTCTCGGGAGCCTTTGTTGTGACAACAGTCGTAGTGGTCGCCTTGGTTGTACTTTGGGCAGCCGTTGTTGTCTCCGTTTGGCTTGTGGACTCTTCGGTAGTCTCTTCCGTTGTTGTAAGCCTGCCGGGGTCAAGCTTTTTTGTCTTTTTTCCGCAGGCAGACATACTCATTACCGCTGCCATGGCTAATGCAATATAGATCTTTTTGCTTTTCATTTCTTTTTTATCCTCCCGCTTATTATAAACACAGGGTTTTCCGACATAAGCATCGTCAGATCCCCAACGCCTTTTCCTCTTGCAGTATTTATCTGCACAAGCTTTGTTTCCTCTGCACAGTTCTCTCTGAAATATTTCAGCGCATTATATGCGCTCTCAAGAGAGACGGCAGTCATTACAATATGAGTATCCCCCTTTTTTGCGATTTTGTCAAGTATTTCCTTTAATTTACCCTTTGTGCCGCCTATAAAAACACGATCCGGCTTAGGCAGGGAGTCTATTGCATTTTCGGCATAGTCGTTTATTATCTCTACATTTTCTCTGCCGAAATCCATACAGTTGCGCCTTATGAGCTCACAGCCTTCTATACTGCATTCTATGGCATACACCTTGTGTACTATGCCTGCCATTTCAACGGTGACCGTGCCTGTGCCTGCGCCTATATCGTATACCGTGTGACCCGATCTGAGATGGAGCGCCGATATTATGCAGGCTCTTATCTCGGATCTCGTCATGGGCACGCCGCCTCTTATGAATTCATCATCGCTTATGCCTATTTCAAGAGCCTTGCCGTAATGATCATTTTCTATATACACGGTGGAAAGCGGGTCAAAGGATGTGTTCACAAAGCTTTTGGCATAGCCTGCCGTTATCTTTTCATTGTAATATGAAAGCCTTTCTCCCACACACATTTTTACATTGCCGAGCCCGTTGTCCGTAAGCTTGTGGCATATGTCGGTCACATTGCCGCCTGTCAGCACGAATACGCTTTTGTTTTCGCTTACCTTCCTTACGATGTCACAGTCTCTTCCGTGCATACTGACCACGCTGCTGTCAGCCCAGTTTATGCCTATTTTGGCGGCAAGATAGGCTACGGAGGATACTCCCTGTATCACCCTTACATCGCAGCTGTTAAGATCCTCCGCAAGCTCGGCGGCTCCGCTGTAAAGGCATATGTCGCCTGAAAATACAACGGCTATCTTCCTGTAAAAATGATCCTCTATAAATTTTTTTATTTCATCCGCCCTGTATTCGTAAAATATCTCTTTGCCCTTGGGAGCGGCGGCATCGGCTATCCTCCTTGCGCCTATAACTATTTCGCTGCTTTCAACTGCCTCTATGGCTTCCGCTGTCATATTCTGAGGATTGCCCATACCTATGCCTATTATGTAAACCTGCTTTGTGCTGTCTATATTGTCTATCAGCTCAAGCACCTGCTCTGTGCTGCAGCCGTTTTCCTTTGGGCGTTCCACCACCACCATTATGGTATTGGTCTTCTTGCAGGCCGTATATTTTTCCATAAAGCCGCCCGGGCCGCCCGATTCCTTTGTAACAAGATATTTTATGCTGTATTCCTTTATTACATCTATATTTTCTTCTTCTGTAAACGGACCCTCCCCGTCTATTATGTGATCAAGGCGTATGCCGTGAGCCAAGGCCTTTCTCAGATTGGCATTTTCGGGAAGCATCCTGACATAAAGCCTTTTTTTGTAATCGCTTACCTTTGTATAGCTTTCGAGCTCCTTGCTGCCCGTTGTCATAAGCACATTGCCTCGGCTCCTGTTTACAATGTCTATGGCTTTGCCTATGTCCTCGGCATAAAGAGCGTCTACCCTGTCGCTTTCATCTCTCAGCAGCCTTACATATTTGTTCTTGTCTACGGCCGACTTTATATTTTCGCTTATTTCCTCGGCATAGGGATGAGTGGCATCTACCACCATATCGGGTTCGAGCCTTTTGTATTCCGCCCTTATGTCCTTGTCGTCAAGCCTGCCTGTATGTATTTTCAGATTGTCGGCCTTCGGAAGGAGCTCCGCTCCCTTTTCTGTGGCAACATATACATCCAGCACCATATCCTTGTCAATAAGTTTTTCGCATAATTGGCGTGCTTCCGTAGTGCCGCCGAATATCATTATCCTGCTCATGTCAATATCCCCTTGGAGTAACCATTTTGCCTTTTATGTTTTTTGTCGTGCTGCTGCCTATGAACACTGTCGTAAACATATCCGCATCGGTATGGGTCAAAGCATCAAGGTCTGTTACCACTGCTCTTTCCCCTTCCCTGCCTATGTTTTTAACATAGCCGCATACGGTATTTATATCTCTTGCCTGCTTTATTATGCCGCAGGCTTTTTTTAAATAGTCATGCCTTTTTCGGCTTGCGGGATTATACAGCACTATCACCATATCCGCCTGTGCCGCAAGCCTTAGTCTTTTTTCTATAAGCTCAAAGGGCGTGAGCATATCGCTCAGGCTTATGACGGCAAAATCGTGGCCTATTGGCGCACCCAATAAAGCCGCTCCGCTTACCGCTGCCGTCATTCCCGCTACGACCCTTATTTCCACATCCCTGTCTGCGCTCAATTCATATATGAGCGACGCCATACCGTATATGCCGCTGTCTCCGCTTGATATAACGGCAGTGTTCTCTCCCTTTTCGGCACGCTCTATGGCATAAAGACAGCGCTCTCTTTCGCCTCTCATAGGCGTGGAATAAAGCTCCTTGTCCTTAAAATATTCTCTTATCATCTCTATGTACAGATCGTAACCCACAATAAGAGCGCTGTCCTCCAAAGCCGAAACAGCCTCCCTCGTCATTGTGGAAATACCGCCTGCACCCATTCCCACTACGTACAGCATATATTCTCCCATTCCATATCTATGGCACCTTCCGTCATAAATATGGGTATTGTTTTAAAACCGTCTGTATATCTCTTACTTTGGATAGGATCGCTCTTCAAGAACATCCCGATCCTTGTTTTGCGGATCATCGATCAGTTCTTGTTTCAAAGCTTTGAGCGTCTCTTTGCTCCTTTTGAGAAGTTCAAGCTGCCGATATGCCTTTTCTCTTAAAATTTTAAGTCGTTCAAGCTTTGATATATTCTGTCTTATAAGATCCGCATTGGTATCCTCTAAATTAATAAGCACAACTAACTCTTCTGCCGAAGCAAGATCCCTGATATTTGGTGTCTTGCCGCTTATGTTGTTTTCTGTTCTCCATTGAGAAGCTGTTTTTCCAAACAATGCCATATTAAGAATATCTGCTTCTGTTGCATATGTATATGCCATTTCCTGAGGAGATAATTCAGGCGTTATCAAAAATTCCTTTACAGCATCTGTATGTATCTTATAATTTATCTTTGAAAGTTCTCTTTTAACATCCCAGCCTATTGCTGAACGGTCAGCTTCGTCTTTTTTAAGGCGTTGATAGTCTTTGATAATGTAAAGTTTAAATTCCGGAGATATCCATGAGGCAAATTCAAAAGCAATATCTGTATGCGCAAAGGTTCCGCCATACCTTCCCGACTTTGATATGATACCGATAGCATCTGTGGCTTTTATCCATTGCTGCGGCGTCAGCGTAAAAGCATTGTCGCCGGATTCGGATCTAAACCTATCGAATTCGATAGGTTTAAAATTGGGATTATGTATTTGTTCCCACAAACCCAAAAAGGATATTGTTGAATGATTTCGCATCCAGTTTGCAATTACAATAAATGAATTTTTCGAATTTTTGTATTTAGCAATATCGGTAAGAGAAATATATGCATCTTCATTTACAATATCACCAATTACACGTATTTCCGTTCCATTGGCATCGATTTTCATATTTTTCATTATGAATATCATCTCCTTAGATAATGAATATCGCTTGAATACAGCTATTCGAAATGAACCGTTTCACATATATATGCCACACAAAAACAGATATCTTGTCGTATTAAAAATATTTATTACAGATCGTTCAGGTTTTCGCCCAAGGCTACCGTCACGCCGTTTTCGGCATATTTTTTTACTATGACCTTGCCGAAGTTGGCGGCGCAGGCTCTTTCGCACACGCAGTCCACGCCGGTGGTCTCCTCCACAAAGGCGGACTGTGTAAAGTCTCCTTTAAGGCTATTCAGATCCTCGGCAGTATATGTATCAAAATCTATATTCATTTCCTTTGCCAGATCTATAAGACCCTTTTCGTCTTTTTTAATATCTATGCTCGCTATTTTATATATGGCATTTTTATTGATATGATTTTCCTTGAGCACCTTGTCCAATACGGCCTTTATGGTATCCTTGTCCGTACCCTTTTTGCAGCCTATGCCCGCAACTATGCACCTTGGCACCAGCGTAAGCGTATGGTCGAAGGGTCTCATATCCTTGTATCCCACATATATGCCGTACTTTCCGTTGTCGAAAAGTCCTTCGGGCGTTTCGTAAAGCTTGCTGTAAAAGCCTATGGTTTCGTTATTGAGCAAGGCCGCCGATATTTTCTTCACCATTTCTATATCCGTTATATAAAGATCGTTTTCGACAGCCCATGTATCCACGGCAAATTTCTCGTTTACATCAGTAGCCGTGGTGATGACCGCTCTGCCTTCTGTTTTCTCGGCTATTTTCTTGGCAAGCCTGTTGGCGCCGCCTATATGCCCTGCCACAAGCGATATAACATTTTTGCCTCTGTCGTCGCATACCACAACCGCCGGGTCTATCTGCTTATCCACAACAAAGGGGGCGATCGCTCTTACGGCTATGCCGCAGGCTCCTATAAAAAGTATATTGGCGTAGTGTCTCCAGCACACCGGCATGATCTCGCTAAGGCTCGTAAACGAAATATGCTTTCCCGCATATTTGTGGAAGGCATATATTTTTTCTATACCCAGCTTTTCCGCCAGCTCGACTCCCGCCTTTGTAAAACAAACCGCACAGATATCCATATACATCTCTCCTTTATCTGCTTTTTCTGTATTCGGTCTCAAAGCTGCTGTCATACAGCTTGGACAGCTCATAGCCGCCTTCAAGTGCTCTCCCTACGACTATAAGAGCCGTTTTATTTATATCCTTCATCATAGAGTGAAGGTTTTTTATTTTTCCTCTTATTATTTTTTCATCATCCCACGTCGCCTTATACACCACTGCGCAGGGAGTATTCTCGTCTAAGCCGCCGTCTTTAAGCTCCTTCTCCACTTTATCCGAAAGAGCGGCGCTTAAAAATATCACCATAGTGGCATTGTGCTTTGCATAGTCCTTTATGCTCTGACCCGCAGGTATCTTTGTATTGCCCTCGGCTCTTGTTATAATAAGGCTTTGAGATACGGAAGGAAGAGTATACTCCGTCTTAAGCGCCGCCGCCGCACCGCATAGGCTGCTCACTCCGGGGCAGCAGTCGTATTCTATACCCTCTCTTTCCAGTATATCCATTTGTTCCTTAACGGCGCCGTATATGCTGGGATCTCCCGTATGGAGCCTCACTATATTTTTTTCGCCGTTGTTTTTATATATATCGGCTACGTCCTCAAGGGTCATATATGCGCTGTCATAAAGCAGGCAATCATCCCTGCACACTCTTAATATCTCCTTGTTTATAAGCGAGCCTGTGTATATTACAATATCCGCATTTCTTAAGAGTCTGTCGCCTCTTATGGTTATAAGGTCAGGGGCTCCGCTGCCCGCTCCCACAAAATGTACCATTTATTTTTCCTCTTCCGCTCTTATAGCTTCTGTCACTTCATCTGCAAGCACTGTCTTTCCAAGCAGACCGTACTTGTTTGAAAAAACTACGACTCCCGTCTTTACTCCGCATGAACGCCTTGTGATATAGAAATGTATCCTTTCCATAAGATTGTCCATTACCTTTTGTCTCATACCTATTCTGTCAAGTATGTCTATGGCCTCGTCTGTGGTGATACAGTTCACTATATTTTTAAGCACCTCAACATCACAGCCTGCCTTTACTGCGGAAGCACAAAGTATCTCCAGCCTGCCGTCGGCATCGTGGGAATGAGTGTTCATAATGCCTGCTCCCAGCTTCACGGCCTTGCCTATATGCCCCACTATGAGCAGACCCTTTATTTCCTTTTCAACGGCATAGTCTATAGCCGTGCCTATGTAATTGCTTGTTTTTATTATCCTGTCCTCCGGCAGCCCCATAATGTCTCTTGCATACATGAGCCCGTAATTGCCCGGAACTGCAACGGCATTCTTATATTTGAGCGAAAGCATATTCATTTCAATGCCTATGGTATCCTTAAGCGCCCTTCTGCTCATAGGCTCCACTATGCCTGTAGTACCCAGTATGGATATGCCGCCTTCTATGCCAAGATCGGGATTAAGAGTCTTTTTTGCAAGCACCTCGCCGTCGGGAGCATATATGGTCACCTTAAAGCCGCCTTTGTATTCCACTTCCTCCGCTGCCGTATGCAAATAGCTTTCTATGGATCTGAGAGGTACCGAATTTATAGCGGCTGAACCTATGGGGCGGTCAAGGCCTTCTCTTGTTATCCTGCCTATGCCCTTGCCTCCGTCTATAGTGATGCCCTCCGGTATGAGCTCTACCTTGCTGTATATAAGTATATCCTTTGTAATATCCGGATCGTCTCCGCTGTCCTTTCTCACGGCACAGCTAACATAGCCGTCACCCTGCTCTATGTCACACAGATCCAGTTCAAGCTGCGTTCCGTTGGGAGTGGTATAGGGCACTTTGCTTACCGCCGTGCCGTTTAAAAGTATCATAGCCGCACCGTAGCTGGCGGCTGCGGCACAAGTGCCTGTGGTATAGCCCTTTCTCATAAATCGGTTATTTTTATATACCAAATTGCTGTCCATGATCTCATCTCCTTATTTTATTTTAAAGCATTGGGAGTGTAAAGTCAAATAATTATGCAGCCGAAACAAAAGACGCCGCATAGATCGAATATGCAGCGCCTTCTTTATCATGACAGAAGCATTCTGTCGTTGTCCATTTCTTCTCCGCTTGCCTTTTCAAACATATCCAGGAGATCGGGAACATTTAATTTTTTCTTTTCATCTCCGCTTATATCCAAAATGATACTGCCTTTGTGGAGCATTATAAGTCTGTTGCCTATACGCAGCGCATCCCTCATATTATGGGTGACCATCATAGCCGTAAGCTTGTTTTCTTCCACAAGCTTGACCGTAAGCTCCATCACCTTGGCGGCTGTCTTGGGATCGAGAGCAGCCGTGTGTTCGTCAAGAAGCAAAAGCTTGGGATGATGGAAGCTGGCCATAAGGAGAGTAAGGGCTTGTCTCTGACCTCCCGAAAGAAATCTTGTCTTGTCCTTAAGTCTTGTATCCAGCCCCAGATCCAGTTCGGCAAGAAGCTCTTTGTATTCCTCTCTCTCCTTGTGGGTTATGCCCCATTTGAGAGTACGTGGCTTGCCTCTTCTGTAGGCAATGGCCAAATTTTCTTCTATAGACATATCCGAAGCGGTACCCATACGGGGATCCTGAAAGACTCTGCCTATATATTTGGCTCTTTTGAACTCAGGCTCCTTTGTAACATCGCTGCCGTCAATTGTGATCGTGCCTTCTGTTATCATATTTGTGCCTGTGACGGCATTGAGCATAGTGGATTTGCCTGCGCCGTTTCCGCCTATGACGGTGACAAAATCACCTTCGTTTATATGCAGATCTATTCCGCAAAGCACATGCTTTTCGTTTACAGTGCCTATTTCAAATTTCTGATGGACATTTGTGAGCTTAAGCATTTGTGCTGCCTCCCTTCCTAAGGGAATTCTTAAGCACCCTTGATACCTGCTCTCTTGCAGCGGGGAAGCAAAGCGCTATAACAAGAAGTATGGAGCTTATGAGCTTCATATCGTTGGAATTCATACCCAGCTTGAGAACCAAAGCTATTATTATTCTGTAGAGTACAGAACCTAAAGCAACGGCAATAAGAGAATTGAGTATGCTTCTTCTGCCGAATACCACCTCGCCTATTATAACGGAGGCAAGGCCTATAACTATGGTACCCATACCCATGGAAATATCGGCAAAGCCGTTGAACTGAGAAACAAGTGAGGATGACAGCGCTATAAGGCCGTTGCCCAGCATAACGCCAAGGATTATGGATGTATCCGTATTTACTCCCTGAGCTCTTATCATATTAAGATTATTTCCCGTTGCTCTGAGGGAGTATCCAAGCTCGGTGTTGAAAAACCACCACAAGAAGGCTATCACGACCACCGTAAGCACAGTGCCTGAAATAATGGCTGCCATATTTTTTGTAAGGCCGCTTTCCACAAGCATTGAAATAATAGAGGTCTCTCTCAGTATTGCAATATTGGAGCGCCCCATTATCCTCAGATTGACAGACCAAAGGCCTGTCATTGTAAGTATGCCCGCCAAAAGGGCGGGGATCTTAAGCTTGGTGTGAAGAAGGCCTGTCACAAGACCTGCTGCGAGACCGCCTAAAAGAGCCGCAAAAGTGGAAATAAAGGGATCGAAGCCGCTTGTGATAAGCTTGCAGGTAATGCCTGCGCCCAGTGTGAAACAGCCTTCGGCCGTAAGGTCTGCAATATCCAATATCCTGTATGTAATATACACGCCTATTGCCATAACAGCCCAAAGCAATCCCTGTGCAAGCGCACCTAAAATAACGTTCATTGTATATATCTCCTTTTCGGTCGTCAAAGGAATGAGGGCATAGTTCACTTATATGAGCTATCCCCTCGTTCCTCCGTACTTTAATATAGGGGAAGTCACGGCGTACATATAAAAGTACAGTGGCTCACGGCATTTATATTCAGTCAGCGTGTCGATAAAGCCGACACGCTTGAAAGAAATGCTTCCCTTTGCAAAGGTCATCCCCTGTAGCCTTCCGCCGATGCCGCAGACCGGCGGGAGGATAAGGGGAAACATATTATTTATATATACGTCGCAGCAGCTCTGATATTTACACAGATTACTGTGCGCTGTCAGACGCCGTTGTTGTAACCTTTACTGCGGAAGCTTCGATATCGGCAGGGATAGTTATGCCAAGCTCGCTTACAGTATCGGTATTGAGCATAAGCTGAGGATTGGGAGCATAGCCTATAGGCATAGTGCTTACATCTGCGCCCTCTATTATCTTAGCAGCCATTTCGCCTGTAGTCTTGCCAAGGTCTGAATAGCTTATGGTAATGGAAGCAAGTCCGCCGCCTTCAAGCATACCCTGTTCGCCTACTATAACGGGGATACCTGCAGGATTTGTAATGCTTGATACCAAAGGCATTGAAGAAGCAAGCACGTTATCTGTAGGGATATATATGGCGTCACAAGTACCTACAACGGATTCTGTGACCTGGGCAACATCGTTTGTAGATGTAACTGTCTTTCTTTCTATCTCAAGACCCTTGCTCTTGGCAGCCTCTTCCGCCATATCCGCTTGTATAGCTGAGTTCTCCTCGCCTGAGCAGTACATTACAGTCACCTTTTTTGCATCGGGCAGTATCTTGGTAAGAAGATCTATCTGCTCCTTAACGGGAGTAAGATCCGAAGTGCCTGAAAGATTTCCGCCGGGAACATCGTTGCTGCTGCAAAGGCCTGCAGCGGCAGGGTCTGTAACGGCAGTTACAAGTATAGGTATATCCTTTGTCTCGGCAGCGATAGCCTGAGCGGCAGGAGTAGCTATGGCAAGTATAAGATCCTTGCGGTCTGAAACGAATTTCTGAGAGATAGTCTGTAGGTTGGACTGATCGCCCTGTGCGTTTTGAACTTCAATATTTACCTTATCCCCATCGGTATAGCCTGCATCTGCAAGACCCTGTACAAAGCCTTCTCTTGCAGCGTCGAGAGCGGGATGCTCCGTAAGCTGTATTATACCAATATCAACAGGCGTTTCCATAGCTTCGCCGGAAGCTGCGGCCTGCTCGCCTTCCGCCTTGTCGGCATTTGCGCCGCAGCCTGCAAGCATCGTTACAGACAGCATAGCGGCTGTCACTAGAGCAAAAAATTTTTTCATAAAAAATACCTCCTTAAATAATTTTATTTGTTTACAAAACAGGGATACCTGTTTTAGTATTACCTGTATTTTACGCTAAATATATGCAATTGTCAAACATATTTTAGAAAATAAAAGCACTGAATTTGCGTGGCATATCTGCATATATCCAAAAAAACAGGGGCGTCATACCGACGACCCTATCCAAGTCATTTCTCTGGCAGAATATTCTCCCATTCTTTTTCCCTAAAGCCTGTTAAAACAAAGCCTTCTCCTACCAGCACCGGTCTTTTCACAAGCATACCGTCGCCGGAAAGAAGCTCGATCATATCATCAATGCTCATGGAAGGGAGCTTGTCCTTTAAGCCCAGCTCTCTGTATTTCATACCGCTTGTGTTAAAAAATCTCTTTATATCCATTCCGCTTTTTTCAAGCCAAGCCCTGAGCTCCTCCGCCGTGGGATTTTCTTCAATTATATGTCTGTCCGTAAACTCTATGCCTCTGTCTTCCAGCCATTTCTTCGCCTTCTGACAGGTAGAGCATTTGGGGTATTCTATAAAAAGCATTTCATTACCTCGATCCTCATATATCCGCAGGCCCGATACGATACTTGCAAAAGGGCGCATCGGGCCGCATTATACTATTCTATATCCATAACGATAGGCAGTATCATAGGACTTCTCTTTGTTTTCTGCCACAGGTAATCCCTAAGAGTATCCTTTATAAGAGTTTTTATATAAGACCATTCGGTTATATTCTTTCTCTCGCATTTATCCAGTGCGGCATTGACAACGGCTCTTGCCTCGTCCATAAGCTCTTCCGATTCTCTCACATACACGAAGCCTCTTGATATAATGTCGGGGCCGCTCAATATCTCGCCGGAGTATTTCTCCATAGCCACGACCACTATCATAAGGCCGTCTTCCGCAAGGTGACGTCTGTCACGGAGCACTATATTGCCTACATCGCCTACGCCTAAGCCGTCAACGAATATTTGGCCGCTCGGCACTGCAGAGGGTATGAGCTTAGCACTGTTTTTGCCAAGTTCAAGACAGTCTCCGTTAGCCATTACAAAAATGTTTTCCTTCTTCATACCCAAGTCAAGCGCAAGGTTCTTATGGCAAATGAGCATTTTGTACTCACCGTGTATAGGCATAAAATACTTGGGCTTTATAAGGGCGTGCATCATCTTTATCTCTTCCTGACGTGCATGACCCGATACGTGAACATCCATAAGGCCTTCGTATATAACGTCTGCGCCCTTTTTCAAAAGCTCGTTTATTACCTTGTAAACATTCTTTTCATTGCCGGGTATGGGTGATGCTGATATTACTATTTTATCCGTAGGCTTTACCTCTATTTGCCTATGCTCGCCCAAGGCTATCCTGGAAAGAGCAGCCATTGTCTCGCCTTGTGAACCTGTCATAATAACCACAAGCTCACTGTCGCTGTAGTTTTTCATCTCGCCTGTTTCAACAATGGTATTTTTGGGAATATCCAAATATCCCAGCTCGCAGGCCGTCTTTACAACATTTGTCATACTTCTGCCTATGAATGTGACCTTTCTTTTGTGCTTAACGGCGGAATTGACTATCTGCTGTATCCTGTCTATATTTGATGAAAATGTTGCGACCATTATACGGTCCTTGCTGTCGTCAAATATCTTGTCTATAATAGCGCCTACGGATCTTTCGCTCATGGTATGGCCGGGGCGCTCCACATTGGTGCTTTCGCACATGAGCAAAAGCACGCCCTTCCTGCCTATCTCCGCAAGCCTCTGAAGATCTATCATATCTCCCTGTATAGGCGTAAAGTCTATTTTGAAATCTCCCGTGTGTACTATTACGCCGACGGGAGTGGTTATGGCAAAGGCAACGCTGTCCGCAATGGAGTGGTTGGAATGTATGAATTCCACCTTAAAATTTTTGCTTATCTTTACTACCGTGCCTGCCTCTATATTGTTGCGCTCTACGCTGTTGAGTATATTGTGCTCCCTCAGCTTGGCTTCTATAAGACCGATCGTAAGCCTTGTGCCATACACAGGCACATTCAGCTCCTTTAAGAAATAAGGCAGTGAGCCTATGTGGTCTTCATGGCCGTGGGTTATGAATATGCCCTTTACCTTTTCCTTATTGCTCATAATATAAGAAAAGTCGGGTATAACAAGGTCTATGCCAAGCATATCGTCTTGGGGAAATGCCACGCCGCAGTCCACTATCACGATCTCGTCATCATATTCAAAGGCTGTGATATTCTTGCCTATCTCGTGGAGACCGCCTAAGGGTATAACCTTTAGCTTCGGACTGTTATCCTCCTTGGGCGCTCTCCTTGGCTTAGGTCCTGCCTTTGTATTTGCCGAAGACTTTTTGCTCTTGCCCCCGGCATTTTGTTTTTTTGTATACAAAAAGTTCACCTCCGAATTTCTGCCGCTGTATAGAACAACTTCCGATCCTGTTCTGTGCAGCGGCTGTTTTATGTATAAAAATTATAATTTATTTCTACATAACAATAAGACCCCTGCAAGGCCTTATTGTCAGTTTAAAATTTCATTTCATAATCTGCATCCTCATCCTGCAGAAGAAGGAGTATCTTATTGTATTCCTTGTCTTCCGTAACAGGCTCATAGGTGCATTCCGTGTCGTTCATTTCGATCTCCTTGAAGATAAAAGCGTCAGGCTCATCGCTGTCAAAATCCTCCGCTTTTACAAGCAGGAGATACCTTACATTATCCACATCGATACCGTCAACGATGACAAAGTCTGTCTCAACGCCTTCATCATCTGTCATGGATACGTATTCGTAGGCCTTTTCCCGGCCTGCAAACAGATCCAGATCATCAATATTAAGCTTGTCGTCACTCATTGTGTTTTCTCCTTAGCCCGAAGATCCAAGTATCCCTGAAGTATGAAAACAGCCGCCATTTTGTCTATGACCTGTTTTCTTTTTGCCCGTGAGACATCTGCCTCCAGCAGTCCTCTTTCGGCAGCTACCGTGGACAGCCTTTCATCCCACAGTATAACAGGGAGCTTAAGCTCCTTTTCGATCCTTTTTTTGAAAGCCTCGGTCTTCTCCACTCTTTCTCCGAGGGTATTGTTCATATTCTTAGGATAGCCCAATACTATCTGCTCCACATCGTATTCCCTGCAGATAGCCTTCAAACGTTCAATACTTTTCTTTAAATTGTTTTCTTCGCTGCGCCTTATTATCTCAAGACCCTGTGCAGTCCAGCCAAAGGGATCGCTTATGGCTGCGCCTATGGTCTTCATGCCGAAGTCCAAACCTAGTATACGCATTATATGGCAAAATTATAAATTATTGTTTATATAATAATTTACAATTTCCTCCAAAAGATCATCCTGGCTTATTCTTGCCATCTTTTTTCTGGCATCTCTGTGGCTTGTGATATATGTGGGATCTCCCGACATGATGTAGCCGATTATTTGATTGACCGGGTTGTATCCCTTATCCAGCATAGCTTCATACACTTCGCTCATTATCTGACCTATATGGCTTTTTTCCTCAATGCTGTCACTGATCCTCACGTCCTTAAGAGCCTCTTTAAGATCATTTATCTTTTGAGTTTCGCTGACATTACTCATACTTTCACTCTCCTTGTTCGTATTTTGCCGTTCAGTACTATCCTAGTATATATTACTACAAAATCAATGTAATTGCAACTTAAATATTTATTAAGATTGGATTGAAAAAAATTTGCTCTTTTTCCCATAAAAGGGGAAACCCCCGATCGTTCATCGGGGGCATTTAGTAGGATAAACCATTATATATAGATAAAGGAATTTTTAACAATAGTATCAATTCGAGAAAATTGAAACATAGGAGGAATAAACCACATTATTAAAATTCCCTACCATCGATTATAATACGGATCAGTTCCATCCGTAGTGGCCTGTTGCCTGGATCTCATCTGAAGTCTTTAAGAAATTGTCATAGCTTACAGCACCTAAGTCATCTGTTAAATTGTCATCCCATGCCAAGTCAACGTGTAACTGAGCGCCGTCTACTGAAACCACATTCCAAGCATGATTCATAGCATCGCTTGCAACTATCTCACAAGGAACGCCAAGCTTTTCACAAGCATACTTGAAGCCTAATGAGAAGGCGTTGCAAGTACCTGTCTTGTTTACGAAAAGATCGTATGCTGTGTAAGAAGTGTGTGAAAAATCATAGCTGTAGTTGTTGATGAAATAGTCATGTACAGCTGTGAGCTTTTCTACAGTAGTCATTGAAGGATCAACTGATGCAAGAGCCTCGTTGGCTGCCTTCTCGAAGGATTCCTTCTGAGCTTCGATAGAATCGTTGTCGCCGATGTAAGAAACCACAAGCTCCTTTGCATATCCCGTATCAGCCATGTAAGTACACTCTACGGAATTGCTTACGAAGAAGTAGTTGGGGTTAGAATCTACCATGTCTAAATAAATGTCCATAGCTTCATCTGTAGTTACATTGTATTTGCTGATATCGATAACAGTGTTAAGACCATCGATACCGTTATCTATTGCGCTTTCCAAACCTGCTACGTCTGCTGCGCTTACTGCTGCTGTCATAAGTAATGCGGCTGCTGTTGTTGTGATTATTGCTTTTGCTATATTTTTTAATGTCTTTTTCATATCCTTCATCCCCTTGATTTGATTTGAAATCTTTAACTGAAAATAAAAAACGTTGCCTTTATGTGAGTGGCAACGCAACTAATTCAGCGAGTCATTTCTGACTTTTAGCTTTATGCTGAATCTACTGTCCTAAAAAACAGGCAACCGGCTGGCTTGCTCTTACGAGGTTAGCCCCATGGCTTTGCGTCCTTGACTTTCATCAAGTTTGCCCAATATTCAATTAGCGATTTCACAAGAGAAATCTGAATATGGCACATAATATGCTCGCAGGATAACTCCTACGTTACCAATAGTATACTCCTTTATCAAAAAAATGTCAATACCTTTTTTCAAAAATTTTGCATAAACAATAAGGGCATATCAAGGGGTGTCTTTGTGCAATAATTCAGCTTCTTCAATGAGCCTGCCCACGGTCACAAACTCTATACCCTTGTTTTCAAGAGCCTTGTATGTGTTTTTGATAGCCTGTGCCGTCACAACTCCGCCTTCCGCACCTACGTGGCCTATTGCCACGGCGTATCCTTTCTTGAGAGCTATCTCTCCCGCCTTGTTCATATTCTCCGTTATCTTGTCTATGCTCTGCGTGCTGTCCAAAAAAACATCCCTCTTTATGTAAGGAAGGGAAATTTCATTTGCTATTTTTTCCGTAACGGATCTTGGCGTGGTAACGCTGTCCACATAAAACATTCCCTTTTCTTTTGCACAGGTGAGTATCGCTCTCATTTTCTCTTCGTCTTCCGTTATGGCGGAGCCCATGTGATTGTTGAAGCCCTTTACATTGTCAAAGGATTCCAAATTTTCCAAAAACACCTTTTTAGCTTCTTCCGTACTCATATCGGAAAGTATGGGCACAGGACCGAGCCAGCTTCTCTTTCCCGTGTGAGCCTCCATTGGCTGGTGGAGTATGGCTTCCTTGCCGCAGGCAATAAGTCTGTCCTGCTCCTGCTGTGAGTACGGCATACCCGGCATGACAGCTCCCGTAAAGCTTATGGGAAGAGCAAGCATCTCATCTGTTCCCTTTGAGTTATTTCCGAAATCATCTATTATTATCGCTATGTATTTTTTCTCCTCTGCCGCATTTACCTTTGCCAGTCTGAAAAGGAGAAACGCAAGTATGGCTGCCAATATTATTTCCGCTATTATACAGCACATCTTTTTTGACATATTTTTTCACCCTCATATCATATATATACAATATATGAAGCATTACATGATTTCAGACAGAAAAAAGCAGCCTGCGATCGGCTGCTTTTTCCTAAAGAGAAGGTATTTTTATGGGGTTTACAGTTTAATTTACATTTTGAGGGATGTATAAACTGTAATGTGAAAATATTAGGGGTTTTCACAGTTGTAATTATAGCAGAATGCAATTGAAAAGTGTTCACAAACATAGGCTTGTTTTACATTTTTTTTTGTGAAAAATAGACACGATTTTTTATCAAAGATCAATATTGTACAAAAAATCAAGCTTTGACGATCAAAAATGCAACATTTTTTCGGCAGGGCGAAAAGTCAAGGATATTCGTACTACGCTTACGCTACGTACTCATAACCGATGGCTTTTACCAAAGCCTTTGTATTCAGCAGGAGCTTGTACCCCTGCTGAATACAAAAGTAAGTACTCGCCGCTTATAGAAGCGGGAGACTTACCCGTCGGTTAAATTGCACATAGGTATTGTGTGCCGCTGCCTTTAGCATTTATTCCGATATTTTTTTAAGCAGCGGCGCTCATGTTTCCAAGCTTTCCAGATACCTCATAAGGTTCAGTTCTCCGTCAATATCCACGCCTTGTTCAAAAAGCTTTTTGTCGGCGTCGCTCAGCGAAGCGGCGGGAGTGGATGTAATCTCCTTAAGGGCGTCGCTTTCCCTATAGTACACAACAACGTAGCCGTTGTCTATTTTAAGCGTATAGTGCTGAGAACTGGGGCAGTTCATATTTTTGTTGAAAACTATACGCTTGTCACTGAAGCTTGTCATCTGCCAGGTATCATAGGCATCGGCCACATTTTCTCTGTTCCAGCCGTACATATAATACTGAGGCAGGCGTTCCACGGTCTCGGAAAATCCATCATTGTAGTTGTACACAAATTCCATAACGGTATTTTCCCCCACAGTCTGTTCCTTTGGAGAGCCGACTGCAAGAGCCGGGCTGCCGTAAACCGTATTTTTTTCGCCTTCCATACCATTGACATAGCCGAGCCAGCCTCCCAGCGAAGCCGCCCCTATGCCCATAAGCGCTATAAAACATATTTTAATACCTCTCATATAAACCACCTCATTATGATTATTTCCCATTTAAGGCGAATATATTCACATAAGGTATTATTTTTGTAAATTTAGGCATAATTATTTATGAATAAAATTAAGGAGTGAAAAAAATGGAAAACAAATATCCCTTTGAACTTATGCCCCTGCCCTACGGATACGACGCTTTGGAGCCGTATATTGACGAGGAGACTCTTCATTATCACCACGATAAGCACCTTAAGACATATGTGGATAATCTCAACAATGCCCTTAAGGACTATCCCGAGCTTTGGGATAAAAGTCTTACGACATTGCTTGTAAATATAGAGGAGCTTCCCACAGCGGTGCAAAATGCAGTCAGAAACAACGGCGGCGGCGTGTTCAATCACAATCTGTACTTTTCCGCAATGAACAGCCCAAAAGAAAACAATGAGCCCATAGGAGCCCTCAAGGAAAGGATAGATAAACAGTTCGGCTCTTTTGAAGGCTTTAAAAAAGAGCTTGCCGCAAAAAGCATAGGCCAATTCGGTTCGGGCTACGGCTGGCTGGTGACGGACAAAGACGGTAATTTGGACATTGTGTCCACGCCTAATCAGAATACTCCCATAGGCCGCTGCATAATGCCTCTTATACCTATAGATGTATGGGAGCACGCTTATTATCTGAAATACAAAAATATGAGAAAGGACTATGTGGAAAATTGGTTCAAGCTGGCTGATTGGGATTATATAGGCGGACTCTACGACACAAGAGAAAATTTTTTCAAATAAATTGAATTGTCTGCGGAAATATGGTATAATGATTTTCGACAAACAGTTATTATTTCCAAAGGAGGATAAAATATGCTTGATAAAAAGGTTGTCAAATTATTAAATGAACAGGTAAATAAGGAATTTTATTCAGCCTATCTCTATTTGGACTTTGCCAATTTCTTCAGCGCAAAGGGTCTTGACGGCTTCGCCAACTGGTATGAGATACAGGCTATGGAGGAGAGAGATCACGCTATGCTCTTTTACAGATACCTCCACAACAATAACGTGGCTGTAGAGCTTGATGCTATCGACAAGCCTTCAGTAAAGCTCAGCGCCCTTATGGATCCCCTTAAGGAGGGTCTTAAGCATGAGGAATATGTTACAAGTCTCATACATGACATTTATGCCGCCGCTCACGAAGCTAAGGACTACAGAACAATGCAGTTTTTGGACTGGTTCGTTAAGGAACAGGGCGAGGAAGAAGTAAACGCCAATGATATGATAACTAAGATGGAGCTTTTCGGAAGCGATCCCAAGGGGCTCTATATGCTTAATTCAGAGCTTAAGGCAAGAGTATACAGCGCTCCTTCTTTAGTGCTTTGATGATATAGCGTTGCTGCCGAAAAATAACGGTATCAAATTTTAATACAAAATATCGGGCTTGGAAAGTTGAGCTGTGACTTTTTAAGCCCTTTTTTGTGGAATTTTTTTGGATGCTTTAAAAAGCAGTGCAAACTTTTTATTTGGCTTACTTTTGTTTGTCTTACTTTAAAAAGTAAGCAAACTCTATGTACTTTTTTGCGGAAAAAGTACCAAAAACATTCAGTGATTTGCTGTTTCTATAATATAAAACTTTATTTGTTTTACTTTAAAAAGTAAGTAAATTTTATGTACTTTTTTGCGAAAAAAGTACCAAAAACGTGGGAACCTTCCGATGGTTCCCACCCCCTCCGAACGGCTTTTGGGGCTCAAAAATTTTCTTATTCTGTAACTTTCGACCCCAAAAGAAGCAGGGCTCCCACTTAGCCACGCTGCGGCTGTGGGAGGTGAGACTTCACATAAATATTAGTTGCCCGTATCAAACCTCCCCTTCGTAAGGGGAGGTGTCAGTCCGTAGGACTGACGGTAGGGTCGCTACCAACAAAAACGAAAATTTAAATTTTTATTTGTCTTACTTTAAAAAGTAAACAAATTTATTTGTACTTTTTTGCGAAAAAAGTACCAAAAACGTGGGAACCTTCCGATGGTTCCCACCCCCTCCGAACGGCTTTTGGGGCTCAAAAATTTTCTTATTCTGTAACTTTCGACCCCAAAAGAAACAGGACTTCTGCCTGACCACCATGCGGTCGGCAGAAGGAGAAACCTCTCAATGAAGTTACTTATAAAATATACTACTGATGTACTCTCTTATAAATGAAAAGATCAATATTTATATGAAAGTTTTCTCCCGCAGTCGCAACATAGCTAAATAAAAACTATATTCTTTATTCTCTATCACTGATTGCGATAATAAAACACTTTTGTATTGCAAAATCAGTTTAAGAATAATATATTCATTGGGAAATGTAAATGTACAATATACGCCCCTACAAACGAAAAGCTCAATATTTATGTGAAGTCTCACCTCCCACAGCCGCAACGTGGCTAAGTGGGAGCCCTGCTTCTTTTGGGGTCAAAAGTTACAGAATAAGAAAATTTCGAGCCCCAAAAGCCGTTCGGAGGGCGTGGGAACCATCGGAAGGTTCCCACGTTTTTGGTACTTTTTTCGCAAAAAAGTACATATAAATTTGCTTACTTTTTAAAGTAAGACAAATAAAGTTTATATAAAAATATAAAAAATTCAAAGCAAAAAGTTCTGAATGTTTTTGGTACTTTTTTCAAAAAAGTACAAATAAATTTGCTTACTCTTTAAAGTAAGAAAAACTCTAAGCTCTATTTAATAAAATAAAAGGCTGCATACGGCATTGCCGCACACAGCCAAAGCTCCCAACGGAACTCGAACCCGTGACTTATTGGTTACTAATATTTAAAAAGCTGTTTTCTACAATATTGTAAAATTGCAAAAATGCTGTATTTAAGCGGTTTTTAAGGCATTTTTGCATTCTTCGGTTTTGTTTATATATGGCATTTTTGTCAATAACTATTGACAAAAAATATATTAAATGTTAGAAAGTCAAGGATATTCGTACTACGCTTACGCTACGTACTCATAACCGATGGCTTTTACCAAAGCCTTTGTATTCAGCAGG
>CANPXH010000014.1 GCA_947585865.1 uncultured Clostridia bacterium
AGGAAATGCTTTACGACCCGGCGTTGATGTATTATTCATTACATGAGGAGGAATTGTATGATGAGATATGATGAATTCAAGGAAACAGTCGTTGATAAGATAAGGGTCTACCTTCCGGTGAAATATAAAAATTACTCTATCGAGGTACATAAGATCAACAAGATAAACGAGGAGTTTGATGCCTTGTGCATTATAAATACCGATTTGAAAATAGGCGTTTCGCCCATAGTTTACATAAACCAAATGTATAAGGAGTATAGGAAAAACAAAAGCCTGCCCGCTGTACTCAAGACAGCTGCCGAAACTATTTCAAACACACATGTTGACATCACCCCAACATTAGACTGCAAAAATCTTAGGGAAAATACGATATTTGTATTGGTGAATGCCGAGGACAACAAGGCTATGCTGTCAGCTGTACCGCATAAGAGATTCCTTGACTTGGCTGTGGTGTTCAGATGGCTTATTCAAAGGGATAATGAGAAGTTTATGGGAACCATCATTACTAACAAAATAGCCGAGAAGTACAAGCTCACAACAGACGAGCTTTTTAATATTGCCAAGAAAAACACAAGGCGAATATATAAGCCCAGATTTGAAAATGTAGTTGATCTGGTCAACCGCCTTTCTCCCGATGACCCAATACCCAACGATAAGTCTGTGCCTATGTATATATTGTCAAATGAGATAGCCATGGAAGGCGCTTCTTACATTCTGTA
Organism: uncultured Clostridia bacterium; assembly: GCA_947585865.1. Classification (GTDB taxonomy): domain Bacteria; phylum Bacillota; class Clostridia; order Lachnospirales; family CAG-274; genus CANPXH01. The sequence goes on from CANPXH010000014.1 coordinate 720, forward strand.
TGATGATATTCTGAATGATATAAAAACACAGCTGGGAGAGGATTATTATGTTATCCCTTCGTCAATAAACGAGGTTATCATCGTACCATGCAGCACAATAGATGCCGAATATACAAAGAACATGCTCAGGAATGTGAATAGGAACGTTGTGGCTAAACAGGAGGTGCTGAGTAATAATGTTTATAGGTTTGATGGGGAGTTGAGTATAGTGTAATAATATAGGGCGGTATACAGTAAGTCTGTATGTCGCCCTTGTATATTAATCAATCAAATCAAGTTTTTTTAACCAATTATCTCTTACCTTTGAATAATCTATAGCTAATCCTGTATCCTTTATCATTGTTGACACAGAAAAGTTTCGCCTGAATACAGCTGAGAAAAATCGATCACACCAAGCAAAAAGGAAGTAAATATGGTGCTTTATTCAGATATTTATATCTATGCTTTAAAGAAGCTGCATTTGGAAAAAGTAATTTTTTTATTGAATTTTCAGAGCCATTTGCTTTTTTCACAAGCTGAGGAAGCATTATATTGTCATGTTTTCCAAAGATACCATTTAAAAGCATATATTCCATAAATCCATCTGTATCCGTTTGTATTGTATCAATACCACTTATATTTGCATCAAACCATGCTCCGGCAGCATTTAATAAATGGCAGAACATCTTATAATATCCTTGCTCCTTACATACGGCTTCAACCAATTCAAAGTTTATATCATTTTTATATCTGTTTAAAAACAACACAATATCGCAAAGATTTCTTATTCCTGCACCCTCGGAAACGTAGTGCCGTCCCGTATGTATCAAAATATGTATAAAGAACAGTGTAATATCCAGACACTTAATGCTATTTATTTCTGTCGCTTTTTCGATAAACTGTTTGTCCCAGTATTGTGTATTGACTTTTATTTCTTCATCAAGAGAAACAAATATCTCCCATACAATATTATTTTTTGTACATATAATGCCCACATAATCATTTTGTATGCTATATCCCATTTCAACAAATATCTGTTTTATATCGGGCATATGCTCTTCTTTTATAAGAATATCAAAATCCCCCATTGTTCTCAGTTCCGGTATAGGATATAGACTGCGCAATACACAGCCTTTAAGTCCAATAAAATTAATTTGTTTTTCTGATAAATTACGACTTATTCTATTAAACTCATTAAATTGCTTTACAGAATGCATAAAGGAAGCCATCGTATGCTTACTCCATACTTCCTTTATTTCGCTTGATATATCAGTTTTGTCAATTATTTTGTTAAGAGCATTATAAACCAAGCCTGCAATATTCTGTTCAATTGATTTATTATATATGTATTGCCAATCTACTGCTTCTGTAGGTTGATCAGGTGTTTTATCATATATGGAATCTTTAAGCAAAGCTATTAAATAAATATCATTATATTTCATAATTCAATTTCCCACTTGAAAAAAATGGATTCCTTCATTAATGAACAACGAAGAAATATATGCAAATGATAAATTCTGCAGATTATGTTGTACTTATCGCACTATTACCTTAAAACTGAAATTACAATTTTTGCCTATATTTTACCATTTACTATCAAATATTTTCTATATACTTCATAAAATTCTCTTTATTCTCCCTTGCTGTAGTCGTAGGTCTGCCCAGGTCCTCTCTTGCGCCTATGGAGCATTTTACTTCAATGAAACTCAATTCATTTCTTCTTTTAGCCTTTTCAAGCTCATTGTCAAGGTCGTCGAAGTTATCAACGCACACTGCGTTTGGATAACCGCAAGCCTTTGCAATATTCACAAGGTCAATTTTTTCTGCCACGGTGGGCATACCGCCTACGGTTTCGTGAGCGCCGTTATTTATAACTATATGCACCATATTTTTGGGAGCGTTTGCACCCATAAGTGCCATAGAACCCATGTGCATAAGCACAGCGCCGTCGCCGTCTATACACCATATTTTTGTATCGGGCTTGTTTATGGCAATGCCTAAAGCTATAGATGAGCTGTGTCCCATAGAGCCTACCGTGAGGAAGTCGTATTTATGGCTCTGACCGTTTGCAACTCTTGTTTCAAAAAGCTCTCTGCTTGCCTTTCCCGTAGTTGAAACAACGGGGTCCTCGCCAGTATACTTGACAATGTGCTGTATTATTTCCTCTCTGACCATTGTGTTTTTGTTTTCGTATTTGACTTTGCCGTCATAGGTCAGAGCATTCTTGCGTATCACAAAGGCAACGCTTTTGCCTTTTGCAAGTATCTCTCTGAAATCGGACATAGCCTTTTCAACTTCTTCATCGGCAGTATCCGTGCCGATTATGAAAGGCTTAATATCCATATCCTCAAGGAGCTTTACGGTCACTTCACCCTGATATATGTGCTGTGGCTCGTCATGAATACCCGGTTCGCCTCTCCAGCCTATTATGAATATACAGGGTATGGCATAAACCTTGTCATTGAGAAGCGATGCAACGGGATTTATTATATTTCCCTCGCCGCTGTTCTGCATGTACACAACAGGCACTTTGCCCGTGGCAAGATGATAGCCTGCCGCAAGTGCGGTACAGTTGCCTTCATTTGCCGCTATTAAGTGATGTTTAGGGTCTATGCCGTATGTATTCATAAGATAATTGCAAAGCGCCTTTATCTGCGAATCGGGTACGCCCGTGTAAAAATCCGAACCTATTATTCTTACCAAACTTTCTGCTTTCATATACAACTCCTCCGATTATTTCGTATTAAGTATTTTGTGATATATTTCGTCAATGGCATCAGTATCCAATGCAACAGGATTATTTTTTAGCCTAACGGGATTTACGGACGTTTTTAATATTTCAAAGTCCTTATCATTTGCTGTTGGTATGGGCAATTCCAGGCTCTTTATTATTGCCTTAAGCTTTTCTACAGCCTTTATCGGTGTATCACAACCCAAAACTTCGGCAATATCGTCAAAAACAGTTTTAAGATATTCCTTACCTCTGCTGTCAATACATTTATCTATGTTGCTAAGCATATATTCCCACAGTACGGGTAAGCACAATGCCGCAGCGTGACCATGAGCAATTTTATAAAGACTTGTCAGCTTATAGCACATAGCGTGTGCCGCTGTTGTCTGGGTTATATTTATAGCCTTGCCTGCAAGGTGCGCCCCTTCCATCATGGCTGTATTGCCGTCCTTGTCATTCATAAGATATGAGTCCATATTTCCTATGATCATTTCAAGAGCTTTCTTGGAATATTTTTTGCTTTCGTCATTTGAATTTACAGACCAAAAGGATTCTACGGAATGACAGAGAGCGTCAAGCATTGTGGCTTTTCTTTGATATATTGGCAGTGTGTCGAGTACGGAGCTATCCATAAGAACCGCATCGGGAATACAGCTTATATCCGTTACAGACTGCTTTTCTCCCCTGTAATATATAACGGCAAACCTTGTTGCTTCACTGCCTGTTCCGGCAGTCGTTGGAACAGCTATAAACGGTATATCGTTAGGAACTATCTCCTGTTCCAAGTAGTTTTTGCTTTTGTCCATAGGTGAATACAGCTTTATGCATTTGGCAACATCTATTGCGCTTCCGCCGCCTACTACTATGATACAGTCACATTTCCCATTGTTAAAGGTATCTACGCCCTTGACAACAGACTCATACAGAGGATTTGGTTCAAAGTCACTGAATCTTGTAACGTAGATATTTTCAAGGCTTTTAAAAAAACTGTTTATTCCGAGAAAACCTATTGAACTGTCGCATACTAGAAATATCCTCTTAACACCCTTGTTCTCAAGATATGTATTCAATTCATCATAGTTTCCGTCTGTCCTTATAATGATCTGCTCACTCATATTTTCTCCTTGTCAGCCTTCTTCGGGAATAAGTGTTATTATGTCCTTTATGGACATGCACATATCATCACATTCCTTAGCCCTGTGATTTTCAAGTATAGTCTTTGCTGCATTCTGCATAGCGGGAAAGCCTGTCCTTGTAAGCTGATTTGCATATATGATTATGTTTACACCACGTTCCTTGAACTCCTCCTCCGTAACCGTATTGAAGGAGGTGGGAACCACAACGATAGGTGTAGTCTTGTCCTTTTCTCTGAATTTCTCAACAAATTCAAATATCTCGGCAGGGTCTTTTTTCCTGCTGTGTATCATAATGGCGTCTGCTCCCGCCGCAGTAAATGCAAAGGCTCTTTCCAATGCATCCTCCATACCTCTTTCAAGTATAAGGCTCTCAATACGGGCGCATATCATAAAGTCCTTTGTTTTCTGGGCTTTCTTGCCTGCGGCTATTTTAGCGCTGAAATTTTCTATGCTGTCTTGGGTCTGTTCTACTTCCGTACCAAAGAGAGAGTTCTTTTTAAGACCTGTCTTGTCCTCTATTATTACCATTGAAACGCCCATACGCTCAAGACTCTTTACCGTGTATACAAAGTGCTCCGTAAGTCCTCCTGTATCTCCGTCAAATATGATAGGCTTTGTAGTGACCTCCATAATGTCGTCAATGGTACGGAAACGGGAAGTCATATCCACAAGCTCAATATCGGGCTTGCCCTTTGCCGTAGAATCACAGAGAGAGCTTATCCACATGGCGTCAAATTCGTGTGTTTCGCCATTCTGATATACCTTTGTTTTTTCAACTATAAGTCCCGTTATACCGCTGTGAGCCTCCATAGCTGTAATAGTACCCTTCATATCAAGAGCTTTTTTAAGTCTTGCACGTCTTATATCGGGAAGAGATAAGTCGGCTCTTGCTCTGTCATCGAGAGCCTTGTATTTTTCATCGTTGGAATAAGGGTACTCTACAAGTATTCCGCCATAGGAAGCAAGTATTGATACGACCTCATCTCTTATAGGCTTCTGAAATCCCGATACCCAGTCGTCGCCATGCACTACAAAATCGGGCTGATATTTTTCGAGATTTTCCTTATAGCTGAGATTTTTTTGCTCTACAACATCGTAAACTCCCGCTATATTTTTGAACATAGTCTTTCTTTCCTCAAAGGGAAGAAGGGGAAATCTCTTGTAGCTTGATATAGCTTTATCGGATAAAACACCTATGATTAGCTTGCCAAGCCTTTCAGCCTTTTTGATTATATCAATGTGACCGCTGTGTATGATGTCTGTTGAAAAGCACATATACACAGTCCTGTTTTCTATCTCTTTAAGTCTTGATGATACGACAGCCAAGTCCTCCGGGTTGTCTATCTCATTACAGAGCATATTTTTAAAATCCAGAGGGAGAAGCTTGCATTTGTCGGAAACATCGTTAAAGGCATTTTCGGCATAGCAGTCTGTCTTACCGCTTTCACAGTAGGAAACAATGCTGTCAAGCCATACCTTCCAGTCCTCTTTATTCAGCTTATATAAGGGCTGAGCAGCCATAGCTTCGTTAAAGAAATCAATGCCTATTTTTTTGATAAGACCATTCTGCACAACGGCTTTAAAATCCTTTTCGGGAAGCGAAAGAGTGGAGCTTACAGCCATACAGCTTTCTTCACAGGCAATAAGCCTGTCAAAGACTTCGTTTTCAAACACAATATCACCGTGCATAAGAATAATATCATCATCTAAATGATCCTTTGCACAGTAAATTGAATAGATATAGTTTGTTTCCTTGTATTTTGGATTTTTAACAAACGTGATATGTAAAGGCAGATCAAGACTGTGGCAGTAGTCCACAAGAACACCGTCAAAAAGTCCCGTTGTCATTATCACATCGTTTATGCCTGCGTCTGTAAGCTGTTTAAGCTGCCTGCTTAAAATAGTTTCCTTGGCTGAAATCTCAGTCATGCATTTGGGATGCTCCGATGTGAGGACTCCCATGCGACTGCCTAAGCCTGAGTTTAGTATTAGTGCTTTCATTTTTTGCTCCTTTTATATTAATTATTCTTTCCACCACGCATTAAAATCATGTCTGATGCGCTTGTCTTCCGGTGGGAGCTGCATATAATCTCCATATATGCCTCTAAGAAAACTATCATAATTTGATGGTGCGTTAAATAAGTTGTTTTCAAATTCAAAATAAACTTTTTTTAAAAAAGGTTTTTTTTCTGTTCTATCCTTGCCGTCATATCCCCATACAACACAACCTATGTAATCACTATTTTTATAATTTTTTATACAACATACCTTGTCCATTGCTTTACATAAAAAATTGTAAGAAAAAAGCTTAGTAAATGGATATATTATTCCTTTTAAAATTTGCTTTTTTCTTGTTGTTCCCGAGCCAAAATCATTTCTCTTTATTTCAATTATTTTCCGTATTATTCTGGCTGTTTTATAATGAAGCACATTTAAAAAATTATTTTTAAAATTACCATCAAGCGCAAACACATCTATCCAAACACCTATTTTAGTATTTGACACAAATTTTTCTTCCACTTCTGTACGATTATCTATGAGTTTGATAAATGGATATGTATTGTTACCAAGTTTGTAAGAAAGCACTTCTATATTGGGTGAAATTCTTTTTTTCTTTGAAAGTTCAATAAATTTTTCGTAATCGGGTCTTGGCATAACAACATCTATATCATCATCCCACGGTATAAATCCTTTGTGTCTCACAGCCCCTAAAAGCGTTCCATAGCCAAGAGTATAATACAAATTATTATCGTTGCAAAATTTCGCAAATGCAACAAGTATATCAATTTGTATAGTTCGTATTTCGTCAAATAATAGATCTTTCATTATTTAATACCTCATATTAAATTTGCAAATTTATTATTACAATATTTTTAAATCCAAACAACAGAATCCTACTCAACGGACTTGTCATAAATATACTGCCAGTCAACAGCCTTTTCGGGAGGCTCAGGCAAAGTGTTATATATAGATGACTTAAGCAATTTTATAATATAAATATTATTATACTCCATTTGATCCACCTCAAAAGGTTATATATGACATATTTCAACCTCAAGACCGGTTTTTTTCATTTCCTCGCAGTATTTTTCCATCAATTTATCCGAAACGCCAATATATATTGGAGTATCATATCCAAGAGATATATACTTTGATTTGCCGAGGTCATGTTCCTTAAGCAATTCAATTTTCAATATATTTGCGTTTTTGCTAGCTTTCAGAAAGTCAATTATTGCCTGTCTGTTTTCTTGTTCATCTGTATATCCGCCTATGACAGGGATACGAATTACAACAGGTTTTTTTGAGTTGAAAACAGCTTGAATATTTGATATATATCGGTTAAGATCACCTTTAAGAATATTTTTGCAAAATTCTTTATCAAGGCTTTTTATATCTATATAAAACAGATCTATATACTCCAGTGCCGCATCAAGACTTTCTTCATCTGCATAGAGTGAAGTTTCAATAGACATATGGATATGCTCATCTTTTAGCTTTTGCAGTAAAGGTGTCATTTTTTTGATTTGAAGCAAAGGCTCTCCGCCTGAGAAGGTTATTCCTCCGGGAAGGTTTCCCAAATCCTTTGCATTCCTTATGTTATATTCCGATATATTGCCTGCATAAAAATCCTTGTCTTTGATTATTTCATCATACAATTCCTTTAAGGTCATTTCGGTACCGTATACTTTTTCTGTATCATCTTTTATATATTTCTGTGTATCAGGCTTTATATTTTCCGGATTACAGCACCAAGGACATCTGAGAGAACAACCCTTTAAGAATACGGTTGTCCTTATTCCAGGTCCGTCATGGAGTGAAAAACGCTGAATATTTGTTATCATAACTTTTGGTGTAAAATCATAATCATTTTCATACATATATATCACTCCGACAACATATTTACAGTTCGTTCTTGCTCATTTTCAAGGCTTGGGCTACGGTAACATCCATATCGTAATACTTATATTCTCCCAACCTTCCGCCGAAGATAATATTTTCTTCTTTTTCGGCAAGTGCTTTGTATTCCTCATAAAGCTTATTGTTCTTATCATCGTTCACGGGATAATAGGGCTCATCGCCGGGCTTCCATTCGGAGCTGTATTCTCTGCTTATTACAGTGTTGGGCAGGTCGTTGCCATTTTCGCCCTTGCCGAATTCAAACCACTTGTGTTCTATTATCCTTGTCCAGGGAGTCTCCCTGTCAGTATAGTTTACGGCGGCATTGCCCTGAAAATTGGGCTTATCCAGTACTTCCGTATCAAACCTTACGGAACGGTATTCAAGATAGCCCAGCTTATAGCCAAAATATGCGTCTATCGCACCTGTATAAACTACCTTTTCAGCAAGCTTGTCCAATTCTGCTTTATTTTCAAGATAATCCGTATCAAGCCTTACCTCTATTCCTTCAAGCATATTTTCTATCATTTTTGTATATCCGCCTATGGGAATGCCCTGATAAAGCGCATTGAAATAATTGTTGTCAAATGTCAGTCTGACAGGAAGACGTTTTATTATAAATGCAGGAAGCTCCTTGCAGTCACGTCCCCACTGCTTTTCGGTGTAGCCTTTTACAAGCTTTTCGTAAATATCTCTGCCCACAAGAGAAATAGCTTGTTCTTCAAGATTCTGAGGTTCTCCCTTTATTTCTCTACGCTGTTCATCTATCTTTGTAGATGCTTCTTCGGGAGTTACAACGCCCCACATTTTGTTGAAGGTGTACATATTAAAGGGCATTGAATAAAGCTCGCCCTTGTAATTTGCCACGGGAGAATTTGTAAATCTGTTGAATTCGGCAAAGCGGTTTACATAATCCCATACTTCCTTGTTGTTGGTATGGAAAATATGCGCGCCGTATTTATGTACATTTATGCCTTCTATTTTTTCCGTGTAAATGTTTCCGCCTATATTAGAACGCTTGTCTATGACAAGCACTTTTTTGCCCGTTTCCTTGGCTTGCTGCGCAAAAACTGCGCCGTATAAGCCTGCGCCTACTATGAGATAGTCGTATTTTTTCATTTTGGTTCTCCTCCATAAAGAGTAATATTTTTTAATAACCTTATTTTAGGCTTTATGTCTATTTAATAATTTTAAAGCGTTTTTAATATTGGATATAAAGAATTCATCTTTGATTATCAGTAAAGCACTCGTATATACAAACATGCCTATAAATACAATTATGCCCGTACTAAGAACCGATGGCTTAAGTTTGCCTACAAGTATACCCAATACAAGCATCATTATAAAGCCTGAGATATAATAATGAATACCTTCTGCCAATATCCTTAATGGCTTCAATTCTTTTCTTACTATTATGATCTGAATTACGGCAATAAGCGTTTCTGCCGTTACAGAGGCTACAGCTGCTCCAACCGATTTAAAAAAATAAATCAATATCATATTAAGACAAAAATTTGTGACCGCTCCTATAATTACTGTCAATGTAAATGTATTCTGTCTTTTGGTTGGTATAAGATACTGCATTCCTGTAACATTGTTTATACCAATTGCCAAGATAAGCAGTGATAGAATTTTGATCAAAAGCGAAACCTTATCATAGCCCGGACCAAAAAACCAAGGTACAAAATTACCGGATACCATAATCAGTACACAGCAAAGAGGTATACCCAAGAACCACACAAATCTATATCCTCTGTACATGAGATGTTGTATCTCATTAGTCTGTTTTTGGTTGTAATAATATCCTATGCGAGGTATCATTACTGTTCCCAATGCGGTTACAACAGTCAACACCATCTTTGAAAGCTTTATTGCTTGCTCATAATATCCGTTTTCAAAGGAGCTCTTTGTAATAGCACCGATCATTGTCTTATCTAAAACAGTGTATATTTGTACTGCAATTGTAGGAATAAATAAAGATAATATAATATTTATATCTTTAAATGGCTTTATTTCATTCTTCTTTATTTTACAAATATATTTAGGCAAGTATCCCCATAGTGATATATTGGATAAGAACAAGAAAAAAGCCAAACCGAATACATATAGGAAAATATCGTCTTTTTCTCTTATGAAAATAAAGATATAAGTAATATTGAGCAGTTTAAAGAACATATTTCTGGCAACTATTTTGCCAAATTCCTCCAGACCTTGGAAAAACCAAGTTATATCTGCAAACACTGCCAACACATTAAATGAAAGTAGTAAATATATAATTTTATTTTGCTGAAAAAGTGAAAATATAAAGTAGATACAAAAAGCAACAAAAGCAGTAATAAACTCAAAAATTTTAGCATTCCAAAAAACAACACTTCTTTTATACTTAGAATTCTGTACATATGATATTTCTCTTTGTCCGTAAGTGGCTATCCCCATAGCCGCAAACAGTGTAAAATATGAAACTATAGACTCGGCATAACTTACAGTGCCTATTCCGTCAGCCTCCAGAACTCGTGACAGGTATGGAGTTGTTATAAAAGGAGTGATTAATAGTAAAATTTGGTAGAGTAAATTATAAATATAATTCTTTTTAATACTTTTTTTCATATCATTTTCCTATTTCTTTATGCACACTTTTCATTTTCTATGGCGCGTTGTATGAGAAGATCTTTATATTCTTCCGGCAGGTCGTTGAAATATGAGCTGAATCCCCATACTCTTACTACAAGGTCGGGAAACTTTTCGGGATCCTTTTTTGCAGCTATTAATTTAGCACTGTCTACAACATTCATTTGAAGCTGATATAGACCGTTTTTAAAAGCGACCTTAAACAATGTGATAAATTTTTGTATGTTTTCTTTTATAACATTAGGTGTCACAAAGAAATCCACAACATTTCCGTTTATTCCCGCACCACTATAATCAATTTGTGTGGCAAAAGATAAAAGTTCTGTTATCGGCAATGCTTTTCCCGACGATATATGAACAGTAAACGGATCACCCGAATGTCTGCCGTCAAAGGTTGCCTCCGTAACCTTACCCTCGTTAATGTACTGCGGTGAACTCAAACCAAACTTAAACCTACCGCCAAGATTTGTAGTGTAATTTTCAAAAATATCTTTTGTCATCGCAACGATTTTGTTAGTCAGTTTCACTATTATTGGTTCATCTGAACCATAACGGGGTGATATATTGCTCATTTCATCCAATAACTTCTGTTGTCCGTAAAAATTTTCTTTTCTGAAGTTATTTAATTGAGTGAGTGTATATTCTTTTTCAACAAAAACATATTTGTTAATATTCATAAACGAATCAATAACAGAAGCTAAACCTATAGATGTAACACCAATATTTTTATATTCAGCTCCTCCACGAACTATATCTTTTCCGTTTTGTATAGCAGAATTTGATAATAAAGAAAGTAAGGGATCTTCTTCAAAAATCATTTGAGAAAGTCTTAATAATACTTCATCCAAGTATTTTTCAAGATAATTTTTATATGTTGTTGTCAAATCCTCTAATGTTGTTATGTTGTTCAAATCTATGTCATTCAGCATATTCACAAAAGGTTTTGCAAAATTGATCGACATGATATTGTTTTGATCACAACTCTCGCCGGCTATCAAAGGCTCCCAACATGCAGAGGTAACATAATTATATGCATCCTCCGGTTTATAGCCAAAACTGATAAGCGCCGGAATAACAGCATCGTCATTAGACAAAAACGGTGCACCGATACCTGTTGAAATACAATTCAGTGCCAATTCCAACAAGTCATCGGGCATATTACTGCTGCACCTTAAAAGCACCTTAGGATCAGGCAGCTTTAATTTCATGGAAACATTGATAAATTTATATGTCAAATCATTGCATTGATATTTTTTATCCTCATCTGTTCCGCCAAGAATGATTATTTGTCCTGTATCCCCTAAAAGCATAGTGCTTTTAAACCAACAATTTTCATGCAAAACATTGAAAAAATCGCATAACATATTTTCAACATCATTATCCGTTATTTTTTTATTTTTTATATCGTTTATATATAAATCATATAATATATGATCTAAACGTCCAAAACCATTATGCTTATGACCTGTTTGCCATAAAAACTGATTGAAGAAAAGTATTCTTTGCAGTCCCTCAAAAAATGACTTTGCAGGTCGTTCAAATATTGAAGCTATAGCATTAAGCTGAGCACCATATTGTGATGCGATTTCTTTGTTTTCTTTACAGCGATCAATATAGCTATGTAATGCGTTTATTATCATTGTTTCGTCTCGTATAAATTTGTTATTGCTGCATAAGTTTAATTTATCTTTTATTTCTTTAAAAGAGTGATTTACTATCAAATTGTAATCAACAGAATAATTATCCAATATCTGGTATTTGCGTTCTATTGTTTTGAAACAGTCAATGGAATAGAAAAAAGTTTTATTTTTCGATGGAACTATATCTAACTTGTTAATTACTTTTACTATTTGTTCTGCTTTATTATTGCATGGCTTTTGAATATATATTTTAAAAAAATTTTTATAAAGAAATTTCAATTTTCCTATATCATAAGAATTGACATAATATTTGTATAGTTGCCTTGCATAAATCACATTTTTTAAACCTGGAGTACACTTAAATACTCTTTTTAAAACTTTTTTCATAATATATTTCCCCTAAAATCTGTCTTTATGAATATGAAAATATTCCTCCATAGCTTTGTTTTGTTTACCAAAAGATAAATGTCCTACTACAATATTTTCACTTACAAGCAATGGTCTTGATTTAATGCAGCAATATGTACATATATCTACTTCATCACATCCCATGCCAACACCGGAATATACTGTAAAATAATTCATTTCTTCCCATAGACTTCTTTCAAACATTATGGCACCAATGGAAAAACGTATTGGACAAGCGCGTTCCTCTTGGGCATTCTGTTGGAATTGTCTATTCATCTCATCTATGTCAGGTACAAAACCTCCATCACCCCAAAAAAATTTTGCAACTTCGGGGTTTGATTCTATTTGTCTGTCAGAGCCGGCAGCATATACAGGCTTCTCAAACATAGCACTGTATTTGTCCGTTAAATTGTATTTACTCAAAATTCTCATGTGACCATAGCCGTTTATGGGTATAAGCGGTGCAATTACACCGGTATTATACCGAGCCTTGCTATGTTCATATGCCTTTATCATATTTTCAAAATAATTTTCCGTAATAAATATATCTTCATCAAGCTTGAATATATATTTTGCGTTTGGATGTAAATTTATAGCAATATTTTGCACAAGCGATACGTTGTTTTTCTTTGTGCTTAAATAAGACCAATTGTTTTTCTCACACAAATCCGCCAGAGTATCCGAATATTTGCCCGAGCTTACTATACATACATCTATATCTTTAGGAGTATATTTTATGATGCGTCCAAACACCTTCGGATATAAAAACTCTTTGTATCCGGCAAGAATGATACATAATTTATCACTTCCCTTTTGCCTGTCTATAAATGTCTTTTTGCATTTGAAGGGATCTCTTTCGTTTAATACAAATCTGTGATATAATTTTTTTAAAAATTTTATTTTGCTTAGATGTTTTTTGACCGGCATTGTATTTCTCCTGTTGTAAAAAATTTTATATATAAATTCTCCCCCATTGGAGCATATTATTAATTTAGCTTTTATCAATGACAAACAAATATATAAACTTTATAAGAATTATGTTCATTATGAAGTTTAATTTCATTGATCTTTGTTTCATAGGATAAATCATTTTCTCACAATATTCTTTTTTCCGATACTATATATTGTGAATGAATAAAAAAAGGCTAGTAGGAGTATCATAAGAAATTCAAACTGTATAATTGCAGCAACAAACTCTATTATAATAACAGTTGTAAATGCTGCTATCCCAGGTTTGTTTTGTTTTATTGCATTGTATATACATGTTATAGCGGGTAAAGCATATACAGACAACAAAAGTATACCTCCTTCTACTAAAACAACAAAAAGTGAATTACTGAAGCCAAGATTGTCTCGTCTAAATGAACTCATATAATATTTGACAGAATCAAAATTATTAAAGCCATTGCCCCATATAGGAGAATGCATCCACGCTCTAAATCCTGCAGCGTAATCATCAGATCTAGTTTTCCATGACATGGATGTAGATTTATTTAAAAATATTATATGTGCAAGATAAAATGCTACAACAGCAATAACGATAGTAAAAGCATATTTTAAAAGTCTTATCTGGCGATTTCTGGGATTATTTATTAGTATTAATAAAAATATCATTAAAATAAGCATTATATATCCTGTAGTAGTTAATGTAGTCAACAAAGTTAATATAAGAATTAATGATTTGGGATGAAATAATCTATTAAAGCCATGTAAATATTTATAATTTTTGTTATAATCCCCATAATATTTTAAATCATCCGAAAGAAACAACTCCAATGCTATTGCTATAACAAGACATGAACTGTACATGGGACCCTCTAAAAACATACCAATATTTCTTACCATATTTATTCCCATAAATGTTGCATATTGTCTTTCGAAGTATAAGTTATAGTAGCTTAAATAATTGTGTGGACCTCCCCAATTTGCATAAAAATTTCCTGTAGGTTGAATAAGGTGAAATAAAGAACCAAAAAGCCAAAAATATAACGATATAAATGCAATAACACACATGATATTACTATATTTTTTTAATAGATTAATAATTTTGTGTTCGGAAAAATACAATGTAAATGTAAGTGACAATGCAGGCAAAATAATGAGAAATTTAGCCATAAATTGTTTTAAACCATTACCTATGCCGCCCATAATGATATAAAGTAACATTATGGCATAATACGGTAAAAAAATTAATATCCATTTGTTAAATAATACATATTTTATCTTTACTTTAGATAATTCTGAAATAAAAAGAACCACAAAAAAAAGGGCTATAATTTCATTTAGATAATAATTGTTATATATTGCTGCGACAAATGGTGTTCTGAAACTTAATATAACAAACAAAATAAATATATATTCGATTAAGCCATAAAAAGCGGTTTCAGCACTAACTTTATGATAAACTATCTTCATAAAAATATGCTCCTATAAATAAAATCCGTTATGTGTGAGTTGTGAAAGTACTAATTGTATTACAAAGTTATTTCAACAATCTCTCTTCATTTTTAAAATTATTATCAATAAATTTTTTACCTATAAAATAGGTACCAATCTCATCAATGAGTAGGCAAAGCTTTAGATAAATATAGCCTTGTAAAAATTCCCATTAACATTTAATATATTTTTTTAATCTGAGTATCTTTAAAAATTATAGAAAGCAAACATCTAAAATTGCATAGTTATAAATATATAATATAAAAATAAATATTTTATCTATATATGCTTTTTACAACTACAGCCCTTAATAAATGTTTACTCATATATATAATATACAATTAAAGTTTTCTTTTTTATATAGCATTTCATGTGATTTGACATTTTGAAAATTATATGTAATTGATATTAATAATTAATATTATTTTAAGATATTATGCATCTATCATTCTGCTTTTTTGATTAAACTTTAACAATTTGATCATAGCCCAAACTTTTGTATATCTTAATATATATTTTAAATTAAACTTTTCATCGGTGTTAATAACTTTCATACTTTTGCATTTAATGTGATTTGCGTTAAGCCACACATCCAATAATCGTTCGGATATATACCCATAAATACGTTTTTGTTGAGGTGTATAGCCATCTAAATCGGTTATTTTTTCAACATAATCCAAAATATTAAACAACCATTTACAGTAATTATTTAATATATCTTTTCGAGTAATAATCATATTGCATGGTCTGAACCCTGCGCTGTGTTCAAAATATTTTTCATAATAAGTCAAATATTCCGGACTTATTTTCTTTATTGCTTCTTTTACATGTTCAAGATCTTTTTTATATCCACCCTTGAGATAGTGAGAATAAGCGCCCATTGCTATAATAGTTCTATTTCCTACTATTGCATCATATCTATTTAGTATTTTGTCTATATCCTTTTCTTTTAAAAAATAGCGTGATGAATTACTGATTAAAGCCTTTGTAAAATAGCGCCTGTAATGAACAAGTCCTACAACATCAGAAGTATCGTTTTTCCAAATCCAATATAGTGCCGTAAGTTCACAGTAATTTGCATTTTTTTCAGATATATTTAACCCCGTATTGTCTCTGCAAATATTTTCTTTTGCATTTTTTGCGTATTCTCCAACGCCAATTACTTTATAACATTTGTCAAGTTTATAATTTTCTAGAGGAACTTCTTTGTGTGTTACAATATAAATAGTCATACCTTACCTCATCATTTATCTTAGACAAAATATAAATAAATTATATTTTGTTAATATTAATTTTTCGACACTCTCTGACTTTGTTAAAATTTTTTGTAGTCTCTGCTATTAAAAACATAAACCTTCAAGAATTATAACTTATTTAGTGTCATTGAATAATACATCTCTATAAACATTAAGTAAATTTTTTATATAATTTTGAGTTGAGAATTTATTTTCATTAAATTCGTTATAAATCTTGTTATTCCAATATTCTACCGTTTCATTATTTTTAAACGCCAGTATTTTTTCTTTGAGTGATTCAAAATTATTTGTATTAAACAATAATTCTTTACTAATAAAATCTTTCCCTGCACAACAGTCAGATACAATACATGGTATTCCGAACGCTTGTACTTCAGAAATAGTAAGCGGTGAACATTCATACCACAATGAAGGAAATACAAGACATCTCGCATTTAAAATATACTTTCGCATGTTTATGTAATCTAACCAGCCTGTAAATTCTATATCTTTATATTTTTCTTTTAACTCTGGCAACAAATAACCATCACCTATAACTACAGCTTTTACTTTTAGAGAAGAGATAACTTCGCAAAATAAACAAACACCTTTTTCTTTAGTAAGTCTGCCTATATATAAATAAATTTCATTATTTGGAGCATCAGTTTTTAATCTATTTTTTATTTCTATTGGATTGTTTACTCTGTAACGCTTGTTTGGATTAATATACTTAGTCAAAATATTTTCACTGAAATCTGAAATAAAAATGTAACTTATGTTTTTTCTCTTTTTTATTGAGTTGTTTAGTATGAACTGCCGAAATACTCTCCAAATTTTATGTAAATATTTTCTGCTGTCACAATTACATAGTATGCACTTTAAAGATAATGGAGTTAATTTACAAATATGATTTTTTTTATAATTATAAAACCCCCCATTGGGACATGCAAGAAAATAATCATGTATTGTAATGACAACTTTAAAACCTAAATTTTCAGCAGTTTTAAATATTGAACTTGATATTGCATTTGACCATGAATGCACATGAATTATAGTCTCATTGGGATTTTTTGTTTGCAAAAGTTTTTTGAATTCACACCGTGCCTTTTCATTCCATAATCCCTGAAGTATTGCTTTAAATCGATTTGGGTTGTTAAGTATATCATATTGATTAAGGCATATTACTTTAACATTTTTAGACAACAAATCTTCAAAGTTATCACCAACAGCACAAAACAAGATACTCTCTTTTACTATATTTGCAAGGGCGACAGCACTTTCGATAGCAACCTTGGCACTTCCGCCATTAACTTGACCATAATCACTTACTGTTATGACTGTTCTAATCATAGTAACATTTATCCTCTCTTTTTTTTAAATTGCCTAAATATTCAATTTATTATCATCTTGATATATACCCAATTCTTTCAACATACCATACTGTTTTTCCGCAATATCCTTGCCCTTGACAGTACCTAATGCTTTTGATATGGCGCTCCATTTTTTTGTCCTGAAAGAGTCTAGCCATCTTTTTATCCATGCAGCGGGAAGAAAAAGTATAGGTTTATCTTTGTACCACTCACTTAGTTCCCGCATATCCTTATCTTTAGGGAAAAACCATGACATAACATTGCCCTGTTTACCCGAACCATAGGATTTCCTCAGTAGCTTTACGCCGCTGTTTCTTTCATAAAAACCAAATGTTCCGGCTTCGAGTATATATGTTTCAATTTCATTGTATAACTCAATATCCATGTTCGGAACATTGATTTTTGTGTCAAACCATTTATTGCATATATAAAAAATATTTTGTGCAAACTTTTTTAATCTTATTTTTTCAAATTCATTCCAAAGGTAATTCCAATCCAACTTATACTCAAATCTGTTTATATAAACAGCTATATCCATTATCATTCTTATACCGCAGCCTTCGTTATAGAAGTGCTTTCCTATATGCGCTATAAGATATATCAAATGGTCGTTAATGTTAAGCTCGTATGTATTATCTTTAACTTTAACTGCCTTTTTGCATAATTGATCGAAGTATTTTCCATAGTCATAGCCATTTCCCAAATCTTCATCCAAAAGACTTTTGTGTATTTCAAAATGAACATTGTTCTTGTCAAAACTTACTTCATTGAAATAAGTATCCGTTATTCTGTAGTCATTTTCTTTCAAAAGTTCTTTTGCTTTTTCAAAGTTTTCCTCAGACACAAGAATATCAATATCACCCATTGTCCTGAGCTCTTTATCGGGATAATAATTCCGTACCACATAACCCTTTGTCAATACATGAGGTATGCAGGCTTTATTGAGAATATTAAGCAACTTTTCGGTTTCATTTTCTTGCTTTACGGAATACATAAGCGTTGAATAAAAGTCTTTTTGAAGCTTGCTGTTTATTTCGCCGGGTATACATAATTCATTATTTTTGATGACCGCCGAAATTATTCCCTGTACGTTGTGTATAGAAGCAAGATGATATATGTTTTCCCAATTGATTTTTTTTGTTTGAGAAAATATTTTGTTGCTCATATATATATTTAGTATTGATTTAAAATCATCATACATGTTTATTCAAGCCTTTCAAACGTTAAAATTCTTAAGTTTGTTAAGCACATTTCCTTTCAATTTTTTTAGAAATATACAAAATTGGTTTTTCAATAAATCTTGTTATTACCACAGATAGTATATAAGTGCATATAAATTTTAATATATATGCAAAAATGATAACATTAAATATGCTTGAATATATATCTATAAAATAATTAAATATCGTTATTGGTATTCCTGCACCCAAGAAAAATGTAAATCCTAAATCTCCCAATTTATTAAAAAAACTTAAGCTTAAATTTTCTTTTTTCTTTATCTGAAAAAAACTAATAATTCCTATATTGTAAGCAATAATATAATAAATAGCCTTTGTTTCGTATGAAAAAGGGGTAGAAACTATTAGACCAGCTTCAAATATAAATATTAATTGAAACAAATTTTTTCTATCTGCAAATACACCTAAAAAACCTATACTTAAAAGCAAAAAATATGCTGTGGGGAATGGTAGCTTTGTAAAAAATCTTATTATCCCTGTAATTATAGATAAACCGGCAAGCAAAAACATCATTCTTGCCGCTCTGTCTGAATACCCCCCCCCTATCAGTACTCATAAAGAATTCAATTCCGCATATACCGATAATTAAATAAAAACAGACCATTATAGGAAGCATCCAACTTGAACCTATTATACAATCCACACCCATAAATTCGTTGAACAGGGTCATATTAAACAATATAGAACTTACAGATAAATTATTATCTTTAACAAGAAGTATACTTAAAACACATGACAACAATAATATAATCCAATATTCGGGATATATTCTAAACAATCTATTGATTATGTATTGCTTTGCCGTCCTTTTAGCTCTGGAAATTTTAGCCAAATAACCTGCAATTAAAAAGAAAAACACAACGCCTATTCTTCCTAGAATGAACCCTACATTACTTCCGATAATTAAGTATAGATGACTTATAAATACCAACAATACTGCTAAGCCTCTTAA
This sequence comes from uncultured Clostridia bacterium, assembly GCA_947585865.1. Lineage (GTDB taxonomy): Bacteria > Bacillota > Clostridia > Lachnospirales > CAG-274 > CANPXH01. The sequence continues at coordinate 20,370 of CANPXH010000014.1, forward strand.
AGTGCTTATCCAAAATATCTGCTTCTTACTATCCATAATAAAACCTCTTTAAGTTATTATTAACTTATAAATTGTTTACAAAATCAATAATAGCTTTCTTAAATGTATCAAACATAAAGTTATTAATGACTCTTTTCTTAGCATTGTCGCCATATTTTTTCACTAAGTCTTTATTATTTGCCAATGTTTTAATTGCTTCGGCATATTGTTCTGCATTTCTGTTTTCGCATTCTATTCCTGTAATGCCGTTTAAACTCACATAATTTACACCGCTTCCGGGTATATTGAATGTTACAGTAGGCTTTTCAAAATACATTGCTTCAGCCAATGCTAGTCCAAAAGCTTCGTTTTTAGTTATTGAGGGAAACGTAAATATATCACAAGTTAAATAATATACAAGTTTATCTACATCATCCAGACGACCTAGAAACTTAATTTTATTGTTTCCTTTTGCCTGTCTCATTAATTTTTTTGTAAGAGGTCCTTGCCCACCGATAAATATCAAAAATCTATCGTCAAGATATTTTGATGCATCTATAAGATATTTAAAACCTTTATATGGCACATGTCTTCCAAGTGCAAAACATAATACTTTGTTTTTATAGCAATTCTTTAAATTGTTTGCTTTTTCCATTATTTGTTTTGTAATTTTCAGTTTGTCTTCAGCAATACATACAGGAATTATTGTGCATTTATCTTTGTATTTTTGCAAATAATAACTTCCTTGTATATAATTAGGAGATGTGCTGATAATTGCATCAGCTCTTTGTAAGAGAGATATACTTTGAAAATAAAATAGTTTTTCCAGCATTTTTTGTTTTGTAATATCTAAATGCCAAAAAAGTACTAATTTGAAGTTCTTTTTTTTGTATTTAAGTAAAAAATGAGCTACAAAAGGATTAGGATAATGAAATATAATAATATCTGGTTTGAATTTTTCCATTATATTTTTCAATTCATTGGAATAACTTAACGATAAAGATTGAGAAAAAATCTTTGCAAAGCAGCCACATCTTATTACTTCTATACCCTCAACATAATCATGTATTGTTTCGTTTCGTTTACATATATAATCTTTGTCTTCTGCATTTTCATTAAAACATATGATTTTTTGCTCGATATCGCATTCTTTAAATGCTAAAGAAATAGTTTTTGCAACCAATTCAATGCCACCAATATTAGGGTATAAATAGTTTGATATCTGAAGTATTTTTTTCATATTCTTTCTCCCCGCAATAAAGTACTATACTGATTTTATCATCTTGTCAAAAACACTTCCCCCTTACCGACTCTATCTCTCCAATAATCCAACAAATCATGCATTGTCTTTTCAAAGCTTATTTCAGGCTCCCAGCCTGTATGCTCCTTAAACTTCCTGCAATCGGGCACCTGAAGGTCGGCATCTATGGGACGCAGTCTTTCGGGGTCTGTTACAACTTCTATCTTGTCTTTCATAGTTGAGTATGAAATCAGTGTATTTAATGTATCTCCAACCTCACAGGTATATGAACCGCCTATGTTGTAATATTCTCCGCCTACAGGGTTTACTGTTACAAGCATGTAGTAAGCCCTTACGGCATCTCTCACATCGGCATATGTTCTCAGTGATTTAAGGTTGCCTACCATTACCTTTGGCTCTATAAGTCCTGCTTCTATCATAGCTATCTGCTTTGCAAATGTTGACTCGTGGAATACATCGCCTCTTCTTGGTCCTGTATGTGTAAACATTCTCGTTGTCATAACGGTCATGCCATAGGCTTCCGCATAATATCTTCCCAAAAGGTCTGTGCCTACCTTAGATATTGCATAGGGTGATGCCGGGTGGAAAGGACATTCCTCATGTATGCCTGTGTCGGGCTTCTTCTCGGCTGGTATCTTTCCGAATACCTCAGATGAAGCGCACACATGTATAACAGGCTTATATTCGCTGTCATTTTCCATAGCGGAACGCACAGCCTCCAAGAGTCTGCAAGTACCCAGTATGTTTGTATTAAGAGTATCTATAGGAGCTGTAAAGCTTGTGAGCGGATAGCTCTGTGCAGCCAGATGAAATATGTAATCGGGCATTATCTTGTTTATAGCCGTCATAAGAGATATTTCATCATTAAGGTCAGCATATTCAAAAAACAGCCTGTCCTTTTTGTTTACTCTGTCAAGAAGATGGCTTACATTGTCCAAGGGACTTCTCCATCTGCATACGCCATAAACTTCCCAGTCTGTATTTTCAAGTAGAAAGTCAGCCAGATGTGAGCCGACCATACCTGTTACGCCTGTAATAAGAGCTTTCTTACTCATAGCTTATATCCTCCAGTTCTTTACTTATTTTTTCTGTAAATGTATTGTCATTTATAATTGAGTATTTATTTATAAATAAGCTGACCATTTGCGTTATAGCAGGTCTGTTTACATAGAATCCGTCGCTTGGTCGGGAAATGGTATATTTAAGTCTGTTTCCCGTTATTCTGTTTATTTCGTCGGCTATCCTGAGTCTGCTTACAAGCTCCTTGCCTGCAACATTCAGTACAAAGTAATCGTATTTATCCCAGTTCTTTGTAAACCACATAACCACATTCACAACATCGCTTACGGAAATGCAGTTTCTGTAAAAGGGGTGAAATATATCTGCCGTTTCATTTTTTTCTATACAGCCTAAACAGTATGATACAAATCTGTCTTTGGCAGATACCACATAAGACAGTCGTATTGCCTTAAAAAGAGGATCGTTTTTAAATTTATCCTCCACAGCCTTTTTCATTTTGCCGTAAGGGGTTTCAGCCTTTGTTTCGGATATTTCCGTATATATGGCTCTGGGAATATCTCCGAATACCGCATCGCTTGAGAAAAACAGAACCTTGCAGTTTCTCTTTATAGCTTCCTCAATGAAATATGATGTTCCCGTAACATTTATATCCCAACAGAAATCAAAATCGGAAGCGCACTTGTCGGGCCCCGATATTGCAGCGGTAAATATAACAAAATCAACATTATCTAACACGGAATAATCAAATTTATCTGCTTCGGATAAGTTGATATATGCATCTGCGTCTTCCGTGCAGTCTATTTTGAGTATATTTTCAATGCTTTCATCTGTTTCAAATCTTTTTATAATAAAGCCTGCTATGTATCCCGAGCTTCCTACCAAAGCAACATTCATAACTATTCTCCTCCGAAAAACCTTTCCTCCAGCATCAAACACAAGCAATGATAAACCGGCAGATGCAGCTCCTGCACCATATATGTCTCCGTCTGAGGTACTCTTATGCACACATCAGCTCTATCCGACAGCTTGCTTTCCCTTTCTCCCGTCAGACCTATGACCTTCATACCCTTTGCCTTTGCAGTAACGGCTGAATAAAGTATATTTTTGCTGTTGCCGGAGGTGGAAATACCCATGAACACATCACCTTCATTGCCATAACCGTTTACCTGCTGTGCAAAGCAGAGCAAGGGTTCGCAGTCATTCATATAGGCTGTTGTCAATGCCGGGTGACCGTCAAGAGCTATGGCCGGCAATGCGCCTTGCAGATTGTCTGCAAGAACTTGTCCCAGTTCCTTATCTTGGCTTATGAGCTTATTCTGCATTTCACTATCAAGCCTTCTCGGCAATTTAAAGCCCTTCATAAGCTCTCCCACTATGTGTTCAGAATCGGCAGCGGAACCGCCGTTTCCTGCCACAAGGAGCTTGCCCTTGTTTTTATAGCATTCCTCCAAAACTATGTAAGCATTTTTAATGTCCTGCCTTGTGCTTTCGAGCATAGGGTATCTGCTTATGAGAAGGTCTATGTGTTTGTCCATATCTATCCCTCCGCAAATATACAGGTAAGATCGAGAAGCGACTTTACTGTCATATCCTGTCCCATATCTTTGCTTTCATCTGTTATCAATACTGTTTTACACCCTGCGGCTTTTCCCGCTATGATGTCATTCTCACCGTCACCTACCATGTATGATCGGCTAAGGTCTATATTCAGCTCCTGCGCCGCCTTTATAAGCAAGCCCGGTTTTGGCTTGCGGCAGTCACAGTCTATTTTCAATTCAGGTATTTCTCCCTCGTAGCCCTTGTGTGGGTGGTGAGGGCAGAAGTATATAGCGTCTAAGTATGCGCCTTCAAAGCCCAAAAGAGTTTCCATTTTGTTATGTATCTCTTCCAGTTCCTTGTATGTGACCTCGCCTCTTGCTATAACAGGCTGATTTGTGACCACTACGGCAAGATAGCCGGAAGCATTTATTTTTTTTATGGCTTCGGCAACACCGTCAATTAGTTCAAAGTCATCTATATTTCTGAGAAATCCCACATATTTGTTTATAGTGCCGTCTCTGTCAAGGAATATGGCTTTTTGTTTGCTTTTAAGGTTCTTGGCTTTTACTGTGCCGTTTTTATAGTCATTGCAAACAGCCTCATATCTTTCGGGAGTACCCATATCCTTTACATATTCGGGACTGTCATAGCAGAACATTTTACCCGTACCCGCCAAAGGCTTTAATATCTGCCTGTCAAGATCTATCTTAGGAGTATTTATTTCCTGTTCCAGAAGCTTGGGAGATATAACATGAAGTCCTGCATTTACTCTGTTTCTGTAAAACTTGGGTCTGCTGGCCTCTTTGGTGAGCCACCTCTCAACAGCCATATTTTCATCGGCTATGATAAGTCCGCTGTCATAGGGGTGACTGTTTGGGTGAGTAAAAAGGGTAACAAGTCCGTCTTTCTCTCTGTGATATTTCACAAATCTGTTGAAATCTATATCAAACACGGAGTCAGCATTCAAAAGCAGAAAGTCCTCCGTAAGCTTGTTCTTTATTCTGAACAATGCGCCTGCGTTTCCCAAAGGCTCCTTTTCAAAGTAATACTCTAAATTTACACCAAATTTACTTCCATCACCGAAATAGTCCGTTATTATATTTCCAAGATGGCTTACCGTAATTATTATGTCTGTAAAACCTTGTTCTCTAAGGCAGTCAATTTCATGCTCAAGCACAGGCTTTCCCTCTATGCTTATCATAGGCTTGGGTATATCCCTTGCCACAGAGGAAATGCGTGTACCTTTACCTCCTGCCATAATTACAGCTTTCATTTTGCACCAACTTCCTGTAATACAAAATCCTCGGGAGTGTAGTGTATTATCCTTGAACCGCCGTTTTCAAACTTAAAGGGTACATGGAGCAGATCGCTCATGGCAGCCAGTACATCATTCCTGTGCTGTGAAGGTACATAGAAGAGGAGAAAACCTCCGCCGCCTGCACCAAGGAGCTTACCTCCCAATGCGCCTGCCTTTATTCCCTTTTCATAGAGCATATCTATGCTGTCTGTTGATACGGCAGAGCCTGTCTGCCTTTTGAGCCTCCAGGTATGGTCAAGAAGTCTGCCGAAATCGTCAAGGTCTGTTGTTTTGTCTACCAGTATATTTTCGGCATCGGCTACAAGGGAATACATCTCCTTAAGTTGAGCCTTCTTACTCCTTCTGTCGGAAGCATTGGCAGCTTGTACCTCCGATGAAAACCTTGTAAATCCCGTAAAGAACATAAGAAGGTTTGCATTAAGCTGTCTTTTTCTTTCGGGAGATATGATAACGGGATAAACCTCGTAACCGTTACTGTCAAAGGTTATCTTGTTAAGACCTCCGAAAGCAGCAGCTATCTGATCCTGCCAGCCGCCTGATTCATCACAAAGTACTCTCTCAAGATAAATGGCTTCATCGGCAAGCCTTCTCTTGTCTGCATATTTGCCCTTTAGGGCATAGAAGGCATTGAGCATGCCCACCGCAAAAGAGGAGCTTGTACCAAGTCCCGAACGGGCAGGGAGATCCGCCTCATAGGAAAGCCTTATCTCGTGCATATCCAACATCTTCATAGCGTTTCTGATAGCGGGATGCTTAATATCCTCAATGTCAGTTACTCTCTCGGTTTTTGCATAAGAAAGCTCCGTCGAGTAATCAAAGAAACGGGGCAGATGCCGTACATTCACATAACAATATTTGTCAAAGGTGGTAGATAAGACCGCACCTTTGTTCTCTGTAAAAAAATCCTGTAAATCCGTTCCGCCGCCAAAGAATGACATGCGGAACGGGGTTTTAGTGATTATCATTTGAAAACCTTCTATATAAATATCATTTTTTAGATTGACAATTTATTAAAAACATACTCACTTAAAATTTCGTCCAGACATTTCTGACCTTTACATAAAACCATGCTAAAATCATACTTATAACAGCACCTAACTCATCAATGCAAATGTCTGTGGCTCTGGCGTCTCGTTTATTTACAAAATGCTGATGCAATTCATCAAATCCTGCATATAGACCGCAAATAATAAGAGTTAGTATTATGACGTCGTAATCATCAATATTAAGGGATTTCAGCCATAAAAATACGAATATTGCCAATATTGCGAATAGTGTCATATGAGCGCTTTTTCTTACTGCAACATCTAACTTGCTTTCGATTTTTTTAAAATATCTTTCTTTTTCTTTTTCGGTTTTAAATAACTTATCTGTATTATTTTTTATAACGTTTTCAATAGGTTTTACCAGTAAATCACTTGTCTGCATAGTTTCATCGTAATTCTGATTAGAAAAAAGAAATGTAACTGTCATTACTGCTATAACGCATATACCATACACAACTCTCTTTGCATTCATAGCATCACCTTATTACTGAGCTCCGTCTTCTTTAAATACAGAAACGATGGTCTTAAAGAATATTTTTACATCAAGCCATAATGACTGATTATGTACATAATAAAGCTCCATTTTTTGTCTTTGACCGTCCTCATAGCCTGCATTGTTTCTGGCATATGCCTGCCAATAGCCGGTGAGACCGGGTTTTACACAGAGAAATTCGTCTTTTTTATTACCATAGAATTCAATTTCATCTTCAACGATCGGTCTTGGACCGATTACGCTCATATCTCCTTTGAGAATGTTGAACATCTGTGGAAGTTCGTCTATGCTTGTTCTTCTTATGAAATTTCCAAAGGGAGTTATTCTGGGATCGTCGTCTATCTTAAATTCCTTTTGGTACTGTTCAAGCTGTTGGGGAGTGAGAATATCCTCCAAAGCAGCGGCTTCCTTTTCCATGCTTCTGAATTTATAAAGCCCGAATTTCTTGCCGTCTTTGCCCACCCTCATGTGCTTATAAATAGGGCTTCCACCGTCCTGCAAAAAGATTATGAGCGCAACAATAAGCATTGGTATACCCAGTATCACAATGCCTATAAGAGAACCACATATGTCAAAGCTCCTCTTTAACGCATAATATAACTTCTTTCTGACCGATATTTTCTCGGTCTCATCTATAACAGCCCTTATACCGACGCCCCCATCGGCATAGAGCTCATTTCGTTCCATACTCATAGCAAACTGCCCCTCTGTACGAATATATATTTTCATCATTTTTATGGGTAAAACTGCACAAAAACCAGTAAAAGCCCTTCCTAAAGTTACCCCCTTTAGGAAAAATGCAAAGAATGTCTTATATAAAGATATCACGTTTTTTAATAATAGTCAACAACAATTATAACTAATTTTTCCTATTTTTGGGCAAAAAATTTATTGTAAACGCCAAAATAAAGGGTTTTGTTATAAAATAATTATATCCATAACCGTTGGACAAAGGTAAAAATCAGCTAATAATTGATTTTATACCGTCAATTTTTTTGTCAGAAAGGATGAGGCATATGTCAAAGAAAGGAAGAAACATTTATAAGAGAAAGGATGGCAGATGGGAGGGAAGAATATATTGCAGCGGCACCTCAAAATACAGATCTGTATATGGCAAAAGCTATGCACAGGTGAAGGAGAAGCTATCTTACATAGAAGCGGATCAGGGGCAGCAGCCGGGAGAGAGTTTCTTCCTATTTAATACCATTTTGAGAGAATGGCTGGAAACAAAAAAGAAGGACATAAAGGAAAGCAGTTATTATTGCTACAAGAGCAAGCTCAACAAGCATATATTGCCTTTTTTTAAAAACATAAGATACAGCCACGTAAATGAAACGAAAATAACGGAGTTTATGAGGCTTAAAATGCAAGAAGACCTATCATCCAAATATATTGCCGACATGGTCATAATTATAAAATCCGCCGCAAGATGGTGTGAAAAAACAAAAGGATATTTAAACAGGGTCGCCTCTGTCAGTAATATCAAAGTTAAGCGTAAGACCCCTGTCCTTCTCAATATATCAGAGCAAAGAACTCTTCAAAATTATTTGCTGTCCGAAAACAGTTGCACAGCTGTGGGCATTTATTTGTGTATGTATACCGGGCTTCGTATAGGTGAGCTATGTGCTCTTAAATGGTCCGACATAGATCTGAACAAAAAAATCATGTACATAAATAAGACCGCTCAAAGATTGATCGTAAACAACAAGACTGCCGTCAAATTGATCGCACCCAAAACCGGCAACTCTGTACGTGCTATTCCGCTACCAACATTTTTGGTTAAAATACTCAATAACTTTAAAGGCGACAACAATTGTTTTTTGCTTTCGGGAACAGATAAAATAATTGAACCTCGATGTCTCTCATATCGATTTAAAAACATTTTGAAAAAGGCGAACCTTCCGCCAATTAAATTTCATTCGCTCAGACATACATTTGCCACAAACTGTCTTCAGCAGAATTTTGATATTAAAACTCTCAGCGAGATCTTGGGGCATTCCAACGTAAGTATCACTATGAAAATATATGTACACTCCTCTATGGAAAGAAAAGTTGAGTGTATGAAACTTCTTAAACCCTTATTGTAAATTGTACCGTCATAGTTTTTGTCTATAACATTTTCAAACCCGCATATTTATTGACTTTGTAAAAAGCCTTTCCTAGAGGGGGTAACTTTAGGAAGGGCTTTTACCCGTTTTTGTGCAGTTTTACCCATAGAAATAACGGAAATATATATTCGTACAGAGGGGCAGTTTGTTATGAGTATGGAACACAATGAGCTCTATGCCGATGGGGGCGTCGGGATAAGGGCTGTTATAGATAATGCTGACAGAGAAATTGTCGGTGTGGAAAAAAGAGGGGCAAGAAAAATGATATATTTCTTTATCAAAAGGGCTTTTGACATAGTGGCTTCCCTTTGCGGTATGCTGCTTCTTTCGCCTGTCTTTCTTGTGACCGCTATTGCCATAAAAATTGAGGACGGCGGTCCTGTTGTGTTTACACAGGATAGGATAGGCAAGGACGGAAAGCCTTTTTTGTTGATATGAAAATATTATTCTAAATATTTATTAGAAAAATTGGAACACAGAACGGAGTTGTAAATACAAAATGAACAAAACTATTTATTTTGCCATTAAAAGATTGATAGACATACTAATTTCATCTATAGCGTTAATAGTACTTTCGCCGTTGTTCTTGATTGTTGCAATAATAATAAAAATACAGTCACCCGGTCCGGTTATACACAAAAGGAAATGCGTTTCTAAAAACGGATATTATGACATGTATAAATTCAGGTCTATGGTTACCGATGCCAATAATCTAGAAAAATATATGACACCTGATCAAATAACCGAATATCAAAAAGAAATGAAGCTTGATGACGATCCAAGAATAACAAAAATAGGCAAGGTCATACGAGAAACCAGCATTGATGAACTGCCGCAGCTTATGGATATTTTAAAAGGTGATATGTCATTAATAGGTCCAAGACCCATGGTAGAAGATGAAGCAGAGTATTATGGTGATGATTTGCCAAAGGTTTTATCGGTAAAACCAGGAATTACCGGCTATTGGCAAACTCATGGACGAAGCAACTGTACATATGAAAGCGGAGAAAGGCAAAAATTAGAACTTTATTATGCTGAATGCTGTTCTCTTTTACTTGATCTGAAAATATTTTTCAAAACATTTAAGGTCGTACTTAAAAGGGAGGGAGCAAAATGAAGGCTTTTTTGCTGGCAGCAGGTTTGGGAACCCGTCTGAGACCCATAACCGACAATACACCTAAATGTTTAGTTCCTATATGCGGTAAGCCAATGCTTAGTTGGTGGATAGAACTATTTGAAAAGCATGGTATAACGGACGTACTGATAAATACACATTATCTGAGAGATCAGGTTTCCGATTTTATAAATGAACATAACAAAAGCAATCCAAAAGTAACTCTTTATGAAGCGTATGAACCTGTATTGATAGGTTCCGGCGGAACAATATTAAAAAACAGGTCTTTCATACAAGATGATGAGGATTTTCTTATATGTTATGCGGACAACCTTACAGACACAAATTTATCTGATTTTATAAATTTTCATAAGTCTAATGACGGTATATTGTCAATGGCTCTGTTCCATACAAATCACCCGAAATCATGTGGGATTGCAGAGACAGACAAAAATAACAGGATAGTTGATTTCATAGAAAAGCCAGATAGACCGAAATCAGATTTGGCAAATGCAGGCATGTATGTTACCGATAGCAAAATATTTGAATACTTGTGGGAAAAAGAACTGCTGGATCTTGGAAAAGATGTATTGCCTAAGCTTATAGGAAATATGTACGGATGGGAAAACAACTCATATCTGATAGATGTCGGAACTCTTGACAATTACAAAAAGGCTCAATCAGATTGGAAAGAAATGGGGCATTAAAATGATAATTACTAAAACACCGCTCAGAATAAGTTTCACAGGAGGCGGCACGGATTTACCAGATTATTATTTAAAAAACGGCGGAGCAGTAGTTTCTGCCGGAATAAATAAATATATCTATATTACTGTTAATCCCAAATTTGACAACATGATAAGAGTAAGCTATTCAAAGACTGAAATTGTAGATGAAGTTAAAGAACTTCATCACGATCTGGTCAGAGAAGCCTTGAAGCTTATCGGAATAAAAGGCGGTATTGAGATAACTTCTATTGCAGATATTCCCTCCGGTACAGGATTAGGCTCTTCGAGTACGTTTACAGTTGGTTTGCTCAATGCTTTATATACATATATAGGTTACAGACCGTCGGCAAGCGAACTTGCAGAAATGGCATGTAAGATAGAAATAGATATTCTGAAGCATCCCATAGGAAAGCAAGACCAATATGCTGCCGCATATGGTGGTATGAACTATTTTAAATTCAATAAAGACGGTTCGGTTAAAAGAAAAAGGATATTCCTTGATGACAGAAATGCAAGAATAATGAGGCAAAAACTCATGATGTTTTATACAGGGATAAGAAGGAATGCAGATGATGTTTTGAAGGAACAAAAAAGCAATACAGCTAACAAAATGGATACCTTGGATTTTATGAAAAGCCAGGCAGGCCATATGTATGAAGAGCTTTCCTTAAATGGTTTCAATGATAAATTTGCAGAAATGCTTCATGAAGGCTGGATGCATAAACAGAAGCTTGCAAATTCAATATCCAACAGTAAAATATCAGACTATTATGAGAAAGCCGTCAAAGCAGGAGCCAAAGGTGGAAAGCTTTTGGGTGCAGGAGGCGGAGGATTTTTACTTTTCTATTGCGATGAAGATTTTCAGCCTGCTGTTGAGGAAAGTATCGGACTTCGCAGAGTGGACTTCCATGTCAGTTTAAATGGAAGCAGAGTAGTATTTTTTAGTTGATTATGAAAAATTTTGAAGAAATACCAATTGTTTTTTTAGACCGTGACGGTGTTATAAACGAAAAGGCAAAGCCTCATGAGTATATTACAAAATGGGAAGATTTCAAATTTCTGCCCGATGTTTATAATGCCATACATAGCTTAAATGAGTTGGGATATAAAATTTTTGTTGTAACAAATCAGCGGTGCATAGCAAGAGGTATTGCAACAACAGAGGAGATTGAATTACTCAACCAAAAAATGGAAGAAAATCTTTTAATGCACGATTGTCATATAGATGGTATTTACATGTGTCCCCATGACTATTCAGACAATTGCGAATGCAGAAAACCCAAAGATGGTTTGCTGAGAATGGCAGCAAAGGATTCCATGTCAGACAAAAAGCTCATTGACAAGTCAAGATCATGGATGATAGGTGATTCCGATACCGATATAGAAGCCGGCAAAAGATTTGGTATAAACACAATATATATAACAGATAAAAAGACGGTATTACACCATGATAGTGCCGGAAGATTACATCTGGAAACTGAAAGCTTGTTTGACGCAGTCAACAAAATCAAAGAATATCAGGAGAAGAAAATGAAAGTACTTATTACAGGCGGAGCCGGTTATATAGGCAGCCATACAAACAGACTATTAAATGAAGAAGGATTTCAAACAGTGGTTTTGGATGATTTGAGCGATGGCCATAAAGAAGCTGTTGTTGCAGGAACATTTGTTGAAGGAAGCTTTGGCGATAAGGAATTGTTGGACAAGCTGATGACGAAAAATAATTTTGACGCTGTTATACATTTTGCTGCATTTGCATCAGTACCCGATTCAGTTATACGACCGGCTAGGTACTATAGAAATAATGTTACAAATATGCAGACTCTTTTAGACGCCTGTGTTGAACATGACATCAAATATTTTGTTTTCAGTTCATCTGCTGCGACTTTTGGCGATCCGCAATATGTTCCTATGGATGAAAATCATCCGCAAGAGCCGATAAATCCTTATGGATACACAAAGCTCATAGGTGAACATTTGCTTGCGGACTATGAAAGAGCCTACGGTATAAAGTACTGCGCTTTCAGATACTTCTGTGCGGCAGGAGATTCAAAAGACGGGATAATAGGCGAAGCCCATGATCCCGAAACACACTTGATACCTGTCATGCTTAAGGCAATGATATCCGGGAAACCGTTTAAAGTATTCGGAAATGATTATGATACCCGTGACGGAAGCTGTATTAGAGACTTTATTCATGTACTGGATATTGCAAAGGCTCATATATTAGGACTTGAATGGATAATGAAGAACAATGCCTCAAATATTTTTAATCTGGGAAGTAATCAAGGCTTTACAGTCCTTGAAATGATAAAAGCACTTGAAGCTGTAAGTAAAAAAAGTGTGCCTTATGAAATATCGGGCAGACGCAAGGGTGATCCTGCCGTATTGGTCGCTTCAAACAAAAAAGCAGAGGAAGTATTGGGTTGGAAGGCAGAACACAGCAGTATTGAAGAAATACTGAAAGACGCTTTAAATTGGGAATTAAATAAAAAATACTGATAAAGAGAGGATAAAAATGGAACTGGATTTTAAAGACGCTATGCGTAAATACATAGAAACAGAGATAAAAATATCCGAATCTCTCGATTTAGATGAAATAAATGTAGCTGCAAATGCCATAGTAGACTGCCGCAACAGAGGCGGAATAATTTATACAATGGGTAACGGAGGCAGCGCAGCAACAGCAAGCCATTTCGTATGTGATTTTTCAAAAGGCGCAAGTGAATATGTAAAAGGCAACAAATTTAAGTTTGAGTGTTTGTGTGACAACACACCTATAGTGATGGCAATAGCAAACGATATAAGCTATGATGAAATTTTCAGATTTCAGTTGGAGAATAGACTTACAGCTAATGATTTGATAGTGGCAATATCAGGCAGCGGTAATTCACAAAATGTCCTAAATGCCGTTGAATATGCAAAAAGCATAGGAACAAAGGTCATCGGCATAACGGGTTACAGCGGCGGAAAGCTTATGGAAATGTCGGATTACAAGATGCATGTAAATATAGATGATATGCAGATAGTTGAAGATATTCATATGATGTTCGATCATATGCTACTGAGAGTCTTTGAGGAAGTTTTGAATAGATAAACCTGTTAGTTATAGATATTTATAATACATCTTTTTGTTGCTAAAAAATAAGAGAGCGATGCTATGAATACAAAAAGAGTTATATATGGTATATGTGTTTTAGCAGTAATGACAGTCATATTTCTTTTTTCAAGTCAAAATTATGACAATACTATGAAAACAAGTGACTTGATAGTAAAACCTATTGAAAATGTCATAAAATACAATACTGGTAAAAGCTTTGAAACAATAGAAGCAGAACAAAGCTATTTTAGTAAAGTTGAAGAAAATTTAGACGTTGTAGTAAGGAAAAGCGCTCATATGATGCTCTTTGCAATTCTCGCAATTTTTCTGTACTTGTGGTTAAAAACATTTTATATAGATGATTATAATGCTTTGATGCTAATACTTGTTTTTTGCAGTATTTATGCAGGTATTGATGAGATACATCAGCATTTTGTGAATAAGCGAAATGCCAGATTTACAGATGTGTGTATTGACGAATTTGGTGCTGTTATAAGCGTGGTCTTAGTTTGGCTTTATGTAAAGGTCAAAAATGTCTGGACTGAATTTTAAGTAAGAGTATGGTTTTATATAAAAGGCCAAAAAGAAATATACTTTAATGATGCAAAAAATTGATAGTACTTACAAGTATATGAGCATATTTAAAAAAAATTTGAAAAATTCAGTTATAAATTTTTAAGTATAACTTAAAAAAACAATTAAATAGAGCATTTTTTAGTTTGTATTTTAAATGAAAAAATTAGAAAAGAAAATTATTCAGCAATTTGCAGACAGGCTGAGCTTATTGAAGAATTCAGGAAAATGGCAGGAGTAAAATGATGAGTAAAATTGTTATAGTCGGCGCTAACAGTTACATAGCAAGAAATCTTATTGCAGTTATAAATAAAGAAATAGCCGATACCGAATTAAAACTTTATGACTACGGAAGCGTTCAAAAAGACGGCGCTTCAAATTATGAAAAAATTGATATTCTAAATAAAGATTCAATAACAAAGATTGATTTGGACTGCGACATTGTTTTTATGTTTGTGGGTAAAACAGGCAGTGCTGACGGATTTAATAATTTCGACACATTTATAGATATAAATGAAAAAGCTCTGCTTAATTTATTAAATGAATATAACAGGCAGAAATCAAAAGCCAGAATAATTTTTCCTTCAACAAGACTTGTTTATAAGGGAAAATCTGGAGCATTAAATGAAAGCTCCGAGAAAGAATTTAAAACAGTATATGCAATCAATAAATTTGCTTGTGAGAAATATCTGGAACAATTCAGCAGAGTATATGGTGTAAAATATTCTATTTTTAGAATCTGTATACCGTATGGTACTGTAGTGCCGGGTGCATCATCTTATGGCACTGCGGAATTTATGCTGAAAAAAGCACAGAATGGAGAAAATATATCTTTATACGGCGACGGTAGCGTCAGACGTACATTGACATATATTGAAGATTTGTGTCAGGCAATGCTTAAGGGAGCATTTTGTCGGGAATGTGAGAATGATATTTTCAATATTGGCGGTGAAAATTATAGTTTAAAAGAAATGGCAGAGATTATTGCGGCAAAGTATAATGTGGGAATTGACTATGTGGCTTGGCCTGAAATAGCACATAAAATAGAGTCGGGAGATACTGTCTTTGATGATAATAAATTAAGATCCATCTGTGATATCGAATATAAAATGACGTTTTCACAGTGGTGCGGAGGAATTTCTTAAAGCTATGAATGAAATAAAAAACACCAATGAACCATTCAAGGTCGCAGTTGTTATCGGCAAGTTTGTTGCAGCCGGCACAAAATCATATGTTATGAACTACTATAACAATATAGATATTAAAAAAGTGCATATGGATTTCATAATTGATGATACTTCACCTATTACGGAATACCATGATATAGAAAGTCGAGGCAGTCGGGTTTACAGAATACCAACAGTAAAACATCCTGTCAGGCACATGAAACAAATGATAAAAATATTAAAAGAAGGAAAGTATTCATGTGTCCACAGCTTTAAAAATTCTCTTAATGTTTTTACCATGTGTGCGGCAAAAGCCGCCGGGATACCTATAAGAATCTCGCACAATCTCAGTACTGCTCATCCCGGAGAACGCAAAACAATAATTAAAAATATACTACGACCTTTTTCAACATTATTTGTTACACATATGGCAGCTAATTCGCTCCTTGCCGCCGAATGGATGTTTGGCAAAAAGAATTTGGATGAATGCACAATATTTCATAATGCAATTGATCTTGAAAAATATAAATATGATGAAGAATTAAGAAATACTACCAGAAAAAAATTGGGACTGGAAAATAGCTTTGTTATAGGACATATAGGCAGATATGAATATCAAAAAAATCACGAGTTTTTAATTGATATTTTCAATGCATTATATAAAAAAGATAAATCGGCAAAGTTGCTTCTTGTGGGATATGGTTCATTAAAAGAGAAAATATGGTCTAAAATAGAAAAACTTGGTCTTAGAGAAGCAGTTATTGATGCCGGAGCAACGGAAGATATAATTCCGTTTTATAATGCAATGGATTGTTTTGTTTTGCCATCGTTTTATGAGGGACTTCCTGTAGTGGGAATAGAAGCTCAGGCAACAGGTTTGCCTTGTATATTGTCAACGGAAATTACAAGGGAAACAAAAATAACAGACAATGTTCAATTTATTTCCTTAAATGAAAGCGCAGATCTTTGGGCTGAAAAAATATTAGAATATAAGAACTGTGTGCATCAAAATAACACAAAAATGTTGACATCAAATGGATATGATATAAAAAAAGAAGTAAATAAGTTGATGAGATACTATAAAAGCATGGAAAACAGCTATTATGCACGCACATAAAAGAAAATTTATTTTATAGTAAGAAAATTTATATATGGACTACAATAACAAATACATAGTTGAATTATCAAAGGTGCTATATTTGGTTTCAAACCAATGGTATTGTTTGCAAAAAGGGAAATTGCCACTGGGAGATATTCACAACTATAGAAGAAATACGCTTGTTCCTCAGGTTTCAAAATTTGAAGATGAAAGCATAAGGGGAATGAAGAAAATATTATTTTCTTCTATAAAAATATTAGAATATAGATATAAATATAAAAAAATATCGCTTTCTTCTGCCTTTTGCATGGACACATAGACTTTTTTCTACAGTATTTGTAAGAAAATATTCATTTAAGCAAATGTTTACTGATATAAAGGAAGCTGTGTATTTTTCTGAAATTAGAAAAAAATGGCTTAACGAATTGGATTTAACCAACAAAAGAGGTGAAATATAAATGAATATAATAATTTTAGGCGCAGCGGGATTTATAGGTACCAATATTGCATTAAAACTCTTGGAAAATAAAAACGATAAAATTACTTTAGTTGATACAGATAAAAAATATTTTTGTGCCTTCGATTATAACAAGTATGAAAATATAAATATAGTAGAAACACCATTTGATAAAAAAACTGATTTTAATAAATTAATCAAAGGACAAGATGTGGTATACCATTTGTTCAGCACAATTATACCAACAAACTCTAATTTGCACATACCTTATGAATTTGAATCAAATATTGTCCCAACATTACATATGCTAGATTCCTGTGCAGAAAATTTTGTGAAAAAAATTGTATTCATCTCATCAGGGGGAACCGTTTATGGAAAGGAATCAAATTGTCCTTTAAGCGAAGAAATGGCATTAAAACCAATCACTTCATACGGTATACAAAAAGCAACAATTGAAAGATTATTATACTTATATAAATACATGTATGGTTTAGATTACAGGATAATTAGGCTTTCAAATCCATATGGACCATATCAAAGACCTAATGGCCAGCTTGGAGCAGTTACCACATTTATATATAAAGCATTAAAAAATGAGGATATAATTGTATATGGCGATGGTTCAGTTATAAGAGACTTTATTTATATTGATGATGTGGTAAAAGCGATAATGAATATTGTAAATGGGAATTCAAAACATAGAACATTCAATTTAGGCTGCGGATACGGGACAAGCATAAAACAATTAATACAAATCATCGAATTCGCTTTAAACGTTAAAGTAAATGTAAAATATACAAAGCCAAGAAAAGTTGATGTACCAATTAATTTTTTAGACATATCACGATATGAAAATGAATATGGCAAATTGAAACCATTGAAGCTTGATATGGGAATTAGAAAGACTGCTTGTTTTATAAAGGATAAATACCAAATTTAATTATTACATTGGAGAAGTATGATTATGAATAATAATATGCCTACATTACGGATTGCTATAACTATAGGTAAATATGTAACTAGCGGTATTAAATCTGTAATAATTAATTATTATAAAAATATAGACAGAATTAAAATTCAGTTTATTTTTTGTTTATAAAGGCGATGAAAAAGTTGATTATTCAGATATAAAAGTTCTAGGGGGGAACTCATATAACGAAAGAATGCGTGCAGAAAAAAGGAAGGAATTGAATATAGAAAACTGCTTTGTAATAGGTCATATAGGACGGGATGAGTATCAAAAAAATCACGAGTTTTTAATTGATATTTTCAATGCATTGTATAAAAAAGATAAATCGGCAAAGTTGCTTCGTGTGGGATATGGTTCATTAAAAGAGAAAATGTGGTCTAAAATAGAAAAACTTAGTCTTAGAGAAGCAGTTATTGATGCCGGAGCAACAGAAGATATAATTCCGCTTTATAATGCAATAGATTGTTTTGTCATCGTTTTATGAGGGACTTTCTGTAGTGGAAATAGAAGCTCAGGCAACAGGTTTGCCTTGTATATTGTCAACGGAAATTACAAGCGAAACAAAAATAACAGACAATGTTCAATTTATTTCCTTAAATGAAAGCGCAGATCTATGGGCTGAAAAATATTAAAATATAAGAACTGCGTGCATCAAAATAACACAAAAATGTTGACATCAAATGGATATGATATAAAAAAGAAGTAAATAAGTTGATGAGATACTATAAAGGTCTGGAAAACAGCTATTATGAAAGTATATAAAAGAAAATTTATTTTATAGTAAGGAAATTTATATATGGACTACAATAACAAATACATAGTTGAATTATCAAAGGGCGCTATATTTGATTTCAAACCGAGTAATCCCGAAAAGGAAATTGATTGGAATTATATATATCAAAAATCCTTAGAACAGAATATAACAGGGTTATTGCTTTGTTCCGTAAAAAAACTTGATACTGCATTGCAGCCTTCAAAAGAATTGTTGGCTATATGGAATACAGCAATGATTAATACATTCAGCTTGAATGTGCAAAGATATAATGAATTTCTAAAAATGAGTAAACTTGTTTCCAATGAAAACATTACTTTTGTCGGTTTAAAGGGCTGCATTTTGAGATCAATCTATCCTGTGCCAGAACTCAGGACTATGGGTGATTTTGATATTCTTGTATATCCAAGCGATATTGAGAAAATAAAGAAAATATATATTTCAAATGGCTACTCTGTACAAAACGATGCTTTTGGTATTATTTGCAAAAAAGGAAATTGCTACTGGGAGATATTTAAAACAATAGAAGAAGAAATGCGAGTGGAGCCCGAAAAATGGGACAAGCTTTTCTTTGAAAATACAATATCTGAAAATAATATTTGTTATCTTAGACCCACATATTTTTTAATCCATCTTATTGTTCATACAGGAAAGCATTGTCTGGGAGCAGGAGCAGGAATAAGAAATCTATGTGATATTGCTTTATATATTAGTAAATATAGTGAAGAGATCAATTTTGAAATAGTAGATGCAGCTTGTAAAGAACAAAAGGTTTGGAATATATATGTATATATTATGAATGCAATTAAGCAATTTTTTGATGTAGATATATCCGGAATTGATGTTACTAGAAAAGACAGCGAACAGTTTTTAGAATATATGATGCTCAATGGGATATTTGGAAAGCAAGGCAATACCATCGTTCCACAGGCTGTAAAACCTGAGGATGACAGCATAGGTGGATTGAGAAAAATACTTTTTCCCACTGTTAAAATGCTTGATTATAGGTATAAATACTTGAAGAGGTTTCCATTTTTGCTGCCTGTTGCTTGGATACATAGGATATTTTCTGCTGTCTTTAAGTGGAAATATTCTATAAGACAAATGACAGGGGATTTAAAAGAAGCTGTTGTTTTTTCAAAGGAAAGAAATAAATGGGTAAGTAAACTGAAATTAAAAGATTAAAATAATTAGAATTTCAATTAGAGGATTATAAAATACACTATGTATGAAAGGGATTAATCATGCCAAAGGTATCTGTAATAATGGGTGTTTATAATTGCAGAGATAAAAATTTACTCAAAGACAGTGTTTTATCTATTATAAATCAAACCTTTAAAGATTGGGAATTTTTGATATGCAATGATGGCTCATCAGACGATACATTGCAGTACATACAAAAAATCGCAAAATTAGATGATCGTATTAAAATATTGAGCTATAGCAAAAACAAAGGACTTGCCTATGCATTAAACAGATGCGTTAAATGCTCTGTCGGGAATTATATTGCTCGTCAGGATGATGATGATATTTCCTATCCGGATAGATTAGAAAAAGAAGTGAAATTTTTAGATGCAAACCCTGATATTGTTATGGTTGGTACAAATACAGATGTTTATTGTGATGATGAAATTTGTGGAGCATATATTTATCCGGAAAAACCTACAAAATATTCCTTTTTATGGAATTCCCCTTTTCTTCATCCCACGATTATGATTAGAAGTAACGTATTAAATGCTTGTGGTTGCTATAGGGTGGCAAAAGAAACAAAACGTTGTGAAGATTATGATTTATTCATGAGAATATACTCATTGGGATACAAAGGATACAATATCCAAGAAAAATTATATAAATATAAAATATATATAGACAAAAAGAAGAAATATAGATCAATAAGATATCGAATAGATGAAGCTAAAATCAGATACATAGGATATAAGAAAATGAAAATTTTGTGTGTGGGCTTTCTATTTGTTTTAAAACCGATACTAATTGCTGTTATACCACAGAACATTTTTGGTAAAATAAGAAAAATATCATTAAAATAAAGTTACATCCAAAAACAGATAACCGATTTATACCGGGTGTATAAATTAAATATAAATAAATTGAAAATATATATTTTCGTTATAATAAATAAGTTAAAAGGTAGGTATGGAAAAAATTTTATGAGTCGTTTTTTAGTGTTTAATAAGAAAAATTTTTTAATATTCCTTTTATTTATATGGATGTTATTAATGTGTTTTCAAAATTTATACATAATAGATTTTGGAGACTTTGGTTTAAAATACTATCATGTTTATTCTTTGGTTTTCCTGTTTTTTATAAAAAAAATAAAGTATATGCCTAAGTTGTTTTTTTGCTTTTTTTATATAACATTTATAACATTGTTATCCACTTTTAAATTCAATTTTAGTTCTGTTTATTTAAATTACATATTTGCATTCTATACAATTATAGTTATTTGCTCCATAAAGGAAAACATAACCTATGATGAATGGCTTACTATGCTGCAATATGTTGCAACTATAGTGATAATAGCAGTATATATTAAACTATTTTTTTACAGAAAGGAAGTTGTTAATTTTCTGGCTCATCGATATGGACATCCTGCCATAGAAACTTTTTTTGGCGGAGGAGTTAATATTGAAGCTACATGGATATCGATGTTCAGTCTTTTTTTTCTATATAAAAGAGAAAAAAAGAATACGGCATTTGTCTACATATATTGTATTTTAGCATTTATTTTAGATTGTATTTATTCAAGTAGAGCAGGATTGTTAACATTAGCCCTTTGCATTTTATGCAACAGTATTTCAAGATACAGTAAATTTAATATCCGACATATCGCATTTTTGATACCGTTTCTTGCTGTAATTTTTTTTATATTTAACCATACAGACTACACAACCTATATTTTTAAAAGATTTACACAAATCGGTAGCGAAAACGGTTCAGTTGGAAGAATAAAAATATGGTTGAATATAGTAGATGCGTTTAAGTATTGGCCGTTTGGGGTGGGTGCAGGTAATTCTATAGCTTTACTGGAATTAGCGACCAATACAAGTTATTCGGAAAATAATGTTCATAATTATTTTTTTCAAGTATTGCTTGATTTTGGTTTTATAGGGTTTATAGGATATATATCTATCCTAATAAACTTTATAAAGAATAATTTTAAATATATTTTAGTAAACAGTTTTTTTTCATTTTTACTTGTTTATATAATTATATCCTGTATACAGTTTAGAGGAGCAGATGCAATTACAGCTTTTATTTTAGGTATATATTGCTCTATCCAGAACAATTGTGAGTAAAGTTTACATTTTTCAAAAATGATATTGTTAAACTTTCATCTTTTACTCTCAGAAGAACTACTTTTAGATGACTGCATTTAATAAAATTACAAAATAATCAATTTATGGAAGTGACAAAATACAATTATAATCGTTATATATAGTATTAAGAGCTAAGTACTGCTATGAGCAAAATCATTTACAGATTTATGGTAAAAATTTATTTTAATATAACAGAAAAATGCACAGAAAAATGCACAGAAAAATATGGTGAGTTGTAATGATAAAGAAGTTATTATTTAATAAAAATTTAAAAATAGGAAGCATATATCTAATTGCCAATGTGATAAACAAGGCTATTGCTTTTATAACCATACCTATTTTTACAAGACTCTTGTCAACCGGTGAGTATGGAATTGTCAGCACTTACACTTCTTATGTTCTTATTTTACAGTATCTTATGGGATTTTCATCTGAATACACCATAAGAAATGCGTACGTTGATTATAAAAATGAGATAGATGAATATATGGCATCTTTGTACTTACTTTCTTTTATTTGTTCATCTATAATTTCAGCAGTTATCTTTGTGTTAAATACAACAACCCTTCATATAACAACTGCATTGATATGTATATGTTGCCTTTTACAATCCTTTATGACACATATTAATAATGTAATGATTGAAAAGCTGATGATGAGCAAGGAGTATGTCAGAAGGTCTTTACTTATGGCAATGCCAAATGTTCTGAGTGTGATCTTGGGAATTACTTTTATTATTATAATGAAAAATGACAAGGCTTTAGGCAGAATATTTGGATATGTGTCTGCAATATCAGCATTTGGTTTATATAACCTATTAAATTGCTTTAGACATTTTAAGGGGAAAGTTAAATTTGAATATTGGAAATATATTTTAAAAATTTCTCCTCCAATGATATTTCATGGACTTTCCATTGTATTACTTTCTCAGCTTGATCGTATTATGATTACCTCATTGAGAAATGCATCGGAAACAGGTATTTATAGTTTAATATATAGCATGAGTCTCGTGGCGCTTGCACTGACTAATGCCATAAATGGAGTTTGGATACCATGGTTTACAGAAATGTATGAGAATAAAAGATATAAGGAGATAAATGAAAGAGCATTTCTGCTTTTAAATTTTTTAGCAGTTTTAACATTAATAATTATGTTTGTTGCCCCTGAGGTCATAAAATTCATTACACCACAAGAATATTGGTCAGGAATATCTATGGTGCCACCATTAACTTTGGCTGCCTTTATAACATATGCATACACATACTATGTTGGTCTTGAGCTATATGAAAAAAGGACTAAGACTATATCAATATTAACAACTATAGCAGCTTTGGTAAATGCCGGAACAAATTTATTGCTCATTCCTAAGTATGGAGCTTTGGCAGCCGCATATACCACACTATTTTCCTATATTGTCTTATTTTTCCTTCACGGTGCTGTTAGCCTCCGGTTAAATAAAAATTTATTTGGAATAAGAATCATGCTGGTGCCCATAATTATAGCTGTTTCAGCTACAATACTATTTTATATAGCAATTAATTTATCATTAGTCAGGTGGATTATATCAATTACGGTTTTTGCTTTTTTTGCTTACAATTTTCTGAAAAAAAACTATGCTTGATTCATTATTCATGTTTACATTAGTGTGAAGATATCAGAATTTATGCTTGTATAAACAGTAAAAAAATGATTGGAGGATTTTGATATGAAAAAGGATTTTTTTATATTTATTAAAAGAAGAGCAATACAATTACTTCATTATATGGTTTTTTTATTAGCAAAATTCTATGTTTATATAACAAATCAGAATGTTAAGGACATATGGCTTATTGCAGAAAGAGGTTATGATGCACGAGATAATGCCTATGTTTTATATAAATATATTAAGAACAATCACCCGGAAATAGAGTGTAAATATGTGATTTCCAAGAACTCTTTTGATTTTGAAAGGATTGATAAATCTGATGTAGTTCTGCATAATAGCTGGGAAAATTATATTCTCTTTATTACCGCAAAAATTTTGATAAGTACACATATATGTGGTTATTCACCGGATATGAACGTATTCAGTAAACTTGATGAGTATAATATGTTAAAAATACCCGGAAAGAAGGTGTATTTAACTCATTTCTTGTTAGACAGGGCAATTTTTACATGGAATAGACATTTGCATACAATTGACTTATATACTTGCAGTTCCAGATGTGATTATGATAACTGCCTGAAAAATAGTGATTACGGAAAAGACGTTATTAAACTTACAGGTACACCTAGAATGGATAATATTTATAAATGCAAAAACAATAATACAGATAATTTGATATTAGTTATGCCAACATGGAGAGTCCCTTTCATATATATGACAAAAAAGTCATTTCAAAATACTACATATTTTAAAAATTATTATAAGCTCATAAATGATAAAAAACTCATTGACTATCTGAAAGAAAATAATTATAAATTGATTTTCTATCCCCATATTGAAGTCCAGAAATTTATAGACTGTTTTGAGTCTGTTTCAGATAGGGTGATTATAGGAGATGCACATAAATTTGTTGTTGAGGATTTATTATTAAAATCAAAATTATTAATAACAGATTATTCTAGCGTTCATGCCGATTTTGCTTTGTTGGGCAAAAAGGTAATATATTTTCAATTTGATGCAGCAGAAGAACAATCATATCGTCCATGGAATTCATTTTTTACATTTGAAAAGGATGGTTTTGGACCGATATTTGATAATTTAGACACTTTAATTAATTATATCATTTCTCAGAAGTCATTTGATATGGATAATATATATTCTGAAAGAGTAAATAAAATATTTCCTATTTTTGATGACAACAATTGTAGCAGGGTATTTAGTGCAGTTAGCCACTTGCTTAATTAATATATTATTTGTAAACAAATGCTATGTTAATTGTAGATGAAGGAGTATTTATGAAAAAAGTAATAACATATGGAACCTTTGATATGCTTCATTTTGGTCATATAAATATTCTAAAAAGAGCTAAGGCATTGGGGGATTATCTTATTGTTGGAGTCACGTCAGATTTATATGATCTTGAAAGAGGCAAATTAAATGTAAAGAACTCATTATCTGAACGAATAGAAGCTGTAAGAGCCACAGGATTGGCAGATGAAATTATCATTGAAGAATATGACGGTCAAAAGATACTTGATATCAAAAAGTATAATATTGATATATTCGCTATTGGATCAGACTGGATCGGAATGTTTGATTATATAAAGGAGTATTGTGAGGTTGTATATTTAGAGAGAACAAGGGGTATATCAAGCACCCAATTACGTATTAAGGATAATAAATGCGTCAGAATAGGAATTATTGGATGTGGCAGGATAGCAAAAAGGTTCGTATCAGAATCCAAATATGTTAGCGGAATAAATATTGAAGGTGTTTTTAATCCGAATATAAAATCTGCAGAAGCCTTCAAAAAAGAATATGAACTAAATTTTGCTACTGACAATATTAAGGATTTTTTTGAGAAAATAGATGCAGTTTATATTGCTTCGCCTCATGCGACACACTATGATTATATAATTAAATCTTTAAACGCAGGAAAACACACTTTGTGTGAAAAACCCTTGGTTCTTACAGAGCAAGAGGCTATTGATGTTTATAAACTTGCTCGGGAAAATGACTTGGTTCTTATGGAAGCCTTAAAGACAGCATATTGTCCCGGCTTTGAGCATCTGATTGTATTGGCAAAATGCGGTAAAATTGGTGATATAAAAGATGTTGAGGCTTCATTTACGAAACTTGTTACAGGGAATGTTCGTGAACTTAAAAAAAGCATGAATGGCGGAAGCATCAATGAGCTTTCTACATATGTTTTTTTGCCTATATTAAAATTACTGGGCATGAATTATGAGAAAGTAGAGTTTTTTTCATTTATGCAAAATGGTATAGATTTGTTTACTAAAGGAATATTTAAGTATAATAATGCAACTGCTTCATTTAAAGTAGGACTTGGTGTAAAAACCGAGGGCAGCTTGGTTATCTCCGGCACAAAAGGATATATATATGTACCGGCCCCTTGGTGGAAAACCGAATATTTTGAAATCAGATATGAAAATCCAAATAATACCGACAAATATTTTTATAAATTCAAAGGGGATGGTTTAAGATACGAATTGGTGAGTTTCATAAATAGTATATATTATAACAAAAAAGACAAGCTTTCTTTAAGCGAAGAAGAATCAATTGAATTTGCAAAATTAATTGAGTTGTATCATATAAATATGTCAAAAAGCATATAAATGATTATTTTAATCTGTATTAAATTATTCGCTAATAATATATTGCAGCTGACATATTTATATGGTAATAAAATACATTGGTGGTGATATTACAATGAAAGTTATAACATGTGCAAGCTATCATGGAACCGGTTCAAGCGCTATAACTAATTTTTTCAGTGAATTTTCAAATTGTACAAGCATTGGTGAATTCGAGGTTCGTTTTATTCACGATCCTGATGGAGTAAGGGATTTGGAATATAATCTAATCGAAAACAATAATCGTTTAAATACTGGTTATGCAATAAAAAGATATATAAAAAACATAAAATATTTAAACGGAAATTTTTTAAAAAAGAGATACAGAAAGTACTGGGGAAGCAAATTTCTAGAACTTTCAAATAATTATATAAGTGATATTACAGAGCTTATCAGCAATTCATCGTGGACATATGATGAGAAAGAGAGAGGAGCAATTTTTGATATATTTTCAACAATTTACAGAAAATTTTTTCAACTTTTTAATCCCGAGTTCGAAAAATCAATATTAGATTTTTTTAATGAAAAAGGTTATTATTCGGCTATTGACAAAGAACAATTTTATTTTCATACAAAAAAATATATTAACAGTGTATTAAGTTATCTGAATAAAGATAACACAGAATATTTAATGATGGATCAGTTAGTTTCACCATCAAATATCGGGCAGTATCTTGACTATTTTTATGATATAAAAATAGTAGTGGTAGACAGAGATCCAAGAGATTTATTTATTCTGGTAACAAAATACTGGAAATCAAGTATAGTACCCCATAAAAGTGTAGAGGAGTTTTGCAAATGGTATGAAATAACACGCAGACATAGGAAAAATGAGGAGAATCTAAATCCGGATAATGTTTTATTTGTACACTTTGAAGATTTAATTTATAAATATGAAGAAACTACCGAAAAGCTAATGAAGTTTGTTGGCATAGATCCTAAGGATCACATAATGCCAAAGGCATATTTAGATCCTGCAGTATCTATAAAAAACACAAATTTAAAACATAAATATCCTAAATTAAAAAAAGAAATTGAATATATAGAAAATCATCTTCAGGAATATTTGTATGAATTTCCATCAGACAATAATTAATCACTTAATTTATATGCTTAGTATTAAGGCAAAATTACCATTAACATTAGATATTTATTATTTTATAACTATATGTTCACGAGACAAGAGGGAAAAATTATTACAAACAAACAAGAAAGCGATATAGTGTAATTACAATTATGCTTATTATTGCAGTATAGGGTTGATTACAATTAATACAAGTAGAATGAAATGTTTATACATATTTATTATAAAAATATGAAGTTTCATATCAATTTTTTTGTTTATATTGCAGACTACAGCAGAAAGGAGATATACAAAATGATTTTAGATGATATTTCTAAAAAGCTTCAGGCAGGAAAAGCAAAAGATGTCAAAATTCTAGTTCAGCAGGCTATCGATGAAGGAATATCTGCTCAAAGAATTCTTGAAGATGGACTGATGTCGGGCATGAATATAATCGGCATTAAATTCAAAAACAATGAGATTTTTGTCCCAGAGGTTCTTGTGGCCGCAAGGGCTATGAATCAAGGGGCTGCATTATTGAAACCGCTTCTTGCAACAGAAGGTGAAGTAAAAACTGCCGGTAAGGTTTGCATTGGTACCGTTCAGGGCGATTTACATGATATCGGGAAAAATCTGGTGAAGATGATGATCGAAGGCAAGGGCTTGGAAGTCATTGACCTTGGAACCGATGTTGCTCCCGAAAAATTTATTGACACTGCAATTGAGCAAGGTTGTAATATCATCTGTCTTTCTGCGTTACTAACGACAACTATGCCGGTTATGGGTGAAGTTGTAAAGGCAGCTGAATCGGCGGGAATTAGAGACCATGTGAAAATCATGATCGGCGGTGCGCCAGTCACTTCAGCCTTTTGCAATGAGATAGGCGCTGATGCTTATACACCGGATGCAGCAAGCGCTGCGGAAAAGGCTGTGGAGTTGTGTAATCAGTTATGAGCGCTTATGAAGGACCATTAGCTATTTTAAGAGAAAAAGCACTTGCTTTTGGGGCTTATAGAGCTGAGATCATTTCTGTTGGAGACATCAGGGTGGACAGCTCATTCAGGACATTATGTGAAACTAATTCTTGCGGAAATTATGGCAACAACTATATGTGTCCGCCAAATGTTAAACCGATAAACGAGCTGATAGAAAGGTTATGGACATATAAAAATGCGTTAATTTATCAAACTGTCAGTTCACTGACAGACAGCTTTGATTTTGATGGAATGATGAAAGCGGGAAAACGACATAATGATTTAGGACAACGCTTATGGGACGAGGCGGATAAACTTGGATTAGATGCTCTTCATCTTGGCGCAGGCGGATGCAGGCTTTGCGATATGTGTGCAATCAAAACGGATGAACCTTGCAGACATCCTGAGCGGGCAATGTCATCCTTGGAAGTATATGGAATAGATGTAACTGCACTATCAGCTGTTGCCGGTATGTCATATATAAACGGTCAGGATACAGTAACATATTTTGGTGCTGTTTTGACATAACAGCATTTAACACAATATATGCCTTTGTATAATGTATTTTGCTGTTTTATCAAACAAGAAAATATAAATGTTTTTCTTATGAACTATTTGAGGAGGAAGCAAATAAATGCGCAAAAATATGAAAAAATGGCTGGAAGAAATTGTAAAGGCAAAGAGTAAAAAAGCATTGCCAATATTATCATTTCCCGCCGTACAATTAATGGGGATCACTGTTCAGGAGCTGATTTCCGACAGCGATCTGCAGGCGGAAGGAATGCAAAAAGTTGCTGAATGTGTTGACTCTGCAGCTGCTGTTAGCTTAATGGATCTATCGGTGGAGGCTGAATGTTTCGGCTCAAGCATAGTCATTAATGAAAATGAGGTGCCAACGGTAAAAGGTGCGGTCATTTCATCCTTTGAGGATGCAAAATCACTGGAAGTGCCTCCCATAGGAGTCTGCCGTACCGGAATATATATCGAAGGTGTACGAAAGGCGGCAAAATTGGTTTGTGACAGACCTGTTTTTGCAGGAATGATAGGACCCTATTCTTTGGCGGGAAGACTTCTTGATGTAACGGAAATCATGTTTCTTTGTTATGATGAACCGGAAACCGTTCAGCTTGTGCTTGAAAAAGTAACAGATTTTCTTATTTCTTACGGAAGGGCATATAAAGATGCGGGAGCAAACGGTATTTTAATGGCAGAGCCATTAGCGGGTGTATTGTCCCCGTCAATGATGGATGAATTTTCATCACCATATGTAAAAAAAATCGTAGATGCACTACAGGATGATAACTTCCTTGTGTTTTATCATAATTGCGGAAATAACACTGTACAAAGCCTTGGCAGTATCCTTTCCACAGGCGCTGCGGCATATCATTTTGGTAATGCTGTTTCAATGAAAGACATTCTGGAGCGTGCTCCACAAAATACAGTAGTGTTGGGCAATATCGATCCTGCGGGTGAACTCAGAAATGGGACACCTGGCAGCGTCAGAAAAGCAGTCAAAAAACTTTTGGATGAATGCGGTGGATATCAAAACTTTATCATATCTTCCGGCTGTGATATTCCTCCTATGTCCAAGTGGGAAAATATTAATGCCTTCTTCGATGAAGTAAGCAATTTTTACAGAGGTGAGACCTTACGCAATGAATAGTATTTTGACTGTACAAAAGGGAGAAAAAATATCACAGATACGCTTTCAGGCGCCGGATACGTTTGCCCATGTACTGGAAAAAGGCGGTTTCAATGTACGCAAACCATGTGGAGGAAACGGTATCTGCGGAAAATGCAAAGCAGAAATCACAGGTTCCGTGTCAATGCCGAATGAACAGGAAAAATTTTTTCGATCTCGTCTGATATGTCAGGCTATGTTGTTCGGCGATGCGAAAGTACATCTGCCTGATGTATCCTGTATGGAACAAATTGAACTCAGTGATATGAGTGCTATTAATGCAATTCAGCCTATGCGTGGAAGAATCGGTGCAGCAATTGATATAGGTACCACTACTTTAGCGGTTCGCATTTATGATTTAACTACAGGAAAGGTAATAGGCGAGTTAGGTTCAGAAAATCCACAGTGTGTATTTTCTGCCGATGTGATGGGACGCATATCAGCAGCACTGTCGGGAAATGCAGAAGCACTACATACAAAGATCATTAATAAACTTGAAAATATGCTTGACATTATTCTTTCCAAATCGGGAAGAAGCAGAGAAAAGGTAGATGCATTTGTCATTACAGGCAATACTGCAATGCTGTACTTGCTGACAGGGCAAGATGTGTTATGCCTTTCAAGAGCGCCTTTCAAAGCTGACAAACTGTTTGATGAAGAAATAAATCTTCTTGGCGGGTATGCATATATACCACCGTGTATTGATGCCTTTGTAGGGGCAGACACCACATGTGCAGTACTTTCCGGTGGTATGTGTTGTACCGAAGAAACAAAAGTTTTGTGTGATATTGGTACTAACGGTGAAATAGCTCTTTGGAATGAAGGAAAGCTTTATGTGACCTCTGCTGCCGCCGGTCCGGCATTTGAGGGTGCCGGTATTTCATGTGGATGCGGAAGTATTCAAGGCGCTATTGACAGAGTGTGGGCAGAAAACGGGGATATACGGTTTCATACAATAGGAGACAAGCCTCCCGTTGGTATTTGTGGTTCTGGACTATTAGATGCTATCGCAGCGTTTTTAGAGCTTGGCATAATTGACGAAACCGGCGCTGCAGAAGAAGAACTCTTGGCTTTAACACCTGAGATAAAGCTCACAAAAGCCGATATCAGATCAGCACAGCTTGCTAAGGCTGCCATTGCCGCAGGAATAGAGACTTTGATGAAAGCTGCCGATGTAAAAGCAGAACAAGTATCCAAGTTGTATATTGCAGGAGGCTTTGGCGGACATATAAATGTGTCCAGTGCAGTACGAATAGGTCTTATACCCGGTGAATTCCGTGCGAATGTGTGTTTTATTGGAAATGGAGCACTTACGGGGGCGGAAAAACTGCTACTTGATCAGAATTGCCGTAATGAAATACAGCAAATTGCGAAAGATGCCATACCGATAAATCTGGGCAACGATCCGGATTTTAATGAGCGTTTTGTCGAGCATCTTTATTTTGATAAGGTTATTACAGATTTTTAATTTATAGTAAATTTTGTTTTGATATCATGTTCACAAAAAACGAAAGGTGAGATGTTCATGAATTTACAAGAAGCAAATATATTGCGAACATTGCAGAATGAGCCATTTATTAACCAGCGTATTTTGGCGGAAACATCCGGGCATAGTCTAGGTATTGTTAATAAATCAATTCGTTCTCTGATTGAAAAAGGTTATCTTGATGATAATGTACGTTTGACAGAGAAGGCAAGAGATGAGATAAAGGAAAAAGCGCCCTGCAGCGCAATTATTCTTGCGGCAGGTTTTGGTATGAGAATGGTCCCGATCAATCTTTCTACACCAAAAGCATTACTCGAAATCAACGGTGAAAAACTGATAGACAGATCAATAAAACAGCTTAAAGCTGTCGGTGTAAATGACATTACCGTTGTTGTTGGTTTTATGAAGGAAGCGTTTGAGTACTTGATTGATAAGTATGGGGTAGAGTTGGTTGTTAATGAAGAATATGCGGTCAAGAACAATCTTCATTCGCTCACTCTTGTTGCCGATCATATTCATAATACATATATTGTTCCGTGTGATATTTGGTGCGACAACAACCCATTTGATCCTACAGAATTATATAGTTGGTATATGGTAAGCGATCTCATTGAAGAGGAATCAAATGTGAGAGTAACCAGAAAAATGGACCTTGCTGTTATACCGGAGAAAAGTGCAGGAAATGCCATGATAGGCATTACATATTTGTTGGAACCGGAAGCATCGATCGTGCGCAAAAGACTTAAGGAAATGGATACTGAAAAATATGCAGAAAGCTTTTGGGAGGAAACTCTGTATAAAAAGGACCGAATGATTGTCAGGGCAAAGATCGTAAATAGCACGGATGTAGTAGAAATTAACACTTATGAGCAGCTCCGAGATTTGGACTCGAATTCCAATCAGCTTAAATCAGATGCCATTAAGACTATATGTACGGTCCTTAAATGCAGTGAAGACGAAGTAAGCAATATCAGCGTTTTGAAGAAGGGAATGACGAACAGGAGCTTCCTTTTTACAACAAAAGATGAAAAGTACATTATGCGAATTCCGGGAGAAGGTACAGATCAACTTATAAATCGTGAGCATGAGGCTGCTGTCTTTCAAGCTATTTCAGGGCATGGACTGTGTGATGTTCCAATATATATAAATCCACACAATGGATATAAAATAACAAAATTTCTTGATGGTGTCAGAGTTTGCGATACAGACAATATATGTGAGTTAAGAAAATGTATGAAATTGCTGTCGGATTTTCATAAGATGAATATTACTATCCCGCATACATTTGACATTTTCGGGCAAATAGAATTTTATGAATCACTGTGGAAAGGTGAAAAATCCATATACAAGGATTATTTTGCTACAAAAGAACATATATTCAATCTTCGAGGTTATATTGAAACAACAAGAAGCAAGTGGAGCCTGACACATATTGATGCAGTGCCGGATAACTTTCTGTTTTATGAAACTCCTGATGGTGAAGCGTTGCAGCTGACTGACTGGGAATATGCAGGCATGCAGGATCCCCATGTAGACATAGCTATGTTCTGTATCTACAGTCTGTATAATAAAAGTCAGGTAGACAGATTGATAGGTATTTATTTTGAAGAATACGGAGAAGAATGCACAGATGCGGTGCGTGCGAAAATTTATTGTTATATTGCCGCCTGCGGTCTCTTATGGTCAAACTGGTGCGAATTCAAAAGCCATTTCGGAGTAGAATTCGGTGAGTATAGTTTGA
This sequence comes from uncultured Clostridia bacterium, assembly GCA_947585865.1. GTDB lineage: Bacteria > Bacillota > Clostridia > Lachnospirales > CAG-274 > CANPXH01. The sequence continues at coordinate 53,695 of CANPXH010000014.1, forward strand.
GACAGTATCGGTTTGCTAAGGATTATTATAAGTATGCAATGGAACTTATTAAAAATATAAATGCATAGCAATTTATATTACAAACAAGATCGTTATAAAATCGGCTAATATCAGGCAACAAATTTTTGAATGAAAATACAGACAAAATCTTATTGAAAAGAAAAGAGGAACAACAAAATGGCAAAGATCAAAAGAGCAATTATAATTGCAGCCGGTGAAGGCAAGCGACTTAGACCGGTCACCTTTGAAATACCAAAACCCCTGATACCTGTCAACGGTAAAAGAATTATTGACACAGGTATTGAGGCTCTGAGAAGCAATGGAGTTCATGATATCTATATTGTGGTAGGATACAAAAAAGAATTGTTCTACGAGATTTATGGAAAAATACCTTATATCCATTTGATCGAAAATCCCGATTATCTAAACGGCAATAATATAACTTCCATGTATTATGCCCGTAAATATTTGCCGGGAGCATTTGTTCTTGAGGCTGACATAATCATTAACGATCCACAGATATTCAGCCTCAACTCAGACACCTCCGGTTATATGGCTACATGGAAAAATCCTGCAACGGAATGGGTACTTGATGTAAAAGGTAAAAAAATATTAGGCTGTGATAAAAACGGTCTCAGGGAAGGATATCAGCTTTTTGGAATTTCCGTATGGAATGAAAAAGACGGCCGCCAATTGTCAGAAGACATACGGCAAATCGTGGAAGTCAAAAAAAATACCGGGATTTATTGGGATGAAGTAGCTCTTGGAAATTTGGATAAATATCATATGGAGGTAAAAGAAATAAAAGAAGATTATATCCATGAAATTGATGATCTTGAAGAACTGGTTAGGATCGATAACAACTACATGCGCTATCAAAAGGCATAACAAGGAGGAAAACGGCAATGCAACTTTTTTCAAAGCCAAAATTTTTATCTGATTCAGATATGCAAAAAATTCATGAAGCAACTATCTATCTGCTGGAGAATAAAGGTGTGGTATTTCACTCTCCGGAAGCGATAGAAATTTTTAAAAAAGCGGGGGCAAAAATTGATGGAGATATTGTATATATATCCCGTGAACTTGTTGAAGCATGCTTGAAAACCGTTCCCTTGTCATTCAAAATGGAGGCAGTAAATCCAAGTAAAGCTGTTACAATCGGTACAGGGCATCTTATCATTCATCCTGCAGGCGGTGAAGTTGTTTTGAATGAATGCGGTGGTGTGCGTCGCGCACAGACCGGCATACAGGATTTCATCAACCTTCAAAAAATATATCAGGCATGTGATAATATTGATATGACCGGATATCAACCGTTGTCGCCGACTGATGTACCAATGGAGTCAAGAGGATTGAGATGTCTTTATGAAACAATGCTGTATACAGACAAGCCATGGCTTGCGCCCATGGATGTAGGAGGCGCAGAAGACAAACGACGGGAAATAGATATGTATCGCATTGTCTTTGGTGATGATTTTGTGCGAAATCATTATGTTACATGGAGCATTGTTACGCCGGAAAGTCCTTTGGTTTACAATAAGTCTTCCTGTGAATCCATAATGGAATTTGCTGCAAGTGGTCAACCGGTGGCTTTGGTTTCCGCACCAATGTCCGGTATTACATCACCTGTTCATATTTTGGGAACTATTGTCCAAGCAAACACAGAAACACTTGCCGGATTATGCTTAGCTCAATGCGTTCAGCCGGGGATTCCCGTGCTTCCGTCAGCATCACTTACATACGGTAATCTGAAAATTGCATCCTGGGAGTGCGCAAGCCCTGATACAGCATTGATGCTTGCCGGTGCTATCCAGATGTATAAAGATTATTATCATCTTCCTGCAAGGGCACAGACAGGCGTAACCAGCTCCAAGTGTCTTGATTATCAGGCAGGATTTGAAACAATGCAAAGTCTGCTCCTTACTGCATTGCTGGATGTAGATGTGACCAGCCAGTCAGCAGGGTCTATGGAAAATTTATTGACAATTTCATTTGAAAAAACACTCATTGATGATGAGGTTATCGCTCGTGTCAGAAGAATAATTGGGGGAATCGAAGTTACCGATGAAACTCTTTCTGTGGACATTATGATGGAAGTTAAACATGGAGATAATTTTCTGATGCATGACTCTACGTTGGATCATCTTTATGACGGATGGCAGGCAACAATATCTGATTGGAATCTTTACGACAGATGGAAAGATCAGGAATATCCCGATATAGAAAAACGAGCCGAAGCAAAAGTCAAAAAGATCATTAGCGAGGGAAATATCATATTGGAAAACGCTACAGTTATAAGATTAAAGAAATATTTGGAAAACTGTGGACTGGTATTGTGATAATTATATTCAGATACAACGATTTAAAACGAAAGGAATGGTACAATGAAAACAAGCGAAAATAAAAGAGAAATTGACTGGATGATCACTTTGTTACCGTTTATTTTGATCATAGGGTTGGCAATACTGCTTTTCATATTTCCCGAACAGTCAAACATAGTGATAAGTCAAGTCAGATTCTTTTTTGGTGATACGGCAGGCCTGTATTATCTTGTGATAGGACTTGGTGTGTTATTGGTTTCGGTTTTTCTGCCTTTTTCAAAGTATGGGGATATTGTTCTCGGCGAACCGGATGAAAAGCCAAAATACTCTTTCTTTACATGGGGCAGTATGATGTTTACTTGTGGTCTTGCAGCTGACATTCTGTTTTATTCCTTTTCGGAATGGGCAATGTATGCGTCTAATCCCCATATTGAAGAATTGGGCGGCGTAACCGAGTGGGCAGGAGTATTTACGTTATTCCACTGGAGTTTTATACCGTGGGCATTTTACCTTGTATTGGCAGTAGCTTTTGGCTTTATGCTGCATGTGAGAAATCGTAACAGGCAACGCTACTCAGAGGCTTGTCGCCCCGTAATAGGAAAACACGCTGACGGAATACTTGGCAGGGTGATCGACCTTTTTGCTCTGTTTGCGCTTTTGGCAGGAACTGCTACCACATTTTCTGTTGCTACACCGCTTATGGCAGGTATAATTGTTAAGCTTTTCGGGCTGAATATCAGCCGTACTGTTGTAACAATTATTATTTTACTTATTACCTGTACCGTATATACATATGCCGTTATGCACGGTTTTAAGGGAATAGGCATACTTGCAAAGCTTTGTATTTACCTTTTCTTTGGTTTACTTATCATTGTTCTTCTTATAGGCGGACAGTGGAGATTTATAATTGAGAACGGATTTCAATCATTGGGTAAAATGGTTCAGAATTTCATTGGCTTATCTACATATACAGACCCTGTAAGGTCAAATAACTTTCCTCAGGACTGGACTATTTATTATTGGGCTTATTGGATGGTCTGGAGCATTGCCGCGCCGTTCTTTATAGGCAATATCAGTAGAGGAAGAACTATAAAGCAGACGGTTCTTGGAGGATATGTTTTTGGCGTAGGCTCAACAATTGTAAGTTTTATTGTTCTTGGCAATTATGGTCTCGGACTTCAGGCAAACGGCACAGCTGACTTTGTCGCTCAGTATACAGCAAGCGGTGATCTGTATGAGTTGATACTGAGCATAATCGATACTATGCCCGGTTCTGCTTTTATACTTGTTTTAACGCTTGTGTGTATGGTGGCTTTTTACGCCACGTCCTTTGATTCCATTGCGTATACGGCAGCATGCTACAGTTACAAAAAACTGGATGCAAAAGATAAGCCTCACGCTTTAATAACATTTCTGTGGTGTATTCTTCTTATTGTGCTGCCTGTTGCTTTGGTGTTTTCGGAAAGCAGCATGAATAACATTCAGAGTGTCAGTATCATAAGCGCATTTCCGATCGGAATTATTATGATAATTATGATATGGAGTTTTATAAAAGATGCAAAGGCGTATATGAAAGAAATTGAAAAAAAGAATGAATAAGTTTAAGGTCGGTATACAGTAATTCAAACTGTATACCGACCTTTCAATTTACATCATTTTCAACTCCCCATCAAACCTATAAACATTATCACTCAACACTTCCTGTTTTGCCACAACGCTCCCATTCACATTCCTGAGCATCGTTTTTGTATATTCTGCGTCTATAGTGCTGCACGGCACAATGATAACCTCATTTATTGACGAAGGGATAACATAAAAATC
>CANPXH010000015.1 GCA_947585865.1 uncultured Clostridia bacterium
AACCATCGGAAGGTTCCCACGTTTTTGGTACTTTTTTCGCAAAAAAGTACATAAAATTTACTTACTTTTTAAAGTAAAATAAACAAAAATTTATATGAAAAATACAGAAAAAAAAAGAAAAAAGTTTGTGCAGCTTTTTAAAGCAGTTCACCAAAAATCCAGTCAAGGATATTCGTACTACGCTTTCGCTACGTACTCATAACCGACGGCTTTTGCCAAAGCCTTTGTATTCAGCAGGAGCTTGCACCCCTGCTGAATACAAAAGTAAGTACTCGCCGCTTATAGAAGCGGGAGACTTATCCGTCGGTTAAATAAATCAAAAGAAGCTACCGCATTACAACTCAAATGAGATAGCCTCTTTAACTTTAAGGCTTAATAACACAGCCCTTTTATCACCTATTTACTTTCCGGCTCAGAGCTCATATTGGGAGCCTTATTTCCGTATATCTCGCTTTTCTTAACGGGTATTCTTATACCTCTGTTGGTGCCGAACTCCACGACCACTATTTGATCGTTTATCTCGGTAACCTTGCCGTAAAAGCCTGAGGATGTCATAACATCATCGCCTATCTTGATAGACTCCTGCATAGTCTTAAGTTCCTTTTCCCTCTTCTTGGAAGGCCTTATAGCAAAGAAATAGAATATAGCCACAAGAGCTACGATATAGAGGATAACGCCCATACCTCCCATGCCTGATGATCTCTGAGCAGCTTGTCCTGCTGCCTGAGTAGCGGCCTGAGCAGCCTGAGTGACAGCCTGAGCAGCGGTTTCCCCGGCGCCTGATTCCATCACTATGGAAGGAACCGTATCCAATAGATTCAGTAATATACTCATTTTCATTATCTCCTTTTATGTTTATTATATCATTATATTAAATTATCGCCCTATAGTCAAGTAATAAAAATATAAAACATCAGCTTATTTTCAAACAAAAACATCAGCTTATTTCAAACATTGCTATTGACAAAAAAAGTAAAGAGCGTTAAAATGTTAGGTGGCTAACATTCAGAAGCTTCAGAGGATATGGATATGGAATGTGAAAATATCAAACATATAGGAAAAAGAATACACATGGTCTCAAACCAGATAAAGAGAAGAATGGATAAGGAAATGTCCAAATACGGGCTTACCCATTCTCAAAATATAATCCTCTCATATCTTGCCAGAAACCAGCACAGAGATATTTTTCAAAGGGATATAGAAGAGGAATTTGACATAAGACGCTCAAGCGTGTCTTCGATACTCACCCACCTTGAGGACAAGGGCTATGTTTCAAGGCAAAGCGTGGACTACGATGCAAGGCTCAAAAAACTGACCATAACTCCAAGAGGACTTGAAACGGTGGGTAATATCTATTCTGTGGTGATAGATTTTGAAAAGAGCGTAGAGAAAGTGCTGAGCGAGGAGGAGATATATTCTCTTTTCTCGATACTGGACAAGCTTTCGGAAATAGCAAATAAAAAAGAAAACGAATAGCGGGAGGAGCAACAATGTCTGAAACAATGAGAGAAAATAAAATGGGAACAATGCCTGTGAACAGGCTGCTTATATCCATGGCACTGCCTATGATGATATCCATGCTCGTACAGGCTCTTTATAATATAGTAGACTCAATATTCGTAGCAAAATACAGCGCTGCATGTATGACGGCGATCTCGCTGGTATTCCCTATGCAGAGCCTTATGATAGCCTGCGGTACCGGCATAGGCGTAGGTATGAACGCCATACTTTCAAGATATTTGGGCGCAAAGGATCAGGAGGGCGTAAACAGGACTGCCTTAAACGGCATACTTCTGTATGTCATTTGTTATGCCCTTTTCTTTGTAGTGGGCTTAGCTGTCGCACATCCCTTTATGGCGGCTCAGGCAAGCTCCGCAGAAATAGAGGAAGCAGGCACGGTATATCTTAGGATAGTGTGCTGCGTAAGCATAGGAATGTATGCCCAGTTCTGCTTTGAAAAGCTTTTGCAGTCCACAGGCAAGACTATTTACTCCATGTTCACACAGCTTACAGGCGCCGTTATAAACATCATACTGGATCCCATACTCATATTCGGCCTGCTCGGAGCACCACGTATGGGTATGGCAGGCGCCGCATTGGCAACGGTGATAGGCCAGTGCATAGCAGGTATTTTTGCCATAATACTCAATATCAAGGTAAATACTGAGATACAGTTTGATATAAGAGGCTTTATGCCAAGCAAGGATACTATACTCAAAATACTTTATATAGGCATCCCTTCAATACTTATGGCATCCATAGGCTCCATAATGGTACTCGGTCTCAACACAATATTTTCTCATATGACTATCTTGGACACCACTCTTGAGCTGACCGAAGCAAGAGATACTGCCATTGCCATATTCGGCATATACTTTAAGCTCCAAAGCTTTATATTTATGCCTGTATTCGGTCTTAACAACGGTATGGTGCCTATTGTGGCCTTCTGCATGGGCGCAAGAAACAAGGAAAGACTTATAAAAACCGTAAAGCTCAGCATAATGTATGCCTTTTCGCTGCTGCTCATAGGCACCGTAATATTCCAGCTGATACCCGATAAGCTTCTTATGCTCTTTGCAAACGAAAGCAATTTGGATCACATATTGTCTATGGGTGTTCCCGCCCTTAAGATAATAAGCATACACTTCCCTATAGCAAGCTTTTGCATAATAAGTCTGTCCGTATTCCAGGCTCTTGGCAACGGCGTGCTTTCCATGGGCGTTTCATTTATGCGTCAGCTTGTGGTCCTCGTGCCTGTGGCTTTCCTGCTTTCTCTTACTCAGCACGTAAGCAACGTATGGTTCGCCTTCCTTGCAGCCGAGTGTATATCATTTACCCTGTGCTCCTTTGCGTTCAGATATATGTATAAAAAAGAAATAAAGCATCTTGGTGAGAGTGTTTAGAAGCTTATGCCTGTTTGCTTATATTTCCGCATAATACACGGTATTTCCGTTATCCTTTATCACCTTTAAAATACTTTCAAAGCTAAGCCATACCGTAGCGGTGTTTATATTGGGATGAAATCCCAGTATGTCCATATTTTTAAGCTCCTTGTCAAACACTATCTCCACATTGCGTTCCTTATCGTTGAGCACGCCGAAGGGAGATACGGAGCCTTGTGTAAGGCCCAAGCAGTTCATAAGCCTTTCGGCAGAACCGAAGCTCAGACGGCTTGAGCCTATCTGTGCTCTTACGCTTTTAAGATCCACATCCTTGTGACCCGGAGTCACCACAAGAAAATGGCGCTTTCCGCTTCCGTCACGCAGGAAAAGGTTCTTGCATATCTCGCCCTTTTTGTACATACCTTTTTTATCCAGCTCTTCTATGGTGAATATGGCCTCATGCTCGTCAACGCTGTAGCTTATACCAAGCTCGTTCAGCTTGTCATATACCCTTTGCTTCACCTCATTGTCCATAAACGGTCTCTTCCTTCTTACTGCAAAATAATATCCACATCTTTCCCGATCACCATTTCATCTGCCCCGACAGCACAATCCACCGCCATTATATCCACTCCTTCTTCCCTTGCTTTTTTCAAGGCAAGAGCAAATTCTCTGTGATTTTCGGCATTTGGCGTAAAGTGATCCACGTTCTCCATTTGTATCACGAAAAGCAGACAAGCTCCATACCCTTCCTTTACCGCTTCTATAAGCTCATTCACATGCTTGACGGCTCTTACGCTGGGAGCGTCGGGGAAGCTGACAACGTTATCCTTTTCAAGAGTAACGCCTTTTACCTCTATAAATGTCCTTATATCTCCCTGCTCTATATAGAAATCAAAGCGAGAGTCCTTATACACGCATTCTCTTTTTATAAAAGTAATATCTTTAAAGAGCCTGCCCTGCTTCAATGCCTCTTCGACAGCCTTATTGGGCGCTCCCGAATCCATATTTATGAGCCTTTCGCCCTTTTTTACCGCAACAAGAGAATATCTTGTCCTTCTTTTGGCGTCTGAGCTTGGCTCAAGATATACCTCGGCATCCTTCACAAGCAGCTCCCTGCACCGCCCTGTGTTTCTGACATGGCATATCTCTGTGCTGCCGTTTATATCCACCTTGGCGATAAAGCGGTTCTCACGAATTATGAATCTTCCCTTTGTAATGTTTTCGTATTTCATTTTCTTACCTGACCGTTACCGTATATCACATACTTTGTGGTAGTCAGTTCCTTAAGCCCCATGGGGCCTCTTGCGTGGAGCTTTTGTGTGCTTATGCCTATCTCGGCGCCAAAGCCGAATTCATTGCCGTCTGTAAATCTTGTGGAAGCATTTACATACACTGCGGCTGAATCTATCTCATTTAAAAATCTTTGCGTGTTTTCATAGCTTTCGCTTATTATGCACTCGGAGTGACCCGTTGAATATTTTGTGATATGGTCTATCGCCTCATCTATGCTGTCCACTACCTTTACGGCAAGTATAAGATCCAAATACTCCGCTGCCCAGTCCTCCTCCTCTGCAGGCTTTGCATCCGGGATAACAAGGCGCACTCTTTCATCTCCCCTTATCTCAACGCCCTTTTTGCGAAGAGCTGAGACCGCAGGAGGAAGTAATCTGTCGGCTATATTCTTATGCACAAGGAACGTTTCGGCGGCATTGCACACTCCCGGCCTTTGCGCCTTGGCATTCACTATTATGTCAACAGCCATATCCACGTCTGCGCTTTCATCGGCAAACACATGGCAGTTGCCTACCCCTGTTTCTATAACGGGCACGGCGGAATTGAGCACCACGCTTTGTATGAGTCCTGATCCTCCTCTCGGTATGAGCACATCGATATAGCCGTTCATCTTCATCATTTGAGCGGCGCTTTCACGTGAAGTATCTTCCACCAGCTGCACTATATTTTCATCTATGCCCATTGCTCTTATGACAGCCTTAAACAGAGAGACCACTGCTTTGTTGGAATTTATGGCCTCCTTGCCGCCCCTTAATATAACGGCGCTTCCCGCCTTGATGCAAAGGCCGAAGGCATCTGATGTAACATTTGGCCGTGCCTCGTATATTATGCCTATTACTCCCATAGGCACTCTCTTTTGGCCTACGATAAGTCCGTTGGGCAATGTCTTCATATTTTCAAATCGGCCTATGGGATCGGGGAGATCGGCTATCTGCTCAAGTCCGTCAGCCATGGCGTATATCCTGTCCTTGCTGAGCATAAGCCTGTCAATGAGCGAAGGCTTGAGCCCATTTGCTTTGGCATTTTCAAGATCCGCCTCGTTTGCGGAAATAATGCTGCCCCAATTATCTCTAAGCGCCTTGGCGCAGTCTGTGAGCAATTTATCCTTGTCTTTTGCAGTGAGCACAGCTATGGCTCTTTTTGCCTTTAAGGCATCCTTTCCCATTTGGGTAACGGTTTTCATAATATCCTCTCCTCCGTTGCAATGATATCAACAGGCACATCATTTTCATCCCTAGGCAGCACATCCGTTATCTGCGCCTCATAGCACAGACCCACAGCCGCCATATATATATTTTCGCTTAGGTATCTGTCATAATAGCCGCCGCCGTAGCCTATTCTGTATTTTTTTTCATCAAAGGCAAGCCCCGGCACCGCTATAAGAGTTCCGCCGTCTGATACAAGTATTTTACCGCTATCGTAATTCGGCTCGGGTATACCGTATCTGTTGGGAACAAGCTCGGATACGGAGCTTATTTCGGCAAATACCATACGGCCCTTTTCCAGCATAATGGGAACAGCCGTTTTTTTACCGTCTGCAAGCGCCTTTTTTATAAAAGGTATAGTATCTATCTCATCCTTGAAGCTCACAAATGTAAATATCTTTTCGGCGTTTATATAATACTGTGTTTCGTATATGGCCTCCGTCACCTTTGAAGGCTCTGTATGTTTCCGTATATCGCTGTATTTTTTCCGTATTTCGGCCTTAGTCATTTTTATTACCTACAAAAAGAGTGCCAACATTGTTTCCCTCAAGTATCTCATGTATGATCTCGGGGCTTTCTCCCGAGGCGATCACCATATCTATGCCCCTTTTTCCCAGAAAGTCCGCCGCCTGCACCTTTGTGATCATACCGCCTGTGCCAAGCATGGAAGCCGAACCTCCCGCAAGAGAATATATCTCATCCGTTATTTTCGGCACGACATTTATCATCTTTGCATTATCGTCTTTATTGGGATCGGAGGTATACATACCGTCTATGTCGGAAAGTATTATGAGCAGATCCCCATTTACGATAGCCGCAACATATGCAGAAAGCGTATCATTATCCGAAAATTCATTGAACTCATCTGTGGCAACGGTATCGTTTTCATTTACTATTGGTATGACCTTCAGATCAAAAAGCTTATTGAAGGTATTGCTGGCGTTTCTTTTTTTATGCTCTGCGTCAAATACCGGCTTTGTAAGAAGTATCTGCGCTATCTTCTGATTGTATTCTCCGAAAAATCTTTCATACATCTGCATAAGTATAGCCTGCCCCACAGCGGAGGAGGCCTGCTTGCCTATAACGTCACGGGGCCTTTCGCTTAAGCCAAGCTTCTCTGCCCCTACGGCAATGGCGCCCGAGGATACCAGCACAACATCTATGTCTCTGTTGCGCAGATCCGTCAGCACCCTTGCAAAGCGCTCCATTTTTTGGAGATTGAACTTGCCGTTGGGGTATGTAAGAGATGTTGTTCCTACCTTGATTATTATTCTTTTGTGATATTTAAGTCTTTGTCTGTATTCCATTTCCGCCCACCTGTTTTATAATTAAGTAATATTACCGATGAAAATATAAGTATTATACCTGCAAGGCTTGCAAATGTAAGGTGCTGATGAAGTATGAACACGCTTACGAGCACGCCTACGGCAGGCTCCGTTGTGGCAAGTATAGAAGCCGTGCCCGACTCCACGCCCGAAAGTCCTTTTGTGTAGAAAAGAAAAGGCGTTACCGTTGAAACAAGCACTATGAGTATTGCCGTCAGCCCTCCCGCAGGCTCTGAAAGAGCCGAACATATTTCGCCTATGCGGCAAAGAGGTATGGAGCCTATCGCCGCAAATATGAACGTATATACGGTGACCGTCACGTCATTGTATTTTTTAAGGGCAAAGCGGCCGAATATACTGTAAAGCCCGTAAAAAAGCCCTGAGCCTATGCCGCATATTATGCCAAAGAGAGTGCCGTTTATATTGCCGCTCACTATTCCCGTCACAAGAGCACAGCCTATTACCGTCATCACAAGGGCAATGAGCTTGACCGGCGTGAGCTTTTCTCCGAAAAGAACAGCCGACAAGAACACCACAAACACCGGAGCGGTGTACAGCAGCACTACGGCTATTGCTGTCGTACACTCGTTCATAGAGGTGAAAAGACACCAGTTGAACCATACAAAGCTTATTATCCCCGTTCCTATAAAATATTTTATATCCTTGAGCCTTATTTTGAAAAGGCTTCTGTCCTTTATAAAAAATATAACGGTCAGCACCGCCGCCGCACCAAAGCTGCGCACTGCCACTATGCTGCCGGGGCTCATGCCCACGCTTTTGAGCTCTGTGGAAAACAGACTTATTATGCCCCAGAGCACGGCTGCGATAATTATGTATAAGCTGTACATTTTTATCCCACCTTTTCGCTATCTATAAAATATACCATAATTCCCGCCTTATTTCAACCGAATATAATTAAATTTTTTCGGTGGACTTGCAATATTTTGATATTGCCGCATAGAATTGAATTGTATTAGAAATTGGAGGTAACTTATATGGGTTGCGGTAACAACAATACTTTATGGATCATCATTATTCTTCTTTTCTGCTGCGGAAATAACAATGGAGTAGGTAATCTCTTCGGCGGATGCGGCGGCAACGATTGCTCATGGATAATCATTTTGATCCTCCTTTTCTGCTGCTGCGGAAATAATGGCATAGGCAGCATTTGCGATAACAAGTGCTGATGTATTGTTGGGAGGCTGACGCATAAGGCGGCAGCCTCTTTTTTCTGTGCAGACGGATATCCCTGCCTGCAATAATTAAGAAAAACAGAATTTTTCAAATATCTATTGCATATCATAGGTAAAATCTGTTATCATATATAAAGGATACTTTCGGGAACCGTATCCCGAAAACGGTGAGCTATGCAATTTATATATACAGAGGTGTAATGCAATGAGTTTTTTGGAAAAGATATTCGGTAACTACAGTGATAAGGAAATAAAAAAAATAATGCCTACAGTCAAAAAGATCAACTCTTTGGAACCACGCTTTGAAGCCTATACCGATGAGCAGCTCAGAGCCATGACGGATGAATTCAAGGACAGGCTCGCAAAGGGAGAGACTCTTGATGACATACTTCCCGAAGCTTTTGCGGTAGTGAGAGAGGCATCCAAAAGAGTATTGGGTCTTCGCCACTTTGACGTGCAGATGATAGGCGGCATAGTCCTTCATCAAGGCCGTATCGCCGAAATGAAAACAGGCGAAGGCAAAACTTTGGTATCCACCTGCCCCGCTTATCTCAACGCCCTTACGGGAAAGGGCGTGCATATCGTAACGGTCAATGAATATTTGGCTAAAAGAGATGCGGAAGAAATGGGCAAGATACATCAATTCCTCGGCTTGAGCGTAGGCGTTATATTCCACGATCAGGAAAAGGCCGAGCGCCAGGAGGCATATAACAGCGACATTACCTATGCCACCAATAACGAGCTTGGCTTTGATTATCTGAGAGATAATATGGTGGTATATGAAAAGGATCTTGTGCAAAGAGGCCTGCCCTTTGCCATTATAGATGAGGTAGACTCAATACTCATAGATGAGGCCAGAACTCCTCTTATCATTTCAGGCCAGTCAGACAAGTCCACAAAGCTGTATGAATTGGCCGACGTATTTGTAAAGAGCCTTAAAAAGGGCCGTATATTAAACGAAGACGAGGCTATGAATCCCCTTATAAGAGAGGAGCTCAAGGAGGAAGGCGACTTTGTTATAGACGAAAAAGGCAAGACCTCCACGCTCACTCAGGAGGGCGTTGCCAAGGCCGAGAAATACTTTAATGTAGAGAACCTTTCAGACCCTGACAATATGGCGCTCCAGCACCATATAAACAATGCCCTTAAGGCCAACTACAATATGTTCAAGGATAAAGACTATGTGACCGAAAACGACAAGGGCGAACCCGAAATAGTTATAGTAGATACATTCACAGGCCGTATGATGCCCGGCCGCAGATATTCCGACGGTTTGCATCAGGCCATAGAAGCCAAGGAGCATTTGGAAGTAAAGCGTGAAAGCAAGACTCTTGCTACAATCACCTTCCAGAATTTCTTCAACAAATACCAAAAGAAATCAGGCATGACAGGTACCGCTCAGACAGAGGAGCAGGAGTTCAGAGCCATATACGGCATGGACGTTGTGTGTATACCCACAAACGAACCTGTTATTCGTAAGGACTGGAACGATGTTGTGTACCAAACCGAAAAGGCAAAGTTCGATGCCGTTGTGAAAGAGGTCGTGGAATCCCATGCCAAAGGACAGCCCGTGCTTGTAGGTACGGTCAATATAGAGATATCCGAAATGCTGGGAAACAGACTTAAAAGAGAAGGCATAAAGTGTGAGGTCCTCAACGCCAAGAACCACAGGCGTGAAGCTGAGATAGTTGCCAAAGCAGGAGAAATGGGCGCCGTTACAATAGCCACCAATATGGCAGGTAGAGGTACCGATATAAAGCTTGGCGAAGGAGTTGTGGAAACAGGCGGTCTTAAAATAATAGGCACCGAAAGACACGAATCAAGACGTATCGACAATCAGCTGAGAGGCCGTTCCGGCCGTCAGGGAGATCCCGGCGAGTCCAGATTTTACCTGTCTCTTGAAGATGATCTTTTAAGGCTCTTCGGCTCAGAAAAGACAGGAGCTATGATAGCCAAATTGGGTCTTCCCGAAAACGAACCTATAGAAGCGGGGCTCCTTTCCAAGACCATAGAAAACGCTCAGAAGAAGGTAGAGGGCAACAACTTCTCGGCAAGAAAAAGGCTTTTGGACTACGATCAGGTAAATAATGAGCAGAGAGAAATAATATATGCCCAAAGAAGAGAAGTGCTCTCGGGCACCAATATAAACGACAAGATAATGGGTATGATAAAGTCCGTCATCACACGTCTGACAGACGAATGCTGTTCCGACGAAGGCGACGTCACCCAATGGGATATGATAGGGCTTAACGAAAAGCTCAGAAACATATTCGGCTTTAGCGATATGTTCCTGCTCTCCGATGAAGACAAGGAAAATATTACAAAGGAAATACTTATAAACAGGATATATGACGCTGCCGTTGCAATATACGGCAAAAAGGAAGAAGACTTCGGCAGCGAAATGATGCGTGAGCTGGAAAGAGTCATTACGCTTAAGGTAGTGGACAGCAAGTGGATGGATCATATCGATGATATGGATCAGATGCGCCAGGGCATAATGCTCCGCTCCTATGCTCAGAGGGACCCTCTTATCGACTATCAATTCATAAGCTATGATATGTTTGAAGAGCTGAACCACAACATACAGACGGACATCGTAAGGGGTCTGTTCCACATAAGAGTGGTAGTGCCCAACGAAGAGCCTAAGAGAGAGCAGGTCGCTCAGCCTATGGCTACCAACAGAGACGAATCCGCCGCCAACACTCCCAAGAGAAGAGCAACGGCCAAGGTCGGCAGGAACGATCCGTGCCCTTGCGGCAGCGGCAAGAAATACAAGCATTGCTGCGGCAGAAGCGCATAAACATATTTGGGAACGGTATAACATATCCCCTAAGAACGGATATCGATATATACGATCGGCTCATATCCGCCGAACAAAGGCCTGCCGTCACATCGGCAGGGCAAAGGGGCTTTGGCCCCTTTTACCCAAGTATAGCAGCATTAAGCAGAGGCTGCCAATTTAAAATAAAAAGGACTGATATTATGATACTGGAGCTTGAGCAGATGGCAACAGAGCTTGCCCCATATTCAAAAAGCGTTGAAGAATTAGGCGCCGCCTTACATATAGACGAAGCAAAGGAAAAGGTCGAAGAGCTTGAGGAAATAGCAGGCGACCCGGATTTTTGGAACGATATGGACAAGGCGCAGGGTATTTTGCAGCAGACAAAGCAGCTAAAGGATAAGATAGCGGGCTATGAGGGTCTTGTATCTGACTATGAGGATATTATGACCATTATAGAAATGGGCAACGAAGAGGATGATGAGAGCATAGTGCCGGAAGCAAAGGAGCTTCGCAGCAAATTTGAAGAGAAATTCGAGCATTTCAGGATATCTACTCTTCTCACAGGGCAATACGATCACTGCAATGCAATAGTCACGCTTCATTCAGGCGCAGGCGGTACAGAGGCATGCGACTGGGTGTCCATGCTCTATCGTATGTACAGCCGCTGGGTGGAAAAAAACGGCTTCGGCTTTGAGCTGATGGACTATCTGGAAGGCGATGAAGCAGGCATAAAATCCGTTACATTTATGGTGACGGGAGAAAATGCCTATGGCTATTTAAAAGGAGAAAAAGGCATACACAGGCTTGTGCGCATATCTCCCTTCGACTCCAACGGCAGGCGCCACACTTCATTTGCAAGCTGTGACGTTATGCCCGAATTGGATGACGACATAGAAATAGACATCGATCCCGATGACCTGAGGATAGATACCTACCGTTCAAGCGGCGCAGGCGGCCAGCACGTCAACAAGACATCCTCCGCCATAAGGATAACTCACATACCTACCAATATAGTTGTGCAGTGCCAAAATGAAAGAAGCCAGTTTCAAAACAAGGATATGGCCATGAAAATGCTGAGAGCCAAGCTCTATGAACTTAAGCTGAAGGAACAAGGCCAAATGCTTGAAGATATAAGAGGCGAGGTAAAGGATATCGCTTGGGGCTCACAGATACGAAGCTATGTGTTCCATCCCTACAATATGATAAAGGATCACAGAACAGGCGCAGAGACCGCCAACGTTCAGCCTGTTATGGACGGTGATCTTGAAATGTATATAAACGCCTATCTTAAATGGATAAACAAATAAAGAGCAGCGCTTACCGTAAACAGCGTTGTATCCCAATTCAAAAGCAGCGATTATCCCGAAAAGCTCCTTGGAGAAGCCGAAGGCGCCTTAGATGCTTTCGTTATGAACTATGTAATGAGAAACCTTGAAAATAGCCTCAAGAATAATGAGGAGTTCATTGAGAAAGGCTTTGACGCAGTAAAGGATAACAAGACCTGGATGGAGTCAATAAAAGAAGACGCCAAAAAGATAGGAGAAGATGCTGCAAATACCCTGCTCAATAAAGGAGGCAATATAGTCATAAGCGATTTGTTAGCCGCTTCGTTAGAGCCCTTGAGCCAAAAGATAGATGAGGCTCGGGAGAAGAGCAAAGAGAGTATGCTTAAGAGCATGAAGGAAGTCAAAAAATTCAGAGAAGAGATCGAAGCTATGGAGAAGGAGGCTCCTATAGAATACGGCACATATGAAGTAGAGGTCAAAGAGGCTCCTCCAATGTTCGGCGAAAGAGAAAACGCTCTTGCAAGAGACAGATTTAACAGCGACGAAGAATATCTTAACGCTCTTACGGCCGCTCTTGAGGAAAAGGAGGCCATTATTGCCGATAATGACAAATTAAAGGCGGAAATGGAAGCCGATCTGGCAAGGCTTGAGCAAAAAGCAAACAAGCATCATGAAATAGAATATACCATAGGACAAAGATATGAAGAAATAGACCATAAGTATAGCTATATCAATGATTATGATTCCTCTAAAAAGTTTAAAGAATTAATTGATTTAGACAGAGCTTTTTCAAACGTTCCTTATGTATTGGGCAATAATAATAAAATAAGAGAAAATGAACGCAAGATGAAAGAAAGAGATGCCAATCGTGCCCTTCTTACTGAGGAAATAGAAAAATTAAAAGCAGAAAATAAAAAGTACATAGAGGATTTTGACAAAAAGGCGGCATATGTGGAAAACAACATTAAAACCAAGGGCGGTTTTGTAGGTATGCCTTCCACCAAAATAGTAGGCAAAAAGTGTACTATGCAAGAGATCAATGATATGGCATATTTTCGCAATCACTTAGAAGAATATGTCGAGAGCGCACAAAATATGAAAAAATTGCTTGAGGATGAGCAGAAGAAGAGGATCAAAAATTATACCGATAATCCATTAATTAAAAAAGGCCCTCAAATCATTAATTCTTTAGGCTTTTATTCAAAGGAAAAGGAAATAAGGACCAATTATAAAGAATTTCTTACTCTTGTTTTGGATGCTATCGACAAGGAAAAGGAAGAGCCGGGAGCTTTTGATAAGCTTATAAACAGTGACAGCTTTACCGTAAAGGGCCTTATATCCGATTCAAAGGTAGAGATCACCGATACTATGAGAGTGATCGCCCGCAATGCCAGGGATTTTGAAGAGGTAAGAGATGTCATTGCAAAAAAGGGCACCTTGGATAATTTGGTTGACAATGAATTTGTAACACTTCAGGATGATCTTACCGGTGACGATGGGCTGAACTACCTTGGTACTCTTCTTGACAACAGTATCCGAGACGCCAAGGAAAAAATAATTAAAAGACTCGGCGATAAGCTTGACG
This sequence comes from uncultured Clostridia bacterium, assembly GCA_947585865.1. Classification (GTDB taxonomy): domain Bacteria; phylum Bacillota; class Clostridia; order Lachnospirales; family CAG-274; genus CANPXH01. Next base: position 13,555 of record CANPXH010000015.1, read on the forward strand.
CTGAAATAGACGAAATGAGAAAATACATTGTCAGCGTAAATGACTATTTCAATGCTGCTGTAGGTAAAGAAATGAAGGCCTATGATCAGACTCAAAATGCCATTAATATGGAAAAGCAGCATGAGCAGCAGCTTTATAAGGATCTGCTGGACAAGGCATCTCTTGACCGTCAGTATGCTCTTGCCTATGACGACATAGATAAAAAATTAACCGAGGGCATAGATGAAACAAGTAAAAATCTCAAGGAAGAGACCTTGGCCATAAAGAAGGAGATAGAAAATGTAAAGCTGAATATGGCAAAGGCGCAGCTTATAAAGGATGTAGACGATGCCTACAATATCGCTAAGGGAAAAGAGCCCTTTGTTATCGGATTAGACAGGGTGAATTTTGGAAAATCATATTCAGACAGCGGTGCGCCTCTTTCAGAAGGTTTATCAAGAGAAAGCCTGCTGACAAATATGGTAGGCGATACCTCTGCGTCATCTCAGAAGATCATCGATTCTGTATACATAAACGGTATTACCGCCAGAGAATATTACAAAGGCGCTCACAGCGGCGAAAACCTGACCGATGACCAAATAAAGGAAGAGCTGGGCAAGGATATGATGCTTTTGGCAAATAATGCCTACGGCATTGATATTAAGAACAGATCGCAGCTTGAAGGCAATGTCATATCCGTTAAGGAGGATGGCGTTATGCGTGCTGTCATATTTGATAACGTCTTTACCAAGGATATTGATAACCTTAAGGCTCCCGCTAAGCCATCTGAACCAAGCAAATGGTTCAAGAGCCAGGAAAAATACGAAAACCAGCTGATTGAATACAGAAGCAAGATGGATGCTTATGAACAGGAAAAGAAAGAGTATGACTTCTATGCAAGATTTGCCAAAAAGGGAACTGCCGAATATGATTTCTACAAGAGCGCAGCGGACAGGATCGCCAAAAGCAACAGCTTTGCAGAGCAAATGTGCCGCAATATGAACACGATGACGGAATCCGAAATACAGGAAAGAATAAATAAAAATTCCGTTTTGTTTGCCGACGCCAATGAGAACGCTAAGCAGTACAAGGATGTAAACCCGGTTGTGAGAAGAGGTATATCCGAGCTTACAAAGGTTTCTTCAACGGGAAGAAAAAATGTATCTCCGGAGCACAAAACTCAGCCTAATGTACATAAGGAGGCTGCCGATAAGGGTATTCAGCCTAAATAATATAGGGCATAAATAAATGTTGAGGCGTAAAAGCCTCAACATTTATTTTTTGTACAAAAAAAGGCAGTCACATTCGTATCGATGTGACCGACCCCTTTTATTATTCTGCGATATAAGCCATAAGAGCAACGTGTCTTGCTCTCTTTATAGCAGTAGTCAGTAATCTCTGATGCTTAGCGCAGTTACCTGTGATCCTTCTTGGAAGTATCTTGCCTCTTTCGGATACATATCTGCGTAACTTAGCTACATCCTTATAATCTATAGAAGCTGCCTTATCTACACAAAAGGCACAAACCTTCTTCTTTCTGCGACCACGCTTTTTATTGATCATGCTAAAGACCTCCTTACATAAAAATCAAACTCTTAGAATGGTAAATCCTCGTCATCCGTATCGCTGTCCACACTGTAGAAGCCCTCGGGCTGAGCAGAAGTCGGAGCGGACTTAGGCGCTGAATAATTGCTTGCGGCGCCATCGTTCCTGCTTTCGCAAAAATCAAATTCATCAATGACAACATCTGTGGAATATCTCTTGCTGCCTGACTGATCTGTATATTCGCTTACCTGCAATCTGCCTGTAACAGCGATCCTGTTGCCCTTGTGAAAATACTGGCCTATGGTTTCGGCTCTTCTGCCGAAGCACACGCAATTAATGAAATCCACATTTCTTTCATTGCTGTCTCTTCTGACAGGCCTGTCAACGGCAATGGCAAATCTGCACACTGCCATAGGCTCAGCACTCTGTGTAAATCTGACCTCGGGATCTCTCGCCATACGACCCAATAACATTACTTTGTTCATAAAGCGACCTCCTTAAATCAATCTTCTTCCTGAGCAACGATCAAGTAACGAAGTACATTTTCCTTAATACGCATACGAGATTCTATCTCCGCAGGAGCAGTAGGCTCTGCGCTGAAGGTAATGAATGTGTAGTAGCCTTCCGTAAGCTTCTGAATTTCGTAAGCAAGTCTGCGTTTACCCCAATCGTCAACATTTTCCACAGTACCGCCGAATCTCTCTATAAGAGCCTTAACGGAATCCTTTTCCGCAGTCAATGCTTCCTCTTCTAAATTAGGGGATAAAACTAAAGCAAGTTCATACTTTTTCATTGTTTTGCACCTCCTTTTGGTCTTTGGCCCTCACCCTATGTGAGAGCAAGGATGTACGCATTCTGCGCACAAATGTCATTTTACCATATGATGTAAAATAAGTCAAGTATTATTTAACCGACTAAGTAAGTTCCCCGCCTCTTAGGCGGTGGATCCTTACTATTGTATTCGGCAAAAGTACAAGCTCCTGCTGAATGCAAAAGCTTCATCAGAAGCCGTCGGTTATGAGTACATAGCGCAGGCGCAGTACGAATATTCTTGACTTGAATGAATTAACGGAGCTTATGATATTGTCTTTTGCTTCTCAACAGGCAATTCAAAGCTGCTGTCCAATACCTTTTGAAGCACAAGAGCAACGTCTATTGATGTTATGCTTTTATCATCATCTACATCCACATAGCTCATAAAGTCCTCTGTCTTATTCTCTATGCCCATTTTTGCGCCTGTGAGGACATTGCTGAGAAGAGATGAAACATCGGATATGCCCAGCTTTTCATCACCGTTTGCATTGCCGTATACAGGCTCAAAAGGTTCACTCGGATCAGGTGCTTTTTCGGTAGTTGACTCTGTTGAAGTCTCCTTGTCCGTAGTTGTGGCAGTGGTTGTCTCCGTTGAAGTCTCCTTGGCTGTGGTTGTGGCAGTGGTTGTCTCCGTTGAAGTCTCCTTGGCTGTAGTCGTCTCTGTTGTGACGGTAGTCGTTTCGGGTATCTTTCCGTCATACTCAGCGACCTCTATATAATATATATCCACATTTGTGGAAGGCTTGAAGGTATATGTGCCCGCACTCAGAAGATCAATGGTGGTGAGCACGCTGTCATCGTTGTTGCCTGTCTGGAATATACCGTGATAAATATTGTCTGCATTCTCAGGACACTTTACCTCCACTCTCTGAGGAGTTTTGCCCGATGTAGAGGCAATGACCGTAAATTTAGCGGCTGAGGATGTGGTAAAGCTTATCTCGGAGCCTGTTGCAAAGCAGCCCTGATAGCTGTAAGGCTCTGCGCCTCTGTAGCCTGATGTGCCGTTTGACTTGCAGCTCGTATCCGCTCCCTTGAAGAATGTGCCCGTGCCGTCAAGTCCGCCGAAGTTCTTGCCTGTAGAGCCTGTTGTTTCAGGGTCATAGTAGTAAACGGCAGTTACATTTCCCGTTACCTCGGGCGGAGCGATCGTATCCTTCGCTGCCGCCGTTCCTTTCTGAGCGCCGCTCTTTGAAACGGCTATAGCCTTGGCATTTTCGGGAGTATCCAGTATATAGTCATTAATTGCTATATATCCGCCGGCATCAAAATTATTGTATGTATATCCGCCCTTATCCGTTTTATAATCTGCCGCCGTCATTCTGTAATCTTTTGACGAAGCCTCAAAATAATCTACACCGGATACGCTTTTCCTTGTATTTACCATTACGTTGTTGAAGGCCTTTATAACACCGCCGTCATCTTTTGAGAATGAAGAAGGCGAACCTATCTGTGATGAAGTAAGGAAAGGTGATGATGCATCTTCAAAATAATTGTTTTCCGCAAATATGCTGCAATTACAGGTAGCGCCTATGCCATAGTTTAGGGTGCCGTAGTAATAGTTGTTGTAAACGTGGATATTGTGCCACCTTACTCTTGGCGTTCTTTGGCTCGTGCCGTCAAAGAAATTGTGATGGAAGGTTATATTTCCCGTGCTTTCTCTATTGCTTGCGGAGGAGCCTATAAGAGCAGTCTTGTCGGTATTCTTGAAATGGTTGTAGGATACCGTTACATTATTGCACTCCCGCAGGTCGCAGGAGCCGTCTCCGTGGAGCTTATCCCTGTCCGCCGTGCTGTCTTTTGGATTCCAGCCTGAATAGAACGTGTTGTTATGTACCCAAAGCTCTTCGGAATTTTCAAATCCCAAGGCATCTTCCTTATAGTCTACGATGTTCAGGTTTCTGAACTCCGTATCCTTGTTTTCTCCGGAGCCTATGCCCCAGCCTGAAAAGCCTGCGCCCGGACCTACGCCCTCTATTGTAACGCCGCAGGTGTTTTTCCACATACCCGGGCTTGTGGAAGAACCTACGGGAGTTATCTTGCCTATGACTCTTATTATGACAGGCTTGTTCTTGTTAAGGCTGTTCAGGCCGCTTATAACAGATGTAAGGCTCTTGCCGTTATATACATTGCTCTTGTTCTGCTCCGTAGCGTATATTATGAGCGTACCGTCGGCAACGGTACCGTCGGCATTGTATGCGCCGGGAGCCTTGTTTACCGAAAAGGCAAAGCCTGAGCGGTCATAGGCTTCGGGAGTATCTGTATATGTTATAAAGGGGTCTCCCTCCGTTCCTCCGATAACGGGAACAACCTTTACATCATAGCTCGTATTTCCCTTTAAGCCCAACACATCCACTCTGTAGGTGTCAGAGCCTACATTTCTTACAAGCTCGTCATCTACCTTCTTGTAAGAGCTGTCCGCCTGTGAACTTTCCTTGCTGTATACATTGTAGTCCGTGCCGCTTACGCCGTTCCACTCAATGTACATAGACTCATACCATGTGCCCTTTGTCAGCACACTTTCCGCAGCCGCTGCCGTAAAGCTTGAAAAGCTTATGGCAGAGAGCATAAGTATAGCTGATAGGACAAATGCAGTGATCCTTTTTTTAGACATCATTTTCTTCACCTCAAATGCTTTCTGATTTATTTATATTTCAACAAAATCAGTATAACACACAGTTAAGTCTGCTGCAAGAAATTTTATGCGGCTTGACAAAATTTATTTCAGCATTTATCATATAAAAAAAGCAAAAGGACAGACACATATGAAAAGCATCGTAAATTTTATAAAAAAAGAAACTATACTGTGCATCGCCTTGCTTTTGGGAGCTTTGTCCATGCTTGCGGTGCATCCCGATTCCCATTACATATCATACATAAATACGGATACGCTCATACTGCTTTTCTGCCTTATGGCAGTTATGGCGGGGCTTGACAAAATAGGGATATTCTCCGTGGCAGGCGCTTTTCTCCTTAAGCGGGTACGCTCCGCAAGAGCCTTGGAGCTTGTGCTTGTAATGCTCTGCTTTTTTTCAAGCATGGCCGTTACGAACGATATTGCTCTTATAACATTCGTGCCCTTTACGCTCCGGGTATTTAAGATGATAGGGAACAAAAATATGAAGGAGCTCACAGGCACGGTGGTGCTGCAAACTGTTGCCGCCAACCTTGGCAGTATGCTCACTCCCATAGGAAATCCCCAAAATATATACCTCTATTCCGTATCGGGTATGAGCATAGGTGCCTTTTTCTCGGTCACTCTGCCTTATGCAGCCGTTTCCTTTGTTCTTCTTGCCCTGTTTGCGCTGCTGAAAAAAGACCACGGCATAAAGGACATAGATGTAGAATATGACACATCGGCCTTTTCATGGAAAAAAGCAATGCTATACGCAGCACTGTTTGTGCTGAGTCTTTGTGCTTTAGGCAGACTTCTGCCATACATACTGCTTTTGGCAATAGTGATCGCCGCACTTATAATATTCGACAAAGATATATTTAAAAGCATAGACTATACGCTTTTGATCACATTCATAGGCTTTTTTGTATTTACGGGGAACATAGGCAGGATACAAAGCATAAACAGCTTCATAGCGGGAAGCATAGACGGAAGAGAGGTCATAATATCGGTGCTTCTGAGCCAAATAATAAGCAATGTGCCTGCGGCTCTTCTGCTCTCAGGCTTTACAAAAAATTGGGCCTGCCTCATAATAGGCACGGATATAGGCGGCCTCGGCACTCTCATAGCCTCTATGGCAAGCCTTATTTCCTATAAATACATAGCTAAAAGCTACCCTCAGCTAAGGCTTGGATACTTAGGCGCATTTACCGTTGTGAACATTATATTCATTGCGGCGCTCATGGCATTGTATTTTGTTATTTGTTGAAAACCAATATATATTTTCGGGAGATATTATGAACAAGACTATCGGGATACTTGCTCACGTAGATGCAGGCAAAACCACATTTTGCGAAAACCTGCTCTACAATACGGGCATAATAAGAACTATGGGCAGAGTCGATCTCAAAAGCTCATTTATGGATAACGACCCTATAGAGCGGGAAAGAGGCATAACCGTTTTTGCCGAAAACGGCGTGTTTGGATACAAGGGCAATACCTACTATTTGATAGACACTCCGGGGCATATGGATTTTTCCCCGGAGGCGGAAAGGGCCCTTTGTATTTTAGACTATGCCATTATCCTGATAAGCGGCACAGACGGTGTTCAGGCTCACACCGTTACGCTTTTCAGACTGCTCAGAAAACACGGCATACCCACATTTTTCTTTATAAACAAAACAGACCTGGCAACAGCGGATATACAGCGCTGCATCGAGGATATAAAGGCAAAGCTCACCGAAGACACGGTATATATAAAAGATATGCATGACGGCGCCCTGGCGGAATTTATCGCCGAAAGAGATGAAGCCTTTATGGAAAAATATTTTGAAGGCTATGTTGATGAAGAGCTTATAATATCCGCCTCAAACGTTATAAAAAACGGCAAGGGCTTTGTGGCCATGTCCGGCTCTGCCCTTGCCTCACAGGGCATTGAAGAATTTTTTGATGTATTTGACAGGCTGACGTGTACAGACTACGGCAATGAGCAGCCCCTTAAGGCGGAGGTGTTCAAGATACGCCACGATGCAAAGGGAGAAAGGCTGACATATGTGAAGCTGCTTGGCGGCAGCATAGCCGTAAAGACAGAGATACCCTTTGACGGATATACAGAAAAAATAAATGAGATACGTATATATAACGGCAGCAGCTATACGGGAGCACAAAGCGGAGAAGCAGGACAGATAGTTACGCTGACAGGTATACGCTCACTTATGTGCGGAGATGTTTTCGGCAAAAGCGGTGTCATAGAAAAGAAAAGCTATGCATTTTCCTCTACTCTTGAGGCAAAAGCCGATGCTGCCGACCCTTCCCTTGCATCTCGATGTTTTGAGGTGCTTAAGACACTGGAGGAGGAGGAACCTTCTCTTGCGGTGGAATACAGAAAAAGCAGTAACGAAACAATAGTCAGGATAATGGGGAAGATACAGCTTGAAGTGCTGGAAAAAACAATAAAAGACAGATTTGATATGTCTGTGATATTCGGCAGACCCAATGTACAATACAAGGAAACTATAGCCTCCCCTGTAACAGGCATAGGCCATTACGAACCCTTAAGGCACTATGCCGAGGTCCAGCTTGAGCTTGTGCCGCTGCCACGCAACAGCGGTATACAATACGAGAGCCAATGCCATGTGGATACCCTTGCCGCCAACTATCAATCCCTTATAAAGACACATATATTTGAAAAGGAGCACAAGGGCATACTTACAGGCTCGCCGATAACGGATATAAAATATATACTTAAAAAAGGAAAAGCCCATATCAAGCACACGGAAGGCGGAGATTTCAGAGAGGCTGTATACAGGGGCATAAGACAGGGGCTTGAAAAGGCCGAAAACATACTTTTGGAGCCCTTCTATGCCTTTGAGATATATATAAACGAAGAATACACGGGCAGGGTCATGACCGATATACGCAAAATGAGAGGCAGCTTTGAGCCGCCCGAAAACAAAAACGGAATATGCGTGATAAAGGGGAAGGGTCCTGTTTCCGAGTTTATGGATTATCCCGGAGAGATACTGAGCTTTACAAAGGGTACGGGAAGTATGTCGCTTATATTCGGCGGTTATGAGGAATGCACCGTACAAGAAAAAGTTGTGGAGGAGATAGGCTATGACAAGGATGCCGACAAGGAAAACACCTCCTGCTCCGTATTCTGCAAAAAAGGAGCGGGGTATACAGTAAGCTGGGAAGAGGTGGACAGTCTGGCTCACACATTGAGATAGCTTTAATAAACGCGGAAAACAAAAACAGTCGGCTTGATGTACAAACCGACTGATCGAAGGCGACACCCGGATTTGAACCGGGGATCGTGGAGTTGCAGTCCAATGCCTTAGCCACTTGGCTATGTCGCCTTATAGCCAACAATATGTTAAAAATAGGAAAGCTGAAAGTAAAAAAAAACAAATAAAGGATGAAACATATTGCAAGCAATTGAGCTGTAAAACTCAAATGACCCGTAGGGGAATCGAACCCCTGTTTTAGCCGTGAGAGGGCCACGTCTTAGCCTCTTGACCAACGGGCCAAAGCTCCCCGAGTAGGATTCGAACCTACGACCTATCGGTTAACAGCCGAGTGCTCTACCGCTGAGCTATCGAGGAATATTGGTGTTACCAACAAATAATATGATACCATAGTTGAATGACTCTGTCAAGAATTTTTTTGGCGCCGCAAAAAATATTGTAACCTATAAAAATATACCGATCCCGGTATGCTTAGCTTTGAAACATAGTAAGCGCCGAGATCGGTTTTTTGTTTTAAATACAGAGTATGCGTCTTTAGAGCAAACGTAGTGCAGCTTATTTATTCATCATAAGCAACAGCCTTGTCAAAGAGCTCCTCTACATCCTTGTCGGGAGCCTTTGTTATAAGAGATACAGCTACGCCCACAACAAGACCTGCTATAAAGCCCGGTATTATTTCGTAAATATTTGTTGCGCTCTTGAGATAAATGAACCAGCCGACATCTACTATAGCGCCTGCAAGTATACCTGCAACTGCGCCCTGGAAGTTGAATCTCTTCCAGAAGAGGCTCAGCATTATGGCAGGGCCGAAGGATGCGCCGAATATTCCCCATGCGTTCTCAACAAGAGCCATTATGGACCCTGAGTTGGGATTTGAAGCGACCAAAAGAGCAACTACCGCTATTGCCAAAACCACTATACGGCCTGCCCAAAGCATCTCCTTGTCGCTTGCCTTGTCCTTTCTGAATACAGGCTTGTAAACATCACTGGCAAAGGCTGAGGCTGCCGCAAGGAGCTGACTGTCTGCCGTAGACATAGACGCTGCAAGTACCGCTGAAAGAAGTATGCCCGAAACGATGCCGGGGAATATTTTTCTTACCATATTTATAAATACAAGTGAATTTTCATTAACGACATCGTCATAGCCTAAGAACATACGGCCCACAACGCCGACTATAGCTGCGAATATAACTATTATAAGTGTCCATGCAATACCTATCTTGGCAGACTTCTTAAGTGACTTCTGAGATTCAAGAGACATAAATCTTATGATTATATGAGGCATACCGAAGTAGCCGAGACCCCAGCCGAGGCCTGAAACTATATCTGTCCAGCTTGCAAAGGGATTCCAGTAGCCTGCTTCAACAGGAGCGATAGCGCTTGTGTCAAGCATAGCCGCCGCAAATATAGGAGCTATGAGCAAAGCCGCAAGTATAAGAAGACCCTGGAAGAAGTCTGTCCAGCAAACTGCGGAAAAGCCGCCTAAGAATGTATAGCTTATTATGATGAAGGCCGCTATGTACATTGCCACATTTGCGTCAATGCCTATAACGGTGTGGAAAAGAGTGCCGCAGGCCTTAACGCTTGAAGCGGCGTAAATGGTATAGGCTACAAGGAAAACCACCGCACATATTATCTGGAGTACCTTTGACTTGGAAAGAAAACGATTTGTAAGGTACTGAGGAATGGTGATGGAATCGTTTGCCACTATAGAGAAGCGGCGAAGTCTCGGAGCCTGGAATATCCAGCTAAGCGTATAGCCTATGGCAAGACCTACAGATATCCACACCTGGCCTAAGCCAAGAGCGTAAATAGAAGTGGGCAGACCCATAAGCACCCATGCGCTCATATCCGAAGCGCCTGCTGAAAGCGCCGTTACCCATGGTCCCATTTGGCGGCCGCCTAAGAAATATGTTTTCTCGCCGCCGTTTCTTGTCTTGATAAAAAAGAATATGCCTATTGAAAGCATAAACACAAGGTAGATAATAAACACAACTACCTCTGAAATGTTCATATTCATGAAAATATCCTCCCTCGAATTTAAATTACATACATACAAGTATACACACTTTTTTGCCCTATTTCAAGGCTTAAAATAATTATTATGCAATTTTGTCATAATTATTATGACTTTTTATCATAAATTAGTTATTTTGTCTATTCTTTTGGCCTTTTGCCGCCAATTTTTGTTATATTGAGACTTGATAATATCGCAGCAACTATGGTAAAATTAAGGATACGTTATCTATAAGGTAAATTTACCGCAGCATAAATATGTATTATAAATAAAAAGAAAGAGTGACATTCATGAAAATTACAAGAGACGACATAAGGAACGTAGCAATAATCGCTCATGTTGACCATGGCAAGACCACCCTTGTAGATGAGCTTTTGAAGCAAAGCGGCACATTCAGAACAAACCAGGTGGTAAGAGAAAGAGTAATGGACAGCGGCGATCTGGAGCGTGAAAGAGGTATCACGATACTTTCCAAAAACACATCCGTTTACTATGAGCATACCAAAATAAACATAGTGGATACACCCGGGCACGCAGATTTTGGCGGCGAAGTGGAGCGTGTGCTTAAAATGGTAAACGGCGTCGTTCTTGTGGTAGACGCTTACGAGGGCTCAATGCCTCAGACCAAATTTGTGCTCAAAAACGCACTCTCATTGGGGCTTCCCGTTGTTGTGTGCATAAACAAAATAGACAGACCCGAGGCAAGACCCGATGAAGTGGTAGATGAGGTGCTTGAGCTTTTCATGGAGCTTGACGCCACAGACGAGCAGCTTGACTCACCCTTCGTATTTGCCTCAGCCAAGCTGGGCAAGGCAGGTATGACCTACGAAGAGGCTTTGGACTCCGACAATATGAAAGCCCTTTTTGATACTATAGTCGAGCATATACCCGCTCCCCAGGGCGATCCCGATGCAGGTCTGCAAATGCTTGTCACCACTATAGACTACAATGAATACGTAGGCAGGATAGGTATAGGCAAAATAGAAAACGGCACCGTTCATGTAAATGACGATGTTTGCATAGTAAACTATCACGATCCCGACAAGAATATAAAGATAAAGGTCTCAAAGCTCTATGAGTTTGAAGGCCTTGAAAGAGTTGAGGTAAAGGAGTCCACAGTCGGTTCAATAGTCGCAGTTACCGGTATGCCCGATATACACATAGGCGATACCATAGCCTGCCTTGAGGATCCCCGGCCTATGGAGGTAAACAAAATAAGCGAGCCCACTCTTTCAATGACATTCAGCGTAAACGACTCGCCCTTTGCGGGACAGGAAGGCAAATTCGTAACGAGCCGTCATCTTCGTGACAGACTTTTGAAGGAGCTTAACACAGACGTTTCTCTGAGAGTGGAGGACACCGACACCACAGAAGCCTTTAAGGTAAGCGGAAGAGGCGAGCTTCATCTTTCAATACTTATCGAGACGATGAGAAGAGAAGGCTATGAATTCCAGGTATCCCGCCCTCAGGTGCTTTACAGAACGATAAACGGCAAAAAGCACGAGCCTATGGAAATGGCTACGATAGACGTACCCGAAGAATTTGTGGGCACAGTTATAGAAAAGCTTGGCACGAGAAAAGGCGAAATGGTGAATATGCAGCCGGGTCAGGGCGGCTATACACGCCTTGAATTCAACATCCCCGCAAGAGGTCTTATAGGCTACAGGAATGAATTCTTGACCGACACGAGAGGAAACGGCATACTCAATACCATATTCAACGGCTACGAGCCTTACAAGGGAGATATCACTTCAAGACCCCAGGGCTCTCTTGTAGCCTTTGAAACAGGCGACGCCGTTGCCTACGGTCTTTTCAATGCCCAGGAAAGAGGCGATCTTTTCATAGGCGCAGGCACTAAGGTCTATTGCGGCATGGTAGTGGGCAGGAATGCCAGAGCCGAGGATATAGATGTGAACGTATGCAAGAAAAAGCAGCTCACCAACACAAGAGCTTCAGGCTCCGATGATGCTCTCAAGCTTACTCCCCATATAGTAATGAGTCTTGAACAGTGTATAGATTTCATTACGGATGACGAGCTTGTGGAGGTAACTCCCGAAAGCCTGAGGATCAGAAAAAAGGTGCTCGATCCGTCACTTAGGAAAAAGCTGGCTGCCAGAGGAAGGTAATTTTTTATGAGCAAAAAAAAGAAAAAGGGCGGCGGCTCCTTTATAAAGCAGGCTGCCATATTGGCAGGCGCAGGCATACTTGTGAGGATAGTGGGCTTTCTGTACAGGCTCCCCCTTACAAATATGATAGGCAACGAGGGAAACGGAATATACGGCGCAGGCTACAACATATACAATTTCTTCCTTATCATGAGCTCTGCCGGCCTTCCCGTTGCCATATCAAAAATGGTATCCGAAAGAGTCGCTCTCGGCGAATATACAAATGCAAAAAAGGTATTCCGTGTTTCCATGACGGTAGCAGGTTCTTTAAGCTTTCTGTGTGCCTTGCTTATGGTATGCGGCGCCTATGCCGTAGGGCAGTACTGCGAAATGATAGGCAATACGGACAGTATGTGGTATCTTAGCATAGGCTGTATATACACTCTTGCGCCTACAGTATTCATAGTCGGCATAATGGCTGTGTTCAGAGGATTCTTCCAAGGACTCCATACCACTGTTCCCACAGCTATGTCACAGCTTATAGAGCAGATATTCCATGCCGTTTTCAGCATACTTTTGGCATATCTTATGCTGGATATGGGCGTTGAATATGCAGCGGCAGGCGGTACGGCAGGCACAGGCATCGGCGCTCTTGCAGGACTTATGCTCCTTGTGGCCGTATTCTATGCCACCAAAAAGCAAAGAGACGCCGAATTTTCATTAGACAAAGGAAATTACAAAGTACAAAGCTTTAAGGAAATAACCGTGAGCCTTATCAAAATAGCAGTGCCTATAATCACAGGCACAGCCATTTTCTCCATGACAAATCTTGTGGATATGATAATGGTGAACAGCAGACTTGCGGCGGCAGGCTTTGAGCCGAATAAAATAATAGATCTTTACGGCCAGCTGAACGGCAAGTACGTTACGCTTACAACGCTTCCCGTTGCCATATCCACTGCCATAGCAACGGCTGTGATACCAAGCATAGCGGCAAGCGTGGTGCGTAAGGAAAAGGAGATAGTCCAATCCAAGGTGGATACCACGCTGAGGATAACAATGATGATATCCATACCCGCCGCAGCAGGCTTAGGGGCTTTGGGCACTCCCATATTGGCTATGCTCTTCCCCAATTATCCCGAAGGCGGCACGCTTTTGCAGGTAGGCTCATTCAGCGTTATATTCCTTTCGCTCAGCCAGATATCAACAGGCGTGCTGCAGGGCATAGGCAAGGTAAAGACACCTGCCTTCAACGCTCTTATAGGCGCTCTTACGAAGATACCCTTCACATATATTTTGGTTGCCATACCCTTTATAAACGTGGTAGGCGCTGTATTGAGCACCACTATATGCTATATAGTATGCTCTCTTCTCAATTTCAGAGCCCTTATACGGGCTACAGGCGTAAAGCCCGATTTTGTAGGTATGCTCGTTAAGCCAAGCATTGCATCTGTGGCTATGGCCATAGCCTGCATATTGGTATACAAGGGCGTATTTATAGTGCTGCCTCACAATACCGTTGCCACGCTTATTGCAATAATCGCAGCGCTTGCGGTATACTTTGCCATAATGGTGCTTATAAGAGGTCTGAACAGAGAAGACCTTCAGCTCTTGCCCGGCGGCAGCAAGCTCATACCCTTGCTTGAAAAAGCGGGAAGGCTGTAAGATAATGAAAGCGTATACAAAAACAGCGTAAAAAATATTATCATTATTTTGAAAATACAGGTCAAAACAGACATTGTAAATAAAATAGATTTATTCCGTACAAGGATCTGTAAAACAAATATCAAAAACAGAAAATAACTACAAAGGGGTTGTGTTTGCAGCCCCTGATTTTTATAAACGGATAAGGAGCTTTATAATGTTTAAAATAGGGTGTCATTTATCCTCCGCAAACGGATATCTTCACATGGGCAGGGAGATAATATCCTTGGGAGGAAACACATTTCAGTTTTTTACAAGGAATCCAAGAGGCGGCAAGGCAAAGCCTTTTGATGGGGAGGATGCCGAAAGCTACAATAAATTTGCAAAAGAAAACGGCATATCGGTGATGATAGCCCATGCGCCCTACACTCTGAACTGCGGAGCATCGGAAAAAAGCAAAAGAGAGTTTGCCCTTAGAGTAATGCAAGAGGATATAGCACGGCTCGAACACATACACGGCGCTATGTATAACCTTCACCCCGGATGCCATGTGGGTCAGGGCGCAGATAAGGGCATCGAGCTTATAGCCGATATATTGAATCACGTCATCACTTCGGATCAGACCACCCTTATACTCCTTGAAACAATGGCGGGAAAGGGTACCGAGATCGGAAGAAATTTTGACGAATTGGCAAGAATTATTGACAAGGTGGAATTATCTGATAAAATAGGAGTATGTATGGATACCTGTCATATTTATGACGGAGAATATGATATCGTGGATTCTCTTGACGATGTTATTGCGGAATTCAACAGGGTTATAGGTATAGACAGGCTTAAGGCGATACACATAAACGACAGCAAAAATCCCTTTGGCTCTCACAAAGACAGGCACGAAAAAATAGGCGAAGGCTATATAGGCATAAACGCCTTTGAGCGTATTATAAACAACAAATATCTGAGAGAGCTGCCCTTCTGTCTCGAAACTCCCAACGATGCAAGGGGCTACAAAAAAGAGATATCGATGCTTAAAAATCTATATAAATAACGGAGGTATATTATGAAAAAATTATTATGCTTATTTATGTTATCTGTTTTGGTATTGTCCGGCTGCAGCAAAAATACCGCAGGCGTTCCCGAAGATACGGGTGAAGAGGGTATAGTCAACGGCGCAACAAATCCGGGCGAATACACCACCAATGATTTTGTACTGTTTACATTGGATGATAACAACTATCCTTCTATGGCCGTTGCCGCACTTGGAGTAGATCCTGCAACGGTGGAATACAACGATGAAAAGGCTGAGGAGGCTTCCAAGGGCGTTGTGATGGATTCCGGCACAGTGCCCGATACCACCGAATTAGGTGAAGTAATAGAAAGACCTGTTATCAATCACTTCAGCTATCAGGGCGGAAGGATACCCCTTACCAACTCAAAGGGCATAGTCACAACAGGTATCGCCACTACGGATACGGACAAAAACTGCAGCAAGGCAGATGAGATAATAAAAGCCTATGTCATAGACGATGACAATGAAGAATACATTACTAACAAAACAGATGACCAAAACTACACCATAGATCTTTATTTCACCGTCGCAAACAACAAGGGCACAGTGGAGAGGATAATTACTCCGAAGGGTGAAAATTTTGAAGAAGCCACAAGAAAAGCAGGCTATATAATGAGATTTTTTATTGTGAACGGCTATGTACACGGCATCGACTGTATGATGCTGTAAAATGCCGCAGCGGAGCAGAACAGATATGGATATAAGACAATATCTTAAAGAACACAGGCTTTTGTGTGACGGAGCCTTTGGCACATATTTTGCTTCTCTCGGCTATGATATCATGGCGGAGAGAGCCAATACCGAAAACAGAGAAGCCGTATATAAAATACACAAGGCATATATAGAAAAAGGCGCAAGGCTCATAAGAACAAATACGTTTGAAAGCAATACCGCAAGCCTCAGCTGCACCGAAAGCGAGCTTAAGGAAAATATTTCCGCCGCTTATGACATTGCGGCAAGGGCTGCGGGCAGCGATGTTTTTGTTGCCTGCGACATGGGTCCCGGATGTATAAAAGACCGCTATGCCGCAGCAGATACATTTATTGAAAAAGGCGGAGATATATTTGTATTTGAGACCTTTCCCGAGCTTGACTCCATAGCGGATGTCATAAAATATATAAAGGAAAAAAAGAAGAACGCCTTTATAACGGTACAGTTTTGTGTCGATCAGCACGGCTATACCGAAGAGGGCATAAGCGCAAGGCGGCTTATGGAAAAGGCAAACGCCATGGCTGAGATAGATGCCATGGGCTTTAACTGCGGAATAGGCCCCGGCCATCTTTTGAAGATATTAAAAGACACCGAAATAAATACAGATAAATTCCTGACTGCCCTTCCCAATGCCAGCTATCCTTCTGTCATTCAAGACAGGATGGTATTTCTTGACAATATAAATTACTATGGGGAAAAAATGAAAGAGATAGCCGCCTTTGCCGACATAATAGGAGGCTGCTGCGGCACTGACCCACGGTATATAGAAGCAGTGGGCAAAAGCGTCTGCTTTGACAGAAGCTTTGTTCCCCACAGGCACAGCGTGACAAAGGCAAATAACATCAGCCAAAAAAATAGCACCAACGTATTCTTTGCAAATAAGAAAAAGGGCGAAAAAATAATTGCCGTAGAGCTTGATCCGCCTAAGAACGGAGATACCACAGCCCTTATGGAAACGGCAGGCTTCCTTAAAAAGCAAAACGCAGATGTGATAACATTTGCCGATTCCCCCAGCGGAAGAACAAGGGCGGACTCCGTGCTCATGAGCATAAAAGCGGCACGGGAAACAGGAGTAAACGTTATGCCCCACATATGCTGCCGTGATAAAAACGCCATAGGCATAGGCTCGCAGATATTGGGCGCATATATAAATGACATACGTAATTTCCTTATCATAACGGGAGATCCCGTACCCAGTACGAGCAGGGATAATATAAAAGGCGTATTCAATTTTGATTCGGTAAAGCTTATGGAATACATAAAGGAAATGAATGACCTGCAGTTTTCCGAAAGCAAAATATCCTACGGCGGCGCCATAAATTATGCCAGAAGAAATATAGATACCGAAATAAAAAGAATAAAGCTGAAGGAAAAGGCGGGAGCGGAGTTTTTCCTGACTCAGCCTGTATATGACGATAGGGATATATCCGTGCTCAGAGATATAAAAGCCTGCATAAGCGCCAAAATGCTTGTGGGCATAATGCCTCTTGTAAGCTATACCAACGCCCTTTTCATCAAAAACGAGCTTACCGGTATAAATGTATGCGACAGCGTTATAGAGCGATTTTCACCCGAAATGTCAAGAGCCGAAGCGCAAAAGACAGGTATTGAAATATCGGAAGAGATAATGGAAAAGGTATGCGATTTTGCCGACGGATTCTATTTTGTAATACCCTTTAACAGACTTTCCATAGCCAAGGAACTGTTCAGGATAGTGAAGAAATATTAAGAATCTACTTGTTAGTTATAGGTAACTGTGCTATAATTATACAAAAGGAGTTTATTATGCACAAGCTGAGAGTTGCAGATATCGATCTGCTTATTAAATATAAATATGATACGATGCTCAAGCAAGCCAAGTTTTACGAATCGGAGTTTGAAAAGCCTATGCTTACCATAGACATACCCGATGAAATGCTGGAGCAGTGGCACAAGGAAAGCCCTCATCTCACAATAGACGATATAGAATATGTGTATACGGGAGCTTCCTTTTATGAAGCGCTCCTTCACTTCAACGGCTTTATGCTCCACAGCAGCGGCGTTGTGAAGGATGGCTATGCCTATCTTTTTTCCGCAGATCCCGGCACAGGCAAGTCCACTCATACGGCGCTTTGGCAAAAGCACTTTGGCAGTGACGACGCAAAGATAATAAATGACGACAAGCCCGCCATAAGACTTGTTGAAGACAAGCTGTGGGTATACGGTACGCCCTGGAGCGGCAAGACAGACAGAAATATAAATATGAAGGTACCTCTCGGCGCCATAGTTTTTTTGGAACGCTCAGAAAACAACTGGGTGAAGCGCATAGAGCCCAAAGAAGCTATACCGCTTATAATGCAGCAGACAATAAGGCCTGCCGAAAAGGACAGGATGATAATGCTTTTGGATATGCTGGACAGAGTGCTGACCAGTGTTAATTTGTACAGACTGGGCTGCAATATTTCCGAAGAGGCGGCCGAAGTAAGCTATAATGGTATAAGGGTGGAGGAATGATTATGAAGATCAAAGACGGTTATTTATTAAGAGAAGTGGCAGGCAGCAATATCGTAGTGCCCATCGGCGAGGGAGAAATGGATTTCAGCGGAGTGATCACTCTCAATGATGTAGGAGCCTTCCTTTGGAAGAACCTTGAAAACGATACTACGGAAGAAGAGCTTGTGGAAAAGCTTCTTAAAGAATATGACATAGATGAGAACACTGCAAAAAAAGACGTTGCGGAATATATGTCTTCCTTAAAGGGAGCTGGTTTTATTGCAGACTAAACAGGTAAGGCTCAACGAAATATACGGCGTGATGAAGGAGATGCTTGAAAGCGGCGGTACCGTCAACTTTAATCCAAAGGGCACAAGTATGCTCCCTACCATACACAACGACGGCGACAGAGTGGTTATCAAAAAAGCCGTTGATCCCCTTAAAAAATACGACCTGCCGCTCTATATAAGAGACGACGGACAATTTGTGCTGCACAGAGTGGTCGGCGTAAATGCCGATGGTTCATATAATATGTGCGGCGACAATCAATGGCATATAGAAAAGGGTATACGCCACGATCAGCTTGTGGGTCTTGTTACCGAAATACACAGAGGCAAAAGGACTTTTTCCGCCGACAGCAAGCTGTACCGTGCCTATGTTAAGGTATGGGTGAACATAATGCCGCTAAGACATATTTTATTCGGCGGTGTAAATAAGATAAAAAGATTATTAAGTGCAAAATAGAAAAGCATCGAAAGGGAGGCCGGTATGTTAAGGGCTTCCCTTTTTTGTATCGGCGGCAGACGACCCCACCGTCAGTCCTTCGGACTGCCGCCTCCCCTTGCGAAGGGGAGGTTTTTAATGGGCAGTTATTCTTATCGGCGGCAACCCTACCGTCAGCTTCACTGCCGCCTTCCCCTTGCGAAGGGGAGGTTTTAAATGGGCAGTTATTCTTATCGGCGGCAACCCTACCGTCAGCTTCACTGCCGCCTTCCCCTTGACGCCTATAGGCTAGGGGCTTATTTTAAAGGCGTCAAACAAGCCTGTTCACAAAAAAAGCTGTCGCACAAGCAACAGCTTTTCAACGTATTTTAAAGCAGATTAAGATGATATCTGAGTATATAGGATGTCATTAACCAATACACTATTATAGTACCTATATTAATTATAACGCATTTGGCAGTTGAAGAAATTGCAAATGCCAAGAGCTGATTGGGATCGGAACCCATGGGAACGGTAATGCCGAAAAGCTTTACCACTACAAACTGGACAGCAAGACTCAGCGCAAATATTCCCACAAAGCTGAGCAGAACAATAATATTCCTAAAGGAATTGGACATCTGCCCTATCATAAGAGAAAGAAAGCAAAGGCTCACAAAGCTTGTGATAACGGTTGCTATGCAAAAGCCTACTGATATCATGATACCCGGCAGGCTTATATGTATATTGTTGTCTATACTTATTTCCGCTATTGCCTTTACGAATATTTCAAAATAATCTGTCTGCACCATTACCACAGAAATGACTCCTATGGCTATAAGCACTATGACTATGCTCCAAAACAGCGAAACGATTATTTTGCTAAGCACTATTTCAAGGCTTGACACAGGCAGCATATTCGTAAGCTGACCCTGTGGGGAAAGTATATTTTCGTCGAACCACTGAGCTTGACGCACCATAGTGACTATGGCGGTAAGGAAGCCGAGAGCTCCCAAAAAGCCTGCCGCCACAAGCTTTATGATACTGCCGATATAGAAATCCGTATTGCCGAAAACTGACATAAATGCAGAGCTCCAAAGAAATCTTACAAAAAAGGCAAACACGCATATAAGTATTATATAGCCCCAAAGTCTTTTAATAGTGGCCTTAAGGTCGTAATAAATCAAATTAAGCACGTCTGTATACCTCCTTGTATAAGGCGCTTACGCTGTTGCCGTACTTTTGCTCAAAGCTCTTTTTATCGGCAGATACATATATCTCGCCGTTCCTCATAAATATGACCTTGTCAAGCACATTGTCAAGACCCAAAGCCACTTGAGAAAGAATGATAACGGCACCGCTTTTCTTACAGCCAGAAATTATGTCTATAACGGCATCTCTGTATTTGGGATCCGTATGCACAAGAGGATCGTCAAACACATACAAGGATGCTTTCCTGCAGCCTACCACAATAGTTTCCACTATCTGTATGGCAGTTGTGGAAAGATTGTCGAACTTGGATTTGGGAGATATCTTGAAATGCTTGAGGAGCTTAAATGCTTTCTTATAGCTGAAATCCTTGAAAAACCTGCTGTACTGGGTAAGCAATTCAGACACGGTGCTGTCGTATTTGACAAAGGGGATCTCAGGCTGGTAGCTTACCATTGCATTTGTTCCCGAACCTGCCTTCTTGCCTCTTATGGTCACTATACCGCTTACGGGAGGTATTAGTCCGCATATTATCTTGGCAAGAGTTGTTTTCCCATTGTTTTCGGGAGCAAGTACAACAAGGGCTTCTCCCTTGTTCACGGTTATGTTGAAATCGCTGAGCACCTTTTTGAGGCCGAACTTTTTGCCTACATTTGAGCATTTGAGTATAGGCTTCGGCTTATTTCCCACAGAAGCCACGCCTACCGGCTTATCGATCCGAGCACTCTTCTTTTCAGTTTTATTCTTATCCTCTGTAGGTTTCATATTATCTGCTCCCTAAAGTATGAGTCTGAATATTATATATACATAATACTACAAATTTACATAAATTGCAAGAGTATTGTAAAACGCCTGTATATGGGAAAAAAGGCAATAAAAAAATGCCCAGAGACGGAATTGAACCGCCCACACGAGGATTTTCAGTCCTCTGCTCTACCAACTGAGCTATCTGGGCATATGTGATCGCTCACAACGTATGTAATTATAATATATATATCATAATTTGTCAAGAATTTTTTTCATCCCATATCCTTTGAAAAAGCGGCATATCCCAATGCCGACGCCTAAAGAGTCTAAAGCTTTTTTTCAAAAAATATCTGATCCTCGGGTATGACTCCCGCAAGCATAACTCTTGCTCCTCCCGCTCTTTCAAATCCCATTTTGGTATACAGCGAAGCGGCCTTTTTATTGCCTGCCCATGTATCCAAGCGTATCACATCGCATTTATTATTTGCCGCAAGCTCCGCAGCAAACCTTATGAATGCCTTGCCAAGTCCTCTGCCTGCCTTTGAAGGCGGTATGCACAGTGTATGTATCACAAGCACATTCTCAGCCGCATATTTCCATGTGCCTTCTTTGTAGCCCTCAGGCTGATACCTGTTGAGTATTGCGCTGCCGCATATGATATCCCCTTCCTCGGCCACATAAAGCGTGCCTTCATTCAAGGCGGCCTCGGCAGTTGCCCTTACGGGATAGAGATCAAGCACCCAGTTTGAATCTGTGCCGTTTTCCTTTTCGTACAGAAGCAGTTCTCTGTAGCTTTCCTCCACGGCGTCTATATCCTTTGACACGGCTTTTCTAATCATAGTTTTATTTTCCTTTCGTTTTATCTGCCCGCCATTTATATTCATGCGGATATCATATCTCATTTTAAACGTGCGGCTATAATTAGTCAAGATACAATTTCTTTTATCATATACTTTTGTAAAGGAGATGATATAAATGATAATACACACGGTAAAAAGCGGAGAGACTCTTTCCTCTATAGCACGGCTTTACGCCATCACTCCCGATGATATAATAAACACCAATTTCCCTCCCGATCCCAACAGGCTCGTGACAGGGCAAAAGCTTGTGATACTACAGCCCCAGGCGGTACACACTGTTGTGCAGGGAGATACCTTGGTATCCATAGCACAGCAATACGGCACCACCGTCTCCGCCCTTTTGCGCAACAATCCTTCTGTTATGCCGGAGGATATACAAACGGGCCAAAGTATAGTGATATCCTATAAGGATACTGCGCCTACTGCCGAGATAGCGGTAAACGGCTACACCTATCCCTCTATAGACAGAAACCTTCTCAAAAGAACGCTGCCTTATCTCACATTTTTGACCGTATTTACATACGGCTTTACGGAGGAAGGACAGCTTATTGCCCCAAATGACGAAGAAATAATAAATATCGCATCAAGCTACGGAGTTGCCCCGGTAATGCTCATATCCACGCTTACGGAAGAAGGCACGTTTTCAAATCAGCTTGCGGCGCTTCTTCTCAGCAACACCGACATACAGGACAGACTCATAGAAAATATAGCGGAAAATATGGCGGCAAAGGGTTACAAGGCTTTGGATATAGACTTTGAATATCTGCCTGTGGAGAACAGGGATGCCTATATAGATTTTGTGAGCCGCATCACCCGTGAGCTAAATTCAAGAGGATATCTGACACTTGTTGCCCTGGCTCCCAAAACATCTTCCGACCAGCCCGGACTATTGTATGAATCTCACGACTACTTCGGCCTTGGCAGAGCCGCCAATATGGCTTTGCTTATGACATATGAATGGGGCTATACATATGAACATATAGGCTATAGGTTAATTAATAAAAGGGATATAGCTTACGCTATATCCCTTTTATATCAAGCCTCATATTCCGTATTAGATCCTATCAAATCTGCCAAAGTCCTTACACGTCTCAAAGCCTGCATTTTAAAGCGACCTTAAATTTAATAATGTCCTGTCGTCTTTTACGATAGCATCCGCCTTTATCTACTTGCCGTTTACGGTAATATTTATTGATGCTGTCACTTCGTTATCCTCCTTCGTGTTGCTTTTTGTATTAAGCAGGTTTGTGACCTTCGCCGCAAGGTCTCCCAATCTGTTATAAAGCCAGTCACCGGGGCAGGCCTTGTTTGCAAACCACCTATGCACGGTAATAACCATTTCGTTTGACTTGGGCGTATAGTTCAAAGCCTGTGTTTTGCTGCCGAACCATAACAGCCTTGTCTTGCCGTTACGCTTGCATATATCCGCACACAGCTTGATTAGCTTCTCGTATACCTCGGGCCTGAAAGCATATGGGTGTGTTGTATCGCTTGCACATTCGATGGTGACCGCTCTGCGGTCATTGCTTTCGCTGGAGGAACACCAAGAGCCGTCTTTTTCTTCCACAACAAGTACAACTCTGCCGTCTTTTGCAATAGCATAATTGCAGCTTGCCCCTTTGCTTGTACGGGCAAACTCATCGCCTATTGTCTTTGCATCCCATTGACCCACAATGCAGTGCGGCGTTATTCTGTCAATTGCGTGCTTTCTGTTTACGTATTTATTCGGTGATATTTTTTTATAATCAACTAAAAGACTGTTGCTGTATGCCATGCTCTCACTCCTAACCGATATTGATCTCCACAGCCATTTTCATACTTGCGCTTACAGCATTTACCGGATCCACTTCATCCGGCAACGCCGCATTAATTTTTTCTCTAAACTAATTAAAATTAAATTTTTAATACTTAGTTATATTGTAACATAACAGGTAGCATATTTCAACAATTAAAATCGTTGTGTTGTTTTTAACTTGCATTATCTTGTTGGGTTCAGCTTAATTACTCCTAAACTTATTTCATAGCTTGTCCATCTGTACAGCCTTTAGGCTGTACTTTTTGCATCTCGCAACAGAGTCGGCAGCATAATTTCTGTACATTTCTTCTCCAAAGCATCTTTATTGTTCTTTGTTGCAGACATACAGTAATCGTCATAAATATATGCTGTTGCATTTACTGTTCTTAATTCCATTTTTTTTACTAACATAAAATCACCTCATTAAAAGGTATTATTTTTTTAGCTTGTACAATTACTTAACCTACCATGTTTATTGATGATAGAGAACTTATATTTATATTTTATGGAGTTAACATACCAATGTGTAATAAATGTGTATTCCTATTGACAAATGTGTAATTAGTGTGTATAATAATGTTATAAGGAGGAACACTAATGAAGCAAAGAGATTTAATAAAAAAGCTGGAGCAGGCAGGCTTTATATTTAAAGAGCATGGCGGTAACCATGATACCTATGTAAGAGGTAAAGATATTGAGCAAGTACCCAGACATAGAGAAATAAATGAAATTACTGCCAAAAAGATATTGAAAAAATGGGGATTGAAATAAGGAGGAATAAAATATGAAAACCGCATTTCCTACATTTATTGCACAGCATAACAAGGATTTTTTAGTATACGTACCCGATATGGATATCTATACAGAAGGCAGCAGCTTTATAAATGCCATTGAAATGGCAAGAGATGCCATTGCCATGAAAGGGCTTTCCCTTCTCGATAATAATATGGAAATACCTGTGCCCTCAGACAGTACCGCAGCCATAAGCAAAACCAAAGCAGATGCCGATGAGGATTTCGATTATTCCGAAGGTATACTCACATATATTGATGTAGACTTTGCAGCCTATAAGGCAAGGCATGATAACAGAATGGTAAGAAGAAACGTAACATTGCCTGCATGGCTCAACTATGAGGCGGAAAAAGCAAATCTCAATGTTTCAAAATTCCTTCAGGAAGCATTAAAAGAAAAGTTTTCTCATTAAAATAAAAAATGCTCCCTGCGCCAACAGGGAGCATAAGAACCGATCTATCAAAACAGATGTAGTGATATAATCAGCCCAACCAGCTATATTATATCACTTTAGCACCTGTTTTGTAAAGGCTGGTCGCAAATTTTTTCAAATTTGCTGCTCGCCCAAGCGCCTGGGTGTTATTTTTGTGCCTTGAAACATAAAATTAAAGAGGTGATATATATGTATGCTATCTATTTGCGAAAAAGCAGGAAAGACAGAGAGCTTGAATTGCTGGGCGAGACCGAAACCCTTGCCCGACACGAACAAGCCCTTACAGAGCTTGCCAGGAATAAAGGACTTATAGTATCGGATATATACAGAGAAGTAGTCAGCGGCGAGACCATATCATCAAGGCCCGAAATGCAAAAGCTGCTCAAAGCAGTTGAAGGAGGAGCATATGAAGGTGTGTTGGTTATGGAGGTAGAAAGACTTGCCAGAGGCAATACTAAGGACCAGGGCATTGTTGCCGAGGCCTTTCAGCTTTCAAGCACTCTTATTGTAACTCCTCTCAAAACGTATGATCCCTCAAATGAATATGACGAGGAATATTTTGAATTTGGTCTATTTATGTCTCGAAGAGAATATAAAGCCATAAACCGAAGGATACAAAGGGGCAGGATCGCCTCGGTCAAGGAAGGGAAATATATTGCGGGAGTCGCCCCATTGGGTTACGATAAGATAAAAATTAAAGATGCCAAGGGTTTTACGCTTGCGCCCAATAAGGATGCTGATACAATAAGACTTATTTTTAGTTTATATACAAATAATGAAAATCCAATAGGAATGCAGTTAATTGCAAAAAGACTGGATGCATTGGGTATTAAGCCGCCAAGGGCAAAGCATTGGTCAAGAGCAAGCATTAAGGATATTCTTACCAATCCTACATACATTGGTAAAGTTCGCTGGCAATGGCGCAAGGTCAATAAAATCGTGGAAAACGGAGAAGTGATCGAACACAGACCTAAACGCAAGCCCGATGAGTATATGCTTATTGATGGGCTTCATCCGCCTATAATATCCGAGGATATCTATAATAAAGCTCAGGATAGACTAAAGGATAAATATATTCTTCCCATAGCAAGTAATAAGGACATTAAGAATCCTCTTGCCGGGCTAATGATATGCGAAAAATGCGGCGCTTATATGACAAGAGTGCGGTGCCATACAGGTGATTTTATAAAATGCTCAAACTCCCATTGTGATAATGTTTCTTCCAAAATGGAGCTGATCGAAAAAAGCGTCGTTGAAGTCTTGGAATATTGGTTTGCGGATTATAAGGTGAATTTTACGGGAAAATACCGGAAACAAGACTACACAAATTACACAAATGCCATAAGCAGTTGTAATGATAAACTTAATACCCTCCACAGTCAATTATCCAATGCTTATGACTTCCTGGAGCAGGGCATTTATACCGTTGATGTTTTCCGCCAACGGAGCATAACACTACAGAATGAAATTGCAGAAACTGAAAAAGTCCTGAAAAAAATTAAAGCAGAGTACGAAAATAAATTAAGCGAAGAGGCTATTTTAAATAATTTTATTCCGCACACAGAACAGCTTTTAGGTAACTATTACACTCTTGATGTTAAGTCACGCAACGATATTTTACATCAACTTTTGATCAAAGTGACTTATATTAAAACCGAGAAGGGCACTCGTAACAAGCCTGCTCCATTTAAGATCAAAATATATCCTAAGATTTTAAAAGCTCAGCCATAATATTTACTTTTTACTTATAGCCTGTATGTACATATACATACGGACCGCCAATGCCTGTGTCTCCTTTGCCAAACGTAGAGGAAGTGATAAGCTACGGCGTTACCGAGATACCCTCTCAGAAGGTGCTTATGGGTATGCCCCTGTACGGCTATGACTGGCAGCTTCCCTATGTGCGTGGCACAACAAAGGCAATGTCGCTTTCTCCCCAGCAGGCGATCGCCCTTGCCGCCGATATGGGAGTGGATATAGAATATGACTCAGAGCTTGAAGCGCCCTTTTTTACATACACACAAAACGGCGCTGAGCACATAGTGTGGTTCGAGGATGCCGACAGCGTAGAAGCAAAACTTTCCCTCATTACAAAATATAACCTGGCGGGAGTGAGCTTTTGGAACCTGACAAGAGATTTCCCTCAAAACTGGCTTGTTTTGAATTCTCTTTTCAGAATAGCTAAGATATCATGAAAAGCCGGGATATAACAGCTATTTGTCTTTGTACCGTTATAGGAGCAGGCTTTGCAACAGGCAGGGAGCTTATAGCATATTTTGTTTCCTGCGGAATATACGGCTTTGCAGGCATAGCCGCCGCATCCCTTCTGTTTGCTCTGGCAATATATACCGCCCTTATAAACAGCGGAGAAAGCATGGAAGAGCTCATTAAAAAAAGGCTGCCGAGGCCTGCTGCCTTTGTTGCCGAAAAAACGCTGCTTTTGTTTCTTATAGTGCTTTATTCCGCAATGCTTGCGGCAGGCGGGGAGGTGCTTTCCGCCATACTGGGTCTGAGCCCCGGCATATGCGGTATACTGACAGCCGTGCTGTGCCTTGCCGTAATATCCGTAGGGGCAGCAGCGCTTACGAACCTTAGCGGCATACTTGTGCTGCCTATGGCCGTGATAATATTTGCGGTAAGCGCAGGCACGGCAGGAAAGAACATTGCCTTTCCTCCCGAAAATGTGCTTACGCTAAAGACTGTCGCTTCTCCCGTAATATATCTGTCCTACAATATGATAACGACAGCCGTGCTCATATTGTCGCTGCCAAGGGCAATATCCCCAAAGACAGCCGCCTTGCAGACCGGACTGTTTATATTCATACTTTCAACGGTATCCGCCTTGCCGCTTTATACCCACTACAGCGATATATGCGGCGAAGCTCTTCCCATTATGGCGCTTATGGATAAAGGCGTGCTTAAATATTTTTATATACTGTTTCTTCTCTTTGCCATATTCACCACGGCAGTGAGCAACGGATATTCGGCGGTAAGCATTATAAAGAAAAAAGCGGGAGCGGCAGCATCGCCCTTTATAATAACGGTTTTGGCATATGTTTTTTCGCTTATAGGCTTTTCTGCCATAGTCGACAAGGTATATTTCATATTCGGCATAGCGGGATTGCTGCTGCTTTACGCCCTTGCGGCAAATAAAAAGGACTGTCAATAGACCTGTGTCTGCTGACAGTCTCGGCCGTTAAGGCGCTTGGAACGGGCAGTTATGTATTTACAGTGCCAGGCTGATACAAAGTCCTTTATTGACCCTTTGCATCATTTCGGGATCCAAATGACCGATCTTCTCCCTTAGTCGCCTTTTATCTATTGTACGCACCTGCTCCAGCAAAATAACGGAGTCCTTGGCAAGGGAATACATACCGCTGTTTATCTCTATATGAGTCGGCAGCTTTGCCTTATTTATCTGAGAGGTTATGGCAGCGCATATAACGGTGGGCGAATATCTGTTGCCCACATCGTTTTGCACTATCAGCACCGGCCTGATGCCGCCTTGCTCTGAACCTATGACAGGGCTTAGATCGGCATAAAATATATCTCCTCTCTTGACGATCATATTATCACATCCTCAAAAAAATATTCTCTTTTCTTATGTGATATTATGGTCATAAATTACAATTTTATACCGTCTTTTTAGTATTTATGATCTCACCGTTTCTTATGAACATTCTGGGTACTCTTTTTCCTACATTGCACACTACCTCGTAGTTTATTGTGCCCTGTATATCCGCAAGCTCCTCGGCGGAAACGCACAGATCGCCCTCCTTGCCCATTATCGTAACATCATCGCCTATTTCAACATTGTCTATATCGGTAACGTCTATCATGAGCTGATCCATACATACATTGCCTATTACCGGAGCATAGCGCCCTTTTATTATTACTCTTGCCTTGTTTGAGCATTTTCTTGAATAGCCGTCGGCATATCCCACGGGAACCGTGGCGACCTTTGTTTTTTTGTTTGTAAAATATGTTCTGCCATAGCCTATACTCACATCGCAGGCTACCTCCTTGACATAGCTTACGCAGGAGCGAAGCTTCATGGCAGGCTCAAGAGCGATGCTTTTGGATACCTGGCCGCTGGGATACATACCGTATATTATTATGCCTGCCCTCACCATATCCATTTGAAGCTTTGGCATATCCAATATGGCTGCGGAATTCCCGCAGTGACGTATGAGCCCCTTGTGTCCTCTCTTCTCCATAGAGTCTGTCATATAGCGGAATTTGTCGTATTGCTCACGGGTAAAGTCCTTGCTCTTTTCATCGGCTGTGGCAAAATGTGTGAACACGCCTGTTATTTGAAGATTGGGCAAGGTGAATATACTGTCTATCACATCCAGACTTTCTTCATTGGGCAAAAAGCCTATCCTTCCCATTCCCGTGTCTATTTTAATATGTACAAGAGCTTTTTTGCCAAGCCTTACAGCTCTGTCCGATATCCTCTTTGCCGTATCATAGCAGAACACCGTTTGCGTAAGGCCGTTGTTTATAACGGTCTCAAGCTGTGCCTCAACAGTATTGCCAAGTATTATTACAGGCACCTGTATACTGCTTTGCCTCAGCTCCACGCCTTCGTCACAGGTGGCTACCGCCAACTGCTCGGCTCCGTTAAAAAGACATATCTTGCTCACCTCAACGGCTCCGTGGCCGTAGGCATCCGCTTTTACAACAGCCAAAAGCTTTGTGCTCGGCTTAAGGCTTGCCTTTATATTTGCTACGTTGCGGCCTATGGCGTCAAGATCTATCTCCGCCGCAACTCTTTGGTATCCCTGCATATATATCGCCTCGTTTTTATTTGTAGTGACAGCCTTCTTCGGTGTGGACTGTTTTGCAAAGGAAAGGCTGTCCGTGATATAGACACATCACTGCTTAAGTACGAATGTATCGTCATCTATAGGATAATTATACTCGAAATCGGTAAATTGCGCAACTATTCTTTCCTTATTTTCACTGTCGTATATCACAAGGCGAACAGGATCCTGCGTCTCATTATCCACCCACAGCTTTTCCGAAGACAAAAGCTTGTTGTCTCCGGGTATCTGTGCTTCCAGCACGGTGCAAAGGCTTTCGTCAAGACTTGCCACGCTCAGGCTCACATCCTTGCTTTTCACATAATTTTCCAAAAAGCCGAAAAGTATTATCTCCCGCCTTGCCGCTTTGTCCGGCGGACTTACGGATATCTTGTTGTTTTCAAGCCTTGGGTTGTATTGCCATACCATTTTGCCGTCGTACATTATAACGTTGCCCGTGTAGTCCTCCGGCTTTGATACCTCTATTTTGTATCTGCCTGTGTTATCCGCTGTCTGTGATGTTATGTACTCGGTCTCGCCCTTGTCTGATATGTATGTGACAGCAGCCTCCGTTTTATAGCTTTCCATAGAGGTCAGCTTCTCCTGTATAGTGGGATATGCCGTTCTGCCCTGTGTGCAGGCGGTAAGCACGGCAAGCATAAGTATGAGCAGTATTTTTTTCATTGTGCCACCTCACAGAATTTATACCTTATTATATGCCCGCCGCCGTATAAAAATGAGAGCAAAACCGCTGCTCCAAGGCAAAAAAAAGAAGCTGTCACATTTGATCAACAATGGGCAGCTTCTTTAAATTATGCTGTTTATATTATTTTTTATTTAATATCTATGCTTTTATAAAGAGACCGTACATAAGAAGCTTTATGATCCTCCCGCCTAAAGCCTGCTTATTGGACAGAAGCCTCCGTAGTGATCTCGGCAGAAGCCTCCGTAATGATCTCGGCAGGAGCCTCCGTAGTGATCTCGGCAGAGATCTCGGCAGCAGCAGGAGCGGCAGTTCTGGTTATTGAAAATTCATATGAATCATCCAATACCTTCTGGAGTATCTCCGCTACATTCTGAGATGTGAACTGCTTATCCTCGGAAACATTTCCGTTTGAAAGACCCTGTGCGCTGATGCCTGATCTTGACGGTGACAATACGTACTGGAGCATTACAGATACGTCACTTGCCGTAATATTGTTGTCCTCATTGGTGTCGCCCAGCATTGAAGGTTCGGGCAGATCATTTATATCTATGCTTTCTCCCGCAATGGTAATATCGGAAAATTCCGTCACATTTATTCTGACTGTGTCCATAAGATCCTGAGCTGCATCTGTGGCAAAGCCTACGTAACAGGTCTCCGGAAGATTTGACTCATATACGCCTAAGTCGTACCAATCCTTGCCGTTGTTGGAGACTGAAACGGTTATCGTCTGTCCGGATCTTGTTATCCTGCCCCAGCCGTGGTTAGGCTCAGCATCGGCTTTTTTAACGGCTATGCCAAGGAACTTGATTTCCGTATGCATATCTGCGCCGTCTTGAACTCTGCATAAGCTTCTCATATTCTTAGCCTTTACATACTGGCCTGATATATCGGTCGTGCCTGCATAATCCTCACCCTTAAGATATGAAAGTGAAGCCATATAGCATTCGCTCATAGGATCGAGACTCTTTCTGACCATAAGACCTGACTGCTGGAAGTAGTCTACTTTTGTAAGATTATCTATACGAGCCGCAATTGTAAAATCGCCCTTCATCATCTTGTAGTTAAAATGTATGCTGTCGGGATCCAGCCTGCTGTTTGTGGCCAATGTGCCTATGTGGCCTGCGCCTACGGACGTAAGCTTGCCCTCCGCAGCATTATAGCTGTCTGCGCCCTTTGCTCTTACAGAGCCTATATCGGTTGACGTAAAGCCGCTGAGCTCGCTGTCGGAATCCTTGGATACCACTATTACCTTTATGGGATTTGAGAATATAGAAGGCATACCATCGGCATCAAGTGAAAGAGCCGAAAGATTATATACGCCTGTTTCTTCAGGCATTATGGAAGCAGTGCCGTTTGCTGCCTTGCCCGCCATGGTGTCATTGAGATAGACCTCATCGCCATTATCGGTCCTTACATCATATATTTCGCCCTGTGTAAGCATAACGTAAGGTGATGACAGATCGCCTATCTTTTCATTGCCTGAATATATCTCGACATTCTCTATGGGAACTGCTTCGGGAGCCTTTTTATCTGCATCATCCCATTCTCCCAATATATCGTTTACATAGGCTTCTATATTTGAATAGCCCTTGTATTTGCCCTCGGTATTTATAGCGCCCGCATCTGCCTTGTTGTTCTTGTCAAGGCCGTTTGCGTCTTCCCAGTTATCAGGCATACCGTCGCCGTCGGTGTCGGCTGCTTCCGTTTTATACTCCTTGTCGAAAACGCCGCCGTCTTCAAACTCGCTGTTTATAAAGTAGCCCTTGTTGTTTTCCACATCATATATAAGTCTTGCATCCTGAGCATCTCTTGCATATGATGCGCCTACCTCTCTGAGCACCTTATCATATGCTGCCTCTGCGCTTTCCGCCTCATAGGGGTTGGTAAGCTCTGCGGGAGATGCAAGAGCATATGCCGGGCTGAAGTCCTTTACGCCTGAGGCATTGTCGGCGCTTACAGCTGCATTGCCTTCAAGCACGTTGCCGTTGAAATAGAACTTGGAAACGCCGTCAAAGTCAAATATAAGGTCTTTTACCTTTTCCAAGGTATTGGGGCCTGCCTTATGATAGTTGTTTGTAAAGTTGACCTGACCTTCGCCTCTTTCTCCGCCGTAGCCTGTGTTGTGGCCCCAGTTGTATATAACGTTGTCGGAGAACTGGAGAAGATTGTTGTAGGCCACATTATTATAGGTGAATGCGCCTTCAAATCTCGGATTTCTTGTGCCGTTGTTTGCATAAAGATTATGAGTGAACGTGGTCTCGTAGCCGTTTATTATAGAGCCCATGCCATGCTTTGCCTCGGACTCGCCCGCAGCTATTTCGTTATCCGAATTGAGCACGCCGTTTTTATTTACCATAGAAAGGCTGTTTGCTATAATGTTGTACTGTATGCTGGAGTTGATAAGCTCCTTTGCCGTGAAGCACTCGTCAACGCCCCAGTTGAACGTACAGTGATCTATTACTATGTTTTCGCCGCTGGCTGTAGCCGCATCCTGATCGTAGCCCTCGCCAAGCTTTACTCTTATATATCTTACTATTATATTCTTTCCCGAAAACTTGAAAGAGCCGCCGTAGAATGTAATACCCGCGCCGGGTGCCGTCTGGCCTGCTATTGTCGTGTTGTCCGTTACGTTGAATCGCCTTGCATTCTTGCCTGCGGCAGGATCTACCTTTATAGTGCCGCCCACTGCAAATACTATTGTTCTGGGATCTGTCTTCTTTCCCGTATCTCTTCTTTCAAGGCCGTATCTGAAAGAACCGGGCTGAGGATCGGTAACTGAATCCGTAAGGTTGGTAACAACATATACGTCTCCCGGCTGTTCCGCCGTGCCACGGCCGCCCTGTGAAAATTTTCCGCCGCCTTCAACTGTGGGGAAGGCAGGGGTAAGCTCCTTGGCAGCTCCCGTCTTTATAGTCTGAGGAGTAAATATATGATAAGGATTCTGCTTTGAAGCAGTATTGCCCTTTTCATAAGCTATTACTCTTATGGTATACTCTGTGTTTGCCTTAAGGTTAGTGGTAAGAGCCTCTGTTATCTGATCCTCCAAAAAGAAGGTGTTATTGCCGTGAGGCGTAACGCTTCCGTCGGCATTAAGGGTATTGAGCTTTTTGCCGTGATTGAAATTTGTTATTTCATGGTCATCCATCCATCTGCCGCCGTTTTCGGAATACTGTATCATATATCCCGTACACAGGCTTTTAGCCACGACTGTCGTATCCAAATAGGCATCCTTTATGACTCTGTCGCCGTAGCCGTTGCCTCCGTCAAATATCCTTATGGGATATTGAGTAGGCGTATCTACTACGCCACGGATGATGTCGTGTTCTGTCTTGTTGTCATTTGCAGGCTTTTTGCTGCTAAGCGGATCCCAGTCATTGTAGCATATTATCATACCGCTTGTGGGATTTGTCCAGCCTTGGGTGGGATTGCCGTTGGAATTGACCTGGCCTTCGGCTTTGAGCGGGTTGTCCTTTATAACATTTCCTTCCGTGTCAACAGCGGGAAATGTTACAACTACCTTATCGCCGTCAAGATCCACTTCCAGATCTGTGGTATCCCTGTATACATATGTACCTTTGCCCTCCGATACCGTATCATAGCGGGCAAAAGCGGGAATGCCGAATACGTATGTCATCATAGTAACGGCAAGCAAAATGCTTATGATTTTTTTCATATAAAAATACTCCTTTCTTCTATGTAATGTATTTGTAATCATTATAACACAAAAACGCTGCAATAGGAAGAAAATTAATTAAAATTTTAAAAAAATAAGCCAAGCGCATACGACTGTATGCAAATGTAAATATCCGCCGTATATTACCGTTGAGGTGCGGCTCTGTGCCATACGCCCTGCCCCGTCATAAAAGCGGCGGCTTTTCGGATCCCGTATGCTTTATATATGAGCTTACCAAAAAAGGCATATATATCCTTGCGGCATCATCGGGATATTCCCCGGGGCTTTCAAAAAAAGTATCCGCTTTACGGGCATTTTATTTTCGGCAAATATACATATGATTTTTTGGAAAGTATTTTTGTTAAAAAAATGTAAAAAAATATTGATTTTATGTGAATAATATGCTATACTTGCATTATTTGAACGGCATTTGTTCAAACTTTGTTTAAATTTAAGCCTATAAACTGTCAGCTTAGCCGAGGTGACGGAAGTTATTGGGGGAGCGTTTCGGCGAAGCTGACAGTCTTATATATTTTGAGGAGTGAAATATATGCGGGATAAACACCCGGAAAGCATAGAAGACTATTACCGAATATTTGAGCAGATACCCGTACCCCTGTGTGTGTTCAAGGTGGAAACAGACGATGTTTCCGGCATACCCAAAGATATACGCTTTGCATTTATGAACGACCGCTATGAGGATATACTTCCCTTCAGCAGAGAAGAATGTATTGGCAAAAGCTTTTTCCAAATATTTGCTCACGAAACAGACAAGGCAAAGTGGATATATCTCCATTGGAACGCCTCCCACAACGGAATGACAAACGAATACGAAAACTATGCCCCGCCTTTGGACAAATACTTTTCGCTTACGGTTTTCCCCCTGGTATACGGCTACTGCGGAAGTATACTGTGGGATATAACAATAGAAAAGAAATTTTCAAATATGGTATGGGCATATACTTCCGACAAGAAAAAAGGCGAGACCCCGGAGCAGGTATATAACAGGCACAGGAAAAGCAATGTTGTGGATATGGGCGCATATAACACCACCATTATTTATCTCAACATCAAAACGGGGCGCTTCGATACTCTTAAAAACAGAGACGTTATAAACTCCGCAGAAAACGAAGACTATTCGGTCTTTATGAACAAAATGAAGGCTTACCTTTCCGAGGAGGACTATGCCTTGTTTGAGGAAACATTCTCCCTTGAAAGGATAAGACAAAACGAGTCCAACGGAACTCCAATGGAAACGGAGCTTAAAATACATCTTAACAATGTTGATGGCTGGGTAAGGATAGAAGGAGTGTATCTGGGCAATTTCATAAACAACAACAATGATGATTTTATAATTAGCTTCAAGAACATAGGCGAGCAAAGGCTTAAGACTCTGCATTTGAGAAATGAACACGAAAAACGCATAAAAGAGCTTACCGATCAGAATAATGCCTACAGGAAAGCTATAGAGGAAATGATGTCTTCCCTTGACGACAGCGACAGCTCTAAGAAAAAGGCCGAAAAGCTTCTCAGCGCTATGTGATCTTTCTGCTTTTTACACCGCTTATTTTTTAATTTGCTGTTGACAAAGACATTTTATTGTGATAGAATGACTATTAATCAAATTTAACAGGCATTGATCGGGATAAAAATGTATTTGCCAATGGTCTTGCAGAGAGCTGCCCTCGGCTGAAAGGCAGCAGATCATAAATATATTTATCACCCGTGAGCTTTCCCTCGGAAATTACAGTATGAGCGGAACGGTATGCCCCGTTACAGGCAAGGGCTTGATTGAGCCTGCTGAGGAACATACAGTAATGTATGCTCGAACCAAGGGTGGTAACACGATATATTCGTCCCTGACTTTACAGTCAGGGGCTTCTTTTTTTATAAAAAAGAATAAGAAGTTTGTTTGGAATATTGAAATATTGTCTTACTTTTTTGAAAAAAGTAACAAAAATATTTGACGCTTTTAGCTGCATTGTTTCTATGTAATTATAGATTTTAAGTTATCTTACTTTAGAAAGTAAGCAAATTTTATGTACTTTTTTGCGAAAAAAGTACCAAAAACATTCGACATTTTTAGTTTTGTTTTTTCTGTATTTTTATATAGATTTTATTTATCTTACTTTAAAAAGTATGCAAATTTATTTGTACTTTTTTGCGAAAAAAGTACCAAAAACGTGGGGAGTTCCGATTCTCCCCACACCCCTTAAACGGCTTTTGGGGTACAAAATTATCTTATTCCATATCTTTTGACCCCAAAAGAAGCAGGGCTTCTGCCTGACCACTATTGCACCGAAAGATTTATCGGACACTCGCTAGAGTGGCTTTTGCCGAAGGCAAAAGTGCTGATTGCGGTCGGCAGAAGGAGAAACTTCTTAAAGAAGTTACTTATAAAATAAATATGAATCTTATTCTATTTTCTAAAGTAAGACAAATAAAAAAAATTATATTATGAATATAGATATCAAACACATACAAAAACAATAAAAATGGCTTTGCTATAAGCGATTATAAAAAAAGCTTTAAATATATAAATAAAATTTTCAACTCACTAAATTTCAGCGGTTAGAACCTCGCCGCCGCAACGTGGCAAAAGGCGAGGTTGAGACTCTTTTGGGGTCAAAAGCTATGAAATAAAATTACTTATGTGCCCCAAAAGCCGTTTAAGGGGTGTGGGGAGAATCGGAACTCCCCACGTTTTTGGTACTTTTTTCGCAAAA
>CANPXH010000016.1 GCA_947585865.1 uncultured Clostridia bacterium
AAAAAAAATAGCCGCTGTCGGCACTTTCATTACTATTTGTGCCGACGCTTTAGCGGCGGAATGGAGATTAATATGAAATTAAAGAAAATAACTACGGTACTGACGGCGGCGATAATGGTCGCTATGTCATTTTCCGCTGTAAGGTGTGAAACTATGGCAAATACACAAAATTTTAATTTTACAAAGGAATATGAAAAGGGCGCCAAAAATATGTATTTTGTAAGAAAATACAGTGAAGATGCGGGCTATGGCTTTACGGACAGGTCCTCTTCAATGCCGGTAAGAGAAGTGGACAGTAATAAGATAGAGGTGACAGAAGAGGGCTTTGCTGTCACCGAAAAGGATCCGAAGATATTTGAATGTTATGACGAAGACGGCAAAGAAATAACGGCGGACAAGTCCACCACTCATAATTTTGGCGGCATGATATTCAGAGTGAAGGTGCCTAAGGGCGGCTATCACATAGAGGTAGTGACGGACAAAGGCGATGAAAACTCTATTATAAGCGTAAATGCCATGCAGCCTGCAAGAATGGCAACCGCCTATTGGGATGCTGCCAAGCTTGTGGAAAATCAGCATAAGGCTCAGTGGAAGGATAATGTATGGAGCTTTGATCAAGCCAACGGCAGCGGATATATAGATGTGGAGATCGAGCCTAAGAGCTGCGGTGTGCCTGTTGTGCTAAAGCATATAAGCATCACGCCTGTTGATATAAAGACCTCAGACAAGCCAACGGTATATATTTTAGGCGACTCCACATTGAAGTCATATACCTATGAGGAAGCTCCCATGTGCGGCTGGGGGCAGGTGTTTGACAGGCTCTTTGACAGCGGCAAAATAAATGTTGTCAATTATTCAATGGGCGGACGTTCTCTCAAGAGTATGTATCAGGAGGGCAGGCTTAACGATGTGCTTATGACGGGAGCAAAGGGCGATTTTGTGATCGTACAGAGCGGACATAACGATGAAAAAACAGGCTCTGATTCAGACCCTACCGCACGCTTTGGCGTAGGCTCTACCGAAGAAATGTACAGAAAATATCTTGAAGACTGCTATATCCCCGCCATAAAGGCAAGGGGCATGATACCTGTGCTTGTGACTCCCATGACAAGAGTAAAGGAAGGCCAGGAGGTATATAAGGACAGCTTTACTACAAAGGACAGAGAATTTCCAAAGGTAATGCGGGCTGTGGCAAGTGAAATGAATGTTCCTCTTGTTGATCTGAATGCGGACAGCGTTGAATATCTTAACTCTATAGGTCCTGCCGAGGCGGAGGCTATAGTGCTGAGCCTTGAAGCGGGAGAAACTCCGGGCAAGACAAATTCCGGCAGCTATGCCAACGGACATCCTCAGAACAAGATCGACGGAACTCATATGAAAGAGGCTCTTGCAAAGCAGTATGCCCTTATAGTGGCAAAGGATATAGCCGAGCTTTCTCAAAAATATACCGAGCTTGCACCTATGAAGGAGGCTATGGTCAAGGGCGCTGCCGAGGGAGACGTAGAAACGGTCTATCCCGAAATGTGCAGGGATGTAAAGGGCGAGAACGCATATTACAGGAACCAGATAGAGAAAATGCTGCAGCTTGGCGTAATGACAAAGGATGAAGACGGCAATTTCAGACCCAAGGATGCAATAAGCGCTTATGAATATGCCGCTGCCCTTGAAAAGCTTTACGGCGTAGAATTAAAGGATGAGTATGGCAATGAACCTCTTACAAGAGAGGTAATGGCTTGCATAAATCTTGAGGCATATAATGCAATGTACAGCGAAAAACCTAAGTATATGACAGACTACAACGGTAGCAATATCACTCCCGATGATCCCAATTACGATCCCAATCTAGTGGGAGAGGAGGCTCAGTATTATCCGCTGGTAGGCTTCGGTGCTGTTACGGACAAGGCTGAAATAGACGAAAAGCTCTATTCTCAGGTGGAGCAGGCTTATGAGCTTGGACTTATAAGAAGTGAAGAAGGCATCAAGCGTGGAAAGATGATAAACGGATATACGCTGCAGCCCAAAAAAGAGGTATCCAGAGAAAAGGCCGCAAAGAGTCTTTACTTTATGTATGTGCTGGGTCAGGATATCAACGGCGAAAACGATATAGTGCGTTAGCCCTTTGGCATACTTTATATGCAAGGGATATAAAATATGGTCGCATATTGTAAAATGCAGCATTGCACATAAGCATACGGCGCTTATGCTTGTTGGGAAAGGAAAAAGAACATTATGCTCAAAGATATTATAGATGCCGCCTATGGCAGAAAAAAGGCGGATATCGTACTTAAAAACGGAAAAGTGATAGATGTGCTGGGTCACGGTATCATTGAAGGAAATGTAGGCATAAAGGATGGCGTGATAATAGGGATAGGCAATTATGAGGGTATGGAAGAGATCGATGTGAAGGGCGCTTTTATAGCGCCGGGTCTTGTGGACAGCCATGTACACATTGAATCAGCCATGGTAACTCCCGCCGAGTATGCAAGAGCTGTAATGCCCAAGGGAGTGACTTCTGTTATTGCCGATCCCCATGAGATAGTTAATGTGTGCGGCGAAGACGGTCTTAAGTTTATGATAGAGAACGGAAATACAGTGCCCTTGGACATACACTATATGCTGCCGTCATGTGTGCCTGCCACACCTTTTGACCATAGCGGCGCCACGATAGACGGGGATATGACAAGGGAGCTCATAAGCAAATATTCTCTTAAGGGCTTGGGTGAAATGATGAATTATCCCGGAGTCGTGTACTGTGACGAGGATGTGCTTAAAAAGCTTGAAGGCAGCAAATATACAGACGGACACGCACCTATGATAGAGGGCATGGGTCTGAATGCTTATATTTGCGGCGGCATATACAATGACCACGAGTGCGACTCTGCCGAAAACGCTCTTGAAAAAATAAGCAAGGGTATGAATATATTTATAAGAGAAGGCACCGGGGCAAAAAATCTTGAGGAGCTTATAAAGATCGTAGAGCCCTATAATCTGAGGCATTTCGCTTTTTGCACCGATGATAAGCACTTAAGCGAGATACTTAAGGAAGGCACTATATCACATTGCATAGATAAGGCTGTGAGTCTTAATATGGATCCCATAGATGCTTATACCATTGCAGGGTATAATCCTTGTCTGTTCTACGGTCTGCACAGAACAGGCGCTGTTGCTCCGGGATATAAGGCGGATATATTGGTGACAAAGGATATCAGCTGTACCGATATAAGCCTTGTGTTCAAAAACGGAAGGCTTGTGGCCAAGGAGGGAGAACCTCTTTTCAAGACAAGCGCCGCAGATATAAGTAATGTGACAGACACAGTAAACATAAGGGCTGTGAGGTCGGAAGAGCTTGAAAAGGAATTTAACAGCAATGAACCTGTTATAGAGATTGGGTCTTCCCTTGTGACAAATGGTGTGTATTGCCAAAGCAGAGAGGGTCTGAGCCTGTGTGCCAATATTGAACGATACGGCAAAACGGGGAATAAAGGCCTTTGCTTTGTAAAAGGTCTCGACATAAAAAACGGCGCTATAGCTCAGACTATCGGTCACGACAGCCATAACATAAGCGTCATAGGCTCTGACGGAGAAAATATGGCTGCGGCTGTAAATGCTCTGGGCAAAAAAGGCGGCATTGCAGTCGTGGAAAATAAAAGAGTGACAGCATATATGGAACTGGCCGTGGGAGGGCTTATGTCAAATAAGGATGCCTGCACGGTCGTAAACGAACATGAAAATATTGTGGCTTGTGCAAAAAAAATAAGCCCCGAAGGAAGCAATATGGCTCTTATGATATTGGGCTTTATATCGCTTTTGGTCATACCACATATCAAATTGGGCGATAAGGGTCTGTTTGATGTAGATGCTTTTAAATATATTTGATATATGCAGGGTCGGGACCTGAGTGAAACGACCCTACCGTCAGCCGTTGGCTGCCACCTCCCCTTACGAAGGGGAGGTTTTTAATACCGAAATCTATAAATACCTTCCCTTTGTAAGGGTATTGTTTTTCGACACACTGACCTTCCCTTTGTAAGGGAAGGTGGCAGTCCGCAGGACTGACGGAAGGGTAGAGGGAGATGGCGAAGTCATCGGAAAGGGAAGGCGGCATCACACCCCAAGCCACAGGATTATTCATACGATCAATTTTTGCCAATATTACTTTATACCGTAAAGCAAAGCATTGCATATGGCTGCCGCCAAGCTGCTGCCGCCCTTACGCCCTCTTGCGGCTATCATCGGAACATCGCATTCCATAATAAGCTCCTTTGACTCTGCCGCATTCACAAAGCCTACAGGCACTGCTATTACGAGAGCGGGGCGTATTTCTCCCTTATCTATAAGTTCTTTCAGACGAATGAGAGCCGTAGGCGCATTGCCTATGGCTATTATAAATTCTCCCTTTAGTGCCGCGGCCTTGTCCATAGCGGCAGCGGCTCTTGTGGTCTTGTTTTCTTCAGCCGCCTTTGCAACATCCTTATCCGCCATAAAGCAAAGCACCTCGCCGCCGTATTTTGCCAAGGCATTTTTGTTTATGCCGGCCTTTGCCATATTGGTATCCGTTATAATGGAAGCGCCTCTTTTTATTGCGGCTCTGCCAAGACCTGCCGCATCCTTGCTGAAATACATATTTTCGGCATAGTCAAAGTCTGCGGTGGTGTGTATGGCTCTTTTTACTATATCCTTGTTCTGAGCGGGTATATCTGTGAAAAGCTCTTTTTCTATGATATCCATACTTGTCGCCTCTATATCCTTTGGCAAAATATGAATTACGCTTTTCTCCCTTTTGTTTTCCAATATCTTGTATATTTGGGGCATATCCATATTTTTTCTTATCATATCGGCCAAAATGTCATACTGCTCCTGCCGATATTCTCTTCTGCCGACAGGCGATATTTCTGAGCTTATGCCGTTTTTGCCGCAGACATATTCCATAAGCCTTTTGCAAAAGTCGCCTTCGTCAAATATTCCGTGGACATATGTGCCTATCACATTGCCTTGTGCGCATCCGCCTATCCCGTCAAACTCAATACCCTTGACCCGGGTATTGCCCTGGTGTATCTCATAACCTTCAAAGGCGGCGCCCTTAAGGGGTTCCCATATTATATTTCCCTTCACCTGCCTTCTTGTCTTTTCTTTGCCTATAACAGTGGTCACAGGCAAAAGCCCTATGCCGTGCACAGACCCCTCCTCAATGTCGTTTATTTCTTCGCCTAGCATCTGATATCCGCCGCAAATACCCATTATAAATGTATTTTCCGCCAAACGCCTTATGGCGGTCTCAAGGCCTGTTTCTCTAAGCCATCTCATATCCTCTACAGTATTTTTGGTGCCGGGTATTATAAGCATATGGGGCTTTCCCATTTCTTTTACATTGTGTACATAGCGCAGGCCGTATTTTTCAAGAGGTATAATATCCGTAAAGTTGGATATTCTGGGCAGGCGTATAACGGCTATATCAAGCGGGCCTTTATTCTTGGCGTAAAATCTTTCGGAAAGGCTGTCTTCATCATCTATATCCACATCGATATAGGGCAGCACGCCCACTATATCCTTGCGGCATTTTGCCCTGAGCATACTAAGACCGCTGTCCAAAAGGGATATGTCTCCTCTGAACTTATTTATAACAAGACCCTTTATCCTGTCTCTCTCCCTTGGTGCAAGCAGCTGTATAGTGCCGTATAGCTGAGCAAATACTCCGCCCCTGTCTATATCTCCCACAAGTATGACAGGTGCGTCTGTCATTTCGGCAATGCCCATATTCACAATATCGTCTTTTTTCAAATTGATCTCAGCAGGCGAGCCTGCTCCTTCTATTACTATAATGTCATAATCCGCCTTGAGCCTATTATATGCCTTCATTATTTCGGGCCTTAGCGAAGCCTTGAATTTAAAATATTCCTTGGCAGGCATATTTCCTATGGGCACGCCGTTTACTATGACCTGTGAGCCCGTGTCGGAATTGGGCTTTAGGAGTATGGGATTCATATATACGGCGGGCTCTGTGCCTGCGGCTTCGGCCTGCATCGCCTGAGCCCTTCCCATTTCAAGTCCGTCACTTGTTATATAGGAGTTGAGAGCCATATTCTGTGCCTTAAAGGGAGCGGCTCTGTAGCCGTCTTGTCTGAACACACGAAGAAGTCCTGCCGTAACAAGACTCTTTCCCACATTTGACATTGTTCCCTGTACCATTATGACCACAATATCACCAGCCTTATTGCTATACCTGTTATAAGCACCGTAAAGGCGGATACATAGAGGAGCTTGTTTGCTCTGACTATGTCCTTCGGGCTTATCTCTTTTATATCATCGCCTATATACGGCTTCTTGTAAAGCCTGCCAAAATAATAGGCGTCGCCTGAGAGCCTTATGTCAAGGGCTCCTGCGCATACGGATTCTGTCTGTGCCGAGTTGGGGCTTTTGTGCTTGTAGCGGTCTCTTATAAATATTTTTGCCGCATTTTTGAGATCATACCCCGGCATACAGGAGGCTATCAGCATGGCAGCAGCCGATATCCTTGAGGGTATTATATTAACGATATCGTCAAGCCTTGCAGGTATTTTGCCTATGTAAATATATTTTTCGTCTTTATAGCCAAGCATTGAGTCGAGAGTATTTATCGCCTTGTACACGCAGCCTCCCACGGCGCCGAATATGAGCATATAAAAAAGAGGAGCCACAACGCCGTCTGACGTGTTTTCCGCCACGGTCTCAACGGCAGCTCTTGCAATTCCCTTTTCGTCAAGATATTGCGTATCTCTTCCCACTATATTTGAAACAGCCTCTCTTGCTCTGTTTATATCGCCTTTTTCAAGGGCGTGATACACCTTCATGCTTTCCGTGTTAAGGGATCTGAGAGCAAGCATATAAAAGCACAGTATTCCTTCCGCAAATATTCCGATATATCTGCTTATGCCGTATGCAAGGTGGAGTATGGCGGCAGGAACAGCGGCGCTTATGCCCACCGTCAGCACCGTTATGACAGCTCCCATAGGAATGAGAGCCTTGCCTTTAAACAGTTTTCTTGCCCATTTTTCGCACAATGAAATAAAGCTGCCTATCCATCTTATGGGATGAGGCAGTCTGTAAGGATCGCCTATTATAATATCCAGCATAAAGCCTGTCAGCACACCGTATATCACATTCATTATTCCAGTTTTTCCTTTACAATAAGCTTTTCACCGTCGTATTCGCAGACATAGCCCTGGCCGTTTTTGAGAAGGAAGCTGTGGAATGCCTGCCCGGTCATAGCGCTTAGCACAGCCATTACAGTGCCTCCGTGTACCACAAAGGCGGTATCCCCCTTTGCCTTTTCAACGGCGGACTTAAATGCAAGAACACATCTGTTTGTAAATTCTTGCTTTGTTTCCCCTTGAGGTATTGAAGATTCGCAGTTTGTTTCCAGCCATTTGATATAGCACGGGTCGTTTTTAAGCTCCTCGTGGCTTTTGTTTTCAAATATGCCGAAGTTCATCTCACGCATATCCTCGGCAATGCTGAAGGGAGTATCGCCGTAAATGAGCCGTGCCGTTTCCACGCAGCGCTTAAGAGGACTTACGAATACCGTATCCGCAGTAGGATATGTTCTTTTTTTGATCTCTTCCGCACCCTCGGCACAAAGACCTTCGTCTGTAACGCCTATGAGCTTTC
Organism: uncultured Clostridia bacterium; assembly: GCA_947585865.1. Lineage (GTDB taxonomy): Bacteria > Bacillota > Clostridia > Lachnospirales > CAG-274 > CANPXH01. The sequence goes on from CANPXH010000016.1 coordinate 7,645, forward strand.
CCAGGGAATTTCCTTTTGTTTTGCCGTGTCTTATCAATATGACCTTCATTTTATGACCTGCCCTATCCCGCATATTATCCTGACCACACTTTGACTTTTTTCGGCCAATATGCACATACATCTGCCTACGGTCTCCCTGTAAATTATGTCTTCCTTGTTTACAGGCACTATGCCGCAGCCTACTTCATTGCCTATCACAGCAGCGGCATTTATTTTTTTTGTAAAAGCAAGGGCGTCTTTGCCCTGTGCCATAAGTCTTTTCACAATGATATCATATCTGTTTATGATATCGTATCCGTCAATTTTTTCTATATCGTCTTTTGTTCCGTCAAATACATTTCCCTTATGCCTTTTGAGTACATAGGAAAGCTTGCCCTGGCCGTATCCTCCCGTGTACAATATCATAATACAGCGCCTCCCAAGGCTATAGCCAAAAGGCATATAAGCTCGCTTACGCATATGAAAAAGCCTGCAAGATCTCCCGATACGCCGCCGAATTTATTTAAAGTCACCTTTTTGAACGCCAGCATAAATATAATAACCGCCACCATTGCCATAAGTGCGGGAACGATATAAGAATATTCCATGGCGGAAAGGGAACCCATTACCCACACCACGGTTATTATAGACGTAACGACAGTCGCATTGTGCTCCGCAAGGGTGTACAAAAGGCCTTCATCCTTTGAAAACTTTGTGCTCATAAGGAACACGACAGCCATTGCCCTTACAAAAACATAGGAGCAGCAAAGGCACAGTACGCCCCTGCTATCCTCATATAGCCGTGTAAGAGCGCCGAAGTACAGTATAAAATACACCAGTGTGTATATTATGGCAAAGGCGCCTGTGTGAGGATCGGCAAGTATTTCCTGCATTTTTTCCTTGCTGCCGTGGGAGCTGAGGGCATCGCACGTATCCATAAAGCCGTCTGTATGTATGCCGCCTGTAAGCAATACGGGAAGCACGGCGGCAACTGAGGAATATATGAATACACCAAGGCTGAAATGTCTTGCTGCAATATACCACAAATATTCCAATAAGCCCAATATTGCTCCTATTATGGGGAACCAGCAAAATATAAGGCGCATATTTTCTTTTTTCCATTCTATGCTTGGCATAGGTATGCTTGTGAACATTGACAGTGCAATAATAAGTGATCTGATTGGATCCATGGCTCTCTCCTTATTTATATATTGATCCGCAAATAAATATTTCTGCGGGCCGAAGGGTGTTTATGCCAAAGGCACGCTTATATGTTTTCTATATTTTAACACATTTTTTTGTATGTTGCAATTTTATATTGAAAAAAACGACCCGCATTGTCTGCGGATCGTTTTAGCATGGAAAAAGCAATGAAAAAAACGTGTTGAAAAAACGGTGTTAAAAAGGCACGGCGCAGGCTTTTTATACGAAAGACAGGCTTCGCCCCGGTATGGCAATATTATTTTTTTGCCTGTGCCAGCGCATTATCCACCGCATTGAGCAATATGCCCTCGGCAACCTCATAGTCCTTGTTTATCTCTATATCCGTGCTCTGATTTTCTATAACGGAAGCGGCAAGCTCGTCAAAGCAGGAATTGAACGTAGGATAAAAGACCTCCTGCGTCTCACCCATATCGCCCAGGGAAATACTTTCTATGGCGTTTTTGCTTACCTTCACCTCTATCTCCACAGGCGAACCGTGAAGTATTATGCCCGAGGTATATGTACCTTCCTTGTATTTTCCCCTTCCCCCGAATATGAATACAATGACTGCGGCTATAATGGCGACTCCCAGCAATGCAAACACTGCCGTTCTTATAATATCCTTAAGCTTTACCACAAATATCTTGGATCGCATATGTAGGCTCCTTTCGTCTTTTATAATATCTTTTAATAAAATTATATTATCAATAATGTATATTTATGTTATACTTATATAAAGCATTGAAAAACGGGAGGTGCTTCAATGAGTCTCAGATACATACTGGGAGGCACGGGCAGCGGCAAGACCGCTCAGTGCATAAAAGAGATAACAGAAAAAGACGATGCCGACAGGACATTGCTTTATATTGTGCCCGAGCAGTTCTCAATGGAGTCGGAAAGGCTTCTTTTGGCGGCAAACAAAAGGCATACCATAGTGAATACGAATGTTTTCAGCTTCAGGCATCTGGCATATCATATCATAAGTAAGTTCGGCAGGAACGGAAAGGCTATGCTGGATGATGTGAGCAAGGCTATGCTTGTGAGGAAAATAGCATATTCCTTGGCGGATAAGCTTGTGTTCTTTTCAAAGAGCGTAGATAAGCAAGGCTTTATAGATGAACTCTGCGACACAATAGGCGAGCTCATGCACTACAGCGTAACGCCTTCCATGATATCGTCTGCCATTGAAAATATGGCCGAAGGCAATCTTAAGATGAAGCTGTCCGACATATTGCTCATATACGAAAGCTACATAGGATATTTGAAAAGAGACTATATATCCTCCGATGATATACTTGACATACTTGCAGAGCATATAGAGGAAAGCAGTATGTGCAAGGATGAAATATGGATAGACGGCTTTATGGGATTTACGCCTCAGGAATACAATGTTATAGGCCATCTGCTCAAAAGCGGCAAAAGGGTCACTGTCACCCTTGATATGAACAGCAGCGCAATATCCTACGGCACGCCCGATCCCTTCGATCCCTTTTACAAAACAAAATGTACTGTAAACAAGCTTACGGCTCTTGCCTCAGAGGTGGGAACAAAAATTGAAAAGCCTCTTTGGCTGGGCGGCATAAAGGGGGATAAGAACAAAGAGCTCATGTATCTTGCTCAAAATTATTTGAGCTATTCTCCCGTAAAATACACGGGGAACACGGAAGCGATACATATATACAAGGGAAGGGATATGTATTCCGAGATAGATCTTGTGTGCGGCAAAATAGTGAGCCTTGTGAGAGATAAGGGTATGAGATACAAGGATATAGCCGTTATAACAGGCTCTTCCGAGTATGAGATACCTCTTTGCCACAGCCTTAACAAATATGATATACCCAATTTTTTGGACCGCAGGCGAAGCATAATGAGCCATTCTCTTACGGAGTTTGTCATTTCCGCCATAGACATAGCCGCTACGGACTACGGCGGCGACAGCGTGTTCAGATTTTTGAAAACGGGATATGCGGATATTGACGAGGACAGTGTGTTTGAAATAGAGAACTACGTTATAGCCAACGGCATAAAAGGCTATATGTGGAAAAGGGGCGACTGGAAATACGGCTTTTATGAAAAAAGTCCTTTCGATCACGACAGCATAAACAATATAAAAGAAAGGATACTTGATATACTTTCGCCTCTTACCGACAATATAAGGCCGAATAAAAAATACAGCGTAAGGGAGATCACCAAGCTCCTCTTTGATCTTATAGATTCATGGGGAGCGGCGAAAAGGCACAGCGATATCATACAGCGGAACAAAGAGGATAACGACCTTTCGGAAGCCGATATAAACACAGGCGTTTGGAACACCATAGCGGAGACTATGGAAAAGACGGTAAGCATACTGGGCGATGAGATCGTAAGCCCCAAGGAATATTCGGCAATAGTAAGGTCCGGGCTTTCCGCAGCCACTGTAGGAGTGGTGCCCGCTTTACAGGATATGCTTATAATAGGAGACATAGGAAGGACTATACTTCCCAATGTAAAGGCAGTGTTTATGCTGGGAGTAAATGAAGGCAATGTTCCCTCCTACAGGGAAACAAGGGGGATATTCAACGACAGCGAAAGAGAATATCTCAGCAGCAATGCCTTTGAGGTAGCTCCGGGCAGCATACAGGAAATAAATTCGGAGCGCTTTGAGATATACAATTGCCTTGCAAAGCCCTCGGAATATCTTTGCATCACCTATGCGACAGGCAGCATAAGCGGCGACGGGCTCACGGCATCCCCCATAGTTTTCAGAATACTGGATATGTTCAAGGATATGGAGGTGCGTTCCATAGAAGACAAGGAGATAGGCCCAAAGGATATAGCTTCAAAGGAGCAGGCGTTTGGAATGCTTGTTTCCCGATTGTCCGAGGGCGGAGAGCTGCCGCCTGTGTACAAGGATATATACAGCTATCTTAAAAAGGATGAGATATACGGCAAGAGGATAGAGTTTCTGCTTAGGAGCACGGCGGAGCAGGCGGATACGGGATATCTTAACGACAAGGTGCTGCGGGGCATCTATCCCGACAGCATATATTCAGGCGTATCAAGGCTTGAGACATTTGCAAGGTGCCCTTATTCCTTCTTTTTGAAATATATAATAAAGGCGGAGGAAAGAGAGGTATATGAAATAAAGCCGAGGGATACGGGCAGCCTTTATCATTATGTGCTGGAGGACATATCGGAAAAGCTTAGAAAAAGCGATACGAACTGGCGCAGCCTTGAGGCCGGGGAGATACAGAGCATGGTGGATAAAAGCGTAGAGAGCATAACTGCCGATATGGGCATGGATATACTTAAGTCCACGGCACGCTACAAGCAGCTTACGCAAAGGGTAAAGAGGATAATAGGCAGAAGCGTGTGGGCGTTGTCCGAGCAGATAAAAGAAGGTCTTTTTGAACCTTTGGGCTATGAGATAGGCTTTGGCCCCGACGAAAAGCTGCCGCCTATAGTAATAGAACTGGACAAGGGCAGAAAAATGGTAATGACGGGCAGGATAGACAGAGTGGATGTAATGGTATCGGAGGAAAAGGTGTACACCAGGATAATAGATTACAAGAGCTCCGATAAAGACGTGAGCCTTACCGATCTTTACTACGGCATACAGCTTCAGCTTCCCATATACATAGACGCCTTTGTGAAAAGCAGCAAAAGGGTAACGGGCAAGGACTATGTTCCCGCAGGCATATTTTATTTCCACATAAACGATCCCGTTATAAATTCTCTGCCTGTGGACAGCGCCGAAAGGATAGCGGAGCTTATGCTTGAAAGCTACAGCATGAAGGGCATAGTGCTGAATAACGAAAAGGTGAGCGGAGCCATGGACAAGGAAGGACACGGAGGCATATTCAAGGCGGCTGCCTTTTCAGATAAGGAATTCGGCGGCCTGCTGGAGCTTGCCCTAAGCACCGCAAAAGACATAGGCAATGAGATGATAAGGGGAAACGTAAAGGTGGAGCCTCTTGCCTCCTCAGGCGTATGCGGATACTGTCCTTACGGCAGTATATGCCGCCGCAGCAGCGGAAGAGGACAGGACAGAGAGGAGGATACGGACCGCCGCAGCGTATACGAAAGGATACGTGAAAAAAATGAAGAGTTGAAATTACAAACAGAATAATCTATAATAAAGATATACTTCGGTATGACAAAGTGTAAAATATTCGGGAGGTATACAAAAATGATATCAAAAAAAATGTCAAAGCTTGTTGCAGGCAGTTCTATAATAAGAGCAATGTTTCAAGACGGTAAAATTATGGCTGAGAAGTACGGCAGGGAAAACGTATATGATTTTTCATTGGGCAATCCTTCTATAGTGCCTCCGCCAACGGTAAAGGAGGCCATTGCGGACATAGCGCTCAACTCTCCTGAAATGGAGCTTCACGGCTATATGAGCAATGAAGGCTACGATGACGTAAGGCAGATCGTTGCCGAGCATATAAACAAGACCCACGGCACGGATTACAGCGCCAGGAACATAGTTATGACAGTCGGCGCAGCAGGCGGTCTTAATGTGGCGCTTAAGTCTCTTATAGATCCGGGAGACGAGGTAATACTTGTTGCGCCTTATTTTGGCGAGTACGACAACTATATTGCCAATTTTGACGGAGTCAAGGTGGTAGTGAGCCCGGACTATGAAAGATTTTCCATTAATTTTGACGAGCTTGAAGAAAAGATAACTCCAAAGACAAAGTTTATGATAATAAACAGTCCTAACAATCCCACAGGCGCCGTATACAGCGAGGAGGATATAAAGAGACTGGCGGAGATACTTGACAAAAAGCAGAAGGAGTACGGCACATCCATATTCCTCTTCAGCGATGAGCCCTATAGGGAGATAGCCTTTAACGGCGTTAAGGTGCCTTATGTTACCAAGTATTATTCAAATGCCATAGTGGGCTATTCATATTCCAAGAGTCTTTCCCTTCCCGGCGAGAGGATAGGCTATCTTGTAATACCTACGGAGCTGGATGACTTTGAGGATACGATCGTTGCCATGAGCGTAGCCACAAGAATAATGGGCTTTGTAAATGCGCCCAGCCTTATGCAGAAGGTCATCGCAAGGTGTATCGGTCAGACCTCCGATCTTAAGGTCTATGAGGAAAATAAGGAAATACTTTATAAGGCGCTTATCGAGTACGGCTATGAGTGTGTTGAGCCGGGCGGCACATTTTATATGTTCCCCAAATGCCCTATACCCAATGACAAGGAGTTCTGCGCCAAGGCCAAGGATTTCAGGCTCGTTATAGTTCCGGGTACGGGCTTTAGCTGTCCGGGATATTTCAGGATAGCCTTTTGCGTGGACAAGTCTACGGTTGTCAATTCCTTGGACAGCTTTAAGCAGCTTATTGATTTTTATAAATAATGCCGCGGCGTGTAAAGATGCGCCTTGGCTAAGCTTAAAAAAAGCAAGCATTTAAGTATGCCGATATGTGCCGTTGTCTGTGAGCGGCTCTTGCGGTATTATATTAAGGCGAAGCGTCCGATATTGCTTCGCCTTTTTTAATGCTCCAGACACACCCTTCCTATTACCTCGGCTATCCTTTCTATGCTGTTGTTTATCTCCTCTACCGTATTGGTCTGTGCGCCAAGCTCTATGAGCATACTCTTGTCCTTCATATGGAGTGAGTAGCGATAGGCATTGAGATATATTTTTCTTGTAAGGTTGGGATGAAGCTCGTTCATGGCAAGCTGCATTTTAAGGCTTAAGGCAAGGTTCGTGGCGAGATACGGATTTTCAAGACCCTTTATGCTTTTGAGGCGTGAGCCCTCCCACTTGGTGCAAAGTCCGTTGAAAAACATTACCTTGGCGCATTTTTCGCCGTTGTCCTCGGCCACAAGGCGCAGGTTATCGTTTACGCCGTCTCTGTGGAGATCTATTACCAGCTCTATAGAAGGATTTTCCTCTATGATATGCGTTATGACAGGCTCCATTCTTTCATAGGCTCCGTCACGCTGTATACTGCCGTTCACCACATCAAAGCGATCGGTGATATGTAAGCACTCTATACCGTATTTGTCCTCTATAAGGCTCTTGAGATATTCTCCCGCACCGATCACTCCCTCGTTCACATTTTTGCTGTCGGCAAACATTTCGCTGCCGTGGGTATGGAATATAAGTATTTTAGGCCCGCCGTTTTCATCCGTATTTACAGTAACATCACGGGCCATAAGCTTATCTGCATCAAAAAGCTCCTTGTCCATGCCGGTTTTCTTGTCTACGGCATAATAATACTTTCTCAAATAATTTATATCTCTCATTTTGTTTATATCGTATTGCGGAACGTACTGCGCCGTCAGAGTATCCGAAACGGTGAGAGAAGCATCTCCCATTTCATAGAACGTCACATGGGAAGCCACCTTATCCGAATACTGATGTGAATATATGAAAAAGCCGTTTAAAATAAGGCATACAACAACAAAAACAAGGCCTGATCTTTTCAACGCCGAATACCCCCAAGACATAGTTTCACTACAGGTTAGTCTATGATATTAATATTCGTATTAGCACAAATTTACAAAAATATTTTTTAAAATTGTAAGTAATTGATAAAAAACAAATGGAGGAAGAAAATTCATAATTTATTCATTGATTTTTATTGGTTTTGATGTATGATAAATTTATATTAATATGGAATAGTTTCTAAAAATATCAGGGGGTTTTGGGATAAGCCATATTTTTAAAATTTATATCGGGAGGGAAGAAATTTATGAAAAAGGGCTTAAAAAGAATTTTAAGCACATTTCTCTCAGCAGCCATGCTTGTGGGCTCAATGACTGTTGCGCCTGTTGACGCAATGGCAGCCACTATAGCAGGCGGCGGCTGGTATGAGGCAATATTTGCAGAGCTTACAGGCGTAAGTGACAGTGACGTAACGGCTGTATCCTGGAGCGGTACGGACACAGGCTCTCTTACAGGCGATGCTCTGCAGTATCTCGTAAGAGATGTAAACGGAAAGGTACGTATAGACATTCCGGGAGTAAAGCCCGGCAGCTATACATTAAGCGTAACTGCAGGCGGCACAACGCTTAAGAAGGAAAACATAACGGTTTATGAGTACGACCGTTCAGGCTATGCTCACTTCAATTATAACGAGGGCGTAGGCGCATATACGGACGAAGGTACTCTTAAGCCAAACGCAAAGGTATTGTATGTTACCAATGAAAACAAGGACAGTGTTTCCGTAACGGCAGGAGGCACAACAGTCACAGGTATAGGCAACATACTTAACTCAGCAGGCGCGACTCCTAAGGAAACAGGAGCCTTGACAAACACCAACAGCGGCATTATACAAAAGCTTGCTCAGGAGGGAACGCCTCTTGTAGTCAGGATAATAGGCGATGTAAAGGCTCCTGATGGTCTTACCGCATACGATTCCTTTAATTACGGCGGTTCGGTAGGCGACAACGGCTTTATGGCAAGAATGCAGGGCGGCAAAGACGTTACAATAGAGGGTATAGGTACAGACGCCACAGTAGACGGCTGGGGCATACACTTTATATGCTCAACAGCAGGCTATCAGGCAGGCCGCTTCGGCAAGAGCTTTGAGGTAAGGAATATAACCTTCCGCAATGTTCCCGAGGACTGCGTAGGCATGGAAGGTCAGCAGACGGGCAGCGAATTATCAGCTCCGGTCGAGCGCTGCTGGATACACCATTGTGAATTCTACAAGCCGACTATTTCCAACCCTGCCGAAGGCGACAAGGACGGCGGCGACGGCGCCTGCGATTTCAAGAGAGGTCAGTATTTCACAAACAGCTACTGCTACTATGAGGGCTACCACAAGACAAATCTTGTAGGTTCTTCGGACACAAGTCTTCAGTACAATCTGACATATCATCACAATCATTGGAAGGATTGTGAATCCAGAGGTCCTCTCGGACGCCAGGCAAATATACATATGTATAACAACTTCTTTGAAAATCAGACAGCCTATGCTATGAACACAAGAGCAGACTGTTACATTTTCTCGGAGTACAATTTATTCTATCAGTGTAATGATCCCCAGTGGGTAAAGAGCGACGGAGGCCCTATAAAGAGCTATAACGACTCTCTTACAGGCTGTAAGGGAAATATGAACGCTACTGTAGTAACGGATAAAAACCAGGTTATTCCAAACAACAACAAATATTCTGATTTTGATACCAATCCAAGTCTGAGCTACATACCGTCAGGCAATTACAAGCTTGATGAAAGCATAGCTCTTGCCAAGGCGACGGTACTTTCACAGGCTGGCGTTATGAAGGCGGAGCCTGTTATGGATCCCGAAAGCGTAGATACCTCCGTTGTAGCAGGCGACAGACAGCCTACGGCTTCTGTAAAGCTTCCATATGATCAGGATCTTAACAACAAGTATCTTACGAGCACTCACATGACTAAGGACAATATTATATTCAATGTCAGCAAGCTCAGCAGTTCATGTGTAAATCTCGGCAGGAACGCAGAAGGTCAGGATATAGTATTCAATGTAAATACAGCCGTTAATATTTCAATTACAGACGGCGGTTCAAATACTCCTGTAATTCTTATGAATTCAGACGGCGAGCAGATAATCTCAGGCACAGACACGGCTTACAATCTGCCTGCAGGCACTTATATCATACAGTCAGGAATATTAGATAAGGGCCAATATAAGGAAGCTAAGATAACGCATCTTAAGATAACGGCATTCGATCCTAATGCGCCTACAGAGGCGGAGCCTACTACTCAGGCTACCACTCAGACTAAGGAAACAACTCAGTCTACAACAAGCGCTCAGGAGCCAGATACTCAGGCTACCACTCAGGCTCAGGGCGGCGGAGATGTTGGCGGCGGAGATACCGATGCAGATAATACTCTCCATAACTTCACACATGACGGACTTAACGATCCTGAGGAATTCTTTGATTTTGAAGGCAATCTTTCAACAGGCAAGGGTACTGTAGACTATAAGGGTCAGACTCTTACAAGATGCCTTAAGATGGAATCAAGTACCCATATAGGATTTACATCGGGCAAAGGAAAGCTCATACTTGTTATAAAAGACGGCACCGAAATAAAGATAGACGGCACGCCGGTACAGTTCACAAGCATGACAAGTCTCGGAAGCAGCGCTTATGAATATGCAATAGATGCAGGAACACATACTATAACAAAGGGCGATGGTTCTCCTAACCTCTTCTATATAGAGTATGTATCAGATACGCCTAAGCCTGTAGAGCCTACCGTTGATACGGCGGAGCTTTCGGTTGTGAGCCAGACGGTATCAAGGGGCGCAAAGGTAAGCGTACCTGTTAAGATAAGCGGCATCACTTCTCTTGCAAACTATGCTGTTACATTGAGCTACACGCCGGGCGCTCTTACATACGTATCTGTACAGAACGGTACGGCTTGCACGACAGACAAGATAGAAGCAAATCCGTCATCAGGTCAGGTAAAGGTAGCAGGTGTAAATTCTGCCAATACTATGGAAGATGGTTACCTCTTCTATGTAAACTTTACGGCAAACAGCACTACCAACGTAAATATAAGTGTTGAAGACATTAAGTCTGATGAAACTACGGATATTAAGTACACTGTTAAAAACGGAACTGTTACCGTAACCACATCAGCCCAGTCCTTAAAGGGCGATGCTGATATGAACGGCAAGGTAGAAACAGCAGACGCCATTGTTGTGCTTAACCATATTTCTCATATTAAGTCCATAGAAAGTTCAGTTGCTCTTGCCAATGCAGATTGTGACGGCAAGACAGGAATAGACATGGGAGATGTTCTGTGGATACTCAGCAATTTAGGCAGCGGAGGTACAGTACTTCCTCCCGAGCCTCCTGCACCTTCAGGCAGCTTTGACTGGATGCCTTCGGGCGCAGATATAGCAAACGGCAGCGAGATATATTCTACGGGCAGAGTCAGGATAACTGCCGCTCAGGACCTTAAATATGATCTTGATTATAGCAGCAAGACGGATCTTCCCGCTAAGTTCGGAGATATATCCACAAGTCACTATGTCAAGACAAACAGCCAGCCGACCACATTACAGGGCGTTACATATCGTCTTGCGGCTAAGATAGTAGCTCTTGAAGATGTGACCGTATCATTTGCTATATGCTATAATAGTGGAAAGACATATGCCTTTATTAATGAGTCAGGCGACCGGATAAATGCCGTTGAGCCTTCAACAACAGAATATAAGATGTTTAATATAACTCTTGAGAAGGGCAATGTGATTTATCTTGGCGGCATCGGCACAAATCCCGAGATATACGGCATAAATGTTACGCCAAAAGACGGAGAAGCAGAGCCTTCAACAGAAGCTACAACAAAGGAAACAACAGAAGCCACCACGCAGGATCAATCCGGTCTTACGGCCCTTCCCGCAGGTACTTATCAATATAGTAATATACTGAGCGATACTTCTCACTTTAATATAAGCGGCAATCAGTCAAGCAAAGGTGAGATCAAGATAAACGCTAATTCCGATAGCTATGTAGAGCTTAAGCTTAATAACGGCGCCGAAGTTGCCATTACATATAAATGCGGTTCAAGTGATCCGAACAAGACCGCATGGGTAATATTCTATGGTAAATCAGGCGATCATGTGGACTATGCCGGCGGAGAGAAGACCCTTACAGTAAGCGGAGTTCCCGCAGGAGTATACAAAATAACCGCAGGTCAGACAGGCGGCACCTCCGCAAACATAATTTCTGTAAAGGTGACATACGGCAGCGTTGTGGAGCCCGAAAAGCCAACGGAATCTACAACAACTAGGGTCGAAAGCACTACTCAGGCAACTACGGCGGAGCTTCCTCCGTCAGGTCCTGAGCCACAGTTATCACCTGTGCCTTCAAATGTTGTTAAAACAGTTACATCAGACAATATGTCTGATTTGAAGAATGGTATAACTGCTCTGAACAGCGGAGGAACCCTTCAGATAAACACACCTGTGATCAAAGTAACAGGAAGCAGCGGATTAAAGTACACCGGCTCCAACAAGGCAGCTATCGTAGGTGTTAAGCAACCTGACGGAACTTATCCGGTATTGGATTTCTCAGGACTTTCTTCAGGCAAGAGAGGTCTTACAATATCCGGAAGCAATCTTATTGTGCAGAATGTAATAGTGGAAGGCGCTCCGGATAACGGTATTATAATAGACGGTGGAAAGAACAATACCATAGAACACGTTATCGCAAGATATAACGGTGACACAGGCATACAGCTTTCCAATAACGCTACAGGCAATGTTCTGAGATACTGCTATTCCTACAGGAATGTGGATATAGCATCACATGGCGCCAATGCCGATGGCTTCGCTCCTAAATTGGGCGCTAAGAATACTACCTTTGAATATTGCTATTCATGGGATAATTCAGACGATGGTTGGGATTCCTATGATAAGACAGGCGACAATACACCACTTGTAGAATACAAGTATTCAGCCTGCTGGAACAATGGCAATACCCAAGTCTTTACAGGTGAGTATGACTATAATAACGGCGCTCCCCTTGATAAGAAGCTGACTACCGTTAAGCAGATGATGGCTTCTGATTCAAGCTTTGAATCAAATTACAACAGTAAGAAATTCAGCACAGCCAATGCCAAGATAAATAATGAATCTGTTTCAGCATGGGTAAAAACAGCTGAGGGTGAAATGAACGGCAACGGATTCAAGTTTGGTTCAGGTGAGACTGCAAAAGACGGCAGTGTAACAAGATCAGCTTATTACTGTATAGCATTTAACCATAAGGCAAAGAATTTTGACAATAACAATAGTGAAAACTGTATTGGAAATTTCTCAAATTGTATTGCCTTTGGCAGCAAAACCAGACCTAATTACTCTATACCGTATAACTTTAAGCTTTGGGAAAATGTATACGGTTGGAATGGCGGCGCTAACGATAAAACAAATGGAAAAACAGTAATAAAGCCTTCCAATACAACAGAGCTTGAAAAAGAGATAAATCGTATCAAGGATCAGATCATAGATTATTGTTATTCAAATAAATTCCCTGACGGAATTACATTTGATGATGTATTTAAAATGGTGAAGTAAATGTAAAAAGACTGCTGCATTGAATTTTATAATACTCTAAGGGCGTGCAATGCGCGCCCTCAGAGAAATTATTCAAATAAGATTAATTGCTCAGCCCAAAAAATTACTATTTACAAAAACCCCAAAAAATGTTATCATATATATACTGAAAACTAAATAAAAAAGGAGGTTAATCATGAAGTTAAAAAGCTTTATTGGTGCAAGCATAGCTTGTGCGGCAATAGCTGTTATGGCTGTCAGCGCTCATGCCGAACAGTACGCCATTGGCGGAAGCTCAGGACATGTAGACGGCAGCGAGCATACGGGCAATACTGTTGACGTTCCCGTTATGGTCATTCCCGATGCCAATGAAACGGCTGTTGTAAACGGCTATGTCATGACCTTTACATATGATCCTAATGAAGCGACTCCTGTTAAGAGCGATGATGTAAATTCACCTTACGCAACAGAGGGATCCGCTTTTACAGACGGTATAATCGTATCGGGCACCCAACCTGCTGCCAATGGCAAGGAAACCCTTATAATAGCATGGGCTTCAGCTACACCTGTTCAGGTCAAGGCGTCAGATGACACAGCTAAGGAAACTATGGCTGAGGTCACATTTACCGTTAATGATGAAAAGGCAACATCTGTTCCTGTTGATGTCGCTATGACTCAGCTTGTTAATGAAGATAATAGCACTGTCAAGACTAATGAAGAAGGCGGCGGTATAACTAGTGATATGGTCGTTGAAACCGGTCAGATTGATTTGACTGATTTCATATATGGTGATATTACTGGTGATGGAAAAATTGACACAAATGATGTTACTGCACTTGCGATATATACGAACGATTTGGATATTTCAGTTATGTATCCAAAGGCTAATATTGAGGCAGGCGAGGTTACAGGTGACAATAATATAGATACAAACGACTTAACAGCGCTTTCTATATTTACAAATGATTTGGATATTTCAAATTTATTCCCTAATGGTAAATTAAAAAAATAAAATAAGAAGCTTACAATAAAATTATTATAAGGAGAATTAGGCATATGAAATTAAGAAAAATTTCGACATTAATGTCTGTATTTTGCATTGGTGTATTTGTAATGTCATTTAATGTTATGGCAGCAACTACAAGTATTGCTATTCGTCAACCTATTGATGCGATAACCGGTCAAGAAGTAACAGAATTTAAGAAAGGCGATATAATAGAAGTACCAATCGATATAATATCAGATACAAATAAATACTTAAATTTTGGCGCAAGAATTTATTATGATAGTAACGTTTTTATGCCGGGTATCGATATTACAGAAGGTAATCCATCAGGTGATAAATATTATAGCGCCCATGAAAATCAGTTCACTACTGATGTTTATGATACTAATAGAGCTAACATACGTAATAATTTACAAGGAAGGCAAAACAAAGGATCAGTAGTTACATCATGTCATCTTAATGATGATTTAGGATGTATGACATTTAATCATGCAGGTAATACACTATCAAGTTTTACTATTAGCGATGAGTATCCCGAGTTTTATGCTTTATTTACAGTAATAGCAGACTATGATAAATCTCTTAATTATACAGGTGTAAATAAGTCTGAAACAGGAACAGGTTTGTTTGTAGCAACTGCAAATATATATGAAAATTCTATAGATCCTTCTCAAGATTCTAGCGATAAGAGTGATGCTGTGATCAACGCTTGTGAAGGCGCTTTCAAATTAACTGTTGATCCTGAAAAGTTAGACTCAGGTGTATATATCAACAAGTTGGAAGCAACAATTAATGGAAAGAAAGCCACTATCGATGCTGCTGTTGAGAATGAAGACGGTACTATTTCATTCCCCGTTAGACTTACAAATAGTAAGGGCGGTAGTGTAAATGTCAGTATTTCAGGTACATACGGCAGTTCAGCTGATGACACGACTTCTGCAAATGCATTTACAATGGGCGACTTTGAGCTTGAATTAAACAGCCCTACAGCTTATGCAGAGCAGTCTGTTACAGTAAGTAAGAATTAATTATTAAGGAGGTAAATTGAAATGAAAGAATATACTAAGCCTGAAATCAATGTTACTAGCCTTAATAGTGGTTCAGAAGTCATTATGGTTAGTGCAGGCGTTGTGCGCAGTGCTTTTAGATTTGACAAAAGCTTTACCGAGATCAAAGATTATTGAGAATATTTGACGCAAAAGAGGCTGCCAATATTGGCAGCCTTTTTGATTTAAGCGATCGCTCATCCAAAAAATTTTCAAAACCGACACAAGAGCATTTAAAAATGATATTTCCTTCGCCCAAGGTTTACAGACGGCTATGCCGTGGCAGGCATATGCCAAGGGCGGTGTTTAGTTATTCATTTATTATGGTTTTCTCTTTCATTTCAAACAGCAGTTCATCGCATTCCGTAATGCTCAGACCCTTATTGAGAGCAAATATTATAATGCTGTCTCGTTTTATTCTTGGATACAGTTCCCGAACCCCGCCTATCTTCAAAAGCCTTTGAGCATCCTGAGGCTTTAGCTTCATGCCGAATATAAGCTGTATGAGCTTATCTCTGGAGGGATTTTTCTTAACGCCTGAGAATATTTGATATCCGTATATCTGATCCAATTCCGAAGCATTTACGGCATCCCCTTTGCTTATGCCGTATTTCTCCAGCATATCATTTAAAAACAGGGATAAATCACAGTCAAATATCTCATCCTTGTTTTCCGTTATATAGTCCTTCACGGAATCTTGATATTCAAGTATTTTTAAAAGCTCGTCTGTGTTTTTTTTAATATCCATATTTACCACCTCTTGAAAACATGATATAATATTATGGTGAAAATTGCAAGTATTTGGAGGAAAATATGAACAGCTTGACATCGGAGTACGAATTAAGTCAATACAGAGAATTGATCTGTTTGGATAACAGCGGGCAAGTCTCCATGGTAAAGGATACAAGAGACAACGGCATTTGGGTAAAAAAGAATATTGCTCCCGCCGCCGCAGCCGTGTATGAAAAGATCAAAGGTTCGGAAACAAGATACATCCCCTATGTAAAGGATGTGCTGTATTTAGATGAAAAATGCTATGTAATAGAAGAGTACATAGACGGCGTCGATCTTGCCACTCTTATAGAGCAGGAGGGCCCCATGCCCTTGGAAAAGGTAAGGGAAATAATGTGTCTTGTATGCGATGCTCTTTATTTTCTCCACAAAAGAGGCATAATCCACAGAGACATTACGCCTGCAAATATAATACTTAAAAACAACGGCAGCATAAGCCTTATAGATATGGGCATATCCCGTATAAAAAAAGAAGACAGACAAAGAGATACGACTATTTTGGGCACCGTGGGCTATGCGGCGCCCGAGCAGTTCGGCTTTAAGCAGACAGACTCAGCAGCGGATATATATTCCTGCGGCGTGCTTATCAATGTGCTTCTTACGGGTAAGCTGCCTATCGAGGAAAAATACATAGGCGAAGGGGATTACATAATAGACCGCTGCACGCAAATGGATCCGGCGGACCGCTACGCATCGGCTTCGGAGCTAAAGACAGCGCTTATACGCTCGGGGAATGTGCTGGGCAAAGCCATAGAATACACAGGCAGGCTTCCGGGTCTCAACGGAAGCGGCATAGAAAGATCTGTGTTCACGATATTGTATCTTGTGGCGGCTGTATTTGTCTCCTTTGCCTTGGTCGCCCTTTCCATAGGCGATATCACTACATTTCGTGTAATTGCAAGGTCATGCATACTGCTTGTATTGATACCTATACTCTTGGCAGGAAATTTCATGGACTACGAGGCAAGGCTGCCCTTATCGGGAAGCGAGGTCTCCAGGAAGTTTACAGGGTATTTCTTTGCATTTATGGTATTTACGATCGATCTTGTAATATGTTTCAGAATGGGATGATGACATATGCGTAAAAAAAGGCAGGCGGTATCGGCTCTTGCCTGTGTTATTATTGCCGCTGCCTGCTGTATGCCTATAGCAGGCGAAAGGGCATTTATATCTGTTTCAAGGAGATATGTCCTTGTTGTGCCCGCACTTATAATGGCAAATATATTTCTTGACGGCCTTCTTATATTCAGATATAAGCTTAATACAGTCATGGGCGGGATATGGCTTGTAATAATTTATTATGCCTACTGCCGCCTTTATCCGTGTGCTCTCAGTCCTCTTTTCTATTTATCTGCGGCTGCGGGAGCGCTTACGCTGGCAATGCCCTTCACTGTCAGGCCGTGTGATGATTCGGGGCTTAGCTGTATAATGAAATATGACTTGGCATGGCTTATTTCTTTTGCCTTTATATTTTGCTGGCTGATAAAGGAATGCCACGATTTTTTAACTTGACAAGCCCTGCCATTGCTGTTATTATATCTATGGTCAAATTTTTGGCAAAAAAGTTGATATTTAATAAAAAATATCTTTAAAATTACACGAAACAATGATATAATAAATTGAATATACAAGGATACAAATTGGTGATATTTTGGAGAGGTGTGTGCTTTTATGGAGCATTTTTTAATAAATGGAAGAAATCCCCTTAACGGCGAGGTAACCATAAGCGGCGCCAAGAATGCAGTAGTTGCCATTATCCCTGCCGCTATTTTGGCAGGCGGTATATGTATTATAGATAATCTTCCCAGGATAGAGGATGTAAAGTGTCTTGAAGATACTCTTACAAAGCTGGGCGCTCACTGTCAGCTCATAGATGACAGGACACTTATGGTAGACTCTTCCGATATGGAGAACTGGAATGCAACATTTGATTCTGTAAGAAGGATAAGGGCTTCGTATTATTTGATGGGCGCTCTTCTTGCCAGATTTAAAAAGGCCGAGGTGGCGCTGCCCGGCGGCTGCAACTTTGGCACAAGACCCATAGACCTTCATCTCAAGGGCTTCAGAGCCCTGGGAGCAGAGGTGATAGAAGACTATGATGCGGGCATCATAACTCTTAAGGCGGACAGGCTCAAGGGTACGAATATCTTTTTGGATACCGTTTCCGTAGGCGCTACAATAAATATTATGCTTGCCGCAACAATGGCCGAGGGCGTCACCACTATTGAAAATGCCGCCAAGGAGCCGCATATAGTAGACACCGCCAATTTTCTGAATATGCTTGGAGCAAAGGTAAAGGGCGCAGGAACAGACGTTATAAGGATAACGGGAGTGGAGAATCTCCACGGCGGCGAATATATGATAATACCCGATCAGATAGAGGCAGGCACATATATGATAGCAACTGCCATTTGCGGCGGCCATGTTTCGGTAAGGAACATAATACCCAAGCATATGGACAGCCTTTCAGCCAAGCTTAAGGAAATGGGCTGTACCATAGAAGAAGGCGATGACTACATAGATGTTATATCAAACGGTAAGCTTTCCTCCATAAGGGTAAAGACAATGGCTTATCCCGGCTTCCCCACAGACCTTCAGCCTCAAATGGTGGCAGGCCTTTCAAAGGCGGAGGGCGTAAGCATACTCACGGAGACCGTTTGGGAAAACAGATTCCAGTACATAGATCAGCTTAAAAAATTCGGCTGTGACATTACTGTCGACGGCAGGATAGCTACGATACACGGCGTTCCCCAGCTCAACGGAGCAGAGGTGCTTGCTACCGACCTGAGAGCGGGAGCGGCTATGATAATAGCAGGACTTGCCGCCGCAGGCACTACCAAAATAGGAAACATACGCTTTATAGACAGAGGCTATGAACAGATAGAATACAAGCTTAAGGCATTGGGCGCTGATATAAAGAGGGTAAAGGACTGATGAAGCTTAGGTTTGCAACGATTGCCAGCAGTTCCGGAGGCAATTGTGTATATATAGGAACAGAATATACCAATATCCTCATAGATGCAGGCTTGAGCGGCAAAAGGATAGAAGAAGGACTTTCCCGCCTTGAACTTACGGGGCATGACATAGATGCCGTTTTTGTGACTCATGAGCACGCAGATCATGTAGACGGCATAGGCGTTCTTTCAAGAAGATACGACATACCCGTGTATGCCACGGAGGGCACCTGGAGCAATATGCCTGTGAAGGTAGGCGAGCTTAGGCCACGGAACAAAAGAGCGGTGTATGCCGATGAAAATCTTTTTTTCAACGACCTTTGCATACAGCCCTTTGAGATCCCTCATGATGCGGCGGAGCCTGTGGGCTACAGCATCGTTACCGATAACGGCAAGATAACCGTAGCCACGGATATGGGGCATATCACAGATATTGTAAAGGAAAATATAAAGGGCTCTTCGGTGCTTTTGCTGGAGAGCAATCACGATATAAATATGCTCAAAAACGGCCCTTATGCCTACAGTCTGAAGCAAAGGATACTAAGCGACAAAGGCCATCTTAGCAATTCGGTGGCAGGAGCGTTTCTGAGCAAAATAGCGGACAGCAAATTAAAATACGTTTTTTTGGGTCATCTCAGCAAGGAAAACAATACTCCTCAGCTTGCCTTCGACACCGTTAAGGATATAGTCAGCGAAAGCGGCGCCGAGATCGGCGGGGATTTTGATATGTGGGTAGCCGCACCCTATGGCGTCAAAAGGTGTGTTGAACTGTAATGAAGATAACCATTGCCTGTGTAGGCAGGATAAAAGAAAAATATTTCAGCGATGCAATGGCAGAGTATTTGAAAAGACTTTCACGCTATGCCGATGTGGATATAGCGGAGGTGCCTGACGAAAAGGCTCCCGATAGCCTGAGCGCCGCACAAAAAGAACAGATAAAGGACACGGAAGGGCAAAGACTTCTGAAGGTCATAAGGAAAAGCTATATCATAGCTTTGGCAATAAATGGAAAACATATGGACAGCGAGACCTTTGCAGAGACAATATCAAGCTGTGCACTAAAGGGCATAAGCCACATCACCTTTGTAATAGGCGGTTCCTTGGGCTTAAGTGATGATGTGCTCAGGGCTGCGGATCTTAAGCTGAGCTTTTCCGAAATGACCTTTCCTCATCAGCTCATGCGGGTGATACTTGCAGAGCAGATATATCGTGCTTTCCGTATAATCAAAAATGAACCCTATCATAAATAGATATTGGCCGATTTAAAAAAGAGCGCAGCATTACGGCTGTTTGACCGTTAATGCCACGCTCATTTATTTTGATGTCAAGGTATTCCCTGCGCCGCTTTTACTGTCCTATCACGAACGGTCGGTTTTGTCAGAGCCCGATATATTCAAAATACTATTTTGACGTCACACAATACAAAGTCGGTAAGCTCTCATCCTCATATTTAAAAGCTTAAAGTGATAGCCTTGGTTTCGACGTTATAGGCGATGTCTGCGCCCATAGTGTCGCTTACGGCTCTCAGAGGTATATATGTTTTGCCGTCTATAATCTCGGCAGGCACATCTGTATCCAATATCTCTCCATCGACCGTATAAAAATATTTGTTTACGGTAAACTCTGCTTTTTTTATGCCGTTTACAACAGCGGTCTTCGTGTTGGGCTCCCATTCCGTATCACAGCCCATTATTTCAGCTACTGCTCTTAACGGCACAAGAAGCCTGTCGTTTTTGTTTATGGCTCCCAATTTGTCTGCATCTGCTGTTACAACGGTCCTTCCATCCTCACGAGCCTTTTTCCATATGGCTGTTTCTTCATCGCTTATAGTGGTTTTTATACGGATATCCAAAGGCTTTGTAATATCCACTACCGATCTTTCGGCATCTATAGGCGCAGGCACGGGACTGTCATCGCCGTAGTCTATGGAAAGGAGAACGTTCTTATCTCCCGATGTGGCAAATACACGCCCTGTGCTTTCATCCCTGTGTATTATATAGGCATTGCCGTCTTTAAGCTCATTCCAGCAGCTTTCATCGCCCCCGGTCATAAGTCCGCTGTGAGCTATGGCGGCAACATACATATAGTGGTCTTCTCTTTCTTCAACATCTATAGATCCCGTTATTATGCCGTTATTTATAATGGGGAAAAGATAATAGCATTCAGGTTTTTCCTTTTCGCCGCACTCTACGGCAAAGGGCGTTCCGATCTTGAGCTCCTTGCTTTGGAACCGTGCTATACTGTCTGCCAGGCCGTATTCTTCAAAATCCTTTTTTATGACTTCTATAGCCGCAGAACAATCCTGTGTTTCAACAAGTATGGGCTTATCTGCATTGACGTCGGCATACACTGCCCCGGGCATAAGCATGGCAGTGATGAGAATTGCCAAAAATTTCTTCAAGATATCATCTCCTTTTTATTGCTTTTTGTTGGGCATTTACATTACAGATGACGGTATCACCCGCACAGGCTTATTGGCTGCCGCCTTGCCCTTTGCTTTGAGCATATTGCATCAAGGCTCAACGGCGTCATTGGAAAATAAGCCTGTTGTATTTAATGGGATCCAGCAGATCCAGCTTACCGTCGCCTGTCATATCCTGTGCGCTGTGAGTCTTTATATTTGCAGCCTGTTTCAAAAGCTCTGACGCATCATTTACATCTATTATATTGTTATTGTCTACATCCAAGTATTTGTAAAAATCATAGGTGTATTGGCTATAGATAGGGAATTCCATATCTTCAATATACATATTGGCAGAAAAAGACGGCGGATAAAGTTCTGTTTGGTATACCAGTTTGTGGTCGATGCCCTTGTCCAGCTCCTGCATTTTCTTTGTGCCTATGAGCAAATACGAATATTGCTGCAGTGTGTTTTTGCCTGATGAATCGCACCATGTGGGATCGCAGAAATAAAATTTGCCCCCAAGCCTTACCGCATTCCACTTGTGTGTGGTGCTTGTTAGGCACATGGCTTCAACGCCTGCTCTGTCGCATAGTATCTTAAGCGCTTCGGAATATCCCTCGCATACAGGGTATTTCTCTTTATCGCTCCCGTCGCCGTATAAAAGGGCGGAGGGGGCTATATAAGCATAGCGCATGGATGGGTGGGCATAGTATGAGGGTTTGCCGTTTTCATCCTCTACCGTAGCAGGCGTGTTGTAGCTGTTGTGTGCGCACAGCCATTCGCTAAAGTATTTTACCTTATAGAAATCAGAGGCTTTATAGGGCAGGGCTGATATCAACTCGTCTACCCTGTCTTGAATTGCTCTGTCGTCTGCCTCTACCTGCTCCCTTGTCGTATAGCATACGGGGAAAAAGCTGGCGCAGCCGTTCGGCCTTAGCTCAATTGCCAGTATTACGGAATTGCTGCTGCTGTCGATACCATGGCCGTAGGCATAGCCGACATTGTTAAGATCGACCCAAAATATTTCGGGATGATCCATATAAAAATAAGTGTAGCCTGCTCTTGTAAGCAGTGTGGGTATGGATATGCCCATAGATTCTTCTGCCTTGGCCTGCCAGTTGCTGTCCGATAGCGTCTCTCCCGGCCCAAGCTTTACAGGTATTGTAAACGTCTTTCTGTAATAGCTGCCTGTTTCTTCGTCTGAAATACCTGTGCCGTTTTTGTAATTTTGCGCATTTTCCGCAAAGAAGTCGTATAGCTCTTTCTCATAGGGCGTAAGCTGATCGTAATACAGCGCAGAGTCTGCTTCCTTTACAGCTATAGCCATGGGCTTATCCTCTTTCTCCGCAAAGAAAAGATCTGTAAAGCCAAGCATTTCGCTTTTATCTATCTTTTCTTTTATTTCCTCTTGGGTATATATTTTTTGGGGCTTTTCCAAATTGCCCGCATATACGCCGCATACGCAAAATATGGTCATTATAAATGTGAGAAGCATTGCTTTTTTCATATCAGTATCCCCCTATTGCTTTTATCAAAACTTCCATTTGCTCTCTTGTTCCTATGGTGATCCTGAGATATTGATCTATTCTCGGCTTGTTGAAATATCTGACTATTATGTTTTTGCTCCTTAAATATTCAAAAAGCCCTTTGGCATCTATGTTTTTATTTGTCGTGAATATAAAATTGGCGGAGCTGGGAAGGGTATCGAAGCCAAGCCTTGAAAGCTCGTTTACGGTCCACTCTCTCGTGCTTATTATATTGCTGCGGCATCGGTTGAAATATTCCGTATCCCTTGCGGCTGCTTCTGCCGCTGCTTGGGAGAGAGAATCCAGGGTATAGCTGTTGAAGCTGTTTTTTACCGCTTCCATGGCTTGTATGAGCTTGCTGTTCGCCATGGCGTAGCCTACCCTTATGCCTGCAAGGGCTCTTGATTTGGAATAGGTCTGTACCACTGCCAGGTTGTCGTATTTATGTATCAGCTCAGCGGCGGATATGCCGCCGAAGTCTATATAAGCTTCGTCTATTATGACTATGGAATCCCTGTTGTGTTTTATTATATCCTCTATGTCGTCAAGCGCCATATATATTCCCGTAGGCGCATTGGGATTGGCTATGACCACGCCTCCGTTCTCGCCGAAATAGTCCTCCTTCACTATGCAAAAGCTGTTATCAAGCGCCGCTTTTTTATAGGGTATGGAGTAAAGCTCGCACCACACGTCATAAAACGAATAGGTTATGTCGGGGAAAATTATAGGCTTGTCCGAATTGAAAAAAGTCATAAAGCCAAGGGCAAGCACCTCATCGGAGCCGTTGCCCAGAAATATCTCATCTTCTTTTACATCATATATATCCATGAGCGCCGACTTAACTCCCCTGCACACAAAGCTTGGATAAAGCCTCAGCTTTTCCCAGTCGTATTCGGCTATGGCTTTTTTCACCATAGGCGAAGGCGGATAGGGGCTCTCGTTGGTATTGAGCTTTATGATGTCCTTGCCATCGGGCTGCTCTCCCGGCACATAGGGATCTATATTTCTTATTTTGTCTTTCCATAATTCCATATTATCAACTCTCCGTTTGCAAAGGCGACCGCCCGGTCAAAAGCCGATCTTAAAGCCTAGGCTGCCCTTGGCGCATATAAACACATAGGCTGCCGTACAGGGCATTTTAGGCAAATAAGGATCTGCTTCGATACATATTATAATAATTAAGTATATCATATTTTATCAAATAAGTATATAATTTTTGTAAAAAGTGTGGTATAATTTATGTAGGTATGATATTAGGCAAAGGAAAGACCCGGGCTTGAACGCCTCAAAGCCTATGCCAAACGACAAAAAGGATCACGGGCAAACGGTACGCTGTATCAAAACAAGTGATTTTGGCACATTGACCCTTGGGAGGAAAATCATGGCAAAGCAGTTCACACATTTACACGTTCATACTGAATACAGCCTGCTTGACGGCTCAGCCAAGATCGGCGAGCTTGTTTTGCGTGCAAAGGAGCTGGGCATGGATTCCCTTGCCATAACCGACCACGGCGCAATGTACGGCTGCATAGATTTTTACAAGGCGGCAAAGGCGGCAGGCATAAAGCCCATCATAGGCTGTGAAGTATATGTTGCCAATACGTCTCGCTTTGACAAGGAATCCTCCGAAGAAAATTTTTATTATCACCTTGTGCTTTTGGCAAAGGATAACAACGGTTATTCCAATCTTACAAAGCTGGTGTCCTACGGCTTTACAGAAGGCTTTTACAAAAAGCCGAGAGTGGATATGGAATTGCTGGAAAAATATCACGAAGGGCTTATAGCTCTGAGCGCCTGCCTTGCAGGGCCTGTGGCAAGGACCGTGCTGAGGAAAGGATACGGCCACGCCAAGGAAATGGCGCTGAAATATTATGATATTTTCGGCGAAGGCAATTTTTATCTTGAATTGCAGGATCACGGTATGCCTGAGCAAAGAGAGGTAAATCAAGCGCTTATAAGGATGAATGCCGAAACGGGCATACCCCTTGTTGCCACAAATGATTCACACTACATATTGGCGGAGGATGCCGAGGCTCACGACATACTTTTGTGCATACAGACGGGAGTCACGGTAAATACTCCCAACAGGATGCGCTATGAGGGCGGTCAGTTTTATCTGAAATCCCCGGAAGAGATGTATTCTCTTTTCCCCTATGCGCAGCAGGCCTGTGAGAACACATATAAAATAGCGGAGCAGTGCAATGTGGAATTCGAGTTCCACAAATACAAGCTGCCCAAATTCGATGTGCCAAAGGGATATACTGCCTTTGAATACCTTAAAAGCATATGCGAGGAAGGTATAAATGAAAGATATGACACAGTCACTCCCAAGCTGAGAGAGAGGATGGACTATGAGCTCAATGTTATAAACTCCATGGGCTTTGTGGATTATTTCCTCATAGTGTGGGATTTTATAAAATATGCCAAGGACAATGGCATACCCGTAGGTCCGGGCCGTGGCTCCGCCGCAGGCTCCATAGTTGCGTACAGCCTTAAGATAACGGACATCGACCCTATTGAGTATTCCCTTATATTTGAGCGTTTTCTCAATCCCGAAAGAGTTACGATGCCCGATATAGATATAGATTTCTGCTATGAAAGGCGCCCCGAAGTGATAGATTATGTTATCGGAAAATACGGCGCCGATCAAGTGGCTCAGATAATAACATTCGGTACTATGGCGGCACGAAACGCCATAAGGGATGTGGCAAGGGCTTTGGATATGTCCTATGCCGAAGGCGACAGGATAGCAAAGCTCATACCCAATGAGCTCCATATCACTATAAAAAAGGCTCTTGAAAAGAATAAGGAGCTTGCCAATATATACGAAAGTGAACCCGATGTGAAGAAGCTTATAGATATGTCCATGAAGCTGGAGGGCCTTCCACGCCATACCTCTACCCATGCGGCAGGCGTTATTATTTCAGACAAGCCTGTTATGGACTATGTTCCCCTTAACCTGAACGTAAAGGATAATTCGGTAACGACAGAGTACGATATGACTACCTGTGAGGAGCTCGGCCTTCTTAAAATGGATTTTCTGGGTCTCAGAACGCTCACCGTCATAAAGAATGCCTTTGAAGAGGTGAACAGAAGATACGGCACAGACTACAGCGCACACAATATAGATTATAAGGACAGTGCCACATACAATCTAATATCCTTGGGAAAGACCCAGGGCGTATTCCAGCTTGAAAGCAGCGGTATGATATCCTTCATGAAGGAATTGAGACCCTCCTGTATGGAAGACATAATCGCAGGTATCTCTCTTTACCGCCCCGGTCCTATGGACTTTATACCTCAGTACATTTACGGCAAGAACAATCCCGACAAGGTAAGCTACAGGCATCCGGCTCTTGAGCCTATACTTAAGGATACATACGGCTGTATAGTATATCAAGAGCAGGTAATGCAGATAGTGCAAAGCCTTGCAGGCTATTCTTTGGGCCGAAGCGATATGGTAAGGCGTGCCATGTCCAAGAAAAAGGCTGATGTAATGGCAAAGGAAAGGGAATATTTCATAAACGGTATAGACGATGTGCCGGGCTGTATAGCAAACGGCATACCAAAGGATGTGGCAAATACCATATTTGACGAGATGATAAGCTTTGCTTCATATGCTTTCAACAAGTCTCATGCAGCCGCATATGCGGTAGTCGCTTTCCAAACGGCATGGCTCAAGACCCATTACCCCGTGGAATTTATGGCCGCTCTTATGACAAGCGTTTTGGGCAATCCTACAAAGCTTGCCGGATATATAGTAAACTGCAGACAGATGGGCATACAGATACTGCCTCCCGACATCAATCAGGGCTTTTCGGGCTTTTCGGCTTCCGATGAAGGCAATATAATATACGGCCTTTCCTCCGTAAAGGGAGTGGGCACTCAGATAATAGACAATATGTCCGCCGAAAGAGAGAAAAACGGCAGGTTCACGAGCCTTACGGATTTTATAGAAAGAATGGGCAGCAATGTCAATTCAAAGGCTATAGAGAATCTTATACTGGCAGGCGCCTTCGACTCCTTAGGCGGCAGGCGTTCTCAGTATATGGCATATTATGCCCCTGTTTATGACGGCTTTAAAAACAGCAGGAAAAAGAATATAGAAGGTCAGCTGGATCTTTTCGCCATGGCGGAGGAAAGCAGGAGCACGGAGGATATGCTCCCCGATATACCGGAATACGACCACAAGAAAAAGCTTGCCATGGAAAAGGAGATACTCGGCCTTTATGTAAGCGGCAATCCCCTTGATAAATACTGGGAGACCATAAGAAAATACATATCCGCCACCACAGCGGACTTTCCCGCAGACGAAGAGGATATGGACAGCGAAGGCAAAATAAAGGATAAGGATATTGTAAAGACGGCGGGGATAATATCAAAGGTGACTGCCAAGTATACCAAAAACGACAAGCTTATGGCATTTATCACACTGGAGGATATGTACGGCGCCATAGAGGTCATAGTGTTCCCCGATACCTACAGCAGATATACGGAATATATTGCCGAGGACAACATAATACTTGTAACGGGAAGAGCGTCTGTAGCCGAGGATCAGCCCTCCAAGATAATATGCGAGAGCATAACTCCCTACGATAAAATAGAGGACAGCAGCAAAACATTGTGGATAAAGCTGCCCAAGGACTCCCAAAGATCCGTTAAGGATATAACGGCATTGCTCTCCGCCTACAAGGGGGGCTCAAGAGTTATAGTGTATGCCGAAAAAACGGGCAAGAAATATTACTCATCGGCAGGCAGCTATGTCAGGATAGATGACGAGCTGAAGCAAAGGCTTGAGGATATGCTGGGCAAGGGAACTGTGGCTGTGCGCTGACAGGGCTTTAAACAGCGGTTTTCTGCATAAATTTTACTTATCTGAAACTTAATTGAAAAGTAACGCTTCTGTAACCTGTTTGTAACATAAGTAGTGTATAATAATATCAGCATATAAAATATGCCATAGTGTAGAGGTTTCGATTATTATGTCAGAAAGAGATCCTTCTCTTTCTGATATGATAATTAGCCCCAATTTTATTAAAGGAGGACAGCTATATGAAAAGAATGATCATCACTCTGATTTCTTTGCTTGCGATAATGTCTTGCTTTATAGCTTTCCCCGGAGCTGTTGAGGCTGCTCCCGTCAATAATTTCAAAATTACAAGTGGTATAAATACAGCAAAGTCTTCCGAGATAACTTTTGACGGAAATAGGGTAATATCAGGTACCGCTGAGCCGGGCGCTCAAATATCCATAAACATATTCGAGCCCGTTGCGGTCAACGGCACAACTACCTACAGACTTATAAGGAACTACAGCATAGTGGTTGGCTCTACAGGCATATACAGCCAAAACGTTGCTCTCAAAGAAGGCGGCAATTATTTGGTGGTAGCGGCACGTAAGGACAACAGATATTCTGAGGTAAGGACTACTATCGTCAGAAAGAATAAGGTGCTTAAGACAACTCTTTCACAGAGTATTGCTGTGCCGGGGCGCAGCGGCTGGTGATATATCAGGTAAAGGAACAGAAATATGAAAAACTTCGGAAGGAATTTTATAATTGCTTTTTTGATGGTTTTGGCTATTTATCAGACTGGTGAGTTATGGTTTGGAGGACTTTCAGACCATAACTTTTTTTCGTTCTTTTCGGAAAGAAGCGCCGATGATACAGACAGCCCCTATATACTTAACAGGCTCATAATCAATTTGGGAGACAACAAAATAGTGTGCAGGGCAAACGGCATATACGAAAGCGAATATAAAAAGATATTTGACAGAGCGGTATCCGCCGCCGTTTCTAGAGGCAGCTTTAAAAATAACAGCGGAGGCCTGGATTGGAACAGTCTTTTGCAAAACCGCTGCATAATATATGAATACAACTGTGTATTCAAGGGCAGCGACATATCGGGCATATTCAATATCAGGGGAGACAACTACAACAGGATAACCCCTCACGACACAATAATAATATCTCCCTCCTCCGACAGCTCTGTAATGACTGTTATATTCTACAACACGGAAAGCGGAGAATACACCGGCATGGAGCTGAGAGACAGCGGCATAATAGGCCAGTGCTATGAAGAATGCTCCATATTCGATCAGGAGGAGCAGAGCATATATTATATTTCCAGCGTGCGCAACGGCTTTAATATATTTAAAAGCAATGAATTCATACCACGCTGGCAGACCGAAAGCTATGAATATCCTCTTATAGAGCCAAGGGCTATGCTTACGGATTCCGCAGCCATAGAGAACAATGCCAATATCTTCTTCGGCAATCCCGCCGGAAAGACCGTATCCAGACAAGGCGGCACATATACGTTCAGCGATGAGACCGCCGTTGTGAAATACTACGATACGGGAGTGCTGGAGTATTCCAACTACAGAGCCGAGGGCAGCGGCACAGACAGCTTTTCGGATAATTATTCCGCTGCGGTAAGGCTCATATCCCAGGACAGCTTTGTTAAGAACCAATATTTTTTGGACAGCTATGAATACAGCGACAACACATATGTATTCAGATTCAATTACAATATAAACGATCTTTCCGTAATAATGAGCGATGAGCTAAAGGAAAAGACAGGCATGGCTTCTTTTATAGAGGTGACTGTGACAAAGGGCAAAATAGACAGATACAAAAAATATTCATACAGATACGTAACATCCCAAAAGGACAAGGCCACCGCCTCCATAGACTTTATAAACGCCGTAGACGGACTGTATGCGGAGCTTTACAAAAACGGCGTCACAAAGGCGGTGGATGATATTTCGCTGTGCTATATAGCCGGGAACAAGAGCTTTGGCTTAAGCTGGATAGTGGATATAGAAGGGGTCTCTCATGTGGTGGACACAAAAGCAGGTGATTAAATGGAATGGAGAAAGGCAAGAGAATATGTGATATGGCTTTTGCTTGCCGTAAACGTTATACTTTTCTGCGTAAATCTGTACAGAGCAAACGATACCGTTGTAAGCGCAAGCAGGATAGCGGATATAACATCCATACTGAGGAGCAGGGATATAACTCTTGACTGTACCTTGCCGAACAAGTACAGGCCTATGGCGCAGCTTTATATGCAAAATCACAGCTTCGATTATATAAAGCTGCAAAACCTTTTTATGTCCGGGAAGACCGATATAAAAAGAACGGAAAAATACAACAGCGTCATATTCACATCGGGGGATTCCGATTTGACAATAAAGGGCGGCAGCATAGAGTATGTGGATACCGTCGCATCCCCCTTCGGTTCATTGACCGAGGCCGAGATATATTGTAAAAACATAACGGAAAAAATAAACGGCCTGTTCGGAGACTATGTATTTTATTCCTCCGACAAGACCGATGAGGGCTACAGCGTAAAATATTACACAAGCTATGATGACGACAGCGTTTTCAGTAATTTTCTTTACTTCACCATAAAGGGCACCACAATAAACATTGCTCTTAACTACAGCGACGTAATAGGCAGCAGCGGCAAAAAAAGCATAGTGGGCAGTGACGAAGCGGTCTTTTCGGCAATAAGCGCCATAAAGGCGGACTATCCTCAGCGCTGCACGATATCAGCCGTTGAGTCGGGCTATTACGACAGCCTTCTTTCTTCATCGGATGAAAATTATGCTCTTCCCTGCTATGTAATAAGGGCAGGCGGCAGCGAATATTTTGTAAATGCGTATACAGGGGAAATGCTGTAGCTTTTTAAAAGCGGCATTTCCCTTTTTGTCACAGCGTATTTCCGTATCTGCGTTCTCTGTGGGAGTAGTAGCGTATGGCCTCGTCAAGATCCTCGGCCTTAAAATCGGGCCAAAGCACGTCTGTAAAGTAAAGCTCTGTGTATGCTATATCCCACAGCATAAAATTAGACAGCCTTTTTTCGCCCCCTGTTCTTATGAGCAGATCCGGCGGGGGTGCGGAGCTGCCAATATCCGTAAAGCTGCTGAGCACATCCTCGGTGATAGGGGTCCTTCCTGCGCTCACAGCCTTGTTCACGCTCCTTATTATCTCATCTCTTCCGCCGTAGTTCACGGCTATGAAAATATTCAGCCCCTTGTTGTTTTCGGTCTTTTTTTCAGCCGCCTCCACAGAAGCTGCAAAGCTGTCGTCAAGACCCTCTCTTTTTCCTGTCACTCTTATGCGAAAGCCGTTTTCCCGTGCCATTTCACAGCAGTTGTCCAAATATTTTTTTATTATGCCCAGTATTGCATTCACCTCTTGAGGGCTTCTTTTGAAGTTCTCGGTGGAAAAGGCATATACCGTAAGATATCCTATGCCCAGATCGTGAGCATGTATACATATATTTCTGAATACTTCCTCCCCTTTTATGTGGCCGTATGTTCTTTTCATTTTCCTCTCAAGGGCCCAGCGCCCGTTGCCGTCCATTATTATGGCTATATGTTCGGGTATTTTCATAATATATATCCTTTCCAAAGCAATATTGCTATGCCGAGGATCACCGTTATGCCGTTGCTTATCAGGTTTACCCGGCAGTTATCTATGTATCTTATGCCCCCTGCAAATTCGGAGGGCTCTCCGCAGTGGATATTCTTTTCCGTGGGCTTGCGGCATATGCGGCATATATATCTGCACTGTATGCGGGAGCCCAGTATGCTGTCTATAATACATCCGGCAAAAGACAATGCTCCCGTAAAGGCCGCCCCGTATATGCTTATGCCTGTCAGAAGCTTTGCCGTAACGGCGTATATGCAGCAAAATACTGCGCACGCCGATATGCCCAAAGGCGATACGCCTCCCGACATACCCTTTTCTATTCTCTTAAATGTGCATATGTCCACAGGCGGCTTTTTGGAAAGCACGCCTATATCGGAAGCTATGCTGTCCGCCAGCGCCTCGCCTATACCTATGGCATAGGCGCAGAGAAACAGCGGATACTTAAAGGCCGCATACATCAAAACGGCTATCGTGCCGAACAGACCGTTTGAGAGCACCTGTACCGCATCTCTTGGGCCTGTCTTTTTGTTTATGCCTGAGGTAACTGCCTTTATGCCCTTTTCAAACAGCTTGTCCACAGTCATTACCGCAATGTAAGAAATTATGAGCAAAAGCTCCGCTCCCGCCCCTGCGCATATGAGTATAAGGGTCATTATTATAAATGCGGTTACGGCAGCACATAAGGACAAAGCCTTTTTATTATATGCAAATACGGCTATAAAAGCTGCCGCCGCCATTCCCAAAGCAGATACTGTCATATTTTCACTCCTTGGCTTAAAAATACTCCCGCTGCCATGACCGCAAAGGGTATCACGAAATTATCGTATTTTCCCGATACAAGCTCTGCAAGAGCAGACACGGCGGAAAGCAGAAGGATATCGGCAAAGGATAAGGGCATATCGGTAAGGACCCTGAATATAAAAAGACCCGCTGCCGTGAATACCAGGCAGGCGGTACAGCCCCATACCGTTCTTCCTTCCATTATTTTTTTGTTTTTCCACTTTATGTTCCTGCCTGCCATTGCCGCAAAGCCATCGCCGAAAGACAGGGCAAACATTGCTCCTCCCCCGCAGAGCGACAGAGAAGGCCTCAGCATACATATGATATTTATAACAGTAAAGCTTATGACATAATATACGGTGCCGAGGCTTTTGCCGTCCGATTCCATTGCCTTTATGATGCCGTATTTGTATGATATGCAGTTGATGAATATGAAACTGAACGGTATTATAACGCTGTGGATACCGCTGCCGAAGCAGCGGTGCATTATTATCCATGCAAAACACACGGCAATATGTATGAGCTTGCGTGTATAATATCGGTCAACTGCTTTATTGAGCAATACGGCAACGGCGATGACCGTTAGCAGGTATCCGTATGTAAGTATATAGCCTAATACTATCATAAGTTATTACCTCAGCTTGTTGTAAGCGGCGCACAGCAGTATTTGAGATCTTATATAAGGGCTCACTCCTGTCAGATCTTTTGACGCTAATATTTTATTTATCTCCTTTGAAGCCGCAGCCAAGGCATTTTTATATTCCGCACACCCTTCGCTGCTTTGCTCCTCCATGGGGCAGCCTCCGCCGCAGCCTGAAAATACCGGGCAATTCCGGCAGCTTTTTCTTTCCTCTATTTTTGCGGTGAGCAAGGAAATAAAACGGTCGTTATGGAATATATCGCCTATATCCGTGATATCCTCCAAATTTGTGAGATGACTGTCATAATGACGGCAAAAGGATATATTGCCCTCTTCATCGATATAAAGTGTCCTGCCCAGGCAGGATCTGTGCCTGCAGTCAAACAGCGCCTCACCCATAAGGCGGACCGATACAAGGTCAGCCATTATGCTTATGTTACAGTCTCCGCCGCTGTAAAACAGCTCCTTTGGCAGCGTATCGTCTATGGCGCTGTAGTTCGGAAGGGCGTCTGTATATATGCCTATGCCCTTTTCAAGATACTTCCTGCCCTTTTCGTATATATCTCTTACATCGTCATTGTCAAGCATTATCATGCAGGGGATATTCCTGCTCATAAGCTTTTGACATTTGCCGTCTGCACCTTCACCGTCTGCAATGTATATATTTCTTATATATTCCTTTACGGCTGCAATATACCTTATTCGTATTACATCCGCCCTTGCCTTTATGATGCACCTGAATACAACGTCGTATTTTTTTTCGTACAGGCGGTACATATCCTTCAGCCATTTGAGAAAGCTGCCTGCGGCGCCGGGGCTTTCCGCTTCTGTGATATCGAAGGTGGTATATATAAATCCTATATCTCCCCTGCACAGCACGGAGATTATTTTTTCCGTATTTTTTCTGAGCTGTATACATCCCTTGTCGGCCTTTAGCTCCACATCCATTCTTATCATAGAGGATCACTCCACTCTACATTTCTTTTTCTGTGCAAAAGCTTTGGCAGATCTATATCCGAAAGCACACGCCAAGTAACGGAAGGTATCGTCTCGCTTATTATGGAATAAAGTATCCTGTGTTCCGTGACCGATATATCCGTATTGCTTTTGACCTCGTCAAAGCTTGCCATAAGCTCCTGCAGGTACCTGACTATATCGGATATATGAGTGTTGACATATTCCCTTTTGGAAATGCCGCTTACCGCAAGGGCATTGTATTTGCCCCTGCTCATATCCTTGTCATAGTCATCCAGCTGATCTATAAAATACAGCCACCCGGCAATGGCTCTTATATATTCTCTGTCGTTGGCGGGCAGATTGAAACAGTGCTCCGTCACCTTAGTCATCATATCGGCAAATTCCCTGCACATTACAGTGACCTCACAGCCCTTGCTTTCCTTATCCGCAAGGCTCAGATAGCCTTGGTCTATAATATCGGCAAGCTGAGGATAGTCCTGTTTTGCCTTTTTTATGACTCTGCCGAAGAGCAGCTTCCCAAGCCTTGCCTTTAAAGAGCCTTCGTCATTTATATCATCGTCAAGCTTGGAAGAAAAAAGCAGTATATTGACTGCCGCCACCTTTTTCCACCTGTCCTCCTTGAACTGCCGCTTTTTTTTGCCGCACATACAGCAGGGCGGCTTGCTCTTGTCGGCACCATCATATGCCAAGGCAAGTATCGCCAGCAGCGTAACGTCATAGCTGAGCAGCATCCTTGAAAGCTGACCGTAGTTCTGCTCAAGGGCAAAGCAGGTGCCGCAGTAATAATTTTTGTAATAATGCTTCATTTTGTATGTGGCTGTATGGCCGTTAAATCTAAAGTATCCGAACATCTGTCATAACCTTTTCATTTCATTTATATATTTTCTTATAAGCTTATTGTCGCCGCATTTAGGCGAAAACAAGGCTCGTGTATTATTTATAAGGCTCACAAGAGCCAGTGTTTTGAGAAATGCTTTTTTGCCGCCTGCAGCCCTTTTTGCAAGCAATAAAATAATTGCCGCCATAAATATTCCCGAAAGACCTCCGGCGATTAAAGCGGCAACTATATTTGCTATGCTGTCATTTTCGGATCCGAGAGCAGTGCAGTGCCCCTTGAATATATCTTTGCAAAACGACAGCCTTGTGCCGTTTTCATCAAATATGATGAGCAAAGGGCCTGTTTTAAGCTCCCTGACCCGAATATGACCAAGTTTGAAAAATAAAAAGTGTGCAAGCTCATGCACAGTGCAGTCTGTGATCAAGCATAAGGGTAAAAACAGTATGAACTGTTTGAGCCTGTTGAGCACTTTCGGTATTTTCATACTCTCAGACCCGATATCTTAGTACAGCATTCTGCAGCAGCAGCATTTGTAGCAGCCGCACTCATACATACAGCAATCCTGAGGATCGCTGTATTCAGCCTTTATTTCATTGTCTGAAAGGTTTCTGCTCTGTGAAAGATACTCATCGATCTTCTTCATTACATTTGTTTTGCTCATTTTCTCTTCTCCTTTACTGCATAATAAATACAATGGTATTTTACACTATTTTACAATTATTGTCAACTATAATTGCCTAATAAAAGAGTAAATTAAAGTTATTTGTAAAAAATATATATATCTATTATTATAAATTTAGAACGGAGTGATATATATGTCTGAAATTACAAAAAAACTGGGTGCCAGGATAAGAGCCTTCCGAAAGGGAACGGGCATGAGCCAGGAGGAGCTGGCCTTTAAATCATCCATAAGCACTACCTATTTGGGGCAGCTTGAGCGTGCCGAAAAATCTCCTACGGTAGACATACTGGAAAGGATCGCAAAGGCTCTTGATATTTCCGTATACGATCTGTTTCTCTTTGACGAGGAGATACACACAACGCCAAAGAATAACGTGATAAACAAGATAAATGCTCATCTTTCCACATTGTCCGAAAATGAACAATCCGAAATGCTCAAGCTCATAAAAAATGTCAAAGCATTTAAAAGACTGTGATCCAAACACCTTCTGCATTATTTTAGCAAATAATGCCCCTTGTTGTACTATGCTGTCGGCATAGAAACGTTTTTTTTGAACTTGCACTTTAAGGAATAGGGCGCATATAATATAATAACAGGATCTTCGGGAGGCAAATATGCTTTTGATGCTTCTGCCATATTATATTTTGGGTCATATCAATATAACGTTCCCGCCCCCTCTTACAAGGGAAGAAGAGGAAATGTATATAAAGCTTTTGGAAGAAGGGAGCGATGACGCCCGCAATATCCTTATCGAGCACAATCTCAGGCTGGTCGCTCACATTGCCAAGAAATACAGCGGCGGCTCTGCCGAAAGCGATGATCTCATATCCATAGGCACCATAGGTCTTATAAAGGCTGTGTCTACCTACAAGGCGGGAAGAGGCAGGCTTTCGACATATGCGGCGGAATGTATAAAAAACGAGATACTCATGGAGCTTCGCCATATAAGAAAAAGACAGTCGGAAATAAGTCTCCAGGAAAAAATAGGCATAGACAAGGAGGGCAATGAGGTCACGCTTGAAGAAAAGATAGCCGATGACGGAAGGAGCATAGAAGAGACAGCAGATATTAAGATGCAGATAATAAGGCTCTACAAAATACTTAAAAGCTCACTGACGCCAAGAGAAAAAATGATAATAGAGATGCGCTACGGCATAGCCGAGGGGGAGGAGATCACTCAAAGGGAGATAGCAAAAAGACTCGGCATAAGCCGAAGCTATGTCTCACGTATAGAAACAAAGGCACTTAAAAAGCTGAAAAGCAAAATGGAATAGCGTATCACTGCGGTGATACATACATAGTGTAGGGCTGACAGCCTTATTTTTTTGCCCTAAAACATACCTTGCATAAGGGGAGGCGGCGCAGCAGCCTGCCTATGATCATATATATTATGATCTGCAGGCCGCTGAGCTCGCTCCTGTTTGCCGCAGTACGGTATGTTTTACCGCATATTGATATCTCACGGCTTTGGGAGCTTTGTTTAAGCAAGCTTTATGATTATCAAGCTTGCCGCCGCTGCCGTTTTCTCTGCCTCAGGAGCAACATGAATGGCGCCCTCTCCCTGATTTCGTACCGTTATAACGGAAGGTGCTTCCGTTACATTGACTATCGCCGTGCCTGTAAGCCGAGCCGCACCTGCCGTATTTCCCGTTACGGTATAGGGAAGAGCGGTGTTGTTGAGTGTAAGGGCTATCTGCCCCGGTGCGTTTATATTTACTCTGAACAATACAAGATAATACCCTGTTTCGCTTAATGTAAAGCTGCTGTCGCTTGCCCTTGTAATGGAAGAGCCTGTTATGACTGCCGTTTCGGGAAAGAGCATATCTGTGCCCTCTGCGACCTCAGACGGCTCGTCAGGCGATACCAAAGCATAAAATTCCGCCGCATCGGAGGTAGCCACAGGACCGGCAGGACCAACGGGTCCAACAGGACCAACAGGGCCAACGGGTCCGACAGGACCAACAGGGCCAACGGGTCCGACAGGACCAACAGGGCCAACGGGTCCAACAGGACCCACAGGACCTTCCGGGCCAACGGGTCCAACAGGACCCACAGGACCTTCCGGGCCAACGGGTCCAACAGGGCCAACAGGACCAACGGGTCCAACAGGACCTTCCGGACCCACCGGACCCTCTGGACCTTCCGGACCCACCGGACCTTCCGGGCCCACAGGGCCCACCGGACCTACAGGGCCCACAGGACCTTCCGGACCTACAGGACCTTCCGGACCCACAGGACCTTCCGGCCCGGGAATACCTTGAGGCCCCTGTGCGCCTTGGGCACAACAACAGCGGCTTGCCGTGCATCCTGCATAGTTTCTGCTGTTTTTGTTACAGCTGCATTCGCAACCGACCATAAATATCACTTCTTTCCTGTAAATGTAACATGAAGGCCAAAGCCTTCTATAACAGGATATGACATGCTGTTCATATTTGTTACAAGCCTTTTGTCAGAAGATCGGTGCAAAAAATTTGGGAAAATAAAATAATTTTTTTCTTTACTTTTTTTGAAATATGGTTTACAATTATAATACTTAGTGCTCTCGTGGCTCAGTTGGTAGAGCGATTGATTCGTAATCAATAGGTCACGGGTTCGAGTCCCGTCGGGAGCTTACCCTTGAAAGCCTGTTAAATACAGGCTTTTTTCAATGTTAATAGAATTCAAAGCAGAGCATTGAAGGAATTTACCGAGATTTTAGAAAGAGGTGATACGAATGATATAGTATTTATATCATTCCTTGACAATTCAAAACAGATATGCTATTATAAAGATACAAGGAGCGACCGACAGGTCGTACTTCGTAACGATTTATATTATAACCGTCCTAAATGCGAGATAGGGCGGTTATTTTTTTATGTAAATTATGATAAGAAGTATCAAAATCAAAATGATTTGTATATCTGTCATAAACATTCCCCCTTTCCTTTCAGAATAGGGGAGGAACAACCGCCCGCCGCTCCATTGTGTGGGCCTTCCGAGGTTATACACCTCTTCCGGCTTGGTTATATTTTATCATAACTTTATATTATTTACAATAATATTGTTGTCTATAGCACTAATTGAATTATTTAACCGATGGGTAAGTCTCCCGCTTCTATAAGCGGCGAGTACTTACTTTTGTATTCAGCAGGGGTACAAGCTCCTGCTGA
>CANPXH010000017.1 GCA_947585865.1 uncultured Clostridia bacterium
TATAAAGACAGAGGCGGAGAGGAGAGAAAATATGCTTTGGTTCAGAACGCCGGAAAAGATATACTTCAAGAAAGGCTCAACTCCCGTAGCTCTCAGAGAGCTGGGAGAAATGGGAAAGAAAAGAGCATTTGTTGTCACAGACAGCTTTCTTTATAAGAACGGCTATACAAAGCCTATTACAGACGTACTTGATGAAATGGGCATCACTCACACCTGCTTTTACGATGTTGCTCCCGACCCTAATTTGGCAAGCGCAAAGGAAGGCACAAAGCAAATGGTTTCATTTGAGCCCAATGTTATTATAGCCATAGGCGGCGGTTCAGCTATGGACGCGGCTAAAATAATGTGGGTACTCTATGAGCATCCCGAGGCAGATTTTCTGGATATGGCTATGAGATTTTCAGACATAAGAAAGAGGATATATAAATTCCCTCAAATGGGCAAAAAGGCATACTTTGTTGCTATCCCCACAAGCTCAGGCACAGGCTCCGAGGTAACACCTTTTGCAGTTATAACAGACGAAAGCACAGGCACAAAATATCCTCTTGCAGACTATGAGCTTTTGCCCGATATGGCAATATCCGATGTTGACAATATGCTGGCTCAGCCCAAGGGTCTTACAAGTGCAGGAGGTATAGACGCTCTTACCCATGCTCTTGAGGCATATGCCTCTGTTATGGCAACGGACTACACAGACGGCATTGCCCTTAAGGCAATGAAGCTTATATTTGAGTATCTGCCCTCAGCCTATGAGAATGGCGCAGCCGACATAAAGGCAAGAGAAAAAATGGCAAATGCCGCCACTCTTGCAGGTATGGCGTTTGCAAATGCCTTTTTAGGCTTGTGTCATTCTATGGCCCATAAGCTTGGCGCTTTTCATCACCTTCCCCATGGTGTTGCAAACGCTTTGCTCATAACTCACATAATGAGGTACAACGCCGATCCTGTGCCGACAAAAATGGGCACATTCCCTCAGTATGAATATCCTCACACACTTGAAAGATATGTGGAATGTGCTAATTTCTGCGGTATAAAGGGCAAGGACAACAATGAAATTTTTGAAAACTTCATTAACGCCATAGAGGAATTAAAGTCTAAGGTTGGAATCAAAAAGACAATAAGGGATTACGGTATTGACGAAAAGGATTTCCTTGACAGACTTGACGACATGGTTGAGCAGGCATTTGACGACCAGTGTACGGGAGCAAATCCAAGATACCCCCTTATGAGCGAAATGAAGGAAATGTATTTAAAGGCGTACTATGGTGAGTAAGGAGGACAATTATGAAGGTCGATAAAATTTTAGCCGAAAGAAAAAACAAAAAAATATTCAGATCGGGAAATCATGTTGTAAAGGAATTTGACAAGGACTTTGCAAAGTCCGATATACTCAACGAGGCTCTCAATCAGGCAAGAGTCGAGGAAACGGGACTGAGGATACCCCAGCTTATAGAGGTCAGAAAAATTGACGGCAACTGGGCTATAGTCTTTGAGTACGTAGAGGGCAAAACCCTTGCATCAATGATGGAAGAGGACAGAGAAAATCTTGAAAAGTATATGGAAAAGTTTGTTGAAATACAAATGGAAATACATTCCAAGCGTTCTCCTCTCCTCAATAAGCTCAAGGACAAAATGAACAGAAAGATAAGTCAGACCGATCTTGACGCTACTACAAGATACGAGCTTCATACAAGGCTTGAGGGTATGCCAAAGCACAATAAGGTATGCCACGGGGATTTTAACCCCAGCAATATAATAATATCTCCCGAGGGCAATTATTACGTTCTGGATTGGTCCCACGCCACACAGGGCAACGCCTCCGCCGACGCTGCAAGGACATACCTCCTCTTTTCGCTTAAGGGCGATAAGGAGGCTGCGGAAATGTATATGGATATGTTCTGTAAAAAAAGCGACACCGCAAAGCAGTATGTTCAGCAATGGCTGCCTATTGTCGCCGCCTCTCAGTCCGTAAAGGGCAACGAAAACGAAAGAGAGTTTCTGCTGAATTGGATAAATGTAGTGGATTATGAGTAGAAATATTTTGTAGCTAAGCTAAAAACCAAACAGAATATAAGAAA
Organism: uncultured Clostridia bacterium; assembly: GCA_947585865.1. Lineage (GTDB taxonomy): Bacteria > Bacillota > Clostridia > Lachnospirales > CAG-274 > CANPXH01. The sequence continues at coordinate 2,079 of CANPXH010000017.1, forward strand.
AGATCAAAAGCAAAGAATTCAGTAAAATATCGGCTTTGCGTATTGTTCAAAATGACGAGATCTGAACTAAAAATGTATGACAATAAGCAAAATGCCCGAAACCGACCTTATTGCGGAGGTTGGCTTAGGGCAATTTTTTATTTTTGACAGTCTAATGGGAAATGTAATTGAAGATGAGATTTGCGTAAAAGCCCTATTGCAAAGATACGAATATTGATATAAAATATAGTTTGTAAAAGTATGTAAAAGTATGTAGAATAGACTGCTGCATTTCCGATATGCTTCTTGAGTTTCATTTTGATAGGTTATATGTCGATAAGAGAATTTTCATATCAATGGGGAGTATCGGAACGCAGTATCAACCAATGCTGCACGGAAGGGAAAATATCGGGTGCGGAACATTTTGACCGTTCTTGGGCAATAGCGGATACCGCCGAAAAACCTACCAACCCTCGGCGTTTCAAAGAAAGGAAACGGAACAATGCTTAAAATATCTATTTGCGATGATGAGGCCAAAGAGAGGAAAAAGATCATGGATAATCTCCGAGTCTACGCAGCGGCACATTGCGAGCATAGTATCGAATTTGACGTATATTCGTCTGCGTTTGAAATGCTGGAAGCATTTGATAAATCAGGCGGCCCCGATATTGCGCTTTTAGATATTTGCATGCCAGGTATGCTGGGAACGGAATTGGCACGGGATATTCTCCGCTTCAGTGAAAATACCGATATTGTCTTTCTGACGACCAGTTCCGATTATGCGGTCGACGCCTTTTCCATACATGCCGCAGACTATATTTGCAAGCCTTACACCCAGGAGCAGTTTGACGCAGCCTTAGAACGTGTCATTACCATGCGTGAGCAAAAAACATGGATACTTCTCCGCTGCGAGGGGGAATTGCACCGCATCGCTTTGGAGGATATTTTGTACATAGAAACAAAAGACAAACGGCGTGTGTTTTCTCTTGCCTCAGGGAAAAAGCTTTCCGTGTGGTTATTGCCGACTCAGCTTCAGGAATGTATTATGGGCAAAAAAGGCATGACAAAGTGCGGAAGCTCTTATATTGTCAACCTAAATCATGTTCGCTGCTTTTTCGGTACGGATCTGCTTATGGATGATGAGACCATCATTCCTGTTCCAAGACGGTGCCGTTCTGAGCTAAAGCAGGCTTATTTTGATTTTTATTTAAAGGAGGCAGGAAGCTGATGCCGACGATTCAAAAAATCATAATTTCCTTTTTTGTCAGCCTGTTGTTTTTTGCAACGCATCTGACGGCAGGACTTTTGCTGCAGGAGAGAAAATACTCGGTAAAAAAGACGGCGCTGCTGTGGGGGTCAACAGGTATATTCCTTTTTCTGGATCTGTGCTTCTGCTTTGTTTTTCTGTCAAAGCCATGGAGAATGCCTGTTGGTTTGATGCTTTCATATCTATACTTTTGGGGAGCTTTTATATATGCGTCAGCAGACGGCTTTTGGAAGAAATGCTATCTTTGGATCACATATGGCTGTGTTTTCTGTATTTCACTGTCTGTTTCATTTTATGGATGCTATTTGCTTATGCCAAACGGTCCTGACACCTTTGTGTATTTTGTACGAGGTGTGATCTATGGCATTATTTGTTTTGCTGTTTTTTTTGCGTATTATAAATATGGCAGACCGCTTATTCGTGATGTCAGCGGATTTCGCACAAATAACTGGATATCGCTGAATATCGTCTCCGTAATATATTTTTTTACTTTCGTGATACTTCTGTCAAAAATCAGTGCAGATAACGGTATCAATTCAAACACCCTACTCCTTTTTTCACTGTTTGTGTGTTCTTTTGCCGTAGCCAACATACTGATTATCAGCAGCATCTATCAGATGCGAAAGGAAGCAAGAGACAAATTGGTGAGGCAAAACGTTGAGTACCTGATGACCTATGTGGAAAATGCGAGAAAAAACGAGCAGGAGATCCGGCGGATCCGTCACGATATGCGCCATCATGCCGAGCGAGTTGCGGCTATGGCACGGGAGGGTAACACAGAGGGAATTTTAGCGTATTTAGGGCATAACAAGGAAGTATCGGAGAGTTTTCCGTCATGGTGTCCGAACGTTACGGTCAACGGCATACTGAGCTCTTATGCGGAAAAGGCAAAAAAGGCGGGCGTGGAATATGCTGCTCAAGCAGATACCCCTGCACAGTCGGGAGTTGCCGATGTGGATTTTGTGGCAATTCTTGCCAATCTTTTGGAAAATGCGCTGAACGCTTGCGTTGCACAAAAAAGCTCCGGCCCTATACAAGTCCATATCAGAAATGTAGGAGATAAAACGGTTATCGCCGTAAGTAATCCCTGCAGCACGGATCTGAAGCTGGAAAACGGACTGCCCACCGCACGAGGTATCGGAATTGACAGTATTATTTCATCATCTGTCAGGTATCAGGGGGATATCAACTATAAAATTCAAGAAGGCATTTGTACTGCCTGTGTGATTTTAAATCCGTAATTTTCATATTGTTTTAGAGTGTCGATTTTATCGACACGCTAAAAGCCGCCTTCGGGCGGTTTTTTATTTGCCGAGGTGACCAATTTCGGAATCAAAACGACCAAATTCGATATTTTTCTTTATTCTTAATATTGTTGTGTTATATTACATTGTATATAAGTGTAACTTAATATGGAAAAAAATCATTTTTTATGAAAAAGTTAGGAGGAATTATTTATGAATACTTGTGACAACAACAGACCCTGCCCATGTACTTATGATTGCCCGCGTCATGGTAAATGCTGCGCCTGTGTGGCGCACCACCGTGACAACAATGAGGGTGTTCCGGGCTGCTTCTTTTCAAAGGAAGCGGAGGCAACCTACGACAGGAGCATTGAAAATTTGGCAAGAGATAAAGGACTTCTATAAGCCGAGGGAAATCAATAAATCTGAAAAATGCAGAGGTGAAATTTGATATGAAATTGCCTTGGAAAAAGAAAAGGCTTTCCTTTGAGGACGCTGCAAAATTCAACTGGGAATTGGATACTAATACCGAATTAAGGCAAAAGCTGGATGAGCTTGCAAAACAATATACAAATCTGAGCGAAAAAGCATACCGAAGGAAGCTCCTGCTGTTATTTCGGGAAAACGGTCTGGTTATTGATTCAGATCAGCTGGATATGCTGCTGCTTCTGAGACACAAAACAGATCAGATGCTGTTGAATCGGGAAGCCAATAATGATGAAGAAACAGTGTAGGCTTATCTTAACAACAGATGAGTCTGCAGAATATTTAAAGAACTGTGAAGGAGAGCGGAAATGCGAAAAATAATTACATTATTTATAACGGCCTCCTTGATAACAGCCTGCCTGACAGGCTGCACCCCAAAGGGGAAATGATCCGGCGGAAGCTCTCGGCATGGAAGCGGACACATTTTTCTGCGAGGACAGCGACGAGGAATGGAAAAACTGGAAGGCCTGCGCCACGACCAACTGGACGCTGAACGGAGAGTTTGCCTGTCGTGTGCTGGCTTTGGAAATGGCAGAACAGTATGACGACATCAAGGCGGCTCCCGGCTATTATGAAAGCCCGGGAATGTGGATGGAGATACCGTCCGTGGTTGTAACCCAGGAGCAGGTTATGTCAGGAGAGAATATCACAGTAAAAAATCTTTCTGACGTAGCAGACGATGCTTATACGGACATAAGCTTTATGCCCTCCGCTGGCCGGATGGATACTGCCCTTAAAAATAAATAACAAAAATCATCCTATTTTATGGAGGTAAAACTATGGAAATTCAAAAAATATTAAACGGAACAACTTTAACAGTGGAGCTTGACGGAAGATTAGATACCACGACTGCTCCTAAGCTGGAGGAAGAACTCATGAGCAGTGTAGACGGTCTGACTTGCCTTGTGTTCGACCTTGAGAAGCTGGAGTACATTTCATCTGCCGGTCTGCGTGTGTTTTTGGCAATGCAGCAAATCATGAACAAGCAGGGCGAAATGATTTGTAAAAATGTGAACGAAACGGTTATGGACGTGTTTGATGTCACGGGCTTTTCAGATGTTTTAACGATTGAATAAGCTCTCTTTGGAGAGGAGGCATTCTATGTTATATATACAGCTTGGACTGGCAGCCCTGGGTCCTGCCATAGTGTCCGCCGTGTTCTATCAGTGCAATAAGACAACAGGCTTTTCAAAGCTGTCCGTAAAAGCAAAACAGGTCATATATGGTTTTGTATTTGGACTGCTTGCCATTCTGAGCACTGAGTTTGGCTCTCAGGTGGATGGCGCCTTGATCAGTGCGAGGGATGCAGCCCCATTATGCGCCGGATTGATTTTTGGTGCGCCGTCAGGCATTTTAGCAGGCTTTATAGGAGGCGCATGGAGATTTTTTGCGGCGATAAGGGGAGCAGGAGTATACACAAGTATCGGAGCGAGCTTTACCACCCTTCTTGCGGGTCTGCTGGGTGCGGCGCTGCGGAAGTGGATGTTTGACAACAAACGGCCCTCATGGTATTACGGTTTGGCAACAGGATTTGTGATAGAAGTGGTAAATATGCTTTTGGTATTCCTCATAAATATGGAGGATGTACACGAGGCATTTCAGCTGGTGGAGAAATGCGCATTGCCAATGGTCGTTCTGAATGCAGGTGCTGTGACCCTTGCAATGCTGGTGGTATCCGCTCTGGCGGGCGAGTTTAAAAAAACCAAGAGAAAAGACAGGTATCAGCTTGCGCAGACCTTTTCACGGTGGCTGCTGCTCTGCGTCGTGTTGGCATTTTTGGTGTCCAGCCTGTTCATATATGTACTTCAGACAAGACTTGCCATGGGTGACGCAGAGGATATGCTCTCCCTTTATATTGAAGATGTCATGGAGGATATTAACGATGCATCAGACAACAATCTTTTAGAGCTGACAAGAGAGATAAGAGATGACATAGAGCAGAGCGGAGATTATGACGAGGCAGTTCTTTTCTCTCTGCTTGAGGAAAACAATGTATCGGAAATAAATGTAATTGACGAAAACGGCATCATTATTGCAAGTACGACACCCGAATATGTCGGATTTGATATGACGAGCGGTGAGCAGTCAAACGAATTTATGATCCTCCTTAACGGTGAAGAGGAGTTCGTACAGCCTTATCAGGCCATTTCCCATGACACGGGTGTTTTTATGAAATATGCGGGAGTAGTTTTAGATAACGGCGGTTTTGTGCAGGTAGGCTACAATTCCGGGCGGTTCCAGGCAGATATTGACGGACAGGTTGTCGGGCTTACAAGAAACCGTCATGTAGGCGAAAACGGATTTATGCTCATAGCCAATGAGGATCTCCGACTCGTGAGCGACCCGAAGGGAAATGAGGGTATGTCTCTTAATGTGGTAGGTATCAAACTGCCGTCGGGCGCTTATTCCGAAATAATCGGGAAAGGTCGGCAGATGTTCACGGAATCGGTTTTGAAGCAAAGCTGTTATGTGATGTATGTCGTTACGGAAGGATATTACATTATAGGCATATTGCCGAGATCAGAGGTGGTTTTTGACCGAAATATGCAATTATATACCACTGTGTTTATTGAAATCATGGTGTTTGCTGCCCTGTTCGTATTGATATACTTCCTGGTAAAGAAGCTGGTGGTAGAGAACATTCAGAAGATCAACCGCTCCTTGGAGGAGATCACCGGCGGAAATCTGAATGTAACCGTAGACGTGAGAAGCAACGAGGAATTTGTGTCACTGTCCGACGATATCAATTCCACGGTGCATACATTGAAGGGATATATCGCGGAGGCGGCTGCCAGGATAGACAAGGAGCTGGAATTTGCCAAGACGATACAGGTTTCCACACTCCCCTTTGTATTTCCGCCATACCCGGACAGAACGGATTTTGACATACATGCGACTATGGATACGGCAAAAGAGGTGGGAGGAGACTTTTACGACTTCTATCTGCTTGACGAAAACCATTTGGCGTTTATGATCGCGGATGTGTCCGGCAAGGGAATATCTGCGGCAATGTTTATGATGAAGGCAAAAACCCTTATCAAAAGCTATGCCGACAAGGAAAGCGACGTATCGATGATACTGACGAAGGCTAACGCGGATCTATGCGAGAACAACGAGGCTAAAATGTTTGTGACCTGCTGGATGGGAATTTTGGATTTTAAGACGCACACTGTACATTTTGCAAATGCAGGACATAATCCGCCCCTTGTCAAGCACAGTAACGGAGGGTTTGAATACCTTAAGGTACGTTCCGGTTTTGTTCTGGCAGGCCTTGATGGTATAAAGTATAAAAAGGGCGAATTAAAGCTCATGCCGGGAGATGCAATATTCCTTTATACTGACGGCGTGACCGAGGCAACGGACGTTCACGACGAGCTATACGGCGACGACAGGCTAAAGGCCGTCTTGGACAGTATGACGGACGCAAGCGCAAAAGAGATATGTCTTGGCGTGAAGCAGGATGTAGATGCTTTTGTGGGAGAAGCGCCCCAGTTTGACGATATAACCATGCTCTGCCTTCGTCTTACGCCAAAGCAAAGCATCACTGTAGATCCGAGAGAGGACAATATGCAGGATGTTGTGTCCTTTGTGGAGGAGACACTTGCGAGGGCCGAAGTGCCTAAGAAAATAGCTATGAAGATGAATATTGTGACAGATGAGATATATTCAAATATACGGCGTTACAGCAGCGCAACAAAAGCAGAACTAGAGTGCGCGGTCAGTGAAAACAGTATAACGTTGACATTTGTGGACAACGGAAGTCCTTACAACCCCCTTGAGAAGGAAGACCCCGACACGACCCTTTCCGCTGATGAGAGGGAAATTGGCGGACTTGGGATTTTTATGGTGAAGAAAATAATGGATGATGTGACATATGAATATTCGGAGGGAATGAACCGCTTGACGCTTAAAAAGAGCTTTGAGCCATAAAAGCGGTATTTAAGAATGTAAATAGGAGGCAAAGTATGATAAGCAACCGTAGTGAAAAATTCAATCTGTCGGAACAGACGATTGATGAAGTGTCCGAAATCTGTGTGCAGACCCTTTCCGAGACAGGAGCAGATAAAAAGGATATTATTCGCATACGCCTGTCTCTGGAGGAGATTCTGGGCGTATGGCTTGTGTCCATGAGAGGCGCTTTGGTCCATATGGACTGCGGGCAGAAATTCGGACAGCCATTTATGAAAATAAGCGTAGACGGTCCCGCCGTGGATGTATGGGAGGATGACGAGGCATTGATACTCAGCAGTCATATGCTCTCCCAGGCAGGACTGTCGTTTAAATACGCTTATAAGAACGGAAAAAACTGTCTGACCTGTAATCCTCGCAAAAAATCCTCCATTGGACAGATGACCCTGCTTATATGCGCGGTCATTCTGGCAGTCGTTCTGGGAGCAGGCGCAAGGCTTTTTCCTGAAATTCAGACGGCTGCCCTTGCAGTCACGCAGCCCTTGTTCGATATGATTCTGGGAGCGATACGCGCGGTTTCCTCTCCCATTGTGTTTTTGGCTGTGTGCTGCGGTATCGTCAGCATAGGTGATTTGACTGTAGTAGGAAAAATCGGCACAAAGCTGATTTCAAGAATGGTTGCCGTAACATTTGTTCTGGGAGGGGGTATGGCGCTTGTAAGCTGTTTGCTGTTTCCCATCACCGCGGAAGCGGGAGGTGAAGTCTCGGGCAATTTTTCTAAAATTTATCAGATGGTGCTGGAAATAGTGCCTTCGGATATTGTGTCACCCTTTATTGACGGAAATGCGCTGCAGCTTGTTTTCATGGGTATATGCGTAGGAGCCGCCCTTTTGATATTGGGCGAGCGGGTATCGGCAGTGCAGGATACATTGCTGCAGGTCAACGAGGTCGTGCAGTTTCTTATGAGAGCACTGGGAAAGGCTATTCCGTTTTTCGTATTTTTAAGCTTGTTTAACCTTATGCTGTCCGATTTTGGCAGCGGGCTCTCAAGTCTTGTCAAGGTGTTTGCTATCACAATACCGGGTTTATTTATGCTGGTATTACTTTATGTACTTGCAGCGGCGGTGCGCCTTAAGGTCAGCCCGATAATGTTGATAAAAAAATTGCTGCCGACTTATATGATCGCACTGACTACGGCTTCTTCGGCTGCCGCCCTTTCGACAAATCTGGAGACCTGTGTAAAGGAACTGGGCATTCCCAAAAAGATAGCGGATTTTGCCATTCCGCTGGGACAGGTTCTTTACAAACCCGGCTTTGTGGTCGAGCTTTCTGTTATGCTTCTGAGCATGGCTGAGTATTACAGCGTTCCCATTACGCCGCAGCTCCTCATCATGTCAATTATAGTGGTAGGGTTCCTTTCTATGGCAGTGCCGCCTATCCCCGGCGGAGCGATTTCCGTATTCACCATACTGTTTACGCAGTTTGGTATTCCAAGCGGTGCGGTAGCTCTGGCGGTGGCGGTCAATGCAGTTCTGGACTTTTTTGTGACTGCTGCAAATCTTACCTGCCTTCAGGTACAGGTGGCGTTCGAGGTATACGGCGTAGGTATGCTTAACGAAAAGAAGCTTAAAAAAGGTGTTTTATGAGGAAAACAATGAAATTTTCTGAAAATAGAAGGGATGATATAAATGAATAAAAGATTCTGTATTTGTCGGTTATTGACAATTCTTATTATATGTCTGCTTCTCGGGGGCTTTGCGGAGGCGGGCAAGTATGATATGGGCGGTATAGTTACGGTTGCTGCGGAAAGCTCCGACGGTCCGATTTATAAGAGCCTTCAGGATTTTTCCGGCAAAAAGGTGGGAATGATAACCGGAACGATTCAAGACCAGCTTCTTGACGGAGTTGTGGACGGTACGATACCCCAATATTATGATGATTTTTCATCACAGCTGCTGGCGCTGAGTACGGGAACCCTTGATGCGCTCATAACGGATATGCCTATAGCCGAGCTTGCCGCGGCGCGTCAGCCTGAGTTTGCAATATTCCCCGAAACCGTAGCGCCTGACAGCTACGGCCTCGGACTTCAGAAGAACAGCCCTCTTACAGAGCAGGTAAACGCTATTATCGAAAAATATGAAAAGGACGGTACCCTACAGGCGCTTCGTGAAAAATGGCTTGGAGCGGATGAGAGCAAAAAGACAATAGACATAGGATCTTATGACGCGCCTAACGGTACACTTAGATATGTTCATGATTCCACGCTGGAGCCTATGAGCTATGTAGGCGGAAACGGTCAGTCCCTTGGACTTGAGGTGGAGCTGGTTTCTCTGATAGCAAAGGAGCTTGGCATGGAGCTTGATATCACCCAGGGAACCTTCAACGCGCTTATCCCCATGCTTGCAAGCGGACGTGCCGATATTGTTTCAGGCTCCATAAGCATAACGGAGGAACGCAGGGAGAGCATTGACCTTACGGAACCCCACTACATAGGCGGAACGGTTCTTCTTGTTCGGGCAGAGGATATGGGAATTGCTTCGGAGCAGGAAGGCGGCAGCTTCCTCAGCGGCTTGCACAATAGCTTTAACAAGACCTTTATTCAGGATAGCCGTTGGAAAATGATACTTTCAGGTCTTGAGGTGACCTTTGCGATATCTGTGCTTTCGGCGCTTTTCGGCACAATACTGGGCTTTGTGCTGTGTCTTTTGCGCAGGAGCCGTTTCAGGGCAGTTTCCCGAATTACCGCAGTATTTATACGTCTTATACAGGGCATACCCGTACTTGTACTGCTTATGCTGATGTTCTATGTGGTGTTTGCAAAGGCGCAGCTTAGCGGTATCATTGTTTCGATAGTGGCGTTTTCCATTAATTTTGCAGTGTATGTGTCTGAAATGATGCGTACCGGCATAGACGCCGTTGATGTGGGACAGTGGGAAGCAGCTACGGCAATCGGCTTTGGCCGTGTGAAAACATTTACAAGAATAATTGCCCCGCAGGCGCTGAAACATATTCTTCCGGTCTATAAGGGAGAGTTTATTTCCATGGTCAAGATGACCTCGGTGGTAGGATATATTGCGGTGCAGGACCTTACGAAGGCTACGGACCTTATTCGCAGCCGAACCTTTGAGGCATTTTTTCCGCTTATAGCATCGGCGGCTATATACTTCGTACTGGCATGGGCATTGACCTCGCTTCTGGGTATCGCCGAAAGGCGGACCGGTACGAAAGCCCGCCGCAAACGGGCGGATCGGCTCATGGCAATAATCGAAAATGCCGAAAAAATGCGTGAGGCAAAGGGCAAAACCGCAAATACCACGGAAGTGACAGGGGGCGATGAACCTGTCATTGCCATTTCACATCTTAAAAAAGTCTATCCCAATGTTATGCCGCTGGGTGATGTCAGCGCGGAAATTTTTAAAGGCGATGTCATAACAATTATAGGGCCCTCCGGCACAGGAAAAAGCACGCTGCTGCGCTGCGTCAACCGTTTGGAGACACCGACGAGCGGAGATATCAAGGTTTTTGGAAAGGATACCTCGGATAAAAAAGTGAACTTTAATTTACTTAGGCAGCGCATGGGCATGGTGTTCCAGTCCTTCAACCTGTTTGGGCATCTGACGGTGATCGAAAATGTAATTCTTGCGCCTACTGTGTTAAAAGGCGTGCCAAGACAGAAGGCGCTCGTGGACGGAATGGAGCTTTTGCGCATGGTAGGAATGGCGCAGAAGGCAGTAAGCTACCCCGATGAGCTGTCAGGCGGACAAAAACAGAGGGTGGCGATCGCCAGAACACTTGCCATGGATCCTGAGATCGTGCTTTTTGATGAGCCCACATCGGCGCTCGACCCAACAATGGTAGGAGAGGTGCTTAGCGTAATAAAGCGGCTTGCTGCGGAAGGGCTTACCATGATGATAGTTACGCATGAAATGCAGTTTGCCCGTGATGTTTCCACACGTATCTTTTATATGGACGAGGGTATTATCTACGAGGAAGGAACTCCTGACGAGATATTTGACAGCCCGAAGCAGGATAAGACACGGGCATTTGTAAAAAGGCTTAAAACCCTTACCCTTACCGTGGAGTCCTTGGACTATGATTTTATCGGTATGTCTGAAAGCATCCGTCAGTTTGGAGAAAAGAATCTGCTGTCTAAAAAGCAAGTGGAAAAGCTTCTCCGTGTGTATGAGGAAATTCTGGCGCAGAATCTTGTTTTGGCGCAGGAAGTGGAATTTCCGATCACGGTTTCGACGGAGTATTCGGAGAAGGAAGACAGCTTGGAAATGCGGTTTGCGTGGCGTGGAGAGCGTTATGATCCTATGGAGAGCGGCGACGAGCTTTCCGTTATGCTTGTAAAGGCTTCGATCAGCGGATTCAGCTACGATCATAGGAACGGTGCAAACAGCCTTGTAATAAAAATATAGCAAGGGCAGAATAGGTAAATTCTGCCCTTGCTTTTAAAATCAAGTATTAGTTATTAATTGAACGAGCAAGCTCAAACCAAGCTCTTTAATAAAAGCTTTTATCATAGCCGGAGCATTATTGATTAATTTTTTCAATTTGCTTTGGCTTTTTTCTCTTGCTGCGCTTTCCATATTTTTTAAAAATTCAATATCCTTTACGTTATTATATAATTTGTTATAATTATCGCAAAGTATTTTAATTTCATCTTCTATGTCATTCCAATAGTTATTATATGTTATAGAACCATTCACATTGCTATTTATAATATTTCCTGTATTTACAGTTCCGGTTATTATAAAACCGTTATTTATTTTTAATGTTTTTTCCTTATACATTATGGTTAATTTCACCTGCTACCGTTGAATTTTCAATATTACCTGAGTTAATCACTCCGGAATTGATAACACCATTATTTAAATTGATTGTATAATATTTGTCATAATTTGTTTTATTGTAAATACATTGGGATAAGCAATCAAAAGCTTTTTTTACATAAGAGGAATCATTACATATAAAAGAATAGATATTGCCGGAATTTAACTCAATATTTATTCCATGATATACTGTTTGTTTAACATTTACAAATATTATAATGCCTGCAATTATAATTGCCAATATGGCTAACCAAACCTTAATATTAAATAATACAATACCTGCTATTATCAAAATAATTACCGGCATTAAAGGTAATGGCTTTTTAGGCAGCTGCCCTGTCCATACTCTTGTTATGTTGGAGCCATTAAAAATTTTTGTGTAAACAGTATAAAACAAGTCCTTCTTGGCAATAATGCAAATATCAACAAATGTAAAAATTTGCAAAAAACAAGGAGGACTAAATTTATGTCAAAGGTATCAAAGGAATTATTAAGAAACTACATTAAGGAACAGAATTTCAAGTCATCAAATGATGTATTGGCAGCGATGAAAGAGATGTTTGCTGAGGTCTTGCAGGAGGCATTAGAGGCTGAAATGGACACATATCTGGGTTATGACAAATATGACGTTTCCGAAAAAGCAATAGATAACAGCAGAAACGGATATTCCAAAAAGACAGTCAAAAGTGAACTTGGAGATGTTGAGTTAAATATGCCCAGAGACAGAAAAGGTGAATTTGAACCACAGATCGTTCCAAAGCATCAGCGAAATATCACAGGCTTGGACGAAAAAATACTTTCACTCTATGCCAAAGGCATGACAACAACAGATATAAAGGAGCAGGTAAAGGAGCTTTACGATATTGAAATTTCAGCAGAAACAGTATCAAATATAACTAACAGAATAATGCCATTAGTAACTGAATGGCAGACAAGACCTCTTGAAAATACGTATTCCTTTGTGTTTATGGATGCTATACACTACAAGGTAAGAGAGGATAAGCAGATAGTTATAAAGGCTGCTTATGTTGTACTGGGTGTAAATATGGATGGTGAAAAGGAAGTACTTGGCATATGGATAGGTGCTAACGAGTCAAGCAAGTTCTGGCTTTCTGTACTCAACGACCTCAAGAACAGAGGTGTAGAAAAAGTGCTTATTTTCTGTGTTGATGGCTTAAAAGGTTTTAATGAGGCAATTTCTGCGGTTTATCCCTTTGCAAAAATACAGAAATGTATAGTTCATCAGATAAGAGCAAGCGTAAAATATATTCCTTATAAGGATAAGAAAGCATTTACTGCTGACTTAAAGAAAATCTATGGTGCGGTAAACGAAGATGCTGCAACTGATGCCCTGATAGAGTTTAAGGAAAAATGGAGTTCTAAATATCCTAACGCGGTATCCGGCTGGGAAGAAAACTGGGATAATCTTATAACCTTCTTTGCATTCCCTGATTTCATCAGAAAAATTATGTATACTACCAATGTGATCGAAAGCCTTAACAGCCAGTTTAGAAAGATCACTAAAAACAAAAAAATATTTCCAACTGATGACAGCCTCCTTAAAATTCTGTACCTTGCTACAGAAAAGGTATCAAAGAAACGGACACGCAAGTATCCTGATTGGGATCTGGTTATCAATCAGCTGAAAATATTGTTTTCTGAAATATTGGAAAAGACTGCCTGAGGAAAACGGGGCTCTGCCCCGCACCCCGAGGTTTATCGCTTTGGTTTTCCCGAAATATTTCGTGCAAAACCACATAAACCGCTCAAGTTGCACCTCTGCATTGCTCTATCCTGTTTATATGGAAAAGCATAAATATTATTTCCGTTTTTGGGTAAAATATTCTTGCAGAGATATTTTCCAATGAATTTAATTGCGGCATCCGCTATCTGATGTGTCGAATGCCGCAGAAAATACGATTTTTGCTTTATTTGTCAGAAGTTGTTGAATACACAGAAAAATTTAAAGTGCCTTATGTTGCTCATTTGTATAAATATATTATCGGAACCTTTTTCCGATTGTAAATTATTTCATAATTTACTAAATTCACTTCGCTTTGCTCGTGAATTTTAATATAAACACCTCCACTGAAGTGTCGGTAACTTATCCTCGCAGAAAATTCAAGCAAGCTTTATTTTCTGCGAGGATAAGTTATATTTTCGGTAAAAGTCTTACAGTAATGTCTATATGGCATAGATATAATGTAAAAATGGTAAATTGGGAACACTTTGGAAAAGATTTCAGCAAAAAGTGTTCCCAATATAAACATAAAACCGAAATTGTCAATAAAAGCGCAGAGCAAAAACATCCAAAATTCCGAAAGACAAAAACTCAAATTTTGGAGTTTGTAAGGCAAAAGTATTATATGAAATAATTCATTTCGCAATAAAAAAGCACCTACTATACAATGGGTGCTTAGCTCATCAAACAATTAAGTAAACAATGCTTATTTAGTAAACTTATTCACATAAGGATAATTTATTCATACCTATAATGATTGTACACGTATATATATTTCTAATAATTTATCCATTGTTTTTTTGTAGTCTAATACTTCATCAACTTCTAAGTCAGCACGATTTTTACTAACATCTTTATCTTCTCTATATTTTGCTATTGTTAGGGGTAAGGTATTAATAAACTGCTTGGTTTCTTCATAATCATATTTTTGAGAATATGCTTTTCTTTTTGCTTTATATTCGAAAGTTTCTCTGATGTATCTTCTGCATATATAAGTAAACCAATCCGCAGTATCAAAAAATGCTCTATATTCATGTCCAAAAGCTTTTTTGATATTATCTAAAATATATGCCTGCATATCCATATTATTTGCTTGCACATCTGTATTATTATGGTTTTTTTGTGTTAATCCAAAAATTCGCATTAGATGGTCATAAGCATCTCGATGCTCTTTTAATGGTTGTAAAAAAGCAACACCTTGTTCAGATATTTCCTCTGCAAGTAACAAATAATGTTTAGTATGCATATGAACCTTACTTATATTATCAAAATACGTAGCTATTTCAGGTTTACTTAAGATCTCTAAAATTTCATTTTGAGTCATTTGATTTCTCCTACTTACAATTCTTTGAATATTCTTCATCCTTCATAAAATTAAAAGACTCATAACCCATAACTTTATTCTGTGCAAGTCTCCACGAACCTCTTGTTGACAAGGATATAGAGGATACAAATTCTATATTTTCAATGGATAAATTTTTAAAGCTAATATCTGTATAACTGGCAGAGTTGTCGGAAAAAGGAATATTTTTCCCCTTTGCGGCTTTCTTTTGGGAGGCTTTATAAATTATTTCTCCTAAAATAAAGGTTAATGTTAATAATGTTAAAATCCAAGTTATTATAAAAATCATATATTGTTCCTCCGCCTAATATTTGCCGTTTCGGTATAGGATATATAGTTCTATTAGATAATGCAATATGGGAATGCTTAAAAAAACAGAACATATAATTACTCCCCATATAGAAGATAGCTTTAGTGAATACCCTGATATGTAAATTATGGATATAATGACACATATTAATCCACCAAATAAAGATGCTGCTTGAAAAATAGTTATTGTTTTATTAAAACCTTTAAGAAAACTATAAGCATCATACATATTATTAACGCTTTGTAAGAATACTGCAAGATAAAATGTTCCATATGTATCGTGAATTCCACACCAAAGAGGTATTACTGTAGTAATAATCATAAGTACTATTTTACCACAGCATCCTCGAAAATCCCATGGCAAATTTTTTCCTTTTGAAGTAGACATTATTATTTACTTTCACTCCTAAAATTTAAAAAGTATACATTTTGTTTCAAATAAAATATACCTTTTACAAATAATGTCTTAATTATACTTATTATTACAACATTTTACAATTTACATTATCAACAAAATTACAATATGTTTTTTGTAAATAATGTATTATAATTATATAATAATTATATATAGAAAGAATGAAAAAATTTGTTGTATTGTATAATTATTATTAAGTTTTTATAGGAATTTTTTACAACTATTTGACAAATATTTTACTTTTGAATATTATAATATAAAAAAGTGCGACAATGTGTGACATTTATTTCCTCCTCCCTACCAAAAGCACAGAAACACGCTCCACCACATCATCGCTCAATACTTGGCATAGCCTTTATCCCTGCTGTCGAAAGTCTCCGAATACCTTTGCCAAATCTAATATTTGGCGGTGTTTATTACTTTGGGAGGTCGGCTCATATTTGTATTTAGATCGTTTTGGGAAAACGGACAAAGGACTAATGCCTTGAGATATTGCATAAACATATCAGTATTGAAAAAATACGATCAGAAAAATAAGGCCGATGTTTTTTATACCACCAATCGCATTTTGTATTAAACACAATTTACTGCAGCAGAAAATGTTTGCGCCGTTATCTTTGACGTTTGTGTTATTTGATTGATTTGTTTTTTTGATATGATATAATTATATAGTAATAACCTAGGTAAAAGGATGTGCAAGTGTGCCGAAACGGCACAAGGATAAAAGCAAAAACACATATAGGATGTAACTGGCTTAAGTGAAAAGTCAAGGCTGTCATTTCTCTTGATGTTCCGGGGATGGAGCCAGCTGAAAAGGGCTTTCATGCACATAAACACAGCAAATATCATATATGTTTTTTTGCAGCATAAATATTTTGCAAGGAGCGATCGAATATGAGAAAATGTTTAAGATGCGGAGCAGAAATGCAGGAGGATTTTACATTTACGGGCGGCGGCGGTAATGTGCTGCGTGCAAGGGGAATAAGCCTTAAAGCTGTATATACCAAGGCTGCGGTATGTTTTGAATGCGGTGAAGTATCTATCTACATAGACGACAAGGCTATTGAGAAAATAAAAAAATAGCCGTTACATCATTGGCGGATACCAATAGGGAGGTGTGACTTGTGGATATATTGGATTTTATACGTGAAAAATTTTCGCAGGATTATGCCGTGGAAACGGTACTCCATTTGGTTATGGGAGAATATGACTTATCCGAGGAAGAAGCCTTTGGCAATATAAAAGAATATTTTGATATTATTGAAAATGTATAGTATCGGAACAATAAAAAAATGCCGTTTGAAATTTAAATAATTTGACGGCATTTTTTAGTGGTATTTTTTGATTTTATCTGCGCTTTTGACTGAAAAGCAAAGTGCTTTTATTCTATTGTTATTGTGCCGGTGATCTCTCCCGTATTGCCCAATACATCTGTGGCAAAATATTTCACGGTATATTTGCCTTTTTTCTGCGGATGGATATTATATGCAAGGTCATAATGGATATTATTATTTGCGGTATCGAAGGCTGTAACTCCGCAGCGCACGACCTCTGCAAGCTTTTCCGATGTGAGTCCGTCGGCTTTTACTCTTTTGTGGAGCGCTATATAATTAAATTTTACGCCTTCGTTTTTCCACGGATTGTCGGGATTTGGATCGGTCGGATCCCAATTTGGATATGGGGCAGTGCTTCCCAGCTTTATGGCTTTTGGCCTTTCAAGGGGATCTTGTCCTTTATCTGTAATGGTTACTTGAGTGCCCAATGAGCAGTTGTCGTATATCCATTTTGCATCTGCCGCCGTAAGCCTTATGCAGCCCATAGATGCGGCTCTTCCCAATTGATTGTATCCTGCCGTATCAAGCGTGTCGGGGCTTTGCTTTTTGTAATATACGGAGTGGAAAAGTATATGTCCGTTTATCCTTGTGGCATACTGGCCGTATACATTTCCGAATAAAAGCCGCCATACATATTTGTCCTCTGTTTTGAATGTGCCGGAAGGCGTAGAGTTATTGCTGCCAACAGAGCATATCATTGCCTTAAAGGGCTTGTATTCTCCTTTTTCATCGGCCTTGTACACCGTTACGCAATTGGTGGATTTATTCACCGTGATCCTGTATGGATATGTGTCTGCATGAGCGCAGCTAATATAAACAAGGCACATCATTGCAGCCATAAGCATTGCTGCGATTTTTTTCATATGTATCATTCCTTTGACATTATAACGATAAGTATACCGCTTTTTACAGATATGACTGCCTTTTCCGCTGTCATAACATTGCTTATTCCCAAAGAAGAGCCTACAGTCATCGTTCTGTTGTAAAGAGGATACTCAAGATTTTGCGTTTCTATTCCCGTTACCTCTGTTGTAAGAGGTATGAGTGATATCGTTTGGCCTATATCTCCCGTTATTTCTATGGCGTTTTCCACAAGGGTTATTATATTGTGTTCATCCAAGAGATATGTTCTTACGCCTTGCCGTATTGTATTTATGAGTATGTGTACGTTTGCAAGGCTGTGGTCGAAGCGGGTACCCAAGCCGCCTACGATATATATTTCATCGGTGTCCTTTTCCAAGGCGGCATTTAAGGCTATTTCCATATCGGTCATATCCTTTTTGCGGGGATAATCTGTTTTTACGACTCCCAGCTCTTCATAAAATGCCACATCCTTGCTGTTTGCGGAATCGAAATCTCCAACCATTATATTGGGGGTTATCATCATTGCTCTGCAATGGCGAAGACCTCCGTCGCAGGCTATGATATAAGCGTCATCGAAATATTCCCTGACTATGTTGTAATTGCTTATGCTTCCGTTTCCTATTATGATCGTTCTCATTGGTCTACCTCATATCTTTTCATTACGGCGTTGAATTTTTGTATTTCCCTTGCCGCATCCTTGGCTCCGAATATGGCTGAGCCTGCCACTATAACATTGGCGCCTGCATCAAGAGGCTTTGTAACGTTGTCTGCATTTATGCCTCCGTCTATCTCTATATCGTAGTTCAAGCCGTTTTTGGCTCTGTATTCGGCAAGACCCTCCACATTCCCAAGGGTTTTTTCGATAAAGCTTTGACCGCCGAAGCCGGGCTCTACGCTCATTACCAAGAACATATCCGCATATTCGCAAAGATCGAGGACCTCCTTGTATGATGTATTTGGCTTTACGGTGACAGCAGGGATCTTCCCCATGGCTCTTATTTCCTTGAGGATGGCTTTTTTATCGCCTTCCGCCTCATAATGAATGTTTATTATATCGGAGCCTGCCTCGGCAAAAGCCTTTATATACTTTTCAGGCCGGCTTATCATAAGATGTACGTCAAGCACAAGGTCCGTACACTGTCTTATGCTTTTGACAACAGGCACGCCTATGGATATATTGGGCACGAAATGTCCGTCCATAACATCGATGTGCAAATATTTTGTATCGTTTTCCTCACAAATTTTTATGTCTCTTTCCAGTCTTGCAAAATCGGCCGAAAGAAGTGAAGGTGACAATATGTATTTCATTTTAAGCTCCTTAGTTCGTTATACAGATATACAAATCTGTCATATCTTTCCTGTGGTATTGTTTTTCCTACCTTCTCTTTTATGGCGCAATCAGGCTCGTGTATGTGAGCGCAGTCTGCAAATCGGCATTTGCCTATATATTCCTTGAATTCTCTGAAAAAATATTGAAGCTCATCGGGCTTTAAATTTCCCAAATACAAGGATGTGAATCCCGGAGAATCCACAATATACGTATCTTCTCCGGCGTCTATAAGCTCTACCTGTCTTGTGGTATGCTTTCCTCTCTCTATCTTGCGGCTTATTTCTCCTGTCTGCCTGTTGCTTTGGGGTATTATGCGATTTATAAGAGAAGATTTTCCCACTCCGGAGGGTCCTGCAAATACGGATACCTTTCCTTTGAGCATACCTTTGAGCTCATCTATGCCGCTGTTTTCCTCGGCTGATGTAAAGACAACGGGATATGCGCCGTATATTTTCTTTATGTTGCTTTTGTCTTGAGCAAGGTCGCTTTTATTTATGCAGATAATGACTTCGGGAATGCTTCTTTCCTCGGCCAGCACAAGAAATCTGTCCAAAATATCCATATTTATATTGGGGCTTGCCGCCGCAAATGTAATAACGGCACAGTCTATATTTGCCACTTTTGGCCTTATGAGTATGTTTTTTCTTTCCTCGATAGTATCGAGAGCGCCTTTTCTGTTTTTCCTGTCCAGTACAGTAAATGTAACGAAATCTCCCGTTGTGGGAGTTATCCTGTCTTTTCTGAATTTTCCTCTTGCGCTGCATTCATATACAAGGCCGTTGGCGGCTATATAGTATAGTCCGCCAACGCCTTTGATTATTCTGCCTTTGTTCATATAGCTCCTATCTTGTTTCGCTGTGTATTACCTCGCCGTTTACATAGACCTTGTATTCCGTATTGCCCTTTGTGGTGTCGGATACGCTGAAGGGGAAGTCCTCCTTGCTGTAGGTACCCTCTCTCACGACTCTTTCAACGCCGTCTTCAACGGCTGTTATCTTCAGAGTATTGCTGTCGCTTAAGCTGTCCTTATTGGGATTTACGGGTATACTTACGCTTCTTGACGTATCGGCTTGAGCCACCGTTTCCTCAGCAATGTCATTGTTTTCCGTATCCGTGTTTTTATTGCCGTCATCGTCAACAACGGGCTGAGTAACTATTTCCACAACGGGAGGCACGGATATCTGCGGCTGCGTTTCGGTCATGGGCTCTTCCGTATTCCTTCCTTTGCTCACTGTCAATGTTATACTGCTGCCCACGGATATTACAGAGCCCGGTTCTATGCCTTGGTCTATTATTTTGCCTTCCTCAACGGTGTCGCTGTAGCCCTCTATAAATTTGCCTACCAGACCCACTTCGTCAAGGAGAGCGGTCGCTTCTTCCTTCGTTTTGTCTCTGAGAAGGGGAACAGACACTTCTTCGTCAAGGCCGCCCTGGCTTACCTTTATCCTTATTCTTGTATCGGGGCCGACCATTGTGCCTGCCTCCGGCGACTGTTCTATAACGGTGCCTACAGGCTTGTCGCTGTTTACATATTCCACATCGCTGTCCAGCATAAGTCCTTGCTTTGCAAGTATTTCTTCTGCCTTGGACTTTGACAGGTTTTCAAGAGAGGGCACCTGTATATCTCCGCCGCCTTGGCTTACATACAGTATGACAACGTCACCTTCGTTTATCCTTTCGCCCTTTTCGGGAGATTGTCTTGCAACTTCTCCCGCCTCAACGTCTTCTTCAAATATGTCCTTTCTTTCTACCGTGATGCCTTTTCTTTCGGCTCTTACGCAGGCCTTATCATAATCCATGCCTGTAAAATCAGGCACCTTTATGGTATCGCCGTAGAGAGTTTTGTTTATATATCCTCCGCCTATGGTGAAAGCAAGTATGAGCACTATTCCCGTAATAACGGCAGCGGCTATGACTTTTATTTCCTTGGAGCGGTAGCTTGCGTCATCATCGTCGTCAGGATCGTATTCGTCTATGTCTTCTATATCTCCCGGCTCGTATTTTCTTGTTCCGTTTTCATCGGAGGAGATATGTTCGATATCATCATCGTCTATATCCTCCCATCTGAGCTTCTCTGCGCCTATGGATTTTTTAAGGTCGTTCATCATTTCTCTTGCGGTCTGGTATCTGTTTTTAGGCTCCTTTGAGCAAGCCTTTTTAATGATATCGACTATCTCCAGGGAAACGTCGGGATTAATATTTCTGGGATCGGGTATAGGCGTTTTCAAGTGCTGCATCGCAAGATCGATAGGCGTTTCTCCGTCAAAGGGGAGCTTGCCTGTTACCATCTCATAAAGCACTATGCCCAAGGAATATATATCGCTTCTGTTATCCACATCCTCTCCCTTTGCCTGTTCGGGAGAAAAATAGTGTATGGATCCCATATAGTCGTTTGCGGTGGAGGAAAGCTTTGCCGCCTTGGCGATACCGAAATCGGTGACCTTTGCTTCGCCTTCGTCTCCCACCCTTGTTATAAGTATGTTTTCGGGCTTTATATCCCTGTGCACTATGCCGTTCATATGGGCATGGTCAAGAGCTGAAGCTATCTGTATCGCTATTTCGGCGGAGTCTTCATTTGAAAACGGCGCTTTGTTGTATATAAGCTCCTTTAACGTAAAGCCGTCTATATACTCCATTACTATGTAGTATATATCCCCATCGTTTCCGACATCGTATACACTCACTATGTTTGTGTTGGAAAGCTGTGCCGCAGCAATTGCCTCTGTGGAAAAGCGGGCAATAAAGTCATCGTCTGTTATAAATTCCTCTTTGAGCACTTTAAATGTAACGTCCCTGCCCAGCTTTATATCGGCAGCCTTATAGACTATTGCCATACCGCCTACGCCGATCTTTTCTTTTATTTTATATCTGTTGTTTATAATACGATTTTTTTCCAATATCATTGCCATTCCTCCATATCTATGAGAACAGCGGAGATATTATCCGATCCGCCTCTTTCGTTTGCCAGATCTATAAGAGCATTTACCCTGTCCTTGACGGTATCTTTGCGTGAGCATATTTCCAGTATATCCTCCTTGCTCAGCATATTGCTGAGACCGTCACTGCACAAAAGCAGCTTGTCGCTTTCCTTTATATTCTTTATTATAAGTCCGTCTACCTTCACAAAGCTGTCTGTGCCTACGGCTCTTGTGATACAGCTTCTCTGGGGATGGACCTTTGCCTCTTCCTCAGTCATTTTGCCTGCTCTTACCATTTCGGCAACATATGAATGGTCGTTTGTCACCTGGGATATCTTGCCATTGGTGATCCTGTAAAGCCTGGAATCTCCCACATGAGCCGCATACACTGTCGATCCCATTACGGTACAGGCCACAAGAGTGGTGCCCATATTGGAATACTCCTCATATTCTCTGCTGAGGGTGTATATTGCATTGTTTGCAGCAGAGACCGCACCTATCATTATATCCAGGGCCTCGTCGCTCCCGTTTTCATTTTTATTCACATCGGCAACAAAGCTCTCTATTGCAGTGGTGCTGGCTACCTGTCCGGCCTTGTGTCCGCCCATACCGTCGGCAACTATATACAGATCGTTCAGGTTGCCCACGGCTTCATTGGACACAAATATGGAGTCTTCGTTATTAAGTCGCACTTTACCTACATGACTTTCGCCATATCCATACATTTTAAACACCTCTGTTTTCTTTATATCTCTTTCTGAGTTGTCCGCAGGCGGCATTTATATCGCTGCCCAGCTTGCGGCGTATTGTCGTTTCTATTCCTTTGTCGGTGAGTACCTGTGCAAATTCCCTGATGTTTTTTTCGCTGCTTCTTGTATAGTTGTTTTCCGCCACATCGTTTACAGGGATAAGATTGACATGACACATCATCCCCTTTAAGCGGGAGGCAAGCTCACGGGCATTTTCGCTGCTGTCGTTCACGCCCTTTATAAGAGCGTATTCAAACGTAACTCTTCGCTTTGTGGTATCGGCATAGTATTTGGCTGCCTTAAGCACGGAATCAAAGCTGTATTTATGCGCTATAGGCATTGTCCTTTGCCTTATCTCATCATTGGGAGCGTGAAGGGATATCGCCAGGGTTATCTGCAGTTTTTTTTCTGCAAGCTCATATATCTTGTCGGCCAGTCCGCAGGTGGAAAGTGTGATATGCCTGTGACTCAGGTTATTGCCTGTGTCGCTGTGTATTATTTCCAAAAACCTCAGCACATTGTCAATGTTGTCAAGAGGCTCGCCGCTTCCCATCATAACTACATTTGAGACTCTTTCCCCTGTATCCTTCTGTATCTTGTATATCTGCTGCGCCATTTCCCCCGGGGTCAGATCTCTTTCCAGCCCGCCTATGGCGGAGGCGCAAAATGTACAGCCCATGCGGCAGCCCGCCTGAGAGCTTATACATACCGCATTGCCGTAGGAATATCTCATGAGCACGCTTTCTATAAGTATGCCGTCTCCTATGTCGAAAAGATACTTAATTGTATTATCCTCCATTGAAGAGAATTTTTCAACTGTTTTTATATTATTTAATGTAAATTTAATTTTTAAGCGTTCTCTCAGATCCTTTGAAATGTCGGTCATATCATCTATGTTTTCGGCATATTTCATATGGAGCCAAGAAAATATTTGTTTTCCACGATAGGGCTTTTCGCCCATATCCTCAAGCTCTGCGCAAAGCTCATCCAATGTAAGTGAACGCAAATCCTTTTTATCCATTTTTTCTCCTCAGTCTGGCTATGAAAAATCCGTCTGTATTGTCTTTGCAAGGCAGCAGTTGTATATACCCCTCGGCACCTCGGCCGGGAAGCCCTGTTATTTCTTCAAGTTCAAAATCAAAGTTTTCACAGAACCATCTTACATTGTCTATGTTTTCCTTGTGGGATATGGTGCAGGTGGAGTAAAGAAGTATACCGTTTTTGGCAACGCTTTTTTCTGCGGCGGCCAGTATTTTTCTCTGTATTTTCACAAGCTCGTCTATGTCTTCCATGCTTTTGTTGTATTTTATATCGGGCTTTTTCCTCACAAGGCCGAGCCCTGAGCAGGGTGCATCTGCCACAACATAGTCCGCCGCAGTGTCGGCGTCGGGCACGGAGGCGTCTCTCAGCTCGGTTTTTATACAGCTTAAGCCAAGCCTTTTGGCGCCCTCATCCATAAGCTTTATTTTGTGCTCATATATATCTCTTGATATCACAAGCCCGGTATCATCCATGGCTTCGGCTATGGCAAAGCTTTTGCCGCCGGGAGCCGCACACACGTCAAGCACCGTGCTGCCCTTTTTAGGCGCAAGAGCCTTTACCGCCATAAGCGAGCTTTCGTCTATCACATGGAAGAGCCCTTTTTTGTAAGCATTGCTTTCGGAAATATTGTTTGTCCTATATAAATATAAGCTGTTGTCCAGCAAAGTATTACTTTCGATTTTAATTCCTTCGGCTCTCAGATCGGCGGCAAGCATATCCTTGCTTGTCCTAAGCGTGTTCACACATATGCTCATATGCGGAGGCATATTGTTTGCGATACATATTTTTTCAACTGTTTCATAGCTCATTTCCTCAAGCCAGTATTCTATTATATGGCGGGGATATGAGTATTTGACGGAAAGATATTCCGTTTTGTCCTTTGGATATGTTATGCCTTCTTTATTTTTTGCAACGGAGCGCAGCACGCCGTTCACAAAGCCGGAAAGGGTGGCAAAGCCTCTTTTCTTTGTAAGCTTTACAGCCTCGTTGCAGGCGGCGCTTACAGGCACCTTGTCCATATACATTATCTGATAGACTCCCACTCTTATATTACAGAGTATGAAAGACTTCATTTTTTTTACAGGCGTCTTTGAAAATTTATCGATAATATAGTCTATGTTTATTAAATTTCTCAGGGTGCCGTTTACAAGCTCTGTTATAAATGCCTTTTGCACTCCGGTCATATCGCTGTGCTTGTTCAGCGTTTTGTTGAGGATTATATTGTTATAGGCGCCCTCTTCCAAAATATCCGCAAGCACAAAAACGGCAATTTCTCTCTCATTCATAATTTTGCTCCAAAAAAAACTTTTATTTTTGTTCAAAATATTGTATAATCATATATATAGTTTAACATATTTTTCCGATTTTCCAAAGAGTTTTTTTTATATTCAAGGAGATGTTCATATGTTTAGAACGATCAAATGGTATCTGAGGTTTGTTCTTTCCCTTGCTTTACACAACGGTGAGCTGAAAAAAGCCGACAAAATGCTGGCTCTCGGCAAAAATCAGGAGTATGAGGATTTTGTATATTCCATGGTCACAGGCTGGGCAAAGGACAGGATGTCCGATTGCGGAGCAAAAGTAAACGTATACGGCATTGAAAATTTGCCCAAGGAAAACGGTATGCTTTTTGTATGCAATCATCAAAGCAATTTCGATATACTTTTGCTTTTGTCCTATATCCCTGTGCCAAAGGGATTCATAGCCAAGATAGAGCTGGGCAGGTTCCCTTGGGTCAATCAGTGGATGAAGAGGATACACTGTCTTTTTATGGACAGAGACGATATTAAGCAGTCCGCACAAACAATAGTCGAAGGTATAAAACAACTTAAAAACGGTATAAATATGGTTATATTCCCCGAGGGCAGAAGAAGCAAGACAGGGCGGATAGGCGATTTCAAGGCAGGCAGCTTCAAGCTTGCGACCAAGGCAAAAAAGCCTATAGTTCCCGTTACCATAGACGGCACTATGAATATAATGGAGGGCAATCACTATATCATCAAGCCGGGAACCGTCAATCTCTATATACACCCGCCTATAGAGACCGCACTTATGACAAAGGAGGAGGCAGCCGAGCTTCCCAAAAGGGTGAAAGGCATAATAGAGGCGGATATGCCTTATATGAAAAATACCAAGTGATACGGCTCGTATCGTTTGCCTAAAATGTATGCCATGAGCATACAGCCAAGGCGCAGCAGGGATATCATTGATTTTCAAAATATATTTTAAAGGAGGATATTTTTATGAAGGAAGAAAAAATGAGTATTTTAAAAATGCTTGATGAAGGCAAGATAACAGCCGATGAGGCGGTCAAGCTTATGGAGGCGGTATCGGCAGGCGGCGACAAGACTTTTGCTATGATGAAGGAAAAGCTGAGTTCCTTTGCAAGCAATGCAAAGCCTGTTGTTAAGAAGGCTGCCGGAGTTGCCAAGGAGGTAACGGGCGCTGCTGCCGATGCCGCAAAAAAGTCTGTGGACATTATAGGCACAAAGATAACGGAAATAAAGAACAGACCACGCAAGGCTGATTTTGAAGGTGATGTTGTTGTAGAGCCTACGCATAATGAGGGCAATGAGCCGGAGGACATTACAGACAAGGTGGAAATAGTTGAAGAAAAGGTCGGCGAGGCAGTTAAGTCTGCCGAAGATAAGGCCGAGGAGATCGCAAAGGAGGCAAAGGGTAAGGCTCAAAAGGCTGCCAAGACCGCCGAAGATATGGCCGAGGAGATCGCAAAGGAAGCAAAGGATAAAGCCGAAGAATTAAAGAAAAAGGCGGAAGAGGCTTCCGAAAGCGTAAAGGAAAAGGCAGAAGATACTTTGAATAAGGTAAAGGAAAAGACCGAAAAGGCCTCCGAATGATATGACAAAAAATCCCCGCTTTTTAAGCGGGGATTTCAGCGTGTATTTAAGCCGCAGACCTTGATACACAGAAGGGCAGTATCATATTTATTACATAAATGAAGGAAGCATACCGTAGTTTCTTGCTATGATGTAGGCCGTATATATCACATACATAAGTATCATAAAAGCGCCTATGCCCTTGCCGACAGTGCTCTTTTTAAGTATTATGGCGAGAACTATGAGATTAACTATGACAAGCAGGCACACATCTATAACGGAGTCGAAGTTCACAACTATATTGTGAACGGCAGATGAAATACCCAGCACAAGAAGAATATTGAAAATGTTTGAGCCTACTACATTGCCAAGGGCAAGGTCGGCTTCGTTTTTCTTGGCCGCAACTATGCTTGTAACGAGTTCGGGCAAAGACGTGCCTATGGCAACTATAGTAAGACCTATAAGTGTGTTGCTCATACCGAATGCCTTTGCAATGAGCTTTGCGTTTTCCACAACAAGGTCGCCGCCTATAACAACACCTGCAAGACCTATAAGTATAAGAAGTATGCTGACAGGAAGGGAACGCTGCTTTATTTCATCTTCTTCATCCGTATCCATACCTGCTGCTCTTGCCGCAAGGGTAGATTTTATGAGCATTATAAGATAAGCTGCAAAGAATATGAGCATCAGTATGCCGCACCAGTTGGAAAGCCCGGGATCGCCGCTTATAAACTTTCCTGCCAAAAGCGATATAAGCAAAAGCACCGTTGCAAGTATTGAGATAGGGTAATCCTTTTTTATAAGATCCTTTGTAATGTTTACAGGCTGCATGAGAGCACATACGCCTACTACCACCAGGAGATTAAAGAAATTGGAGCCTACAACATTGCTTACGGCTATTTCGTTTGCACCCTTGAATGCCGCTGAAATACTGACTGCCGTTTCGGGGGCGGATGTTCCCATTGCCACTATGGTAAGTCCGATTATTATTGAAGGCACCTTCAGTATCTTTGCTATAGAACTGCTGCCATCCACAAAGAAGTCGGCGCCCTTTATAAGACAAACAAAACCTACGATCAACCATAAATACATCATTTGTAATATCCTCCATAAAAAAAATTAAGACCTTTACTGCATCACAAGGATACAGTAAAAGTCTTGCTTCCTAAGATACGTACCGGGGTATGCATTTCCCGTATTGACGATAGCGTATATACCTGCTTGCAGATATAAGCTACTCCCTCTTACTTGATTCAAGTATATATTATAAATACATAATTTGTCAATACTTATTTTAATTTATTTTTCACAAATTCTTCAATAGCATCCCTGTCTATAACGGACTTGTGTATGATCTCTCTTTTGTCTATACCCTTTATGGGAGCGGGGATAGGTGTTTTGCTTATCTCGCTCAGAGCTTCCAAAGCCTTGAAGGGGTCGATATCATCATACTTGCCGTCTATGGCTTTCAAAACATCCTTTGCAAACTTGTACGGGCTTGCGGTGGATATTATAACATTAGGCGTTTTGTCGCCTGTCTCTGCCAAATACTTGTCATAAGCGGCCTTTGCAACGGCTGTGTGTGTATCCATAACATAGCCTGTCTCTTCAAAAAGACTGCGTATTGCCTTAAATGTTTCGGGTATCGTGGCAAATTCTCCTATAAATTCATTGTCAATATTAAATTCATACTTGCCGCCCTTTGAAAGCTGAGACATAACAGTCTTTGTCTTTTCGCTGCCGCTTAGGTGATAAAGCAGCCTTTCAAGATTAGAGGAGATAAGTATATCCATTGAAGGAGATACGG
Organism: uncultured Clostridia bacterium; assembly: GCA_947585865.1. Lineage (GTDB taxonomy): Bacteria > Bacillota > Clostridia > Lachnospirales > CAG-274 > CANPXH01. Next base: position 30,486 of record CANPXH010000017.1, read on the forward strand.
TAACTATGAAATCTCTGTTTATGTCGTAAACGCCTGTTCTGAAAAAGTCGTAAAGCACCTTGTTGTCGTTTGAAGCACATATAAGCTTGTTTACGGGAAGGCCCATTTTCATTGCATAGTATCCTGCCAATATATTGCCGAAATTGCCTGTGGGCACGGTAAAGTTTATTTTTTCGCCCATATTCAGTTTTCCTGCCTTCACCATTTGGGCATAAGCGTAGAAATAATAAACTATCTGTGGCGCAAGGCGGCCTATATTGATGGAGTTGGCTGATGAAAATACATAGCCTTTTTTCTTGAGCTCCGCCTTAAGGGCATTATCGGTAAATGTCTTTTTAACGGCGGCCTGAGCATCGTCAAAGTTGCCCCTTATGCCTGCAACACAGGTATTCCCGCCCTGCTGAGTCACCATTTGCGCCTTTTGTACGGCGGAGACTCCGTCTTCGGGGAAGAACACTATTATCTGAGTGCCTTCAACGTCTGCAAAGCCTTCAAGAGCAGCCTTGCCTGTATCGCCGCTTGTGGCGGTAAGTATGACTATCTCTTCCTTTACGCCGTTTTTAACAGCGGCAGTTTTGAGCAGATAGGGCAATATTGAAAGAGCCATGTCCTTAAAGGCAATAGTTTTGCCGTGGAAAAGCTCCAAAAAATTATTTTCTCCGGGAGTCGCAAGAGGAGCTATGAGCTCGGTATCAAACTTATCGTCATAGGCGGAATCGATACAGTGCTTCAATTCCTCCTCGGTGTAGTCGGTCAGCACAGACTTCAATACCTCATATGCCAGCTCCCTGTAGCTCCAGTGGGTTATTTTCTCCAGCGGGAAATCTATTTCAGGCATAGTTTCGGGCACATAAAGTCCGCCGTCATCGGCAATACCCTTTACTATGGCTTGGCTTGCGCTTACGAGATCCTTATCGCCTCTTGTGCTTTTAAACATTATATCCATATTTTTCACTCCGTTCTTTGATATACTCTATGCTTTTGCCGAAATATTTTGTATTGCCATGCCTGCGCATGGGGCTGTCGCATTGCCGTAAAATACAAAAACATATTGCCGACTCATCTTCGGTGCAAATCGGAGCGGGCTCCATTTCCCCCTTCAGACAAGTCATATGATACCCTAAAATTTATAATTTGTCAATTTATATGGATAAAAAACTTGTGTATTTTACAATTATTTGTTATTATAATTATGTGATGTTTTTTATCAAAAGGAGATGAAATATATGAAGTGTCCATTTTGCGGCAAAGACGATACAAAGGTTATCGACACAAGAGCAATGGATGACAATACCGTTATAAGACGACGCAGATTTTGTGAAGGCTGTAATGAAAGATTTACTACCTATGAAAAAATAGATTCTATACCTCTTACCGTTGTTAAAAGTGACAATACAAGGGAGACCTTTGACAGGAACAAGCTTATAAAGGGCATACTTATAAGCTGCAGCAAAAGACCTGTGGCAAGAGAGCAGATAGAGGATCTTGCCAATGATATTGAGAACAGCATACTCAATTCGGCCAAGAAAGAGGTTGCAAGCAAGGAAATAGGCGAGATGGTAATGGAAAAGCTCAAGGATATAGACGAAGTGGCATATGTGCGCTTTGCTTCCGTCTACCGTCAGTTTACGGATGTGGACAGCTTTATGAACGAGCTTGGCAGACTTTTGAAGGATAAGAACAAATAAGGAGGCAATATATAATGGATGTATATGTATGTGTTGGAAGCTCATGCCATATCAAGAATACAAAGGGCGTTATAGATAAAATAAATGCACGCATCAAAGCCGAGGGCCTTGAGGATAAAGTGGAATTAAAGGGCGCCTTCTGTATGGGCGAATGCTCTCAGCAGGGTGTATCGGTAAGGATAAACGACGTTATTTATTCCGTTATGGAAGAGGAAGCAGATAAATTTTTTGACGAGCATATTTTGAAGGCTTAGGAGGTGCTGTATGCAAAACATTACCGATATAAACCAAATCAAGATGGCTGTACTTCAAAAGATAGCCGAGCACGCCTATGACGGCGTTCTTGAGGATAAAAAAGACGAGATACCCTTTGAGATAACAGATCCCATAAAGCCTTCATTCCGCTGCTGTGTGTACAGGGAAAGAGAGATATTGCGTCAGAGAGTAAGGCTTGGCATGGGCCGATTGCCTGCGGGGCTGCACTACAAGAACAGAAACAATTCTCAAATAGTGTATGTTATGAAGGCTGCCTGCGAGGGCTGTCCTATCGACAGATTTACCGTTACGAACAACTGTCACAACTGCCTTGCGCAAAAATGCATAAAGGCGTGTAAATTCGGCGCTATCACCAAGACGCCTCACGGAGCTTACATAGACAAATCAAAATGCAGAAAATGCGGCCAGTGTGTAAAGGCCTGTCCTTATAATGCCATAGTCGATATAGAAAGGCCGTGTATTAAATCCTGCCCTGTGGAAGCGGTGGATATGGATGACAATGATCTTGCAAAGATCGATGAGAGCAAGTGCCTGAACTGCGGACAGTGTGTGCAGAATTGTCCTTTTGGAGCCATAGGCGTCGTATCCATGATGACCAATGTTATAAGCTCTATAACAAGAGGGCGTTCCGTATATGCCATGATAGCTCCCGCTATAGAAGGGCAGTTTGGCAATGCCACAGTGCCTGCTCTTATTGCTGCCATAAAGGATCTGGGCTTTAAGGACTGCTATGAGGTGGCATTAGGCGCTGATGCGGTCGCATGGAGAGAAGCCGAGGAACTGGCGGAGAAGATATTGGAGGGCAAGAAAATGACAACATCTTGCTGTCCTGCCTTTTACAATATGATACAAAAGCATTACCCGGAGGTCAGAGATTGTGTTTCCACAACAGTTTCGCCTATGGTAGCTACGGCAAGGCTCATACGTTCAAGAGATCCCGAAGCCGAAATAGTATTTATAGGCCCTTGTATCGCCAAGAAAAATGAGGTTGTCTCAAGATATTTAAGTGAAATAAATGCTGCCATGACATTTGACGAGCTGGGCGCCATGTTTGCCGCCAAGGATATAGACCCCGAAAGCTATGAGGCTCAGGCTCAGGAGGCCACACGCTACGGCAAGGGCTTTGCCAGAAGCGGAGGCGTATCCGCTGCCGTTGCAAAGGTGTTTGAGGAAAAGGGATTGGATGCTCCCAAGGTAAAGGCCTGCAACGGCTGGGCCGAGTGCAAGGTGGCTCTCCAGATGCTCAAGCTGGGCAGGCTCACAGAGGATATAGTTGAGGGTATGAATTGTGAAGGCGGCTGTGTAAACGGCCCATGTAAGCAGACAGACCTTATCCTCAGCAAGAAGGTCTTTGACAAAAACGTAAATGTGGATAAAACGGAGATCGTTCAAAACTGTATGGACAACGGATTTGAGGATATAGAAATGCACAAGCATTAAATATGCCGCAGACCGGCAAGACAATATCATACCGCAGGCTGCACAGACCTGTCTTTACCGAACCGAAAGGAATTTACGGTATATCTTAAATACCGCAGCTTGGCAAACAGTATACAACCGAGATTGTAAAAAAATGTAAATTTTTTTATAAAACTTTAATGACCGTTACCCATAAAAATATGTTATAATCCCATTATCAACACTAAGGAGGATCGCATATGAAAAAAATACTGAGTTTAGCTCTTGCGGGTATGCTTGCGTTTTCGGTCGCTGCCTGCGGGAACAGTGAGGAAGCGCCTAGTGATGCGCCTGCCGAGGAAATAACAGAGGCCGAAGATGAGCCTGCTGTTGTGGATATTGAAAATGTAGATGTGGAAAGCCTTGTTGTAAATACGTGCGGCAAGGATATCGATGAGCTTTACATAAGCACGGGGCAGGGCTGGAGCGAAGAACTGCTCATGGGCACATCGGTCATGAACGGAGGAACTATGCCTGTTACCATAGGCTATAATGCAAATTTGGAAAGCTATGACTTTAAGGCCGTATGCGGCGGCGAGGAAATAGAGTTCAAGGATATGTATTTCGACCCCACTCAGGTAAAGGGTATAACCATAAATCTTACGGAAACAGAGGGCGGATACTTGGTAACTGCCGAATAAAGAGGTGACAGGGCGATCATGAGAAGATTTATTGCAGGCTTATGTATCATTGCCGCTCTTACGGGCTGTGGGGAAAACACATATGTGCTCAGCGTACCTACGGCGGAGCAGGTGAGATCTGCCGAGATCATAGACAATGAGGATTATGAGCGCACCGTTATAACCGAACCCGAAGATATCAAGGCTATCGTTTCTGCTCTTGACAATATCAAAAAAAAGTCTGTGTCCGAAAGCATACAGGATTTTCCCGTAAATGCCGAGGATATCATAAGCGTCAACCTTGTCCTTGAAGAGGGCGGCGTTTTCAGCGGGTTTATTTACGAAAGAGGTAATAAATACTATTTTGAACAGCCATATAACGGCATTTATGCCATGAAAGAAAAAGATCATGATACGATTGAAGACCGTATGGATCAAGGGATGTGACATACAATACGGCATACTGTCGACAATCTGACCGATAGCTAAGGCTATCGGTCAGACTGTCGAAAAACAATATTTTGAAAGTAAATATGAATTAAGATAAAGAACAGCCTGCAAAAAAAGCGTCGCAGACTTTAATCCGCAGGAGGAATTCACTTCCTCCGAGGACAGGAACTTTTCTGTAATTTAGGCATAAATGCCTAAATTGCGGAAAACACGGCTGGTTCCTACCACAGATAACTGAAAGAAATGCAAGCATTTCTTTCAAGCGTGTCGATTTTATCGACACGCACCGATAGCTTTAGCTATCGGTTTTTTATTGCCTATGCATAGATAATATCACAGCGCTTATATCGTTTGGGGAAAGCTTTCGGGGGTCATTGAAAAATAGGCTTTATTTTGATATAATCGATATATGGCAAGCGCAGGAGCCGAAGGCATTATAGTAAAATGCAAGACAATATTATAAAATGTGCGGGCAAAACAATAAAAGGAGATGTCTTTATGGAAGAAAACATAAGCGCAAAAGCTGCTGTTGAAAGATTAAGAGAAGGCAACGCCATGTATATGGCTGCCGAAAAGAGTCTTGTGGATACAAGCCACAGGCGAAGGCTTGATACGCTGGAAAACGGCCAGCATCCCTTTGCCGCTATAGTTTCATGTTCCGATTCAAGGGTCATACCCGAAAGCATATTCGGCGCAGGTATAGGCGATCTGTTTGTCATACGTGTTGCGGGCAACGTTATAGACGATCACCAGCTTGGCTCTATAGAGTATGCGGCAGGACATTTGGGCATAAAGCTTATAGTTGTGCTGGGGCACACCCATTGCGGCGCCGTGGATGCCGCCATAAATCATGATCCTCAGGGCTATGTAAAGTTTATAACAGATGAGATATGCAATGCCATAGGCGATGAAAAAGACGAATATAAGGCGTGCTGTCTCAATGTTCGCAACAGCGTGAAAATAATAGAAAACAGCCTTGAGATCAATAAGGAAGAAACAGAGCATGGCCTTAAGGTCATAGGCGCAGTCTATCACCTGGAAGACGGAAGAGTGGATATGGATATATGATATATTCAATTCATTACACGCTAAATGGGGCGTGCAATGCACGCCCCAAACTGTCGAAAAACAATTTTGAGAGTAAATATGAATTAAAATAAAGAACAGCTTGCAAAAAAGCGCTGGTCACATTACTTCGTAATGTTGCTCGCCATGCATCCGGGTCGCAGACTTTAATCCGCAGGAGGAATTCACTTCCTCCGAGGACAGAAAACACGGCTGGTTCCTACCGCAGCTAACTGAAAGAAATGCCAAAAAGCATTTCTTTCAAGCGTGTCGATTTTATCGACACGCTTGAAGCGTGCAATGCACGCCCCCATTATTTTGTAAGCATTTGTAAATAGTTTATAAAAGCATCGGTTATTTCAGCGTAACGTTATAGGTGCTTTCCTTTCCGTATTCGCCTGTGACGGCAATGGAATAAAAGCCTCTGTTTGTGGAAAGCTTTTTTATTTCTTCGGCGGAATTTATAATATAATTTTTTGTGCGGAATGTAAAAGCTGTCTTGCCCATGTTAAGGTTTTCGTTTATGAATTGCTCCAGCTCCTCCTCCGTGCTTACAACAAAGCCGTTATAAATATGGTAGTTGTATTTATCTGCCGTACATTTGGGGAAGTTCTCTCTTTCCCATGTATGTGTTCTTGATATTTCCTCATCGGTGATATTGAAATAATCATAGCGTTCTCTGTACGGAACATCGGGAGCGGGATCGTCGCTTGTAACATCTACGTGATAATAGTCGCCGTCAAGCCTTATCATGACCCACATATGACCTATGCCGTTAGCCGAGCCTGTTACGAACTGCACGTCAAGTCCTGCCATTTTGCACATCAGATAGAAAAGATTGGCATAGGCCTCGCATATACCTTCCTTGTCCATAACTATGCCTGTTATGGTATGGGCTCTTCTGGGCACATTGTTTCCCGCAGGGCCGTATTTGTAATTATCCGTTATAAAGTTATGTATAGCAAGCTCTCTGTCATATTCCGTTTTGCAGTCTTTTATTATGCTTGCCACAGCAGTCTTAACGGAGGAATACACCTGCTTTTCCTCAATATCCAGCTTGCTGTACAGCTTTTCGTTTGCCAGCACTCTCAGCATTTTGTAATTGGGATTGTATTCAAAGGAATAAGTTATCCTTGCTCTGCTTCCGTCTACATTTCCTTTTGCCGTAGTGGAAACGTCATAGGATCTGAGCTGTGAAAGCTCATATTCGTCAGCATCAAAATTTCTTATATTGAGAGTGATGCTGTCGTCCAGGCTGAGGTTGGCGTCTTTTATGGCGTCGAGCCATTCATCCTTGCTGTCTATCCTCTTTGACGGCTGTTCCTTGTAGGCTGAGCCCTTTATACCGGAATATATTGTTTTCCAAGCCGTTATTACATCCTCCATATTGTCTGCCACCACCGTTTGTGACATTATTATTATGGCTATTATTATAAGTATTATTTTCTTCAAAATATATCACTCTCCTTTGGATATGCGTTTTGCATATTCAAGCTCCTTGTCGTTAAGCGGTCTGTATTCTCCTTCTTTAAGCTTTTCATCCAGCCTTATTTCACCGAAGGCTGTCCTCTTAAGATATATGACCTTACAGCCGACAGCTTCAAACATTCTTTTTATTTGGTGGAATTTACCCTCGCTTATGACTACTTCCGTTACGGTAAAGTCGTTTCTTCTTTCTTTTATTATAAGCCTTGCGGGCTTGGTTGTAAAGTCTTTTAATTTGATGCCTGTGCCAAAGCTTTCTATGGCATCCTTATCCGCATTGCCCGTTACATAAGCGACATATCTTTTTTCTATATGTTTTTTGGGCGAAAGAGAATTATGGGCAAATGCGCCGTCATTTGTAAGTATCAAAAGCCCTACGGTATCTTTATCAAGACGGCCGACGGGAAAGAGACCAAAGCCCTTGTATTCTTCCGATATCAGCTCCAGCACCGTCTTGTCTTTTTTATCCTCCGTGGCGGACAGCACTCCTTGAGGCTTATTGAGCATTATATACACATATTTTTTTGCAGAAAGAATTTTTCCGTTTACGGATATTATATCCCTGTCTTCATCCAATTTGGTATTTGCGGACACTACGGTACTGCCGTTTACGCTTACCTGCCCTGTTTTTATAAGCTCCTTTGCCCGAGAGCGCGTATATGCTCCAAAGTGGGCAACAAGCTTGTCAAGTCTTGACAATGCCAAAATATTCACCTCAAATTAATGAATTTGTAATGAAAATATTTGTGTACAAATCCTGTTGGATTTGATATAATTATATTAAATATAATAAAAATTGTCAAAACAATATTTTATAAAGATCAGGAGGATAAAAAAATGGCAATTATCAAGGAAGTTATTTGCACTGAGGCAGACGGTTCTATCAGCTTTGGCAACTACACTGTTGCGGAAAAGCAGAAGGTAGAGGGCTTTAAGGTCGGTGATGATATATATAAGGTGAGAACGCATAAGGATGTCACACGTCTTTCCAAAAACGGAGATCTTGTGCTTGAGACAGTACCCGGCGCTACTGTACACAGCCTTAAGATAGGCGCAAAGGGCGCTTCATTTTCAATAGAAGGCAAGGGCAGCACCATGGTAACGACCGAGCTTGAAAAGGATACGAACTATTCCATATATATAGATGACGTAAATGTAGACAAAATAAAGAGCAATCTTTCAGGCAAGGTGAGCTTTAGCATAGAGCTCAATGATTCACCGCAGTCAGTAAGGATAGTAAAGCACTGATATGGCTAAGGCAAAGAGTAAATACGTCTGCTCGGAATGCGGTTATGAGACTGTGAAATGGCTGGGCAAATGTCCGGCCTGCGGCTCCTTCGGTACTATAAACGAGGAGATCGTCACAACGGTAAAGAGCAGAGGCACAGGACTTTCCTCTGACGTCAGACCTCAGAGGCTCAGCGAAATAACAACGAAAGCTGAGGACAGGATATCCACAGGCTTGAGCGAACTGGACAGAGTACTGGGCGGCGGCCTTGTATCGGGTTCGCTTACTCTTGTCGGCGGCTATCCGGGCATAGGCAAGTCAACGCTTCTTTTGCAGATCTGTCAGAAATTGGGAGAGCAGGGCAAGAAAATACTGTATATATCGGGAGAGGAGTCTCCCCGCCAGATAAAGATGCGTGCAGACAGGCTTGGCATATATACGGATATGCTCAAGCTCCTTTCCGAAACAAATATGACGGCTATAGAAAATGCCATAAATAAGGAAATGCCAGATCATGTAATAATAGATTCCATACAGACTGTCTATATGGAGGAGGTATCCTCCGCACCGGGTTCAGTCACCCAAATAAGAGAAGCAACGTCAAAGCTTATGCATATATGCAAGAGCAGAGGCGTATCCGTTATAATAGTAGGCCATGTTACAAAAGACGGAAGCATAGCAGGCCCCAGAGTTTTGGAGCATATGGTAGACACAGTGCTTTATTTTGAGGGAGACAAGACTGCCAGCTACAGACTTTTGAGAGCCGTAAAGAACCGTTTCGGCGGCACCAATGAGATAGGTGTGTTTGAAATGACGGGTCAGGGTCTCAAGCAGATACTTAATCCTTCGGCATATATGCTAAACGACAGACCTACCGATGTGTCGGGCACCGTTGTCACCTGTGCCATGGAAGGCACACGCCCGCTGCTCATAGAAGTGCAGGCTCTTGTCAGCTTCACAAGCTTCAATATGCCAAGAAGGATGTCAACAGGCATGGATTTCAACAGGGTAACGATACTTATAGCAGTTCTTGAAAAGCGTGCCGGCATTAAGCTTGGCAGCTATGATACCTATGTCAATATAACAGGAGGTATGCGTATAACGGAGCCGTCTCTCGATGCGGCCGTGGCGGCAGCCATTGCTTCCAGCTGCAGTGATGTGCCTATACCGCCGGATACGGTTATATTCGGAGAAATAGGTCTTACAGGCGAGATGAGAGCGGTGCCTATGGCGGAAAAGAGAGTATCGGAGGCAGCGAAGCTGGGCTTTAAGCATTGCATAATACCAAAGGCAAATATAAATGGCAGCTTTGATATAAAAGGTGTTGAAGTAACAGGTGTCTCAAATGTATCCGAGCTGCTTGAGGCTTTATAATAAAATACTGGACATATCATATATTTTGTTGTAAAATATGGTGATAAGGATAAAAACAGGAGGAATTCGGAACTATGACTTTATATGAACAGTGGATCTCATCTGCCTACTACAGAGACGGCAGAACGAATCAGGTGCTTTGGAAGGACTATCTCCCAAAAGAGCAGAAGATATATGAAGACATTATAGGAAATAAAAAAACAGAATTAAAGGGCAGCGTAAAGGAGCTTGCAAAGCAGTATGATATACCCGTATATTATATGGTAGGCTTTGCAGACGGCATAAATGAAACTCAACAGCCTGAAATAGATCTGGAAAAGCTTGAAGAAAACACAGAGCTTACGATAAGCATAGATTTTACCAAGCTTTACAAAAAGATGGTAGAGTATAAGGCGGATCACCTGTACTCACTTCCTCAGTGGGAGGGCATATTCACAAAGGAGGAGCAGGAGGCTCTTTATAAGGAACAAAAGCGTTCCACCACAATAGTGAACGAAGGCCCCAAAATAGGAAGAAACGACCCATGCCCATGCGGCAGCGGCAAGAAATACAAGAAATGCTGCGGTGCAAATAAGTGATCGCAGAAATGTGGTGTTGTTTAATTGATGACATTGATATGCAAGGCAGAGAATATTGACAATGATATAGCTGTGCTGAATAAGGCCGCCGAAATCATAAGATCAGGTGGTCTTGTGGCATTTCCCACGGAAACCGTATATGGCTTGGGCGGTGACGGACTTGATCCTAAAGCGGCTCAAAAAATATATGCGGCCAAGGGCCGCCCTTCGGACAATCCTCTTATACTGCATATTTCCCATACAGATGAATTGAAGCCGCTTGTAAAGGAAATACCGAAAAGTGCGGAAAAGCTTATGGAGCGCTTTTGGCCGGGGCCGCTCACGCTTATATTCAAAAAGGCGGATATAGTTCCCTATGAAGTCACAGGCGGACTGGATACCGTTGCAATACGCTTTCCTCAAAACAGCATTGCTCGTAAATTCATATCCCTCTGCGGAAGACCCGTTGCCGCACCAAGTGCAAATTCATCGGGCAGGCCAAGCCCCACAAGGGCATCTCACGTAGAGTTTGACCTAAAGGGCAAAATAGATATGATAATAGACGGCGGGCATTGCGAATTCGGCCTTGAGTCCACAATAGTGGATGTGTCAAAAGACAGGCCCTGCCTTTTAAGGCCGGGTTCGGTAACGGTGGAAATGCTTGAAGATATGCTGGGCGGCATAGATATAGACAAGGCCGTAACATCCAAGCTGGAAGCGGGAGAAAGACCAAAGGCTCCCGGTATGAAATATACTCACTATTCGCCTTCCGCAAAGGTGATAATAGTGCGTGGAAATGAAGAAAATGTTGTAAACAAAATAAATCAGCTTGTTTCACAGACAGACAAATGTCTTAAAACAGGCGTCATAGCCTCCGAGGAAACAAAAGACAGATATATTGCCGATGAGGTTTTGGTAACAGGCAGCCGCAGCAACACTGCCGAGATTGCCTCCAATCTTTTTAAAATGCTGAGGAAATGCGATCATCACAATATAGATGTGGTATTTGCCGAAGGACTTCCCGAAAACGAATTGGGATTGGCAATAATGAACAGACTGAAAAAAGCGGCAGGCTATAAGATCTACGATGTATAGAAAGGGTGTGTCTTATATGATAGGATTGGGATGTGACCATGGCGGATATGAGCTTAAGACACTGATAAAGGCTTATCTCACCGAGCATGGTATAGAATGCAGGGATTACGGCACGTATTCAAATGAATCCTGCGATTATCCCGTGTTTGCCAAGGCTGTTGCAAACGCTGTTGCAAAGGGTGAGTGCGACAGAGGTATACTTATATGCGGCACAGGCATAGGTATGTCTATTACCGCCAACAAGGTAAAGGGCATAAGAGCGGCTCTTGTACATGACGTATTTTCGGCAAAGGCTACAAGAGAACACAATGACTCCAACATACTGTGCATGGGCGCAAGAGTAATAGGTCCGGGGCCTGCTCTTGAGATAGTGAAGGCCTTTTTGGAAACGGATTTTTCCAATGACCTCAGGCATATACGCAGGATAAAAATGATAGAAGACTGATCGTTCAAATAAAGATATGTAAAATACGTAGGAGGTAATTTTATGAGTAAGCTGTATGTTATAGAGCATCCTCTTGTTCAAAGCAAGCTTGCCAGGCTGAGGAATGCTGAAACAAACAATAAGGAATTCAGAGAGCTTGTAAGCGAGATATCAACGCTTCTTTGCTATGAGGCTACAAGAGATATGTCTACAGAGGACATAGATGTGGCAACTCCTTTAGGCAAGGCAAAGTGCAAAACGCTTGATCTGGACATCGGCATCGTGCCTATATTAAGAGGCGGATTGGGTATGGTAGACGGTATAGTGAGCCTTATACCCAATGCCAAGATAGGCCACATCGGTCTTTACAGAGACCCCAATACATTTCGGCCTATAGAGTATTACTGTAAGCTTCCCGATGACGTTGAGGGTCTTGAGATGTTTGTGCTGGAGCCTATGATGGCTACAGGCGGCACTGCAAGCGCAGCAATACAGTTCCTTAAGGAAAGAAAGGCTAAGAATATAAAATACATCTGCCTTATATGTACTCCCGAAGGTGTTAAAAAGCTTCAAGACGAACATCCCGATGTGGATGTGTATGCCGTAGCTATGGACAGAGTTATAAATGAGGATGGATATATAGTTCCGGGCTTAGGTGATGCGGGTAACAGAATGTTCGGCACCAAATAAGCCCTTTGGGAGGATTTTATATGTCACAATGGCTTTTATGTATGACGGCATTTGCCGTATCCTTTGCCATTACACTGCTGACCACGCCTGTTGTCAAAGACCTTGCATATCGCTTTAAGGCTGTGGATTTCCCACGCTCAAGGGGTATGAACCATGAGCCTGTTCCGCGCATGGGCGGGCTTGCCATAGTGCTTGGCTTCATAGGCGCCCTGGTCGTTATGTCCTTTTTTGTAAAGGATTTTATAACGGTACAATTTATGGGCTTTACAATAGGTGCTGTGATCATAGTGGTGGTAGGTATATTTGATGATATATATGAGCTGAGCGCCAAATTCAAGCTGGTGATACAGATAATAGTGGCTGTGATAGTCGTATCTACAGGCACTAAGCTGGACTTTATAATGTGGCCTTTTTGGCAGTATCTAAAGCCCTTTGCACCATTTATCACCGTTGTGTGGATAGTCGGACTTATAAATGCCGTAAACCTTATTGACGGCCTTGACGGTCTTGCTTCGGGCGTTACTACCATAGCGGCGATCTGCCTTACGATACTTTGTGTATTAAGGGGCAACAATGTTCTTGCCGTTATAATAAGCGCCGCTCTCGCAGGTTCTTCACTTGGCTTTTTGCCAAGGAATTTTGCGCCTGCCGAAATATATATGGGCGATACCGGCTCGACCTTTTTGGGCTATGTGCTGGCAGTTTGCTCCTGTATAGGCGTGTTCAAGGGCTATGCTCTTCTTTCTCTGTTCCTTTCCGTGCTGACAATGGCTTTGCCTATGCTGGACACTACATTTGCCATGATAAGAAGAGCTATCAATCATCAGCCTATTATGAGCCCGGACAGAGGACACCTTCATCACAGGCTTGTGGATTCAGGTCTTTCAAGCAAGCAGGCAGTCGTGGTGCTGTATGCTCTTAGCTCCGTAAGCTGCCTTATAGCAGTGGCCATAGCCCTTGATGACTATAGATTCACTCTCTCGCTGATGCTTGCACTTTTGGTAGTGATAATGATGCTTGTGGTATACAATAAGAGAACATGATGCTCTCTTTAAGCGATATGCCGACAATATGCAAGAGCTGTTTTATCATATGCCGTTTGGCAATGCCGATACAGATAATAAAAATAAAGCAAATGCACAATGTGTATTTGCTTTATTTTTTTACATACTCAAGACCAGTATATGTCGGTCATATATGTCGGTCTTATATTTTTCCGTCACCGCCGCATGTCCAGCAATCGACTTGTCCGCCGTGGCACAGCGAATTGGGGCAGCTCTTTGTGACAGTTTTTGTACCGCCGCTGCTGCTGTTTAAGCCTGAGTAGTGAGGCACGACCGTGGTAGTGGTTATCTCGCCTCTGCCGTTACAGGTACCGCACGTTCTTTTTCCCGTTCCGTGACATACCGAACAGGTCCTTTCGCTGCTCACGCTTGGGCTGCTGTATATATCGTGGTCATCATCGTCATCATCATCGTAGCTCGATGAGCTGCCATAGCTTGATGAGCTGCCATAGCTTGATGAGCTGCCATAACTTGATGAACTGTCGTGGTCATCATCGTTATCATCGTTATCATCGTTATCCGATGAACTGTCATAGTCCTTTGAAATGTTGAAATTCTTGCTCTTTTTGCATACTGCTATTTGCGGTATGATCGGGTTGTAACTGATGCCCGATATAGCATTAAGCTTGCTTCGGGTACCGTTATATTCAATTTCCAATTGATCCGAATATGCATTAAATACATCCCATCCCAGTGTATTCAAACCGCTTCCCAAATAAACGTGTTTCAGGTTGTTGCATTGGTAAAAGGCATATGTTCCCAGTGATGTTACACTGTCGGGGATATCTATCTCCGTGATGGTCGAGCAATTGTAAAAAGCCCTGTCTCCTATTTCCTTTACACTGTCGGGAATGGAAATATCATTTTGTCTGTCACGGGGATATTTTATAAGCGTTGTTTGACCCTTATTGTATAATACCCCATCTTCTGTCATATATCTGCTATTGCTTGAATCTACATTTATCCCTACAAGGTCATTGAAAAAGTCGAAGCACCTATCATCTATTTTCGTGACATCTGCTCCTATGTCGATAAAATATATATTGTGAAAAGAAAGCATATGATTACGGAAGGGGCTGCTGTCTAAACGGCCCTTTCCGTGAACGGTAAGCGTAGAGCCGTTTTTCACCCAGTATGTATGGTATCCGCACGGGCCTGTGAACAGTGCCGCTATTATAAACAGTATTACGGATACGACATATACCGTCACTGCAGTCAATATTGTCGCAGGGGGAAGAGAACGTTTTTCCAAGGCTTTGTTTTTTCGGCGTTTGTTGAGTATAAAGCCTGCGATAGTTCCGAACAAGAGCAGCAGCAAATAAAAAATATATATGTATCTCATAAATATATAGCCGATAACATCATCTTCATAGAAGGAAACGAAAAAGAATATAAAGGCGGCGATAATAATATAACACAATATGTTATGGATTATATACAACCCCTTGTAAAACAGTAAAACAGCTATTATCGTTACGATCACAAATAACGGGAATATAAAAAATAGATCAAAATTTAACGCATACAGCGTATTCGATACAAAAATGCCGCTCAGTATAAGGGCCGCAAAATCGGTTATAAGTGCAACTTTTCTCAGCAGCGGCGTATTTTCGGAGCCGTGTGTTTTTTCGTTTCCGGATTTAATTGGATCCTTGTTGGGTACAAACGTCTCTTGATCGTTTCGCTGTGACGATTCAAGAGCGGCGCCGCACTTGGTGCAGAATAAATATTCGCCGTTATCGGGGTATTCCGAATTGCATTTGGGACATTTCATACAGTCATCTCCTCGTATTATATAGTTATAGTGTTTAAAGCCCTTAATCAGGACTTATGTTATAATGTATAAGATACTGTGGATCAGTAAACACCTCCTACCACATGATGGTTTAATATAAGGCTCTGACCACAGTCTCTTTGTACACTTGTTAATTAGTTAGATACCG
>CANPXH010000018.1 GCA_947585865.1 uncultured Clostridia bacterium
TTTCTTGTGACCGCTATTGCCATAAAAATTGAGGACGGCGGTCCTGTTGTGTTTACACAGGATAGGATAGGCAAGGATGGAAAGCCTTTTAAAATGTACAAATTCAGGAGTATGTGCGTAAACGCTGAGAAGAAACTGAAAAGATTGCAAAAGAAAAATGAGGCTGACGGACCCGTGTTCAAAATAAGGGAAGATCCGAGAATTACCAAAGTAGGACATTTTATAAGAAAATACAGCATTGACGAACTTATGCAGCTTGTAAATGTGCTTAAAGGCGATATGTCAGTCGTTGGTCCACGCCCTGCCCTGCCTAACGAGGTTGAAGAGTATGACGACTTCGCAAAGCAACGCCTTCTTGTAAAGCCCGGTCTTAGCTGCTATTGGCAGATAAGCGGGCGTAGCAATATAGGCTTTGAGGAATGGATGGCGCTAGATATTAAATACATAGACGAAATGAGCGTTTGGACTGATTTGAAGATAATACTACTAACAATTCCTGCCGTACTTAAAGGTGAAGGCGCTTGCTGATGTGGTGATGCTATGGATACAAAAAGCATTATCTATGGATTTTGCACACTGATAACTATGTGTATTATATTTGCCTTTTCAAGTCAGCCTTACGAAATGACAATGAAAACAAGCAATTTAATCGTTCAGCCTATAAGAAGTGCAGTTGAAGAAAACAAAAGTTTTAAGGATGAGCAGGAAAAGAAAGATTATTCCAAAAAGCTCAAAACGAAGCTGGATAGAGCAGTAAGGAAATCAGCGCACATTACATTGTTTGCAGTGCTTGCAGTGTTTATATATTTATTGATCAGAAGTAATGGAACTAATAAGTTTGATGCAGTAATACTAACTTTATTTATATGTGCTCTATATGCAGGCTTTGACGAATTTCATCAGCATTTTGTAAAGGGCAGGACATCACAGTTCATCGATGTATGTGTAGATGAGTTTGGTGCTGTTTTAGGGATGTTTTTGATATGGTGCAAAAGCAAGTTAAATATATAACTCATTAGTTATATACGATCGGTTGATTCAAGGAGAACAAAGTTATGAACATAATCCTATTATCGGGAGGAAGCGGCAAGAGGCTATGGCCCTTGTCCAACGAAGTCCGCAGCAAGCAATTTATAAAGCTTTTCAAAAAGAATAACGGTGAGTATGAGTCCATGGTGCAGCGTGTTTACAGACAAATAAAGTCTGTGGATGCAAATGCCAATGTTATTATAGCCACAGGAAAATCCCAGGTCAGCGCCATTAAAAATCAGCTTAATGATAAGGTTTCCGTATGTGTAGAACCGTGCAGGAGGGACACATTCCCGGCTATTGTGCTGGCTGTTGCATACATGAGATATGAGCTTGGCATAGATGAAAACGAATGCGTTGCTGTTTGCCCCGTGGATCCTTATGTGAATATGGAATACTATGAGACCGTTGAAAAGCTTGAAAAATTGGCAGAAAACGGCCCTGCAAGTCTGTATCTTATGGGAATAGAGCCCTCCTATCCAAGTGAGAAATATGGCTACATACTTCCCATGTCCTCAAAGGAAGTAAGCAGCGTAAAGGAGTTCAAAGAAAAGCCCGATACTGCAAAGGCAGAAAAATATATAGAACAAGGCGCATTGTGGAATGCAGGAGTTTTTGCTTTTAAAATAGGCTACTTGCTTGATAAGGCTCACAGCATGGTGGATTTCACAGACTACAGAGATTTATATGAAAAATACGATACTCTTACGAAAATCAGCTTTGATTATGCCGTTGTTGAAAAAGAAAAAAGCATAAAGGTAATGAGATATTCCGGGGAATGGAAGGATGTAGGCACATGGAACACAATGGCAGAGGTAATGTCAGACGTGACCAAGGGAAATGCCGCTCTTGATGAAACCTGTGTTAATACCAATGTTGTGAATGAATTGGATATACCTATACTGTGTATGGGTTGTAAGGGTATGATAATAGCTGCAAGTGGTGACGGCATACTTGTTGCCGATAAGGAGCGCAGCGGGTATATGAAGCCCTATGTTGACAAGATAAGCACAGATATCCACTTTGCCGAAAAGTCATGGGGAACATATACGGTAATAGACGCACAGCCCGGTTCAATGACTGTAAAGATAGAACTGCAGAAAGGCAACAGTATGAAGTACCATGCTCACGAACACAGAGATGAGGTATGGACTATCATATCAGGTCATGGAAAAACTATCGTAGACGGTATGGAGCAGAGCATAAAGCCGGGCGATGTAATAACGATTGCATCGGGCTGCAAGCATACCATTACCGCCGATACGGATATGAGTATCATAGAGGTACAGATCGGCGATGAAATAGCTCAGAGTGACAAGGAAGTTTTTACTTTGGATAGATAAAAGGTTGTGGTGCTATGGAACCTATGCTTTTAAGACCCATAGGAAAAGACTACCTTTGGGGCGGAACAAGACTTAAAGAGGAATACAACAAGGATATAGATATGACGCCTTTGGCTGAAACATGGGAGTGTTCAACACACCCTGACGGTCAAAGCATTGTGGCAAGCGGTGAGTTTAAAGGAAAGACTCTTGCAGAGGTCATAAAGGCACACCCCGAATACTTGGGAACAAAATACAGGGACAAAGGCGAGCTTCCCATAATGGTAAAGCTCATAGATGCTAAGGAAAAACTTTCCGTACAAGTACACCCTAATGATAAATATGCTCTTGAGCATGAAAATCAAAGGGGTAAAACGGAAATGTGGTATGTACTTGACGCAGAGCCCAATGCTCAGCTGATATACGGCTTTGCTCACCCTGTTAATAAAGAAATACTGAAAAAAGCAGTAGAAACAGATACCCTTTCAAAACATCTCAATAAGGTGAATGTAAATAAGGGCGATGTGTTTTTCATACCTCCGGGAACTGTTCACGCCATAGGAAAAGGCATAATAATAGCGGAGATACAGCAGAGCTCAAATGTTACATACAGAGTATACGACTACAACAGGAAAGATAAAAACGGACAGAAGAGAGAGCTTCACTTCGATAAGGCGATAGATGTGCTGGATATGAGCGTGAGCAAGGATATAAGACAAAACCTAAGAATAATACACTATACTCCCGGCTGTTCAAGAGAATTGCTTTGCAGGTGTGGATTCTTTGAAGCGGAAAGAATACAGATTTCCGATAGATTTCAATTTGAAGTCAATGACAATTCCTTTCAGGTGCTTCTGTGTACCGAGGGTAAAGGCGTTCTGAATAATAGATGTACCCATTTGTTTTTTTCAAAAGGGGATTGTGTGTTCTTGCCTATTAATTCGGATAAATGTTTTATAAATGGATATTTGAAATTACTTAAAATACAAGGATAAAATCAAGACTTAATTTAATATAGACTTTTAATATGTAATTTAAAATGGTGATAATTATGGAAGAACCTATACGGATTGCTCAAGTTATAGGAAAACTGAAAAATGGTGGTGTAGAGTCTGTTATATATAACTACTACAGAAATATTGATCACAATAAATTTCAGTTTGACTTTTATATTGACGAAGATTCGGATTTTGAATTTCCGCAAAGATTTATTGATATGGGCGCAGGCTGTTTTATTATCCCGCCATATCAAAAGCCTTTTTCATATATGTCAGAATTAATAAAAGATTTCAAAGAAAATAAATACGATATAGTCCATGTTAACATGAATACACTTTCTGTATTTTCTCTCTGCGCCGCCTGGATAGCGGGTGTGCCTGTGCGAATAAACCACAATCACAGTACGGCAGGTAAAGGAGAAGCTAAAAGAAATTTAATGAAATATATATTAAAACCTTTTTCAAAAATATTTGCTACTGATTTTATGGCTTGTAGTGAACATGCAGGAAGATGGTTATTTGGCAACCATTTTTTTGATAAAGGAAACGTTACAGTTTTAAATAATGCCATAGATTTTGAAAAATTTCAATTTAATAGTGATGAAAGAACTAAGCTAAGACAAGAACTTGGTATTGATGATTATTTTGTAATAGGACATATTGGTAGGTTTATGCAACAAAAAAATCACACATTTCTTGTTGATATATTTAATGAGGTCCATAAAATTAATCCAAAAACCTTTTTGATGCTCATTGGTGATGGTGAATTGAGAAATGAAATAATGCATAAGGTAGAAAGCTTGGGTCTTTCAGAATATACAATGTTTGTTGGCGCCACATCAGATGTTGCAAAATATTATCAGGCTATGGACATACTTTGTTTCCCTAGTTTGTATGAAGGTTTAGGTATGGTAGCTATTGAAGCGCAGGCCTGTAATTTGCCCGTTGTAGCTTCAACTGAAGTGCCTGGGGATATTAAAATCACACCATATGTAGAGTTTATACCATTGGATAGATCCGCAGAATTTTGGGCTAAAAAAATAATTGAAAGTAAGTTGCCGAATAGATCAAAAACACAGGTAAATTTATTAAATTGCTCGTTTGATATAAAAACAGAATGTAAAAAACTTGAAAATTTTTATGAAAACTGTTTATCCCATAAGGAAATGATATATGAAATACCAAGACAGATACATAGTTGAGCTGGCTAAAGCGGCAATTTTTGATTTTGAGCCAAGCAAACCGACAAAAGAAATCGATTGGAATTATATATACAAAAAATCCGTTGAGCAGAATATAACGGGCTTGTTGCTTTGTTCTGTAAAAAAGCTGGATATAGCATTTCAGCCGTCAAAAGAATTGATGAATATATGGAATAAAGCAATGCTTACTACGTTCAGTCTGAATGCACAAAGATATATAGAATTCACAAAAATGAACAAGCTTATATCCTATGAAAATATTACTTTCATAGGATTGAAGGGCTGTATTTTGAGGTCAATATATCCTGTGCCTGAGCTCAGGACTATGGGAGATTTTGATATACTTGTATATCCAAGCGATATTGATAAAATAAAGAAAATTTTTATATCAAACGGATATTCTGTACAAAACGATGCATTTGGTATTGTCTGCGGAAAAGGAAATTGCTACTGGGAAATATTCACAACAATTGAGGAAGAAATGCGTGCTGAACCTGAAAAATGGAACAAGCTTTTCTTTGAAAATACGGTATCTGAAAATAATATTTTATCTCTTAAACCTACATATTTTCTTATACATCTCATAGTCCATACAGGAAAACATTGTTTGCGGGAAGGCTCCGGCATAAGAAATCTATGCGATATTGCTTTGTATATCAGTAAATATAAAAACAATATCGATTTTAAAATAGTTTCTGATGCCTGCAAAGAACAAAAGGTCCGGAATATATATGTATATATTATGAATGCAATAAAACAATTTTTTGATGTAGATATATTGGGAATCAATGTGCCCGAAAAAGACAGTGAGCAGTTTGTAGAATATATGATGCTTAACGGAATATTTGGAAAGCAAGACAACACAATTGTTCCGCAAGCAGCAAAACATGAAGACGACAGCATTGGCGGTCTTAGAAAAATACTTTTCCCTACAGTAAAAATGCTTGACTATAGATATAAATATCTGAAGAAATATCCATTCCTTCTGCCTGTTGCATGGATACACAGAATATTTTCCGCCGTTTTCAGGTGGAAATATTCTTTCGGACAAATGGCAAAGGATCTGAAAGAAGCCGTTGAGTTTTCGGAAGAAAGAGAAAAATGGATAAATAAACTAGAACTAAAAGATAAATAGGAGTCAGAAATGAAAAAGGTAGCTATTGTATCCTGTTATTTTCAAAAAAACTATGGCAGCGCTTTGCAGGCTTTAGCAACTCAAATGGCATTGGATAAGTTAGGTGTAGATAACGAAACAATAGATATTTCTGGGTTTAACAACGAGCTTAAAAGAGCAAAAATAAGGTATTTCATTAAGGCTGCTCTTACATCCGATATTCTGATACATAAATTTGGTATGGCAAAAAATCTTGTTATTAAAAAGTTTTCTAAAAACGAATATGCTGTTTCTTGCCAAAAGCGAAACAAAATGTTTGAAGAATTTGTCAAAAATAATTTCAGACTTTCAGAAGTGTATGCTTCAAAAGAAGAACTGTCACAAAAATGTAGTGAAAATTATTCTGCTGTACTTGTCGGAAGCGATCAACTATGGCTGCCTGCTAATATTGCAGCAGATTATTATACTCTGAATTTTGCTCCGGAAAACATTAATTCTATTGCTTATTCAACAAGCTTTGGTATGTCTGTTTTACCAAAAAATATAGAAAACAAGGCAAGAATTTTTCTTAAAAAAATCAAACATATAGGAGTCAGAGAGCAAACAGGTCAGCATATGATTAAAAAATTAACAGATCGTAATGTACCTATAGTCTGTGATCCTACATTACTTTTTACAGGTGAGGAATGGCTAAATATGCAAAAAGAAGAAGCCATAATAAAAGAACCTTATATACTGTGTTACTTTTTGGGAAATAATCCTCCACACCGTGATTTTGCAAAAAGATTAAGAGATAAAACAGGACATAAAATTGTTGCATTGCTTCATCTTGATGAGTTTGTAAAGTGCGATGAAAATTATGCTGACATAACACCGTATGACATTGGTCCTGCCGAATTTTTGAATCTTATAAGAAATGCAGAATATGTTTGTACTGATTCATTTCACTGTACAGTATTTTCCATATTATATAGAAAAGATTTCTTTACATTCAGAAGATATGCCGGCAAGACCAAACAATCTACAAACAGCAGACTGGATACCTTGTTTTCGCTAACGAGCATTGATACCGGATTGATTCGAGAAAACGAAGATATTTCTGCCCTTATAAACAAAAAAATAGATTACAATAAGGTTCATAAGAGAATAGACAGCCTACGACAAGAGTCTTTAAAATATCTGAAGACGGCATTAGAAGATAGGGAGAGTACCGATTTATGATCGAAATCAAAGAAAAAAGTACCTGCTGCGGTTGCAGCGGTTGTGCAAATGCCTGTTCCAAAAAATGTATAGAAATGACGGCTGATGAAGAGGGCTTTTCATACCCAAAAGTCAACAAAAATGAATGTATAAACTGTGGACTTTGCGAAAAAGTTTGTCCGATAATAAATGTTCTTCCGGATGAACCTAAAGAACAATGGGGTTATGTTGTACAGAGTAAGGATGAAAAAGTGCTTGCGGAAAGTACTTCCGGCGGAGCTTTTACTGCTATTGCCGAATATGTTATTGAAAACGGCGGTATTGTTTTCGGAGCAGCTTTTGATGAAGAACTAAATGTAATTCATACAGCGGTTGACAATAAAAACGATTTATGTAAATTCAGAAACAGCAAGTATGTACAGAGTGATATGGGAAGCTGTTTTAGACAAGCAAAAAAACATCTTGATGAAGGCAGGCTTGTATGTTTTAGCGGTACCCCCTGTCAGGTTGAGGGCTTGTATCACTTTCTTGGAAAAGAATATGAAAATCTGATTTTGGTTGATGTTGTATGTCATGCAATTCCATCACCTTTAGTTTGGAAAAAATATCTTGAGATTCAAAGAAAGAATTTAGGTGATGGAATTACAAACATTAAATTTAGAGATAAAGCACCATATGGGTATAAGTACTCAATGATGTCAGTTTATAAACACGAAAATCAGATATATAAAAACGGTGTAGAAACTGATCCCATGTTAAGAGCCTTTTTTTCAGATATATGTGACAGACCTTCCTGCTATAAATGTAAATTTAAGAAAAGATACAGGGTCAGCGATTTTACAATATGGGATTGTTTTGAAGTAGATAAATTCAGTAAAACTTTAGATAATGATAAAGGTGTAACAAGGATTTTGATTCAAAACCCAAAAGCATATATGTTGTTTTCTAAAATCAAAAGAAATCTCATTTTTTCAGAAGTAAGCACTAATAAATTAACAGAGAATGTATACGAAATGTTTAATTCCGTAGAGGAAAATAAAAAAAGAGAAATTTTCTTTGAATGTTTAAATAATTTAAGCATTGAAAACCCATTTAGTAAATTTTTCCGTCCAAGCATAAAAACAGAAACAGAAAAAATTTTGAGACGAATTCTTGTAAAGTTAGGCATATACGTAAAAATTAGAAAAACTATGAATGTTTTAAAAAAAATTTAAAGGTAAAATATTGTTTTAGGTAATTACAATATTGGGATCTGAACGAGGTGTATAAAAGTGAATTTGATTTATTTATCCCCGGGAGCAGTTTATCCGCCTAATACCGGAGCAAGGGTTGTAGCTTATAATCAAATAAAAGGATTGGCAGAGCTAGGGCATAACATCCATTTGATAACTGTTGTGGCCTCAGAGGATGAGGCTTACGAACAAACTGTTGGACTTAGTAACATATTGTCAAGTGTATGGAGTTATAACAGAAGTAATCACAAACTGAATTCTGCCATGAAATCCTTTATTTATCCTTTTGTAGCAGCAAGTCGCAGTAGTAATGAAGTTAAAAAAAATATAGAACAAATCCTAAAAAGCACAAAAATAGATGCGATAATATTACAATCTCCTCATATGTTAAATAATATTAAAAATATAAAGTTTAGCTATGATGTAAAATGTATTTTGTCATTACATAATATTGAGTATAAAACAATGTATGATATAAGCAAAATAATTAAGAACCCATTAAAAAAATTTGCCTATGTTGTTGATTCTAAACGGTTGGAACATTTTGAAAAAACAAATTATAAAAACAAGTTATTGGACGGCTATTTTTTTGTTTCGGAAATTGATAAAAAATTTTTTGATAATAATTTAAATTACAGAAGAAAACCAACTTTTTTAGTTCCTATAGGTGCTGAAGCTCATAGTAAATTTAAACGCAAGCCACATAATGGTAAAAATGTATTAATAGTAGGTAAAATGTCCTATTACCCTAACATTGAAGGTGTTCTTTGGTTTTATAAAAAAGTATGGAAAAAATTAAAAGCTATGGTTCCGGAAATAAAATTGTATATTGTAGGCAGGGATCCTGACGCAGAAATAAGAAATATAAACGATCCGTCTGTCATAGTTACGGGCACCGTAGATTCTGTTGAAGAATATTACAGTATCGCAGATGCAGTTGCTATACCAATATTTAGCGGTGGTGGAGTGAAAACCAAACTGATAGAGGCTGCATCCTACGGTATACCTATTGTCAGTACTGACGAGGGTATCAAAGGCACGGAATTCAGAAATTATGAGCATTTATTTGTGGCAAACGATCCAAACCAATTTTTAAATTATGTATGCGAAATAATTAACGCAGATGATAATATTCTTGATATGGAAAAAAGATGTCAATGCCTTTTTTTTGAAAAATACAGTTGGGATAAAATATGCAGGGATATGTCAGAGTATTTATATTACATATCTAAATAGAGATGTTAAATGCAATAAAGTAATTGTAAAATAATTTACCAAATTGATAGGATAAAATTATATGTTGTTCAAAAAAAATCTTTTTCCTAAGATTTTTGAAACCAATAATTCTGGAACAATTGTTGATAAAACGGCAGAAGCTGTATAGGATTGTTTTAATATTGTTGATAAGGTTGTTATATCACTTTTAACAAAGATGGTTTGAACAGTAAGTTTGTAAAGATAATGGTATATAAAATTCTATTAATTCAAGTAATAATACTGTGGATTCGCATTTTGAAAATAAAATGCATATATTTACAACAGTAGAAGTTATCGGGTGACTTGTTGGACTATATGTTGATGTACTTGATAATCCGAACCAATATGGGTATATAGTAATTAATTTTTTGAATGATGTTAATTTGAAAAATAATGGAAGGAAATTAATTGACATGATAAGAAAAAAAATATTTAATTATTTTTTATATTGGATCTTAGTGATTCTTCCTATATATCAGGATTCTTTTTTATATAAATACTTTGGCAGTACAGGTAATTCTTTGCTTCCGGCATTTAGCTTGGTATTTATATTTTTTTATATACTTTTGAATCAGAAAATTATTATAAATTCCTCTGTAATCTTTTTGTGCAAATTAGGGATATGGTTAACAATTGTAAGTTTTTTTGCCGTAGTTATATGGGCTATTTTAGGTAATAGTTTAAATTTGTATGGTGAGTTTCTTCCATACAAAGCAGTTAAAGTGTGTTTGTTGTATTTTTCTTATCCGGCATATGTTTATTTGTTATTGTGTCAAATGAAAAAATTAAATTTAAGAGAAATTCTTTTTCCCTTTTTTGTTGTTTTAATTATACTGACAATAATATGCTTAATTGAATTGCGCCAAATACCGTATGCATTAGAAAGTTTACATTTTTCAGGAGGTTTTCCCTATTATAGGGTAAGGCTCCTAACAAAAGAAGCCTCATGGACAACCTTATTGATATATAACTATTTTGCGATTTCATTTATATATGCAGTACAATTTAACAAAAAAATAATAGGAATTTTATCAATACTATGCTTTGCTGTTTTGATTTTAACAACAGGATCAAAAGCAGTTATGTTTTCGATGATTTTAAGTGTAGGCCTATATTTCTTCATATCCATGGAAAGAATCAATAAAAAAACATTAATCAAATTATTCATAGCGCTAATTCTTGCTTTTTTGGTAATTCATAATATTTTACCAAAGTTTATTACTAATTTACAGACGGATATAAAGGAATATACATCTTTTGCAACACGTTCATATACAATAATAATTGGTTTCATTATTGGCATAATATTTCCTACAGGTGTTGGCGGCGGTGTCTATTTAGGTGTGCTTCCAAGCTTTATGAACCGCTTTATTGACATACTGAATAAAAGCACTATACGTTTAAGCAGTAGTGAAATCATGCATTATATAAATAATACTGCATCAGATACAGGACTAACTGCAAAATCAGGGATTCTACAATATAATATATATTGGGGTATTATAGGTAGTTTTGCACTTGGCCTCTTCTTTATAAATCTTAGCAAAAAAATAAATAGAAGTGAGTTAAAAACAAGAGATTTACTTAAGATTGTATACTGGTGTAATATTTTATTAATTTTAACATCTTTAAGCTTTTCTTATGAATTCTGGCTGCTTATTGCCGTTGTTATATATATAGGTGATCATATGACCTTAAAAAATCATAATAGTGAAACTAATTAAATAAATTTACAGCAAAATTAACAGGGTTTGTGAGGTTTAAAATGGATAAGACAAGAATAAAAAAGTTTAAAAAAATTGCTAATTATCTAGAACCGCTAATCAGGTTGTATATATACCCCCTTTCATTTATTTCAGGAATAAATGAATTATGTGAAAAGGCAATATTAAATTCTGTAATAAGAACTTTTTCAAAACACAGCAAAGAAGCTTATATCAGATATACCAGATTGCCTAAAATAACAGATAATGAATCAAATACAGATTCGATATGTAAATCCTTTGATGATTTTGCTATTGTACTGCAAGGACCGATCCTTTATGAAGATAACTTTACTTCAGATACTTTAAAACTATATATTCATAACTTTCCTCATGCAAAGCTTATTGTGTCTACATGGAAAGGTGTAAAAGAGGAATTTAAGATTTTTTGTAAAAAATCAGGTGTTTTTTTAATAGAAAATGACAT
This sequence comes from uncultured Clostridia bacterium, assembly GCA_947585865.1. Taxonomy (GTDB): domain Bacteria; phylum Bacillota; class Clostridia; order Lachnospirales; family CAG-274; genus CANPXH01. Next base: position 11,545 of record CANPXH010000018.1, read on the forward strand.
GCCGATACATAGCGGTCCGGGCAACATTAATTATCAGTTGGTTTCATCTGCTGCAGGTGTAAATATGGCAAAAACATTGGGTTGCAAATATACAGTTAAATCACGTACCGATCAAAGAATATATGCCGCAGATGCAATGGTATATTTTAAGAATATATTAAAAACCTTTAAAGTAGAAAATTCAGGTGTTCAGAATTGCTCAGGACGTATTATTTTTATTAGCTATGGTAAATCATTCTTAAAACGTCCTTTCTGTTTATGTGATTTTTTGACGTCGGGATATACAGAAGATATAGAAAGATTATATAATTTACCTTTAGATACAGTACGAGAAGATGATTATCATATAAAACATATCAAGCAAGAGGAAATATTCAATGTAGCATTTGCAAAAAAAATAGAGCCTTTTGATAATATTTCTCCATATGACTGCTTTGACAATTTTAACAAACTGTATTATGAATGTATGTGCGCAGAAGAATATATAGTTTATAATTATTACAACTCTTATTGTGAGAAAATTGACAGCCATTCTGATTTATTAAAGGCTTATAATTTGTTTTTAAAAACTAAAGCTGTAATAATCGATGATAATCAGTTGATGCTTTACTGGCCTAAATATCGTCTTTATTCCGGCAAGCAGGAAACAGAATACGACTTTGCAGGAAAATTGACTTTTAAAAAATGGCTTGATATATATAATTCCTAAAGGACGATGAAGATAATGAAGGTAGGACTTTTAACTATAACAAATGGTTTGAGTTTTGGAAACAGATTGCAAAATTACGCTACACAAAAAGCGTTATCAGATTTAGGATATGATGTTGAAACATTGGATAGCCGATTTGAAAAAGGAAATAACTTTAAAAGATTTTTTAAATTGTTGATATTGAAATTATTACCATTTAGTATTTTAAAAAAAATCAACAAAACAGAACTTCAAAGATGGCTGACGTTTTATCTCTGGGACAAAAAATTTATCCATTATTCTGATTTTTCTTTTGATCCTACAAAAAAAATCCCTTTATCCAAACTAAAAAGCTATGACTATTTTATTGTAGGTAGTGACCAGATATGGAATCCGAAATTTTCATCAAATACAGGTTTTGAATTACTTTCTTTTGCAGAAAAGAAAAAGAGGATATCATTAGCATCAAGCATAGGCGTCAATGACCTGAGCAAAGAATATATTGATATGTACAAAGAGGAATGGCTTAAATTCAAAGCTTTATCGGTAAGAGAAGAAAGTGCAGCAGAACTTATATATAAAATTACAGGAAGAAATGCCGAGGTTTTGATAGACCCTACGCTTATGCTTTCAAGAAAAGAATGGCTGCAATTTGCAAAAAAACCTGAACATTTTAATACGGGTGGCTATATACTTGAATTTTTCTTGACAGATGTCGATAGTACAACAAGAGAAAAAATCAAACTGTTTGCCGAGAAAAAATCACTTAATATTTTGAGTCTTGATCGATCATACAGTAGATTTGAGAAAATCAGTCCATGCGAATTTATCTACATTATTGCAAACGCAGACATGGTTTTTACAGATTCGTTCCACTGTACTGTTTTTTCGCTTATATTCGGTAAACCTTTGACAGTTTATGACAGATTTGATGCAGATAAGGTCAATTCTCGATTACATACATTATTAAAGTTGGTGAATAAATCTCAATTTTGGGTTGGGAAAAATAATTTTGATGATATTGTAACACAAAACTATAACGAAGGCAGTTATGAAATAGAAGATATTATAGTTGAACAAAGGAACAAGTTTAATAAATTTATCACAAGTAATATTACTGCTTATGATTAAAAGAAGGGTGTTTTACCATGATAAAATATCTTTGTAATGTACTTGCAAAACATGATATATCCAATTTTATAGTCAGCAATGAATTGAAAAATTTTTTTGAGAGCAAAACAGGAATAAAAACAGCTGAATATATATCAGATACTAGAACATTGACGTTTTACGCTTTAGGAAAAGCTCAGCTGTCAAATAAACCGTGCGTTATTTTTATTGATGAATATGAACTCCCAAATTGTTATACAGGACTTATGGAGGCAAAATTTCAGAAGATACCGCTAATTGTGGTTATGATTTGCTGTTATAAAACAGAGTTCGACAGTTCTTCAATAAAAGAAGCAATAATAAGAGAATACTCTATATTATCAAAAGATAATATAACCTTCAATTGTTTTATGTGCAATGGTCCTATTTTATTGAAACTACATTTATCTGAGCTTAATGCGGCAGAAAATACAAAAGACCTGATACTGAAAACCGATAAAACAATTTGATACCTATATTGTAAACTAAACTTTAAGGACTGATGAGAATGGGTTATGAGTTGTTGAGTAATAGCAAAGATATTGATTATGAATTATGTACGGGATGTGGTGCCTGTTATTTTCGCTGTCCCCAAAATGCAATAAAAATGATTAAGAATCCATTTGGATTTTATTATCCATTTGTTGACAATGATAGATGCACAAAATGTGGTTTGTGTGAAAGTATATGCAGAAATATTCATAACAGCAGTTTGCATTCACCTATTGATGTTTACTCTGCATGGTCTAAAAACGAACAACAGCATATATGGTCAACTTCAGGCGGAGTAGCATCAACAATTTATAAAAAAATGTTTGCCAAAGGATGGAAAATATATGGAGCAAAAATTGTAGATTTACATAATGAGTTTAGGATTGTTGAAGCTAAATATGAAAAAGATATTGAATTGTTTTCAGGCTCAAAGTACTTTCAGATACCATCATTTAATTCGCTTGTTGAAATAGGTAATGCATTAAAAAATGGTATGTCGGTATTGTTCATAGGTACTCCCTGTCAGACTGATGCCGTTAAAAAGATTTATGAAAAAAAAGATAATTTATATCTGATTGATCTTGTATGTCATGGTGTACCGTCTCTTCAGTTTCTTAAAGATGAACTTAGAGTAATCGGAGAAAATAATTTTTCTTCCTTATATAATATAAGATTTCGTGAAAAAGGAACAGATATTAGATTTATATTTAAGGATGGAACCAATGCATCGATATCTAAAAATCGAAGCTTTTACAAACGGGGGTTTGATATATCCTTAACATGCAGACACTCTTGCTGTAAGTGTAAATATGCATGTGTAAAACGTGTTGGAGATATAAGTTTAGGCGATTTTTGGGGCATTGAGGATAAAAATAAGGATAAATACGTCGGAATTCAAAGCGGTATAAATCTGGTCATGGTAAATACCGAAAAAGGAATATTGCTTTGGGATGCTATAAAAGATAATTTTGTTTATGAAATTCATAGCATAGATGAAGCAACATTAAAAAATCCACAACTTAACTATGCTGTAGGAAATAGTGAAAGCAGAAAAGTCTTTTTTTCCCAATATGAAAGAAAAGGATTTATAAATGCAATAATTACTGCAGCTTGTGCAAATAAAAAATTTCCTGAAAATTATGTAATAATATTCAAATATATTGTTAAGTTGTTTTTACTCAAATCTATTAAAAGAGTTGATAGCCATAAGGGGTAATAGTATGAGAATCCTTTTAAGAAATTTATATCACGAATATACACAATTAAATGTTGTAAAAAAGTCAATGATTTGGTTTATGCTATGCAGCTTTATTCAAAAGTGTATTTCCGTTATTTCAACACCTATTTTTACAAGGCTTCTTACAGAAACAGAATTCGGACAATATAGCCTCTATATGTCATGGTATCAGATCATTTCTATTTTTGCAGTACTAAAACTTGACTGCGGTGTATTCAATAAGGGATTGTCAAGGTATAGCGATAAAGATGATTTTACAGCTACGATTCAAACTTTGGTTACCTGTACGACAACGATAACCTTAATAATATATTTAATTTTTAGGAAATATATAAATGCTTTTACAGAATTAAGCACCTTGGTTACGGTAGGAATTTTTATTCAGATATATTTTCAGGCAGCTATGTCATTTTGGATAATAAGAGAACGATATGACTATAAATATAAGACCGTTGTAAAAAGCACAATTGTATTGGCATTACTGAATCTATTCCTTGGAGTAATTTTTGTCTTACTGGCAAGAGATAAAGGTACAGCAAGAATAGTATCTTGCATTTTAGCTTACGTTATAGTTGGCTGTTTTATGTATATTTTAAATTATACAAGAGCCAATAAAAAATATGATTCTGAAAAAGCTGGATTTGCACTTAAATTTAATTTACCTTTAATTCCTCATTATTTATCTACATATATTCTTGAACAGTCAGATCGAATAATGATTCAAAAAATAATTGGTACTGCTGCCGTAGGTCTTTACAATGTAGCATACAATGCAGGAATGGTTATGAAACTTATTTCAGAAAGCATAAATAGTGCTTTGATTCCATGGCAATACAGAAAATTGGAAAGCCGGGATTATAACGAAATAGACAATGTATTATCGCAGATGATGTATATAATAACAGCATGCTTGGTGCTTTTTATGTTTTTAGCTCCTGAATGTATGTCTTTATTGGCAAGCCGCAATTACTATGAAGCTGTTTATGTGATCCCACCTGTTTCTGCAAGTATATTGTTTCTTTTTGTGTATGGTATGTATGGAAATGCTGAATTTTTTTTTGATAAGAATAAATTTGTAATGATTATATCTGCAACTGGTGCAATTTTGAATATAACATTGAATTATGTTTTTATTAAAAAAAACGGGTATATTGCTGCGGGTTATACGACCTTTGTCTGTTATATGCTTTTTGCATACGGTCATTTAGTTTTTATAAATAAGGTAAGTATGAAAAAAACAGAATATAGAATATTTTCTTTTAAACCGCTTTTTATATGTTCTTTAATTCTAACAGTCAGTTGTATTTTACTAAGCATTTTATATGCACATATAATAATACGATATTTAATTTTTTCTGTTTTGCTTATAATGTCAATTGAAAAAAAAGATACCGTTATAAAAATCATTAAAAAAATTAAAAAAATATAAAGTATTTTGTCTGATGATTAATAAATATTTAACAGAAAATATTATGAAAATATATTTTGTATAATTTAAAATCTTTTTTATGTTTTGTTTAAATAAATACGTTATATTAAAATTATGTATATAAATAGATGAAATTTTTAATGGAATAGTTGGACATTGTTGTTATCTTCTGTAAAACAATATCTGGATTTTAAGTTCAAGCTGTGTTTATGCAGGATCAAAGACGCCAATTACAGAAAGTTACGAACTCTTGCCAGATATATGTAAGGATAAACAGTATCTCATAACAAATGAATATGCTTTGAAAAGACACGGTAAGAAAATATGTTTATCGATTCAAGATGCAACAACCGGCTTGACTCCAAAAACATACCTGGTGGACGATTCATCAAGTATTGCTCATATGCTGAATAATTATCAAATAAAATACAACCGTCTTTATGATAGGGTATTTGATAACAGAAAAGCAGAGAAAATTTGCAGGGGATATTCCTTGAAATATGCGCCAACACAATACGGGATTCGGAACTGTTTGAATGAATTCATAACAGGTCAGCGTAATTTTCACAAGATTTCATGGAAGTGAGAAGCTTTTGCAGATAGATTAACTAAAGAAAAAACGCCTTTTAGGGAAATTACGACTTTTAAAGAAAAGGTCAAATATTTAGCATACAGACACATATTCTGTTATAAATTACAAATTAAAATACAAAAACATTGATAAATAAACACAACTTAAGTAAATAAAGAATGGAGTAAAATTATGAAAGTTCATTTAGTTATGCCAATGGGAGGAGCCGGTTCCAGATTTTATAAAAATGGGTATATTATGCCCAAGCCGCTTATTGAAATAAAGGAAAAGCCTTTTTTTTACTGGTCTGTCCTTTCAATAAAGAAATTCGTCGAAATTGAGGATACTACATTTACTGTTTTGAAACAGCATATTGATGAATTTAAAATAGACAGAGTCATTAAGTCCTTCTTTTCGGACGCTAAAATAGTTATACTTCCGGAAATTTTACCGGGACCTGTCTTTACTTCTATGGAAAGCATTAAAACTATTTCCGATGATCTGCCGATCATATTTAATGATTGCGACCACATGTTTAAATGCAGTTCGCTTTACAGTGAATTACAAAATAATGAATTCAATGAGGCCGGCGCACTTTTGACTTTTAAATCAAATCTGCCCCAATATAGTTATGTAAAATATGATGAAAATAACAATATAACAGGAACTATTGAAAAAAAGGTTGTAAGCAGTCATGCTATCTGTGGTGCATATATATTTAAAAACGCAAAAATATTTGAAAAATTTGCACAACAGTATATACAAGTTTGTCCATATAATGAATGTTTTATGAGTGGTATTTATAATGTAATATGCGATAATGGGCTTAAAGTTAAAGAGTTTCCATTGGATTTCCATGTAGAATATGGTACGCCCGAAGAATACGAAATTGCGAAAAATTCCTTATATTTTAAGGAATTAATGTAAAATACACAAATTGGAGGAATTAAAAATGCACGTAAGAGATTTGGGAGGGCATTCCGGATGTAAAATTGTATTGTGCGAACTACCTGATGAAAATGTATTTGTAAGAAAAATTTCCAGCAGTATTGATTATAACAAACGGCTTGAAATACAGGCTGAAAAGCAAAAAAAATTTAAAAGCGAATATATAAAGACGCCTGAAATCCTCAATTCGGGAATGACCGATGATTCGCTATTTTATTTTGATATGGAATATATCAGGGGAATCACTCTTGCAGAATATATGAATACCATAGAAATAGGCAAGGTACGAGAATTCGCAGAATTGATCGCAAATAACGCAATTTCAACAGAGACAAAAAATTCTTCTGATAGTGTAAAAATTTTTTCTAATAAAATACAATCATTAAAAAATACACTTGCTTCGGTAAATAACGATATAATCAAAACAGCCTTAGAAGTACTGGACAAGCATAATTGGAGCATGTTTGCAAAAACAGCATGTCATGGGGATCTTACTCTTGAAAATATTATTGTGAAAAACGACCAGCTTTATTTTATAGATTTTTTAGATTCTTTTTATGACAGTTGGCTTATGGACATAGGTGCTATTTTGCAAGATATTCAAACCATGTGGGCATATCGCTTCCAAGATGAAGTAAATATAAATACAATTATTAGACTTATAGTTTTTAGAGATATTCTTATGGATAAGATAAAACCGGTCTTAGGAACTTCATTAAATGAAGTATATTACGCATTATTATTAAAATTAGTTCGCATTTATCCTTATACAAACGACGAAAAAACACGTCTTTTTTTGAACAATAAAATACTATCTGTATTATCTATTATAGCTCACTAATAGCTTTAGATCAAGGTGGAGGTACATAATAATGAAAACGTTAATTGTATTATGTGCAGGAAATCATATGCTGGACAAAATGCCCGCATACTTAAATAGATATCCTGATGGCAAATTGCTTGCAGAAAAAACTATAGAAGGCATTTATCCTGAAAGTTATGACAGAATAATATTTACAATTTTAGAAACTTCAGAGTTTAAATATAATGCTAAACAAATACTCTTAAATGAATTAAAAAAATATCCTATTGAAGTTATGTCTTTACCAAATTATACGTCAGGACCTGCTGAATCACTTTATAAAACAATTATTAAAGCTCAAGGCAATGGCGAGTTTGTGGCTAGAGATTCTTTAAATTATATCAAACTCCAACAAAATATTACAGGTAACTTTATCGTTGGCTTAAATATTGCCAAATATCATCATGATGTTTTAAATGTAAGATCAAAAAGTTTTATTATAATAAATGAACAATCTCAAGTTTTAGATATAATAGAGAAAAGATTTAGGTCTGATATAATATCTACAGGGATGTACGGATTTAAAAATGTCAACGATTTCATTATGGCATATAGTCGTTTGAATGATAAAAATTACTCGATAAAGCAACTGTATTTAAGTCACATTATATCCTACCTTATAGGATATAAAAAAAGATTGTTCCAATGCGTAACAACAGAAAAATTTGAGGATTGGAGCAGCGATGAGGCTTGGAATGTTCTTCAAAAACACAATGCAGTTTATTTTGCAAATTTAGATTTGTTTTTGGATAACACTAAAACAGAGCATTTCAATATAAATGCCTTAAACAAGCTTCAAAAATGTTCAAATATGAATCAAAACTTTATTTTTTATACCTCAAAAAAAGAAATTGATGCTTACAAAATAAAGGCTATGTTATTGCGTCATGGCATTAATTGTATGTATATTATTATGGATATACCATTTTCCAAATTAAAATATATGATAAATACAATAAAGGATCTGGACGATATTTCTTTGGGAGGGTAAAATATGATCAAACTTATTATGGTTGATTTGGATGGCACGTTGATTGATACAAAAAAAACAAACTATTTTGCTTATAAAAGTGCACTTGAGACATATGGCTATACTATTGATTATACGTATTATTGTAAATTTTGTAATGGCAGACATTATTTGGACTTTTTACCCAATATAGCAACAAACGAAATAGAAATAATTAAAAAAATCCATATATTAAAGCAAAAAAAGTATTTAGACTATCTTGAATATGCCAAAATAAATAAAACGTTAACTGACCTTATTTATTTACTTAGAAACAAATGCAAAATTGCATTAGTAACTACAGCATCAAAGGGCAACACATATTCTATATTAGAATGGTTTAATATTAAAGATGCTTTTGATTTGATTTTAACACAAGAAGATGTAGAAAAGCCAAAACCTGATCCAGATGGATATTTAAAAGCTATAGCATATTTTAATGTTCATTCTGACGAAGCAATAATATTTGAAGATTCATCAATCGGTATCAAAGCTGCAGAACAAGCAGGAGTTCCGTGTTTTGTTGTAAAAGGCTACAACTAGGCTATATATATTTAGTATTGAAAAAACATAATGGTGCTTAATTTATAAGTAAAAATTTTCGCCATATAATGTTTACTGTATCAAGCATTTTTAATACAGATAAAAATCCTACAAAAATATAATAAGTAATGAAATTTTATTATATATCATTCAAAAAAACAAATTCAAATCTATATTAAAGAACTATATTAACAATAATTTTGCAGATTTATATGAGTTTGACAATAAGTTAGACTACGCAGAATTAATTCAGCTTGTACAAATACACAATGTTTCTAGTGGAAGTGTTGTTAAAGGTAGTTTTTACTTCCGATAAATTATATAAGCATGATTATAAATATCAAGAATTGTTAAAGGCTATTTTGTCTCACACAAATTTTGAGCCGTTAATAAGAATTGACTCATCTAATTTGGTTAGTATATTAAAATTTTATAATAATATTCGTAATTGTAATTTTTGTAATGATAACCCATTTTATTGGGAGCAGTTTGCATCAATATGCATAGAGGCAAGAGATTATTTAACAGCTAAACAATGCATAGATAATGCATATTCTTGTGCAAAAAAAATAACAGGTTTTACACCGTTCCAAATATCAACTATACATGGAGAACTATTATTAAAAGAGTTATTATTTAATTTAACAATGCAAGAGATAGAACCAGACACATGTATTGATATTATAGTAGAAACACATAAACTATTTACACAGTATTATTTTCATCCGGAAAATAATCATTATTATATATTTAGTTGTGTTCAAAATTATTTAATTGTTTATGAAAAAATTGAAAAAAGGTTATCACGCCGACATTTTTCAATATTAATAGAAAAACTTACTGATATTTATGATAAATTAATAAAATATCAAGATTCTATGGAAAGTCAATTTTACCCAAGTACAATTAAATGGAGTACCAATATCGCACAATGCCTCAATAATGCCAAAAATAAGTTAAAATTATTAAATTGAGATGATATTAATTTTAATATTTTTTTCTTCTGTGTCTATAACTACTATACTTGAAAAATAACATTTTATAGATTATATAAAGAGCTAAAATTATAAGCTAAATATGTATTTTATTGCATATTCGGTCATTTACTTAGAATCGCCAATGTAAATTTATTATGTTTCAATCTTTCCTTTTTTATGAATAATAATACTTTATTAATACTTTAAACGCTGAAATTAAACGGACACTATGGGTATTAAACAAATAAAAAAGTAAGCATTATAGATGTAGAATTTAATGCAGATTAAAAAATAAATTTAAAAATAGCGATAAAATGTCACTTAATTATAGTATAATTGAATCAGTAATGATAAACAATTAACAACATAGATATGACTTTTATTTTTAAGTTATAGTAGATAAAGTTTTATTTAAATTCTTGAAAATCACCATGAACAAACTAAATATAAAGATATGTTGTATAGACGGCGCTTATGGAACAGAAATGAAGTAAGTTTTATAGAAGCACATGTTCCATAGGCGCAAGAGGTGATCTCGGTAAACTTTCTACTAAGGTGTTGGAGATTAAAAAGAATTTTATGGATTATATAGAAAAATTAAAATAATAAACATATAAGGTCGGCAAACAGTAAACAGAACTGTATACCGACCTAATTAACATTTCCGAATATTGTTTTATTCATTAATTCTAAAAGATCTATAAATTCAGAAAAGTTATTCTGTGAAACCGTGGCTATGTACATATCATTGCCATAAACGTTATAAGTATAACCCAAATATTTAAGCAACTGATCTATATCTTCGTATATATGACCATCTGAGATACTGATATATGCAGGTATTTTAAATTTTTATCTTCTGATAATAAATATACCTTTTGATATACATCCTTAAATATAAATAAAATTATCTTATTATAAAATGATTCTATAGCTTCTATAGGTTTTATTTTTATATCAATAATATATGCTGCAGCATCTATATTTTCATTACCAATTATTTCTCCTAAAGAATCTTTATCGACATAATATTTATTCTTTATATATAAGCAACCAACTTTTTCATGGAAAGGATTTCCATCTAAATAGATGTACTTAACTCTCTTCTGACCGTCATAAACAGTTGATCCTGTAATCATTTTAAAGCCAATAACAAGAATCGACAATATAAAAACCATTATAATAATAAAGAGACATATTTTTCGAGCTTTTTTTCTTTCTTCGTTCTACATATTGTTCATAGGAATTACCGGAAGTATCACGTATCTGATTATCAGACTCTTCATTTTGTATAATTTAGGATATGAATTTCGGATTGGTCGGATAATTACCGATAATTCTCTGATTTATTGGTCTTTAGTACATTTAATTTTTCTTATAATTGCCATTTCAAGGTATTATTCGGTATTATTCTTTTGAAAAATGTGTGACAAAAGTGTGATATTATTTTATATGTGTTACTGAAAAATTGTTACTTAAAATACATTATCTCCGTTAAGAGCCTGAAAGCAAACCTCTTTTTTATTTTCGGATACCTCTGTATAGATGTCAAGGGTCATCTTAACATTGCTATGTCCCATAACAGTTTGAATTACTTTCAGGTTTGTTTCGTTTTCACACAAACGTGAACAGAATTTATGCCTTATAACGTGGCAGGTGAAAACAGGCAGAAATTGTGGCTCTCTGTTTTCCGATTTTGCATTCATTTCTGGCTCTTTGTCAATAGTTGGGGTAACACTAAATTTAGAGCGACCGACCACCTGTTATTCAGTATAGCAGGTGATTTTTTGTTATGCAAACATATGCAAGATCCTATTTTTGAAACGTCTGAAATTCCTAAATCCGTAAGCGTTGCGCTTAAGTACCTTTATTTTGTTGTTGCTGCCTTCCGCAAAGCCGTTTGTATTGCTGTAGTCAAAGGCATTGGTCATACAAAATCGGCAGAGGATATTTTCAATCACCGAGATGCTGCACTACGAAGATATATATTTATACAATACAGTATTTTAATATATTACACAAATTACAAATTTTTTATTTAAATTTTTTGTAAATATTTATTCAAGGGGGTTAATTTTATACTAATATTGTATTATAATAATATTGACACAATGCTATTGGCGTTGAAGAGTAAAGGGGGAATACATCAATGAATACTCAAGATCAATTGCCGGAACTTGAAAATTGTCTGCTTATAAGGGAATCGCTTGATGATGTAGGAGGTGTGCTTCATGGCAATTTTTCGCCGGATATAGTCGTTAGGCGTTTTACGTTATCCGATCCGCTGCAGGAGCTTACCGAAACTTATAATAAAGATATAAGCGAAGACAAGATACAAGAAAGGACAATGTACGTATATGTTCGTTTTAAAAACATATCGGATCAACCGCTTGAAAACTTTTATATCCATGTATACAGAAACCATTTGGGGCTTTATAACAACCCAAAGGAATGGAACAAATACAAGCTTGCGACCGATGACAGAAAACCGTCTGTTATCTCCGGGCTTGAACCGGGAGCAATAGGAGTGTCAAAGGCATTTGTGTTTGACAGCTCCAAGGACGGGAAGTTCCCAAATTGTCTTATAGCTGTAGCGACATATGAGAAAGATCCCGATTTCAGCTATATAGATTCATATGAAAAATATATTGCGTTTGCCGATCAAAAAAATGTGTCCGCAAGAAATGTATGTGAAATAATCGCCACGGACAATTACACAGAACAGGATCTGCATTTCAGAACGAGCGATACCAAAAAGAACACATATTATTTTATTGCAGAGGCCGAAAAAAACACATCGCCGGGCGTTACATACGGTATAAAATGCACACATCCTTATTTTTCGGAGCATATGGTATATGATCCGAAAAATAAGAGCGCTATTGTGGTAAAGGAAACGCTTTCGGGAAATTGCGAATATACGGTCACACTGTGGGCGGAAATACCTAAGGGAGGCGAAGCGAATATAATAGTCAGAATGCTGGTGGAAGCATCGGAAAATGAGCTTATGGATCATGCTGTGGACATAAGTGATATATTAAAGGATAACTGTATTGGCTACAAGGCTCCCGTTGTTGTGCTGGGAGATTGCACGATAAGGATAGACGGAAAAAATATTGGCAGAAAGGAGTTATGCTATGAATAACAACGGATACTATGCTCTTGCTTTTGACGAAGGCGGATATGCTGACATTTCGTGGAAGTATGCTGCGGGAACGCCTTTTACAATATGTGTAAAGTATATTAATGATGGATGTATTTCGGAAAACGGAAGGCTTATAGAGCTTGACGGCTTTTTTTCATTGGAGCTTATCAACGGTGAGATATACTTAAATGATGCGGATTCAGGCTGTAAACTTTTATCAAAATGTTTTGCCGCCGTGAATATCGTATATGACGGAGAAGGGCTTAAGCTGTATATAGGCAATGCGTCTGTATACGAAAACAGCATAAAGCCCAAGAGCGGAAGCATAGGCGGTTTAACAATAGGCCGTGGACTCAGGCACAGCTATATTTGTTCCGTTACCATATATAAAAGAGCTCTTTCATCGGGCGATATCGGCAAAGGTCTGTTTGCCGTTGTATCGGGCTGCGAAAAGCATATGGACTTTACGGCAAACAAGGACATCGAAGATGTGACATATAACGGCTGTCATATTGAAAATATGGTATACACTTTAGATTGCTGCAAAGGAAGTCTTTTATTTACGCCGGGAAGCATACCCAAGGAATATACGCTTTTGTTTTCATTATACACCGCAGAGGACAAAAACAGTGAGGATCTCATTTTCAAAAGCGGAAATATTGCGCTGCTTGTTGAGAGGGATGACGACACTGACCGCTATGATCTGTGCGTAGATTACGGAATAGCAAAAATGCATGTAAGGGCACACATAGGATTTAACAAGTGGGTGGATATTGCTTTGGTGCAAAGCAGCGGCGGTCTGACTCTGTATTTACAAGGACGCCGGCTGGGAATGATCAAAGATTCCTTCAGCATATCGGACCAGGAGATAAAGCTGGGAAGCTTCGGAGGATATATCAACTGCTTTACAATTTTTGACAAGGCGCTGGATGGCGAGAAAATACAGGAGTTTGCAAACACGCCTCCAAAATTGTTTGACGGCAATGTGATCTGTCACTGCGATTTTTCGGATAACATACAGAATGAAATGTGCAGGAGCATCCCGCTTAAATTCAATAATTCGGAAATAGTGCTTGCGAAAGCAACAAATGCTGCAGTAAATGATATGACGGCTGCTATTCCCACTGACGTGGAAGAGTTTGATGACTTTGAGATGTGGGAAATAAAGACGCTTTCACGCCTTACGCTGATATGGCTTTACAAGGTTACGGGAGTCTATCCCGACAGAGGGGTCAAGGATATAGAAGGGGATTTGCAGACCACTTCGGAATTTGATACATTTTTCTATGGCAGGATAGCAAAATGCCCGAAAGCACAGAAGATACTTTCGGACTATGACAAGCCAAGCAACGAGAAGCTTGTCGAAATGGTAGCTGCCTTGGCGGCGACAGAAGCGCTTTCCGCACTTGTGTATTACACATATAAAGATATAAAGATATGCAAGGCGATCATTGCTTATGTAAAGTCTATATTGGCCACAAAGGAAATGGCTGAGATATTCTTTTATATGCTTGTGACCGCAGCGGCTATACTTACTCTTGCGGCCATAGGACAGATATCAAGTCCGCCTAAGCGTAAAAAACAGCATACCAATATTTATGTGGAAAAGGTGAGCGTTGAAAATACGGCGATAGATATCGATAACTGTAAGGAGGATGCTGACACCAGTGGCGTTATCGCTTCGGACAAACATTCAAAGCTCAATATTTTGCTCTCCTGCAAAGGAAGCGATAAAGCTTTTACGATAAAAGCGGAGCCCACAAAGGACAATATTATCATACCTAAGGAAAAAGAAGTTAAATTTACAGGCGAAAGTGCGGAATTTACCCTTGATATACAGCCCGAAAAATTTGACGGAAAGTACGGTAAATGCAAAAGCGAAATAAAGATGAGCGCCTTTTCATCCGATAGCGGGCAATATGAGTTTTTGGGAAATATAAATGTTGTGATATATATTTTGGAAAGCGCTCCCTGTGATCCGTGGAGCAAAAGTGTCAGCTCGGATGTGCTGGAGCTTTGTGACAAATGCCATAAATATTCAAAAGGCAGTTCAAAGGGCTTCCTTGATGACTATTGTGACTTTATAGTAAAACAGCCTGATAAAGGCGCCGGAAGCGCAAGAGAATATTCCTCTATCCCGGATTATACAATGAACGGCATAATTTTTGACACGTCAGCCTTTTCAAAAGCCGTTATGGACAACAAAGAAACACCGCCTGTCGATAAGACGTTTTCAATAGCAATGCTCGGTGCGCTCAATGGATATAAGGATATGAAGGCGATATGTCTTTCATCTGATATATATTGCGAGTACAGCGGAAAAGGATACATAAGCAAGCTGATACTAAAGGACAGGACTACCTTTAAAAATGAAGTGCACTATATCGTAATGGACAGTAACAATAAAGTATACGATGCAGAACTGGGATCGAAAGGCTTGCCGTTTACAGCAGGTGAAGATTACGGCATAACGGGAGAAACGGATCCGAACTATTATCGTGAGAGCATTTATATGCCCGGAAGTCTGTGCAGGAAAATCGATATCATAAAAAAATGGCACAATGTAAAATTGACCAAAGAGAGCATATCAAAACAATATGCTTCGCTTGTGGGTATTGTGAGAAAGGAAGGAGGGCGTTTCATAAGGATAGGGCGTTCCGACACTGATATATATGTACAAAGATATATAGGCCCTCGTGAGAGCGGTCAGCATTATTGTCACAGCATAAGTGCCCATAATATAGAAGAAAATATTGCAGACATATGCAACCAAAATTTATTAGGTGATATGACTTTTTTATTGAAGGCGCTTTATCCCAATATATCCCAAAATAAGTTTGAGCGTGAATATTATCAGGGCAGTATGTATTTAGCCAATGTGTTGAGCAGCATAATTGGCGGTGATGATACTTACATAAATGACATTCTGGAGCATTTTTGCTATTTGGCTGTAAATTCACCTTGTAATCTGCGTATAGGAAACAGCAGGTGGAATGAATCGGTGGGAGAAAGCTTTGATCCCACGCAATGGTTTTTTATGGACAAAGAAGAAGGAAAAAGCAATGCCGATGAAAGCGGGATAGACAATAATAAGAAGAGTATAGAAGAAATCAAGCTGAAATACGGATTTAATGCGGATCCTCCGGAAACGGGGTTTTATCTGCCCAATGAAAATGACGGTATAAGGATATATAATATGCTCAGAATACAAGGACATATTCTGACGCATGTCAAACAGATGAGTACAAGGAATGAGTGGGCATGGAGCAGGAGCCTTATAGCATCCTCATCAAATGCTTTTGGTTTTAAGTCGGAGGGTGATGAATACCATAATACGCCGAATAAATATAAAGTGTATTATATATACAACAATCAATGGATACAATGGACATAAGCCAAGCGTAAAGAATAATTAAAAGAGATCGCTGCATTTGAAACTGAATGCGGCGATCTCTTTTGCTGTAAATTTTTACACAATGGTTTGATCCATTCATATTTTTTAGTTGAATGATGCAGTCCAAGTATTGCTGTCCCAGTTTACTTCTATGCCAAAGGCTTCGCCCAAGGCACGGAAGGGCACGAACATTCTGCCATCTTTTATTTCGGGATAAACTCCGTTGTCCATTTTTATTCTTTTGCCATTGACTATGATGTGATCGGCATTTGCCGTAAATTCCAGCTTTCTGCCTTTATAGGTTATTATGGCTGTTTTAGTGTTGTCATCCCATGCCACGACATTTATTGAACCTGCGCCGTTATAGCCGTCTGCAAGAGCAAGGCTCACGGCTCTCAGAGGTACCATTGCAGCCCCGGATATCTGCTGTATATAGGGAACGGCGTCAAGCGTAAATTCATGTCCGCTTACGTTTAAAATATCGCTGCCTATTTTTACGGTAGCCTTGTAGTCCGCCGTTGTGGATTCCGTGGTCGTTTCGATAATATCGGTGGTGCTTTCGGAGGAAACGACCGGCTTCTTTTCGTTGGCTGCAACAATAACGGTGTCTCTTATAAAACCGTTGGCAGGGCCTGTTATCTTCACCTTCACCTCTTTGTCGCCGTCGGCAACGTATGCTGTGAGAGGTATATAATAATAGGGTTCGCCGTATTCCTGACCGTCATGCTTAAGTGTACGCTCTACATTTGTTTTGGGAATATCGCACAGCAGTATCTCTACCTTTTTTCCGTCAAGCCTTTTTATGTGATACGGAACCTGAGACGTTTTTGTTTTTTGCATCGCTTCTTCAAAGTCATCCCTTTGGTTCCACTTGTATTCGCCCTTAAGCCCGTTATATTGATATGTGGAGTTTTTGCCTTTAAATCCCTTGTCACTCGGATCGCCGTTACCGTCTATGACTTCCTGAGCATATACGTAAGCATTTTCATATTCCAAAGTTATGACACTGCCTCTGGGAACAGAACTGTCAGGCAATATTTTAATATAATTTCGCATAGGCTCACCCGTATCCAGTTTAGGGCAGTCCGAAAGCTGTATCTTACTGTATCCAAATACCGGCAGGGCAAAAAGTAAAACAGATATCAATATAAGGATCGCTTTTTTCATATATCCACCTCATATCAATTAAATGTAGCAGTTTTTGTGTTTGCGTTCCAGCTGACCTTCGCATCAAGGGCTTCGCCCAATGCTCTGAATGGTATAAAAGTCCTGCTGTCTTTTATTTCTGCCTTAACACCGTTTGCAATAGGTTTGTCTGTTCCGTTTACGGTCATGACATCTGAGCCTATTGCAAAAACGATGACATTGCCGTTGTATCTTATCGTCACAGTTTTTTCCGAAGCATTCCATGTTACCGTATCTTTTTCGGCATAGAGAGCTTCGCTTATCGCTCTCAATGGCACCATAGTGGAGCTTGAGGCAAGCTGTATATAAGGCGCTGCATCTATTTCAACGGCCTTGTCGTTTACATACATGACATTGCTGCCTATCTGCACTTTTACGGAATTGACATCCGCTTCTGTAGTTGCTTCTGTTGAGGCTTCGGTAGCCGTTTCCTTCGTGGTTGCTTCTGTAGTAGTCTCTGTAGTGCTTTTTACGTTGCTGTTGCTCTTGTATCCTGAGTTTGTTGAAAGACTCGTATCGTTGGCGTCAAGATCTATGGTCACTTCTCCCTGACCGTCGGCATAGGCTACAAGCGGTATGCTGTAATACGGAACCCTTCCGCTGCCGTTTATATCATACAGATCCGTGTCTACATATATTTCAGGCAGATTGCACAGATACACCTGTATTTGGTCATCGCTCAATCTTTTTATGCTGTAGGGAAGCTGTGAGTTGTTTGTATAGGGCATTACGTCATAAAAGCCGTCATATATGTTCCAGTTCCCGCCGTTGACCTTATATTGATAACCTTTGCTGTTATAACCCTCCTCCGTACTGTTTTTGCCGGTGCCGTCTATTACATCCTGTGAGAACACAACGGCGCCGTGGAATGTAATAATTATGGAAGAGCCGGTATCGACTTCGTCGTGGGGCTCTATATGGAAGCTTTCTCCTGCCAGTGAGGAGCCGTCTTTGACGTGCTGAATTGTGGATACATAGTTGGTGGATGAGGCATAGACACTTGAAGAAAGTGCCATTACAGCCGCCAACATCAATAAAATTTTTTTCTTCATAATGATCTCTCCTTAAATTTTTTTGCTTAAATAAATATCTTCGCCTTTTGTTATTTCGGCATTTCCGCTCGTTATATTTACAATATCCTCGATAAAGCTGTCTGCAAGAGCCTTGTTGACCTGTATTGTAAACTCGACCCTATCCGTGTATACGGTGTCTTTTATTATGTGTTCTTTGTTCAGCACCTCATACTGCACTTTTCCTGAGAGAGTATAATCAACGGTTATATGGATCTGCGTATAAAGACTGCACTCTATAAGGCCTGCCGCTTCGATTCCCGCTTTTGCTGCAGAGCCGTATGCTCTTACAAGGCCTCCCGTGCCAAGCAGCGTGCCGCCGAAATATCTGGTCACCACTATGACCGTGTTCTTTATATCACGGCCTCTGAGCACATCAAGTATGGGCATACCTGCCGTACCTCCGGGCTCTCCGTCATCGCTGTAGCGCTGAAGCTGATTTTTTTCGCCTATTTGGTAGGCATAGCAGTTGTGACGGGCATCCCAATATTTTTTTTTGATGCCTTCTATATAGGAAACGGCGTCTTTTTCAGAAGCTGCAGGGCTGACATTTGCAATAAAACGAGACTTTTTTTCCACTATCTCGGCTTGTCCTTGACCCGCAGCGGTAATGTATTTTTCAAGCATGATCATAACCCGCTGAATAGATTTTTGAGCAGAAAATCCATTATGATATTGTTATCATAAAGTATCTTGCCCAGTATCGAATTGTCTATATTGTTGATAACGGTGCCGAATATAGGCGTTGCGATAAACAGTACCATGATCGTCATAATGCACCATATTGTCAGTACGCCCAGCATAAGCCCCAGCAAAGCGCCGCCGAGGGCGTTTATCTGCTTGAGCACAGGTATCTTTACTGCAAGCTGGAGAGTATTTATTATAAGCTTTATTCCTATAAATATTATTATAAATACCAAAACGCCGATCAAAATGTTTATAATTATATTTGCAATAAAACCCGAAATATAATCGGATACCGAATTTGCGTTGAGCAAGTCGTACACAACGGAATTGTTGTTATCCAAAAGCATACCCTTGAAGTTGTCGGGAAGGGGAAGCCTGTTTATCATATTTATGCGGTCGGGCTGAGATACCGCCGCCGTGTTGTCTATGCCGAGGCCTTTTCCTACAGCATTGCTTACGGCGGTATATATGAAAGACTTCCTTACCAGGTCGCCTATTATGGGATGAAAAAATATGGCGCCGCTTATAGCTATAAATGATGAGCAGCTGCGGAAAAAGGTCTTCATAAGGCCACGCCATGCACCTACTATAGCAAAAAGAAGCAGTATGGCGATCACAATAATGTCGACCGAATAGTCTCCCAGAGTATTCAATATCTCCATTTTCAATTCTCCTTTTGTGCGGAAGTTACAGCTTCTGTGGCTGCCTGTTCTTTTGATGTATCCTTTGCCTTGGCGTTATCCGTATTTTTCGAGCCGGACTTGTCCGTGCTTGTGTCGGTAGATTTTTCGGCATTTGCCTCGGCGGCCTTTTCGGCGTTTGCGTCCGCCGCCTTTTTGTCTTTTACTTCGGTGGTTTTTTCTGTGTCTTCATCGCCGTTTTCGGCAATGCTTTTATCTTCTTCTTCCTCCATGTCAGCGCCTTTTTTCACATCCAGGAGATTCATTTTGGTAGCCGTGGCAAGCACTATCCTGTCTTGAGTGTCATAGAACTGCATGCTTTCCACGTTTTGCAGAGCAACATAACTCCACAGCTCCTTGCCCTTCACATTAAATGCTTTAAAGTTTTTGCCCATGTATACTATAGACGCTCCAAGGGAAGAGGATATTTTTGTGATACTTTCTTCAGTAACGGCAGAGCCTATCTCCTTGCCCTTTAAATTATACCAGCATATGGAGTAGGGCGGCTTGGCTTCGGCTCCCGTTGATATAGGCTCACCGTAGGCAACGGCTATATATTTGTTGTCTACCAGATCCATAGCCGTTATGTAGTTGGTGTAGGGTATTTCCCAGTTTTGCGTATAGTCTTGTTTTTTGCTGCCGCCTATATTCATTATTCTGGCATCGGTAGCGACTATGCAGCTGTTGTCCGGCAGGAACCTGACGACACCCGTCACTTCTTCTCCGCAGTTTACTGCGCTTATCATACCATCGCTGGACTCGGTGCTTTGAGCTTCTGACTTTGTTGTGTAATAAAACATTACATTGGAGCTCATATTGATCTCGCTTATGCTTACAAGGCTCACGGCCATAAGCTTGCCGTCATCGGATATATCCACGGAAACGGGCATACCGTCTGATGATGCGTAAGTGCCTTCAAACATCTGCTCGCCGGAATCGGAATATATATTTATCTTATAGTCGTCATTTACCTTGCACACAACGGCACAGCATCCTATGGGATTGACTGCGAAGGATGTGATATTGCCTGCAGCAGTTATAGAATATAGCTTGCCCGTAAGATTGTAGACATTTACGATCTTGCTCTTGCTGTCGGCTATGGCCGCATATTCTCCGTCGCAGAGCATATTTGGAGACGTCATGGTAAACGTATCTGTCCATACTGCCTCGCCTTGCTTGTTAAGAAGTATCATACCGTCTTTGGAAACATAGTATATGTTATTTCCGCAAACGTGAAAATCAGCCTTTGAGCTCATTGTATATTCTTGTGAAAACATTACCTGATCCTCGCCTATTTTGACTACGGATCTTTTGCTTATAATAAATATGACCAAAAGGAGCACAAGGCCGATGCCGATGAATACCCAGCTTTTGGGTATATATATGGAAGCAGGCTTTTTGCCTTTGTTGTCCACGACCCTTAAGCGTGATGTGTTATTGGATCTTGATGATCTTTTATTTTTTGCCGGTACGGCTTTTTTTGTATTTTTAACGGCAGGAAACTCTTTTTTGCCTTTATTGTCATTATCGGGAGCTTCCTTTGGCTTTGCTGTATCTGTTTCTTTGTTATCCATGCTGTTGTCCTCCTGAGAATTACAATATCCCATATAAAATAATAACATATTTCTGTCATTATGTAAACCAAATAATTCTTTATTCACTAAATCTTAATCATCTTAATATACTACACTATATGCTGTGAGGTGCCATATGGGAAAATATGTTATTGCGGGAGGCAGCAGATTAAGCGGCGAGATCGCCGTAAGCGGCGGCAAAAATGCGGTATTGCCTGTGTTGGCGGCACTTCCTTTGGTGGGATCCGCCGTTATATACAATGTACCTTTTTTGTCGGATGTGGCAAATACCATAGAGATACTGGAGGATATAGGCATAAGGATAAGTACGGAGGGCAATATAATAAGGAGCGAAAGAGAAGTCCTTAAGCCTGTGGTGGATCGAAGCAAATGCTGCAGGATGCGTTCTTCCATACTGTTTATGGGCTCTTTGTTATCCGCCTGCGGCGAGGTGGAGATAGCCTATCCCGGAGGCTGTGCCTTAGGCGACAGACCTGTTGATATGCATATATGGGCAATGGAAAAGCTTGGGGCTGAGATAAGGGCTGAGGATGACAAACTCTGCTGCAAAACAACAGGACTTGTCGGAACGGAGATCGATATACCCATAAAAAGCGTAGGCGTTACCGAGAATATAATACTTGCAGCGGTTCTTGCCCGTGGCGTTACGATAATAAAAAATGCGGCAAGAGAGCCTGAGATATGCGACCTATGTAATTTTCTGAACGGATGCGGCGGAAATATAACGGGATACGGCACATCGGTAATAAGCATAAAGGGCGTAAGATCGCTTCATTTTTGCCCCTATACCATAATGTCGGACAGGATAGAAGCGGCCACCTATATGATAATGGCGGCGGCAACGGCGGGAGAGCTTTTTATAAAAAATGTTAATACCGACCATTTAAGGGTAATAAGTGCAATGCTGAGAAAAACAGGATGTATAATAAAAGAGTATGATAAAACAATATATATAGATGCTCCCGAAGATCATTATTCCCTGCCATATATAGCCACAGGGCCGTATCCTTATTTCCCCACGGATGTCCAGCCTCAGATAATGACGCTTATGTCCATATCTCACGGACATTCTGTCATAAAAGAAAATATATTTTCGGGCAGATACAAACAGGCTCTTGAATTGAATAAAATGGGTGCCGACATAGAGATGACGGACAACAGAACATTTTTTGTAAACGGCGTCAAAAGACTTAAAGGCACGGAAGTATCCGCATGGGATCTTAGGGGAGGAGCCGCTCTTATCATAGCCGCTCTTGCAGCCGAAGGCGTTACCGTTATAAATAACAGAGAATTTGTTGAAAGAGGATATGAAGCGCCTGTGAGCAAAATAAGAAATGCAGGCGGTGATATAAGAGTTTTGTAAATACTTGTCTTTTGTATAAAAAGCACAAAAAAATCTTTTTAATCAATAATTATTATTGATTATGAATATTCTATATTGACAATTTTCACAAAAAATGTTATCATATGGATAGTATCAGACAAGGGGGTCTTACGGGTATTTCCCTGTCTGATTTTGTAATTTTGTTGAGTTTATTTTTTACATCAGGAGGAAAGCATAATGTATCCGGAATGGAATGGTTTTACCAAAGGTGTTTGGCAGAAAGAAATAAATGTAAGAGATTTTATTCAAAAAAACTATACTCCCTATGACGGAGACGACTCATTTTTGGCAGGGCCCACTCAGGACACTCAAGACCTATGGGCTCAGGTCATGGAGCTTTCCAAAAAGGAAATGGAGGCAGGGGGTGTTCTTGACATGGATACAAAGATAATATCCACGATCACATCCCACGGCCCCGGATATTTGGATAAATCCAAGGAGAAAATAGTCGGCTTCCAAACAGATAAACCCTTCAAGCGTTCACTCCAGCCTTACGGCGGCATAAGAATGGCCGTTAAGGCTTGTCAGGAAAACGGTTATGAGGTGGATCCCGAGATCGTGGAGTTCTTTACTACTCACAGAAAGACCCACAATGCAGGCGTATTTGATGCCTATACTCCCGAAATGAGAGCTTGCCGTTCAAGCCATATTATAACAGGCCTTCCGGATGCTTACGGCAGGGGCCGTATAATAGGCGATTACAGAAGGATAGCTCTCTACGGTGTGGACAGGCTCATAGAAGACAAGACCAATCAGAAAAACGGCACGAGAACAATAATGTACTCCGATGTTATCAGGAACAGGGAGGAGCTTTCCGAGCAGATAAAGGCGCTGCACGAACTCAAGAAGCTTGGCGAGATATACGGCTTTGATATTTCAAGACCGGCACGCAATGTGCAGGAGGCCATACAGTGGACATACTTTGGCTATCTTGCCGCAGTAAAGGAGCAGAACGGCGCCGCCATGTCTTTGGGAAGGACCTCCACCTTCTTGGATATATATGCGGAGAGAGATCTTAAAAACGGCACATTCACAGAAGAAGAGATACAGGAATTCGTTGATCATTTCATAATGAAATTAAGGCTTGTGAAGTTTGCAAGAACACCTGAATACAATGCGCTTTTCTCAGGCGATCCCACATGGGTGACCGAGTCTATAGGCGGCGTTGGTATAGACGGAAGACATATGGTCACAAAGATGAGCTTCAGATACTTGCATACTCTCAAGAATTTGGGCACGGCGCCCGAGCCTAACCTGACCGTGCTTTGGTCTACAAGGCTTTCTGAAAACTTCAAGCGCTTTTGTGCCAAGACATCTATAGAGTCAAGCTCCATACAGTATGAGAATGACGATCTTATGAGAGTGACTCACGGTGACGATTATGCCATCGCCTGCTGCGTATCCTCAATGAGGGTAGGCAAGGAGATGCAGTTCTTCGGCGCAAGGGCCAATCTTGCCAAGTGTCTGCTCTATGCCATAAACGGCGGCGTGGATGAGATAACAAAAAAGCAGGTAGGCCCTAAGTACAGACCTATAACCTCGGAATACTTGGACTACGACGAGGTAATGGACAAGTACAGAGATATGATGAAGTGGCTTGCAAGAGTATATGTGAATGCTCTTAATATAATACACTATATGCACGATAAATACTGCTATGAAAGACTTCAGATGGCTCTTCACGACAAGGATGTGACACGCTGGTTCGCAACAGGCATCGCAGGTCTTTCGGTAGTGGCGGATTCACTTTCGGCGATCAAGTACGCCAAAGTAAAGACGATAAGAGATGAAAACGGTATCGTTGTAGACTATGATATAGAGGGAGATTTCCCCAAATACGGCAACGATGACGACAGAGTTGACAATATCGCCGCAGATCTTGTGGAGGAATTTTTGGGCTATATAAAGGGCAACCACACATACAGAGGCGGCATACCCACAACATCTATACTTACCATTACATCAAATGTAGTATACGGTAAGCATACAGGCTCTACTCCTGACGGAAGAAAGGGCGGACAGCCCTTTGCCCCCGGTGCCAATCCCATGCACCACAGAGACAGCCACGGTGCCGTAGCCTCTCTTGCTTCGGTCTCAAAGCTGCCTTTCAAGGATGCTCAAGACGGCATATCAAATACCTTCTCTATCATTCCCGGAGCGCTTGGCAAGGATGACAAGGTGTTTGCAGGCGATCTGGAGGTAGAGCTGGATAATATAGACAACTTGACCGACATATAAGCCATGCGCCTTTAAGGCGGCGGTGCTTATTGCACATATCGGCGAGAGAGGGATATACCGCCGATATCAAAGGGCTTGCCGGAAGTTGTCGGTTATGAGCAAGCAGCATAGCCAAATCACAAATTTCATTGAAGGTATACTGTAAAGAGGAGTATCATTATGGATGATAAGAAAATTGACGAGCTTGTCAAAATGATAGACAGCTTTATGGCTAACAATGGCGGGCACATGAATATCACCGTCAGCAGCGAAGGTGATATCAATACCGACGGCGAGACGCTGGATGAGCTTTCGGTCACGACCATGCGTTCCTTGGACTGTGCCGCAGGCGATCTTGCGTGCAATGTGCCTACTCTCATGGAGGGTATGGATATCGATGAATTAAGAGACTATGACGACAACGATGAACAGTAAGCTTAAGGAGGAAATACTATGGCAAACGAACAACAGATAGACAATTTGGTATCAATACTTGACGGATATGCTGAAAAAGGCGGACATCAT
This sequence comes from uncultured Clostridia bacterium, assembly GCA_947585865.1. Taxonomy (GTDB): domain Bacteria; phylum Bacillota; class Clostridia; order Lachnospirales; family CAG-274; genus CANPXH01. The sequence continues at coordinate 37,332 of CANPXH010000018.1, forward strand.
CTTAACGTAAATGTGTTTACAAAGGAAACACTGCTCGATGCGCAGAAGCATCCCGAAAAATATCCGCAGCTTACGGTAAGAGTTTCGGGCTATGCCGTGAACTTCAATAAGCTGACTAAGGAACAACAAGACGAAGTGATATCACGTACATTCCATGATGCCATTTAAAAAAGCTGTTTTGGCTTTGGCGTACGGACAATGCCGATACGCTTATGAATATGCCTTAATATATGCGTATTAAAATCGGGCTTTGATAAAGTCGGTCTGCGGCTTTACAAGCCCGATTTTTTTATTGCGGTTTGTTCCGCCCTTGACTTATGTTGTATTCTTTGGCCGGGCGGCGTGGATATACGGCGGCTCGGAAACGGCGGAAAAGAGCAATCGAGCCCTTGATTTATTGACTTTTTTATTCCTATGTGATAAAATTTTATATTATAAAGTAATATGGGTCGAATATTGGCATATGCGGATATGATGCATATAAGTATGGGGTATATATATGAAAAAATGGTTTGAGAGATTTATATTGATGTTTCTCATGTGCATTATCGGTATTGCTGCCGTTTTGATAGGAATAGTTTATTTTCACTTTATTTCTGAGAGAATATACGAAGACAGTACCAATCATTTGGAGGAGCTCTACGATCAGGTGAATCGTTCCTTCGGAGCCTTTGCCGAGAGAAACTGGGGACTTTTGGAAAGCTGGGGAGATTATTTTACCTTGGCAGAAGATGAAAACAAGGATACGATATCCGAGTTTATAGCGGACAAGCAGAGCTATTGGGGATTTTCAAAGTTTTACTTTATATCTTCGGACAAGCAATGTATGACGGCGGAAGGCATAAGTGACAGTATCGATTTGGGAGAGGCCTGGGATAGTCTCATACAGCGGAAAGAAAAGATACTGGAAGGCGTTGTTCTGTCATCGGGTCAGGAGGTCACGGCTTTTGCCGTTCCCGTTGAGCACGGAGAATACAACGGCTTTGGATATGATGCGATAGCGGTATGCTATACGAATGCCGATATGGCCAGCTCACTGAATGTAGATGCTTTTTCGGGAAAAGCCAAATGCTTTGTTGTCCATAACAACGGAAGTATACTTCTGTCCACTCAAAACGGCGGAAACGTATTCGATAACTATCTTGTTTATCTGAAGGCTGCTTCCGATATAAGCGATGCGGAGATCGGCAAGATACAAAAGGACTGGCAGGACAAGGTATCGGGTCTGCTCCAGTGCAGGATAGGCGACATTTCCTACTGTATATTGTATCAGCCTGTCGGCTATCAGGATTACATACTGCTGAGTTCTGTGCCTCAAAATGTTGTCAGCGCAGGTTTCTTATCTGTGCAAAAGACCACAACGAATGTTATGACGGCCATATTTATGCTTATAGGTGCGGCTATAATCGTGCTCTTGCTCATACGAAGCAGGAGCCTGTCACGCAAGAACAGAATGGAGCTCCAGTACAGGGAGCTTATGTTCGATGTGCTTTCAAACAGCGTTGATGATATATTCATAATGCTGGATTCAAAAGATCAGAGCGTGGATTACATAAGCCCCAATATCGAAAGGCTCATAGGCATACCTGTGCAGGAGGCCAGAGAAGATATAAAAATATTGCTCAAGTGTGTCTTAAACGATGATATAGTTATACCAAAGACAGTGCTTGAGGACATACCTCTTTACGGCAATATAGTCAGAGAATGTCAATATATGCACCAGAACACAGGCGAACGCCGATGGTACAGAATGACAGTTTATCATATGAGCATACAAGATGTCAGAAAATATATAATAGTTATGTCCGACCGCACTATGGAGCAGCAGATGAATCAGAAGCTGCAGGAAGCGCTCAATGCCGCAAGAAGCGCCAATGAAGCAAAGAGCAATTTCCTTTCCAATATGTCTCACGATATCCGTACTCCCATGAATGCCATAGTCGGCTTTTCGGTATTGCTTGAGAAGGATGCGGATCAAGCCGATAAGGTAAGAGAATACACAAGAAAGATAACCGCATCGAGCCACCATTTGCTAAGCCTTATAAACGATGTGCTGGATATGAGCAAAATAGAAAGCGGAAAGACATCCATGAACGTAGAGCGCTTCAGCCTGCCGGAAATGCTGGATGAACTGAATATAATACTTATGCCCCAGGCTAAGGCAAAGGGCCAGGAATTCAGGATATCGGTTCAGGGAGCGCCTCCGGAGCATATAATAGGCGATAAGCTCCGTCTCAATCAAATACTTATCAACCTTTTGTCCAATGCCATAAAGTATACTCAGGATGGCGGGCAGATAGACTTTTTTGTATGCGAGCTTCCTCAAGCGGGTCAGCAGTATGTCAAGCTTCGCTTTGTTGTAAAGGATAACGGTATCGGAATGAGTGAAGAATTCCAAAAGAATATATTTGCGCCTTTCAGCAGAGAGATCAATTCAGTCACAAATAAGATACAGGGTACCGGATTGGGCATGGCAATCACCAAAAATCTTGTGGATCTTATGGGCGGTATCATTGAATTGGAAAGCGAGCCCGGGAAGGGCACTACATTTACAGTTGAACTGACGTTTGCGCTTCCCGAACAAGAGGAATCCGAAGCACTCATACATCAAAGGATCGATCGCATACTTGTTGCGGATGACGAAGAAGAAATATGTATGGATATACGTGAGCTCATGAAGGACACGGATATCGATGTATTCTGCGTTACAGACGGACAGTCCGCCGTTGATGCGGCCGTGGAGGCTCACAGCAGGGGCGAGGATTTTGATGTTATATTACTTGATCTTAAAATGCCCGGGCTTGACGGTATCCAAACGGCACGCAGCATAAGAGAAAAGCTGGGAGAGGATGTGCCTATACTTGTGCTGACATCATATGATTGGAGCGATGTAGAGCACGAAGCACGCAGTGCGGGCATAAACGCATTTATGCCCAAGCCGTTTTTCTTATCCTCATTCCTTCAGGCAGTCGAGCCTCTTTTTTCAAAAGATACTCTCAAGGAAGAGGAAAGCGATGCTGCGGAGAACGCCTTGGAAGGAAAGCTTTTCCTTGTAGCCGAGGATAATGATATGAATGCCGAGATACTTACCGAAATGCTTAAGATGGAAGGCATAAGCTGTGAGCTTGCTTCCAACGGACTTGAAGCGGTAAATATGTTTAAAAACTCTGAGCCGGGATATTACGATATGATACTTATGGATGTGCAGATGCCTGTGATGAACGGATACGAGGCTACAAGAGAGATCAGAGCCTGCGGACATCGGGAAGCACATACCATACCTATCGCCGCAATGACAGCCAATACATTTGCCGAAGACGTGCGCAATGCAATGGATGCGGGAATGGACGGACATCTTGCAAAGCCTATAGATATGAATGCGGTAAAGGAAATGGCAGTCAGGCTTATAAGCAAAGGAGATAAAGACATAAAAGGCGGTGCAAAAGAGGACGGTGACAGCAAATGAAAAAAGGATTTCTTTCGATCATGATAGCTGCCCTGGTGCTTGTGTCGGGCTGCAATGCATTCAATAAAACCGATGACAGTGTTACTTTGACTGTAATGGGCAAGAAAAACGATTTGGAAAAAAGCTATATGACAAGCATATTTAGGCAGTATGAAGAAAGTACCGGCAATAAGCTTGACATAATCGCCTATGAGGATGAAGAATTTGAGACCTCAGCCGCAGATGCATTTGAAAGGGGAAAGGCGCCGGATGTGTTTATGCACTTTCATAATGCGGATCTGAATCGTTTCGATGTGGAAGAAAACTTTTGTTATTTAAATGACGAAAAGTGGATAGACGATCTGACCGACGGCGCCAAGGCATACTGTCAGGACAGCAACGGCAATATGCTGGGTCTCCCATTTTGGGAAAATTCCGTATCGGGCTGCTATTACAACAAAACGATACTGGACAGCTTAGGCCTTAAGCCTGCCGCTACACAGGCTGAGTTCGATGTTTTGTGCCAGGTGCTTGCAGATACGGGATACACTCCCATATGCTGGCCTGCAGATGGCTGCACATGGATGATGCAGTTCGGTATGGATCCCATATTTGCAGATGACGCATCTGTGCTTGAAAAAATAAATAAAAATGAAATAAAGTATTCCGATATCCCCGAGGTGACCGATATGATACAATGGATATCAGATGCCGCTTCAAAGGGCTGGTTCGGGGTCGATTATATGAACACGGGCTGGGATGATATCAGCTCGGCTATGGGTTCGGGCAAGGCGGTCATGACATTTATATGGGATACATGGTTTTATACCGATTTTGCCAAGGACAACAAATATTCCGTTGATGACTTTGCGCTTATGCCTGTGTTTATGAACACTGCCGATAACGGCACATATGAGGGCGGCAATCTTAATATGATGATGGTGAACAAAAACAGCAAGAACAAAGAAGCCGCTTTGGATTTTTTGGATTTCTGCGCAGATGAAAAAAATTATAATATTGCCTTTGACGGCATATCCACGGTAAACTGCTTTAAGGGTCAGAACACGAATATACAGTCAAAAATGGTAACGGATGCCCGTGCATCCATCGATGCAAACGAGCGTGTATCCACTGCCGCATCCAGAATAATAGGCTACAGCGCCGAGGATGTTGCCGCTGCTCTGAACGAATTGTTTAACGGCAGGACAGACGTAGCCGGCTGTATAGGCTTTATGGATCATAGCAGGATAACAGAGGCGGCAAAAGAAGGCGCCGCAGGGTTTGTGCAATAGATAAGGATATGCTTTGCGTATGGTCTTGCCGATATGGAGGTCATCATATAAATAAATACAAAAGGAGGTACTGCAATATAAATGCAGACCTCCTTGTTTTTATGCAGGTATCCGGCGTGGAGATACTAAAGAATGGCTGTGTTTTTGAGAAGTTCTTTGTTTTTTTCAATATCTTCTTTTTTGCCGACTGTACACAAGGCTCTGTTTTTAACAGCCGCTTCTATTTGTTCTCCCGCTTTTATTATATCCTTCGGCTTTGTAAAAAGTAATTCCTCACGCCTTTTTATAAGCTTTTCGGTATCTATATTCAGAATATGTCTCCTTATTGCCATGGAATTGAGCATATTGTTTTTCACGGGCATATCGGCTTCGTTTACGGCGCCTAATATAAATCTGTCTGTTTCGGACTGAGTTTTTTTGCGCTGAAGGTATTTTCCCACATCGGCAAAGGCATCATAGGTACGCTTCAGCTGAGGATCCCTATAGCTGTACATATAGCATTTGTTAAGATCCGCAAAGCGGCAGCCGCCTCCGTAGGCTCCTCCCTCAAGCCTTATATTATCCCATATATATTCTCTTGTTATTATCTGCTGTACTGCTCTGTATGCTCCCGTATCGTATTTTATGGGGAAGGCGATGGCGTTGAAATTAACATTGCTTTCCACGGCAATGCTTATTTCATCGTTAAGACCTATACAGGTGCTTTCCGCCTTAACGCAGGGCAGGGCGGAAATTTTTCTGTCAAGGTATGATGAAATGCTTTTCATATCCTTTTTACTGCAGGTAAGGGCATATATTGTATCCATGCCGAATATTTTCTTTGCGGCGGAATTTATATCCGAGCATATCTTTTCGCAGTGAGTGCTTTGCAGATATCTGTAAAAATCATAGCCCACAACACCGTCTGTAAAGGCGTATTCGCTAAACAGCGCCGACAGGGCTCTTGTATACGCTCTTATTTGCCCCGATGTGATATATCTGTTCCTCACCGCCTGCTTGTGTTCCTCAACAAGCTCGCTTATCCTGTCCACATTGTTGTAGTCAAGAGTGATTATATCATATAATATGTCTATGGCTTTATATATATTTTCTTTGAGAGCTTTTATCTTTATTTGAAGGTACGGCTTATAGCCGTCTTTTCCCACAATGGTGCGGCATATCATATCAAAGCCGCCCATATAGTAGTCTATATCGTTTGAATAAGCTTTGTTGTATACATCGGCAATTGCATGGAGCATACCTAAATGGGGCAGTTCATCCTTCCCAAAGGCCGATGCGTCAAACAGGAGATCGATATATACCACATCGCCGTTTTCAACGGGAACAAATATGTTCTTGTCTGCTTCAAACTTAAAGTCAAAGGGCATCTTGCTTATTTCGCTTACCTTTGAAACATTTATTTTGTTTATCTCGTTTTCATCATCCGTTTGAGACCGATATTCAATAAGAGCGCTGTTGTTGGCCTCGGGCACATCCTCCTTGGCCTCGGGTATATTTTCGTTTATAAGTATGCCGTATGTGCCCTTGTCTGTAAAATATTCGTCTATAAGCCTTTTGATATCCATATTTTCGATCTCATCAAAAAGCCGATTTATCTTTAGAGGAGCAAACGTATAGTTGCCGTAAATAAAGCTTCGCATAAGAAGAGTACAGTAAAAAAGCCCCTTTGGCTTATAGCCGAAATCCTCTTCTTTGAAATAGAATTTATAGCTGTTTTTTATTCCACGGAGCTTGTATTCGTCTATTTCAATATTCTTAAAGGCATCATTAAGCTCCTTTTTGAATCTGCTTACGTCGGTTTCTTCAGTTCCTTCTATATTTACGCTTAGGTTTGTAAGATACGTGCTGTCGTTGAAATCGGCGCTTATCTTGTTGCCCAAATGCTTGAGCTTATCTTTTATATAGGCTCCCTCGCTGTTGAAGAGAAAATCGCAGAGTATGTCCAGCATAAGGCATTTTGAAAAATCATTTACCTCACCGGTATCGAAAAGGGCAGTCATTATATTGCCGGAAGGAGAAATGTGTCTTACGGTCACATCGGAACAGTCACAAGCCTTTATATCGGGGAGAGGGGGGCTTTCTCTGTATTCATATTTATTTAAAAACTCATTGTCCAGCAGATCGAGATATTCCTGTATATCCAGCTTGCCGTAAAGATATATCACGGCATTTGAAGGATGATAGTTCTTTCTGTGGAAGTCAAGAAATTCTTCATAGCTCAGCTTGGTTATATGCCCGGGATCTCCTCCCGAGTCATAGCCGTAGGGAGTGTTTTTATATACCCTGGATGTAACGGCCTCATCAAGTATGACCTGACTGTCCGAATACACACCCTTCATTTCATTCAGCACGACTCCGTTAAGGCTCTTGCCGTCGCTGTGCCAGCCCTCCTGCAGAAATATGCCCTTGTTTTTATACATAAGGGGATGGAACACGGCGTCGCAGTAGACACGAATCATGGCTTTGAGATCCTTTTCATTTGTTCCCGCAACGGGATATATTGTCCTGTCGGAATATGTCATCGCATTGAGATAGGTGTGTATGGAGCCTTTGTCCAAAATATTGAAGGGATCCTTTATGTTGTAGCTTTCAGAACCGCATAGCACACAATGCTCCACTATATGAGCAGCGCCCTTGCTGTTGGAGGGAAATGTCTTGAAGGCTATGGAGAACACTCTTTCCGTATCCTCGTTTTCTATATACACAAGCTTTCCTCCGCTGCTGTGGTCATATACATATGCAGTTGAATTTATGTCTTCTATTTTTTCGCTGAAATTTATTTTAAATGTCATTTTTTTTCTCCAGTATCAGTTTTCCCATATAAAGGTCTTCGGGAGTAGTCAGCTTGATATTGTTGTAGCTGCCCTCTATCATTTTTATTTTCACGCCTATCCTTTCCGCAAGCATACTGTCGTCTGTGCCGTAATAGCCTTCTTCAAAGGCTTTTTCATAGGCCTTCATTATTATATCGTATTTAAAGCACTGAGGAGTCTGCGCTGCCCAAAGGGAAGCTCTTTCGGGAGTGGATGTTATGTAATTATCGTCATCGCATACCTTTATTGTATCCTTTACCCTTACGCCCATAACACAGCCGCCGTATTTTGCGGCAGCATCTATAAGCTCCTTTATATATCCTTCTTCAATAAAAGGCCGTACGCCGTCATGTATGAGCACTATGCCGCAGTCGGGGGATACCTCCTTAAGTCCGTTGTATATGGAATCCTGCCTTTCCCTGCCGCCCTCTACGATAGCCTTTACTTTATCATAGCTGTTTTTTAGCACTATTTCATGCTTTACGAACAAGATGTCCTCGCTGCCGCACACTATGATGATATCATCTATGTATTTGCTTTTGTTAAAGGCTTCAACCGTATGATCGAGTATCATTCTGCCTTCAAGCTCTATGTATTGTTTTTTAACGGCGCTGTTCATTCTTTTGCCTGAGCCGGATGCCGCTATTATGACCGTACTTTTCATATTGCTCACCTCTTTTATGATTTTATCATTGAAAACAAATTCTTGCAAGAGTATAATTATTATCGGAACATAAGTTCCGATAATAATCAGACTGTCAAAAAACAATATTTTGACAGAAAATATGAATTTTAAGTAAAGAACAGTTTGCAAACAAGCGTCGCAGACTTTAATCCGCAAGGCGAGCTTTGCCCGC
>CANPXH010000019.1 GCA_947585865.1 uncultured Clostridia bacterium
CCGATGTGGCTCAATTGGCAGAGCAGCTGACTTGTAATCAGCAGGTTAACGGTTCGAGTCCGTTCATCGGCTCTATTCTCCGAGTGAGAAGCTTATATGGGTCCTTAGCTCAGTTGGTTAGAGCATTCGGCTCATAACCGAACGGTCCACGGTTCGAGTCCGTGAGGACCCACTAGCCTGTAAACATTAATGTTTGCAGGCTTTTTTTTGCAAAAAAATAAGGCTGTTGTTTACAGCCCGTTATTGCAGAACGACCCCACCACCGCTTTGCGGTCGGTTCCCCTTTCGGAACTTTTGCTTTGCAAAAGCGATACTTTGCATCGGCGGATATTCTTTCGCTGCAAATCCCTTGCGAAGGGGAGGTTTGCAGCGGTTAGGTGCGGCGACCCCGCCGACAGCTACGCTGCTGCCTCCCTCGGTCTATAATGCAAAGGGAGGTGCAGCAATATAAAACATCAATATTTTTCTATATCTATTTTTGTTGCGGAATAGTTCTCATGAAGTATGCGTGAGCATATTTTTTCAAAGTGAGATTTATCGCTTACGTAAAAGAGCCTTTGGGCGCTGTGGCCGTTTTCACTGAGCATATGGTGTTCTTCAAGATATTCCTTAAGCTTTATGGCCGTTGCCTTTGCAGGGTCTACAATAGTCACATCCTTGCCCACTATCTTGCCTATGCATTCCTTAAGAGTAGGATAGTGAGTACAGCCTAATATTACAGAGTCAATATTTTTATCGATAAGCTCCTGTAAATACTTGCGTGCGGTCAATTCCGCAACATCATTGTTTACCCAGCCCTCCTCGGCAAGAGGCACGAAGAGAGGACAAGCCTTTTTGTATACCTGTATTTCGGGATCGGCTGCCTTAAGACGTTTTTCATAGGCGCCTGAGGAAACCGTGGCATATGTACCTATCAGCCCTACTATTTTATTTTTAGTAGCGGCAATACAGCTTTCCACACCCGGTGTGACTACCTCTATGATAGGCAGATCGGGGAATTGTGCCGAAAGCTCCTCATAGCAGTTGGAGCTGACGGTATTGCAGGCTATGACTACGGCTTTTACATTTTTGGTTTTTAAAAATCTTATTATTTGGCTTGAAAACTTGGTGACGGTCTCTTTGCTCTTGGAGCCGTAGGGAACTCTTGCCGTGTCGCCAAAGTACACCAAAGACTCCTCGGGCAAAAGCTTTACTATCTGCTTCACTACAGTAAGACCGCCTACGCCTGAATCAAACACGCCTATAGGTCTGTTGTCCATATCTTAGTCCTCATATCTGCTTAAGCCAAGTTCTATCAGCTTATCGACAAGCTCCTCCGTGGGTATGCCCAATTCGGCAAAAAGCATGGGATACATACTTATGGAAGTAAATCCCGGAAGTGTATTTATTTCGTTAAACACTATCCTGTCGGTGCCTTCTTCCATAAAGAAGTCTACTCTTGAAAGACCCATGCCGTCAAGAGCCTTAAATATCCTGACAGCTTTTTCCCTTATCTCCTCCGATTTCTCATTTGGGATGGGAGCAGGTATCACGGTGCGGGATTCCTTATTGTTGTACTTTGCATCATAGTCATAGAACTCAGCCGCTGCCAGCACCTGACCTACAACAGACGCCTTTACATCTCTGTTGCCAAGCACTGCGCATTCCAGCTCAGCGCCTGTTATATTTTCTTCCACAACTATAGTTCTGTCCTCTTTGGAGGCGGTCCAAAGCCCGTCTACAAGCTCATCTCTGTTGTGAGCCTTTGTTATGCCTACGCTTGAGCCGGCACAAGCAGGCTTTACAAAGCAGGGATAGCCGCATATGCTCTCGACCTTGTCTATGCACTCTTCTATATTTTCTTCAAGTTCGTTTCTGTATATTACAGTATACTTGGCTTGGTCTATGCCAAGGGTATCCACTATTATTTTGGTATATGCCTTGTTCATACATACTGCTGAGGAAAGCACTCCGCAGCCCACATAGGGGATGCCGGTAAGCTCAAAAAGACCTTGTATTGTGCCGTCTTCGCCGTTCAAGCCATGGAGCACGGGGAAAATAAGATCTACGGGTATGAGCTTTACCTTATCGCCAACTATCCTTAATATGCCTTTTTGCGAAGAATCGGGGCTCAGCACGGCAGTTGCCGCAAATTTTTCCCAATTGCCTCTGGATATATTTTCGATAGGGCCGTCATATAGCAGCCATTTGCCTTCCTTTGTAATATATATTGGTATTACGGTATATTTGTCCGAATTTATATTCTGCATTATTGTAGCGGCGCTGATCTTGGATATCTCATGCTCTGAGGAACGTCCGCCGAATAATACGGCTATTACTTTTTTGCCCATTTACTGTATTTCCTTTCAATTTATTTATAGTTATTCTAAACCTATTTTGGCATAATTTCAATAGAAAATTACAAAATTAATTTACATTTCCCCATATATCTCTTATATGTAAGGATATGACATATGCAGGCGCTGTGTTTACACTATTGATCCATATTTGAAAATATTTCCAGCAGTTGGGGATATCAAGATCACGCCTCGCCGTCTTGGGGCAGCTTATGTATAAAGTCTATGGTAATGGGTATTATCGTTACAAATGCAAGAGCATCGGCAAGAGGCTGTGATATCTGCACGCCGACTATACCTATAAAATAAGGCAGAACGGCTATAAGGGGCAGAAAATACAGTCCGCTTCTCAGTATTGACGTAAAAGTGGCTCGCCCGCTTTTGCCTACGCTTTGGAAAAGCATATTAGAGCATACGCACACAGGCTGCACAAAAAGTGCCAGACAGTGTATACGCATGGCAAACGTACCTATATCTATAACGGCGGGATCGTCTCTGAATATGCCCACAACGCCGCCTGCAAATATAAGCCCTATTACCGCAAGAGTGCCTAAAAGGACTTCACCTGCCGCAACGGTAAAGTAATAGCCCTTTTTAACACGGGAATATTTTCTGGCTCCGTAGTTATAGCCCGCAACAGGCTGAAAGCCTTGGCCTATGCCCAAGCCCACTGCAAATATGAACATATTTACACGGCTGACTATACTCATAGCCGCAACGGCTGCGTCACCGCCTACCATAGCCGCCTGGTTGTTCAAAAGCATAGTGGCGATGCTGGCAAAGCCCTGCCTTGCCATAGAGGGGAAGCCTGTCTTGACGATCTCGGCAAGCCTTGAAAACAGCTCTGTGATATTCCTTATTGAAAGCTTGCTTTGTGTTCTGCCGCTCAGGAACATAAAAAGCAGTATGGCAAAGCTTATCACCTGTGAAAGAGCGGTGGAAAGACCTGCGCCTGAAATGCCCATATTGCAGCCGAACATAAATATAGGATCGCCTATCATATTGAGTATGCCGCCTGTGGTAAGGCCTATCATGGCAAAAAATGCCTTGCCTTCATATCTGAGGATATTGTTGAGCACAAAGCTTGCCGCCATAAAAGGAGCGGCAATAAGTATGTATACAGCATAATCCCTTGCAAAGTCCAGTATAGTGGGGGTGGAACCCAGAAATGTGAGCAAGGGATCCAGGAAGAGGAATCCCAGCAGTGTAATGAGCATACCCGAAATAAGGGCGGCAAAAAAGCTGACGGAAGCGTATTTGCTTGCGCTTTGGGGATCCTTTTGACCTAAATGCCTTGAAATGAGACTGCCTGCGCCTTGGCCGTACATAAAGCCGAATGCCTGTATTATGGACATAAGGCCGAACACGATGCCCGTGGCGCCGCTGGCACTTGTGCTGCCAAGCTGACCCACGAAAAATGTATCGGCCATATTATATATATTTGTAACGAGCATACTTATGGTAGTAGGTATACCAAGCTGAATGATAAGCTTAGGTATAGGCGTTTCAGTCATTCTTTTGTACTGAATGTCCGCACTGTTTTTGGTATTCACAGCCGCACCCTCTTTCGCATAATTGTAAGGTATCTAACAATCTGAGTAAAAATTAAGCTGCTGCACTTTATAAAGCACAACAGCTCTTAAACGGAGTAGGAGAGATTTGAACTCTCGCGCCGCGTTAACGACCTACTCCCTTAGCAGGGGAGCCTCTTCAGCCACTTGAGTACTACTCCATAGTTCTGATACTGTAATCCACATCAATCACAGTGCTTAATTATTATATCTCATAAAGACTGTGATGTCAAGTTTTTTTTGTAAATAAGGCGGCTGCGCCAACAAGGGAGCGCAGCCCTTTGCCCGTAAGCAGAGATTTAAATTTGTTTATTTATAAAGCGCAAAGCAATCTCTGTACTTTCTTTGCCAAAGCCCGGCCTTATGCCTGTTACATATTCGCTGTCCGTATGGGAAGTGACCCATGCCAAAAGCTGTATGCGTCTTAGCAGTATAAAAGCATCTGCTATGTATTTATCCTCGTCATTCAAAGGAGATATGGTCTCATAGCCTTTTATCCATGCAGCTTTGAGCTTCTCAATGTTATCCGAGCCTTCCATAAAGCTGAGAGCGGCAGCCATATCCTGCATAAAATATCCGTAGCCGCAGTCATCGAAATCTATGGCAAAATAGCGGTCATTTTCTATAATATTAGTAATCCTCAGATCGGCGTGTATAAGTCCGTATTTATCGGAGATGTAGTTATCTGTAAGCTTTGCCGCAATGCCAAGGGCTTTTTCTATAATATCTCTGCTTTTGTCCGTAAGCTCATCGTTTTCTCTCCAGTTGCCCCAGGCTCCCCTTGGCCCCGTCATATTCTCAAGGCTCCACACAGGGCGGTCAAGGCGTATATCGGCAAATTTGTGAAGGCGGGCGGATATCCTGCCTATATTGTAAAGGGTATTCTCATCATTGTATTTTGGCATTTTTCCGTTGATATATTCAAAGAAAATGCAAAAATGCCCTTCTATATCGAGCACCCTTGATACAGGCTTGGCAATATCGATCCCATCCAGAGTTTCGATCCATTTAAGCTCCGACGCAAGCTGAGAAAAAGTTCTGTAGCCTTTGCGGGATATCCTAAGCGTATACAGCGGAACATTATTTTTTTTAATAATATATGTTGTGTTTTCGGAGACTTGGTGAAAAAAAGGCGTACAATCGGTGCGCCCAATTTTCTCCAAAGCCTTTTCTGCTATTTTTATCATAAGCTTTTGTTACATCAAAACGATATTATATTTCCGACTATCGCCGCTATGGCAATATACAGTATGGGATGTTTTTTAAACTTTACCATGGCTATATATAATATTATGCCGAATATGATCGACTTTATCCTAAACAGATCGGCAAAGCTGCCTGTTTCGCTGAAAAGAGGTATATCCATAAGGGCTTCCTTTATGACCACAAAAGCGGCTGCCATAATTAGGCCTATTGAAGCGGGGCGTATGCCGTAGAACACATTTTGAACTATAGGGCTGTCCTTGAATCTTTCAAGGAACTTGGCAACTATCACTATTATTATGACAGAAGGAGCCACAAGACCTATGGTGGTCGCTACGCCTCCCAAGGGGCCGGCTATTACATTGCCTACATATGTGGCCATATTCACGCCCAAAGCTCCGGGGGTTGACTCGGATATGGCTACCATATCCAGCAATTGAGACCGAACCACCCAGTCGGGATGAGTCACCGTAAGATCATAGAGGAAGGGCAGCGTAGCCAGTCCGCCGCCTATGGCAAAAAGACCGATCTTGAAAAATTCGAGAACAAGAAGTATAAGCTGCGTCATTTCCCATCAGCCCCCTTCCACCTGCTTATTACATAGCCTGCAATACCTGAGCCTACTACGAACAAAACGGGGCTGATATCCGTGAAGGCGGAAAATGCAAATACCGCAAGACATATGACAAGACCTATCCTGTCCTTTACGGCGCTTTTCCACAGCTTTACCGTAGCGTTTACAATAAGCACGGCAACGCATATCCTTATGCCTGTAAAGGCTCTCTCCACATATGTTATATGAGCAAAGCTTTTAAGGAGAGAGGATATTATCATTATTATGATCACAGACGGGGTAACAAAGCCTGCCGTAGCGGCTATGGCACCCGGCACGCCTGCCCTTTTGTTGCCTATGAATGTAGATGTGTTGACGGCTATAACGCCTGGGGTACATTGGCCTATGGCATAGTAATCCATTATTTCCTCGGTGGTCGCCCAGCCTCGCTTGTCCACGATCTCAGCCTGTATTATAGGGAGCATGGCATAGCCGCCGCCAAAGCATACCGCACCCATTTTACAGAAGACCCAGTATAATTCAAGCAGTTTTTTCATATATTTTCTCCTTTTGTTTTGAATATATTAATGTTAGCCCAAAACCGATGCAAAGTCAATCGTATTTTAATCTTTTTTTAATTTAAGATATATTATTTTTTAATTTAGCAATGATAATATATACGCTGTGGAGAGAAAAGGAGGCAGGCTTTATGGCTAAGGAGATATTCAACAGAATAGAAGAAAAGTACATGATAACGAGACAGCAGTACGAAATTATGCTGGAGGAATTTAAAAAATATATGGTGCCGGATGAATTCAGCGGGGGATACAGCTTTCATCAGGTAATGAACATATATTACGATACCAAGGACAACAATCTTATAAGGACCTCGGTCACAAAGCCTGTCTATAAGGAAAAAATAAGACTTCGTTCCTATGGTATACCCAAAGGGGATTCGCCGGTATTTCTGGAGCTTAAGAAGAAGTATCACGGCGTGGTAAACAAAAGGCGGAGCCTTATGGCTCTTGAGGAAGCCTATGCTTTTTTGGATACGGATGAGCTTCCGCCTATAAAGGATTATATGAATGTGCAGGTGTTAAAAGAGCTTAAGTACAGCATAGCCCATTATGAAGCGGTGCCGAAGGTGTGCCTTTGCTATGAGAGGTCGGCTCTTGTCGCCGTGGAAAACAAGGATATGCGCATAACCTTTGACAGAAATATAATGGCAAGGCGTGACGAGCTGAGGCTTGAATACGGAGCATTTGGCGAAAGGGTGGTGCCAAAGGACACGTTTATAATGGAGATAAAATACATTGACAGAATGCCCCTTTGGCTCATAGCCCTGTTAAGAGAACATGGACTTGAAAAGACTTCGTTTTCAAAATACGGAACGGAGTATTCTAATTTTATAAAATACGGTATAAAGGAGAAGAAAATATATGCTTGATACATTTATGCAGTCACTCAATACTGATATCTCACCTCTTATGGCGGTGGAGACAATGTGTGTTTCGTTTGTGCTGGGCATCATAGTGAGCCTTACTTATATGTTCACGGCGGATAAGGAGGATTACAGCAGGAGCTTTTGCTACACCCTTGTGATAGTGCCGATAGCGGCGGCGGTTGTAATACAGCTTATAGGCAACAGCATTGCCTCAGCCCTGAGCATAAGCGGTGCCTTTGCTCTCATACGCTTTAGGAGCGAAGCGGGAAATCCAAAGAATATATCATACATACTGGCTACCGTTGCCATAGGTCTGGCCTGCGGCTTGGGCTATTATATATACGGTCTTGCTTTTACGCTGCTGCTCGCTTTTCTTATGACTGTGCTGACGGGGCTGAACTTCGGCAGCAAGAAGATAATGGACAGAAAGCTTAAGATACTTATACCCGAAAATTTGGATTATGAAGGAGTATTTGACGATATACTCTGTAGGTTTACAATAAGCCATGAGCTTGTTAGGATAACTACGCTGGATCTTGGCAGCGTATATGAATTGGACTATAAGCTCGTTATGAAAAAAGATTGCAAAACAAGGGAATTTATAGATGAGCTGCGCTGCCGCAACGGAAATTTGTCAGTGTCTTTGTTTTTGGAAGGCCGTAAGGGAGAATTTTGATATTAACGGCTCGAAGGGCTAAATGAACCCCACCGTCAGCCCTTGGCTGCCACCTCCCCTTACGAAGGGAAGGATTGAAATGACAAGTTATATAAAAAGATATCCCATTTGTAAAAGAAGCTATCACAAAATGTGATAGCTTCTCTTAAATTTATTATTGCACATTAAAATGCTTGTCTATGCCGTTGGCTATACCTACCGCAAGCTTATGCTGATAGTCGTTGTCATTGAGCAGGCGATCCTCTTGGGGATTTGTCATAAAGCCCATTTCCACAATGGTCACAGGCACTCTGCTCCAATTTATGCCGCTCATAGTATCTGTTTCTGTTATGCCCCTGTTTTTAGCTCCCGTTGCCGCACAAAGGCAATCGAGTATGCTTTCGGAAAGGCTTCGGCTTTGGGCATAGAGATCGCCGCAGTAGGGATTGGATGATGTTTGGCACATAGTAAGCGCTCCCGCAACGCTGCTGTCGTTGCTGCCGTTACAGTGTATGCGCACAAAGGCATCGGCATTTGCGTTGTTTGCAACAGCAGCCCTTTCGGAATTGCTTATACTTACGTCATTCGTCTCTCTTGTCATTATAACGGTGTATCCCCTTGATGTCAGTTCGTCACGAAGCAAAAGAGATACCTGCAGATTAACTGCATATTCGGGGGTATTGGAAGCAGTGCCTCTTGTTCCCGAAGAGACTCTGGCCTTTTGCTCATCGGATCCGGGGGCTATAGGCTCTGTGCCGGGATCTCCCTTGCTTTGGTGTCCGGGATCTATTGCTATGACAATGCCCGATGCATTGGAGGAGGTTTGCAAAGCATTTGTCTGCTGTTCTGTCGGCTGCTCCTCGGCGCTTGATACACCTTCTGATACACCTTCGCCTTCGGCATACTGATTATTTTCTATGACGATCCTTTTGTCCGACAATATGAATATTATAAGTGCGGCTATTAAAATAAGAAGTAATATGATAATGTTTCTTTTCATTGTTCCAGGCTCTTTATAAGATCTACGTTGTATTTTTCCGTTTTGCTGATGTCATTTTCCTTAAAGCTCGGATCCGGTTTGTACCATGGTTTTGAGCTGAAATAGTCACTGTATTTTTCCGTTTTGAAAACATATCCGTGGCGTGCGAATATTTCATTTCTCATATAAGCAAGAGTTTCCTTCGGATATTTTATAAGCTCCTCCTTCGTGAGCTTTCTTGTGCTGCTGTCGGCAAGAAGATAATCGTCTGAGCTTTTTTCTTCCTCCTTCGGAGCAGTCTCTTCTTTGCTCTTGGCAGGAGCGGTCTCGGTTTCTTCCTCTGTTTCTTCCTCTGTTTCTGTTTTATTGTTGTTTTCCGCCTTTGTGTTAAGGCTCAGGTTTTTCTTGATATAATTTCTTATACGTGTTTCGTTTTCCCTTTCCAGATCGGAGAGAGCGTTGTCGTTGTAGGAAGGATCGGGTCTGTACCATTTTGTGGATGTAAAGTATTTTACATAATTTTCATCGTCAAATATCTTGCCGTGGCGTGCAAATATTTCCTGATGAGCATATTCCAGTTCTTTTTCACCAAGCTTTTTAAGGTCGTCTTCGGTAATGGTCTTGCTGTCGGAGGGCAGTATATAGTCTGCCTCGTTCTTTACCTCCTTTGGCATATCTTCTATGCTTATATTGGAGCAGCCTGCCATGAGCAAAGAGCAAAGCAGCAAAGCTATTATTTTCTTCATTTGGGTTCACCTCGTTTTAATTAATATGATATCAAGCGCAGTATGGTGCTGCCGCAAAATATTTTGCCTATAAACGTTACAGATGCACAGCGCAGGTCCGTGCTGTTCTTATCGGTGTCATATCTGTTTGTTCACAGTTTCATATTCATTATCAAAATGGAAGTAGGGGCAGGTATATTGGGAATATGTATATTCCCTTGCGGCCTCGTCTTGATCTACGTTTATTTCGCATATATCCCCGAATTCCTCGTCATATACAAAATGTGAGCAGTATTCACAGCACTTTTGACTGTTCATAGTATCACCTCTTATATAAGTATATCACATAAGTATGGAATGTGGCAAGGATATAAAATACTTTATTCACAAAATAGTAACAAATTTTGCAAATATTACATTTTTTTATACAGCGGGCAAAAAGTTCTGTTAAAGGCGTATTCGTCAAAAAGAGTAAACACAAAAGGAATAATTTTGCATAATATACAAATTTCATATCTATTTTAAGTATAACTTGTTAAAAAAATATTCATAATTACCAAACTTAAGAAAAATTTAAAAAATACTGGATTTTTTACAGTGAATGAAGTATAATTAAATTAATTATAAGAATGGGATTATATCTGTTCCGATATAGTTGAAGTGTCAGCTCTGTCGGTTTCAAATATTTTTCGGTCAATAATAATTATGTTCTTTCCTATATAATAAGAAGGATTTCCGATCTATGAAAGTATAAAAAAGAAGGGTGGTCAGGTAAATGACTAAACATAAGAAAATCGGGGCAAAGCGGTGCTTTCTTTCGGTGCTGCTCATATTGACATTCATAACTCAAATGCTTGCAATGCCAAATGCAGATGAGATCATCGATGCTCCCGAAGAGGGCATTTTGGAATCGGCTCTTGAGCCTGTCGGCGAATTTATAGACGATGTTTTCGGAGACATTGCAGATCTCAGCGCCGGCACGATCATCACATCTCCCGAGCTGAAATTCAGGAACGCCGATGACGACAATATAAACGAAATACCGTCAGGCGAACCGTTCAAGCTGTATTTTTCCGTAGGCGGTGCAAGCGATGTGATTTCCGCCAACGCTCAGATGAGAATAGATATCGAAGGCGATCTCGACTTTGAGGAATTTGAAGAAAAGGGCTGGAAAGACGGTTCTGCGATCACAAGAAACGTTGCGGAAAAAGACGGATCACCTATAGAAGTGACATTTGTTATGCACGTTGAGGAACAGTCCGACGGCAGCATAAAGAGATATATCACAGCCGAAGGCGGTATAGAAAACGGTACTACATGGATAATGGAATTTGACGCCCGTTACAGAGCAGGCGTTACTCTTGACGGCTCCGAGACCGGTGTCAGCCTTAAGGCATATGCGATGAATGACGGCGGCGAATACATTCAGCAGGATATAGGCGATGTAAGCGACAATGTCACGGCGCACGCCGAGGCCTCATGGGATCATCTTCTCAACAAGAATTATGATGAGCAGGCTCTTACAAAAGAAGGAGACGCATATAAGCTCAGTGACGATCTTGTATTCACGATCACGGAATATGACCACAATCTTGTAACAGGCGAGGATACAGACGGAGACGGCATAGCCGATACCGATTTGACATATGACGGCCTTTCAAGCGACGAATTGATTGGAAAATATTTTACGTCACAGGTCGACATTGTAAATGAATACACGTTCCCTCGGGGTATGTACATACCGAAGAATCAGTTCAATAACAACACTCTTGACGGCGCTGTTACATTGACGGGGGATGGCCTTGAAAATGTGGAGATAATACCCAAGTATGACGAAACAGATGCAAACAAAGTAATTGGATTTACCGTAAAGGCCACAAAGAAAACGGCGGACAAGGAAAATCAGATGCCTAAGTTTGACGTTCAGGTCAAGATAAATAAGTGGGCGGTAAGCTTTGACGAGACCTTCTCCGAGGAGGACAACGGCGTCACATCAAAGCTGGATACAAAATATTGCGATTACTTTGGTCAAGAACACAATATAGAGGGCGGCACGGAGACGACTCTTAAGCTCAGGCTCCCCAGAGAATTCGATGCTTCTCTTGAAAATGCTTTTACAAAGAGCATTGCCGATGTATGCGATGCCTTCGGAACATATGATTCATATAACAGCAGCAATGGCTATGTTTTTGCCGGAGATATAATCTTATATAAGATATCAGGCTATAACAACGGCGACACTGTGCTCAATGATCTTAGCTTCTCCGATACCATCCCGGAGGGTCTTGAGCCTGTGACCCCGGAAGAATTAAATGCCGTAAAGAATAAATTTGACAAATACGATTTTAACTCAAAGGATTATTCCGACAAATCTATTTACATAAACGGCGAGCAGTGTGTTGCATGGACAGAAATAGGCGGTCAGCCGGGCGGCACCGTTTACTTTGACGGTGAGAATATAGTATTCCAAGGCAGCAACATACAGGGCGGTCAGTCTATTGACGGTTATATTGCACTTAAGGTAAAGGAAGGCTTCAAAGGCTCTTTATCCAATGTGGCTCATATGACCTATAAAGACACGCCTTATGATGAAGACGTTACCGTAGAAGTACATGAAAAACAGCCGGGTATCGGCGTTAAAAAGACTGCCGACAGATCTATTGTAAAAGTAGACACGGAATTCAGCTATACAATAGAGCTCAGCAATCCCGGACAGTTAGAGGGTACATATACATTTAACGATACTATCCCGGATGAATTGGATATAAACGGCGATGTGACCGTAGAGCCCTTGGGCATTGCAGGGCCGATCAATATAAACGGCAGAGAGATAACTCTCGATGAGTTTACAATGCAGCCCGGCGACAAGATAACGATCACCGTTCCCGTAAAGGTAAACAATAAGCTGACCGATGATAACAACAAGTTTACGAACACAGCTTATCTTTACAATAAGGAGCTGGATAAAACGGGAGATTCCTCCGTTACTATAGAAAAGGATAATTTCAATCCCGATGCGTATATCTTTACAAAGGAGGCTTCCGATCCTTATGTAAAGCCGGGAGAGTATGTTGAATATACCATCACTCTTAAAAACGAACAAAATTATCCTGCGGAATATTCAGAGGAGCATCCTCTTGTTATAGAAGATGAGCTTCCCAACGGGCTCACATATGTAAGCGCCACATCAAGTTCAGACAAATTCAATGTTACCATTGAAGGAAACAAAGTAAAATTTACCTGTACTCAGACAGTGGCTGCCCATGAAGGATTTACATTTACAGTACGCGCCAAGGTAAACGAGGACATCGAGCCCGGCACGGTTATCAAAAATACTGCCTATATTATAGAAGAAAACTTTAAAAAGCCGAGCGAGGGCGAAGACAGCGGCAACGGCGGCGAGATACATGTGACAGGCCCCGGCGGAGACACTTATGTTGAAAAGAGAATAAGCGACTATCAGGGCAACGATGTTACGGACAGTCATATTCTTCCCGATGAAAATATCGGAAAGGATGTAACATTTACTGTAAAAGTGAATAATAACAGCAACAATGTATGCAATTCTTTGGATATAAGAGACGTATTGACAGGCGGAAATTACAGCTGCGAGGATACGGGAAATCAGTTAAGATTCAAAGTAAAGAGCTTTGAAAGGGTAAGCGGCCTTACAGGCGATGAAGAGTGGGGTTACAATTGCTGGAGCATAGGCGATCCCTATGACTTCCGTGTAACTATAGACAATGATACCTCACAGCCCGATAAAATTGATGAAAACAACAGACTCATACAGAAGCATATAGAAGGCTTTGCCATTCAGCCGGGCGGCTGGATAGAGTTTGAGTATACTCTTAAGCTCAAGCAGGGCTTCAGCGTGGGCCAGAACAATGTTACCGTTAATGACGGTTCTTCCGAAGTCAAGTACGGTATGGCATCTGCTTATCCTACACTCAGGCTTGAAAAGAAGCAGATAGATGTATCAAATTACAAGCCCGTAAAGGATGAATACGGAAATATCGCAGATAAAAACGGCTATACCATAAAGCCCGCCGCTTCAAGGGATGAGCTGTACAGCATTCTTAAGGAACTGAGGTTCACCTACAATATAAGCATATATAACGACAGCAATGCCAATTTCACGGACAAAGGCTTTACTATCACGGATATACTTCCCGAAGATATGGAGCTTGTGGAGGATGGCTATGCAGACTGGAATCAGTCCTATACTGTAATAGTAAGAGGCAATCCCGATGGACCTTATGCCAACAGAAGCGTATTCACGGACTGTGATATACAATATGATACGGTAACCGATCCTAAGACAAACAAGCAGAGGGTGAAGATAACCGTTACATTCCCCAACGGTATTACCATTTATCCATACGCTCCCGAATATCCCGATAACGACAAGACTGTAAGCGTTGAATATGTTGCAAAGCTTACAGATGAAAGAGCAAGAGAGCTTGCGGACAATGCTGCGCAGGGCGATGACGGTCTGTTCTATGTTCAGCAAAGCGAGTATGACAACTCTGTTGCGATAAAGTCCGAAAATGACTTCCTTGAGCCGGGCGGCGATATTACCAAGGAGGAGACAGACAGAAAGACCGTTACCGTAAGGGAGGAGACAATACATCCCGGTGTTGGCAAGAGGGGCATAGGTTCCTTTGCAGCCTCATCTTCTGTCCTTTCAAATGTAGGCGGCGTTGTTACGGCAGGCGCCAATATAGTATGGACAATAGCCGTTATAAACGAGGCTGACGAAAATGGCGGCGGCCTTGTTATGAAGGACTATAAGGTAGAGGATACATTGCCTTTGGTATACACTTATATGAAGGCGGATGACGTCAGCCTTACCAACTGGAAGCCTACTATCGTCAAGACAAATGAAAAGACAGGGGAGAAAACGACACTCAGATATTTTGATGCTGAGGTAACAAAGGGCAGTACGGCAGAGGGTGCTTCCGATGACGAGCGCAAAGATGTTGCCGTGTGGGATTTCACCGGCCTTAGAGATTATGACCTTCAGCCGGGAGAGTTCCTTGAGATATCCTTTGCCACTACTGTAAAGGACGGTATGGCAGGCGTATCAGGCGTTATAAAGAACGATGCGGCTCTTAAGGTAGCCGGAAGATATGATACCGAAAGCATACCTTCGGGCCATGAGATCGAAGGCGGCTTGGGCATAAGCGGTACCTTCAACATACTGAGCCTTGCTACCGAGTCATATAAGGAGATCGAGTATACTCCTCATGCGGAGCACAAGAAGGATCCCGTTCACGATACGGGCATAAGCACCGCAAATGAGCCGGACAACTACGTTCAGGGTATGCAGGGAGAACCTGTTACATATACCCTTAACATAAAGAACAATTCACCTCAGGCTATAAAGGAATTCTCTGTTATAGACCGACTTCCTTTTGTAGGTGATATAGGCGTTATTACAGATTATGCAAGAGATTCTAAGTTTGATGTGGCTTGGGGCGATTATGTTTCAACTGTGGTAACAGACCGTAAGAACGTCAAGACTGATATTACCGATAAGGTAAAGCTCAGCTATTCCAATGACAGGACTACCACATTCAAGGATGAGTACGCTCCCGACTGGAAGGGTGAGAACGGTCTTGTGAACTGGAGCGATGAGCCTGTTAAGAATACGGCTCTCGTAAGGTTTTTGTTCCCTGCCGAATATGAAGTGGAGCCGGGCGCTCTCGTTCAGATAAAGTTTACCGGCATCGTGCCAAAGGTTGTTAACAAACTGGGCGAAAGCAATATTGCATGGAATAACTTTGCTTATTCTTTTGCCAAGACAAGAGGCGCTTCTCAGACTCTTATTGCCGAGCCGGCCAAGGTCGGCGTATGGGTACAGGGTCAGGGCGATGACGGTGAGATAACCATAAATAAGACCTTCAAGTCAAATGACAGCGCAAGAAAGACATTCTACTTCGGCGTTTTTGTAAAGAACGGAGAAAATGATTACGAACAGGTCGGCACTACTTTATCCCTTACAATAAAGGGCTCTCCCGATGGAGCTGCCGCCAAGGCGGTATTCAGGAACCTGCCTTATGATGCGGATAAGGGTACTGAGTATTACGTATTTGAGACCGATATAAACGGCAAAATACTTGAAGGCGGTCTTAACGGTTCGGTCAAGGTAGATTACGGTAATAAAGATGATAACAAGGTGATATTGTCAAACGACAGCTATAAGGCGTCTGTCAACATAGTAAATGAGGATGTTACTACAACTACCGAATCAACTACGGAGACAACAACGACAACTACCACAACTACTACCACGACTACCACGACTACAACGACCACGACTACAACGACCACGACTACAACGACCACAACGTCAACTACGACAACCGAGTCTTCGACCGAGACGACAACCGAGTCTTCGACTGAGACCACAACAACAACTACGACGACAACGACTACGACGACCACAACGACAACAACGACGACTACAACGACGACGACCACAACGACCACGACGACCACAACGACAACGACGACCACCACAACGACCACGACGACTACGACAACGTCGACATCGACAACGGAGTCAACGTCGGAAACAACTACAGCATCGACAACAAAGCCTCAGGATGAACACAAGTCGACTACCACAACGGAGTCAACATCGGAGACTACGACAACGTCAACGTCAACAACGTCAACGTCGACAACGTCAACGTCAACAACATCAACGTCAACGTCAACAACGTCAACGTCAACGTCGACAACATCAACGTCAACGTCGACAACTACAACAACGACCACGACTACAACAACTACAACTACAACGACTACCACTACAACAACGACTACAACAACGGAGTCTACTACGGAAAGTACAACTACTACCCAGGCGACAACGAAGCCTCATGAAGAGCATAAGCCGTCGACTACAACAACGGAGTCCACATCGGAAACGACTACTACAACAACGACGACTACAACTACTACGACCACAACAACAACGACTACTACTACAACTACTACAACAACGACAACGACTACCACGACAACTACGACGACTACAACTACTACGACTACAACTACTACGACTACAACTACTACGACAACAACGGAGTCTACTACGGAAAGTACAACTACTACCCAGGCGACAACGAAGCCTCATGAAGAGCATAAGCCGTCAAGTACAACAACGGAGTCCACGTCAGAAACAACGACTACAACGTCAACGACTACAACGTCAACTACGACAACGACAGAGTCTACAACGGAAAGTACAACTACTACTCAGGCAACTACAAGGCCTCATGAAGAGCATAAGCCGTCGACTACCACAACAGAGTCCGCAACGGAAACGACAACGGAGGCTACTACAACTACAGAAGGTACTACTGCACCGACTACAGAGGCTACCACAAAGCCAAGCGGAGGCCACGGATACAAGCCGCCTCACACAACGACACAGGCAACGACTGCCGAGACCACCACTGAAGCTACAACGGAGACAACTACGGTATCTTCAACGGTAACCACAGAGTCTACTACAGAGACCACCACAACACCCGGAGGCAGGAGACCCGAATATACCACAGAGGTCACTACCGAAACAACTACTTCCGGCGGCGGTGGAGGAACTCCTCCGGATGAGACTGAGAATCCGCTCAGCAGAGCAAGCAGAAGAGGCGACAGATATGATGTTGCTACTTCCAGAACTCCAAGCGGAACGGATACTGCAAGCAGTACGGGCAGAAGACCTGCCGTTCCTGCTTCTTCCACAACAGGAAACGGAAGCAGAAGCGGTTCAGCCGGTTCTACACCAAGAACAGGCGATAACACGGCTCTTCCTATTGCATGGGCATTATTGGCAGGAGCTTGCGGAGTTCTCGCTATGACATTTCGCAAGAAAAAAGAAGAGTAGTCTAAAATGATATTGTGATCAAATCCAAAGAGAGCCATCGCATTTGCGATGGCTCTCTTTTAATCTATGGCTGCATAAGGGAAAATATATAATTTATATGCTGCATAAGGGAAAATATATAATTTATATGTTGCATACCGAGAAAATATATAATCTATATGCTGCATACGAGAAAATGTTTGATAGGTACAAAAAAATAAGCATAACAAAAGCCCCGTGAATATAATAATCGGGGCTTGCGTAATGTATATTTGATATTATCTCTTTGAGAACTGTGGTGCTCTTCTGGCAGCCTTTAAGCCGTACTTCTTTCTTTCCTTCATTCTTGGATCTCTTGTAAGGAAGCCTGCCTTTTTTAAAGGAGCTCTGAAATCTGAGTCAGCCTCCAATAAAGCTCTTGCAATGCCATGTCTTATAGCGCCTGCCTGGCCTGTGGTGCCGCCGCCGTTTACATTTACCATAATGTCAAACTTAGCGGTAGTGCCTGTAGCCTCTAAGGGCTGTCTTACAATAAGCTTTAATGTTTCAAGACCGAAAAAGTCGTCTATATCTCTTTTGTTGATAGTGATCTTTCCTGTACCGGGAACAAGGTAAACTCTTGCAACAGAGCTTTTTCTTCTGCCTGTACCGTAATATCTAGCTTCTGCCATGATGTAACCTCCTTATCAATACTTAAGCTCTAAAACTTCGGGCTGCTGAGCCTGATGACAATGCTCCGGGCCTGCGTAAACATGTAACTTTTTCAACATATTTCTGCCAAGAGTGTTTTTGGGAAGCATACCCTTAACAGCAAGTCTTATGACTTCTTCAGGCTTTTTGTTCATCATAGTTCTTAAGGAAGTCTCCTTGAAACCGCCTGTATATTCAGAATGTCTTCTGTAGAGCTTGTTGTCAAGCTTTTTGCCTGTAACGGCGATCTTGTCTGCGTTTATAACTATAACGTAATCGCCTGTATCTAAGTGAGGTGTATATATTACCTTGTTCTTACCCTTAAGAACAGCGGCTACCTGAGATGCAAGACGGCCAAGAGTCTGACCTTCCGCATCAACAACATACCATTTTCTGTCTATTTCAGCTTTTTTAGCTATAAATGTTGTTCTCATTAGAAAATCTCCTTCCGAAAAAAATAAACCATGAGCCCGTGGCACGGTGAGAAACGTACCTCTTAGGCTGAAAACAATGCTTGCCCGAGAACCTCAATGTCCGAAAAGGCCTGCAGGCAACTGTTTATACAGATCATTGGCGGGGCTAATGCCGCAAATCTATACTCCAAACAGCAATATTTTACTACATATAAGACTTCCTGTCAAGGAAAAAGTTGCACAATTATAGGTTTTATGCCAAAAATTTATTGGAAAGCATTATATCATTGCTTTTTATATGGGAATACTATATAATTAAATCAGTAAATATATCAATGAGGAGGAAAAATATGAGCTTCAAGGAATTAAGACAAGAAACAAAGGCTCTTTTTAAAACATCACAGGCACACCCTTATATTGCCGCAATAGTGATGTATCTGCTTTTATATGCCGGAAGCGCAGCGGTACAGTTTATACTTATAGGTTCGGGCGCATTAAGGGCAGCGGTCTCAGGCTCCGCAAACATGGTCGTTATTGTGTGCATATACATACTGCTGTGTGCCGCATACTTTATATTTATAATATGGGCACAGCTTAGCCTTTGCTGGTATTATGTAAGGATGTCACGGAGGCAAAGCGCAGGGGATTCATATAAAATGGCATTTAAGGCGCTTCCGGGCTACATAGTATATACAATACTCTGTTCACTTATTATGATAGGCTTTATATTAATACCTGTGATAATTACTATTATTCTGGCTGCGGCTGATGTTCCCGCTGTAATAACGGCTGTTCTTGCCGCTGCAATATTTGTAATGACAGTATATATAAGCCTTACATTTGCCTTTTACCCCAACTGCTATTATGACAGGAATGAAAAAACCATTATGCAGACTCTAAAAAGCAACTTTCAGGCAACGAAGGGTCATAAGCTGCAGATATTGAAATTAATGATCATATATTATATACCCATTTTTGTAATTTACGGTATTGTCTTAGGGCTTTTTGCATATCTTATAATACAGAATACGGCTGCAAACGACATTGTGCTTGGCGCATTGTGTATGCTGCTGCCTGCATTTATACTTTTGGCAGTGTATATGATATGGATGCTGCCTAATATACTGACAGGCCTTTGTATTATGTACAACAATATAACAGGCTATATGCCTGAGCCGGAGCAGGGCGATATCGTGGCAGCTATTGAGGAAGAGGAATAAACTGAAAAGGAGATGTTCGGCATTGAACATCTCCTTTGAATTTGCTGTTTTTAATTACTTAATAGTAATCTTAGCGCCAACTTCTTCGAGCTTAGCCTTGCAAGCGTCTGCATCGTCCTTTGAAACGCCTTCCTTAACCATCTTAGGAGCGCTGTCAACCAATTCCTTAGCTTCCTTAAGACCAAGACCTGTGATCTCTCTTACAACCTTTATAACCTTGATCTTCTCAGCACCGATCTCAGTTAACTCTACATCGAATTCAGTCTTCTCCTCAGCAGCATCGCCGCCTGCAGCAGCACCGCCTGCAGCAACTACCATACCGGCAGCGGCAGATACGCCAAATTCTTCCTCAGCAGCCTTTACCAGATCGTTAAGCTCAAGAACTGTAAGTTCCTTAACAGCAGCAATAATTTCTTCAATTGATAATTTAGCCATTTTGATTTCCTCCGTTTTGAAAATTATTTTTTAAATTAGATCATATAATCGATCATGCTTCTGCGGGAGCCTCTGCCTCGGCAGGAGCCTCGCCGTTCTTGTCTGCAATTGCTTGGATAACTCTTGCGAAAGAGCCCATAGGTGACTTGAAGCTTCCAAGAAGCTTTGAAAGAAGTACATCCTTTGATGGGATATCGGCAACAGCTACCATTCCCTCGGCATCATAGCAGGTGCCTTCTATAACACCGGCTTTGAATTCAAGAACCTTGGCATTTTTTCTGAACTTATTGATGATACCTGCGGCAACGGTAGGATCCTCGTAGCAAATAGCTATAGCGCTGGGGCCTGCAAAGTAATCCTTTAAGCCCTCGAACTGAGTACCCTCAACCGCAAAGTTCATCATAGTGTTCTTATAAACCTTGTAATCAACGCCTGCTTCTCTTAACTGCTTTCTCAGATCGGTATCCTGGGAAACAGTAAGACCTCTGGAGTCGACCAGCACAGCAGAAGTAGCCTTTTCAAGCTTTTCCTTGATCTCGTTTATAACAACCTGCTTCTGTTCAACATTTGCCATAACCTTACACCTCCTGTAAATTATGAGCCGTACAAACCTTCTGCCCGTATATAAACTCTCTGTCCAAAAAAAACTCTCTGTCCGTGGACAGAGAGAGAAAAATACAAACACGATGTATCCTCGGCAGGTAGCTTATGCGTTACGACTTGCGTCACCTGCTGTCTACGGCACTTTTGATATAATAACATATTTGTAATTGTTTGTCAATATTATTTTTTAAGTTTCTCCAGTATATTCCTGCCTATGGCCATATTTGTGCCGCTGTGGTCTATAACTATGCCGGTATAAGTGGCGCTGTCGTTTTCCACCAACGCCAAAATATCCTTGAAGTCAAGCTCCACGAACTGAACGTCGCTTCGCCATTTGGATATTTCATCAACCGTCGTAAACACCATAAGATAGCTGTTTCCCTCGGATGATATGGAGAAATGTGATATTTCGCTCAGGGTCTCTTTTCCGTAGCGGTCTTTATGAGTCTTGGCTATCATAGGCACAAGAAAGCTTTCTTTGGTAAGCTCGCTTACAAACTCGGCCTTTGCTTCTCTTGTATTTTCATTTTTGACCTTTTCCATTATTTGGGATAATCTTTTGCTCATAGCATGCCCTCATTTCTTATAGAATGGCTCTACGCCCTGTATACTCTTTTTAGCCACCTTGTCAAAGGCAGGCATAAGACCTATGGTTTCATCTTTTTGTATAACTGTATGTGCGGCAGCCGCCATCTTGTCGAACTCTTCCTTAAGCCCGTCGCCTTGGGAACAGAAATCCACCACCACTATTGGGGTAGCTTTTTCATCGCCCTCTTTTACGGTCTGCATTATATAGGCCGCTTTTATACATTCTCTTTGTGACATATGATCTGCAAGGGCTTTTATAAGAGGCTTGGGCGGATCCTTAACGGCTACCAGCCCCATGTTGTTTTTTGTCCTGACTCTTTCGGGGCGTATGAGCATTGTGGGATTATTCACTCTTTCAACGCCCTCAAGGAAGTTTTTCTTTATAGCCACATTACAGCCGCATGGATCTATAACAAAGCCGTCATAGCTTTCCCTTTTGTTCATTACTATCCTTTTTATGCTGTCGTATCGTCTTAAAAGGTAAAGCTTGTTGGGATTTTTGTTCCACTTGTTCATTTCATCCATAGATGTAAAGGTAACAAGATAGTTGAGTCCGCTGTTTGTTTTCATAGATATAAAATTGACAGTGGCATCTTCGGGTATCGTATTGTTTACAGGTTCCGGTATTATAAGCACGGGCAGTATAAGAGATGAGCCCAACAAGGCTTGTATGAACCACAGTCTGTCTTCTCTTGTGCCGGTCTTTTTCATCCTTTCCGCCAGCTCTGCCAGCCTTTTGTTGTCTGCGGTATCTGTTATTGGGGTATCGGAGTTTGCCATTATTTACCTCTTTCTCAAAAAAAGGACGACAATATCCCCCGGTCTTCCGGGCGACTTCCCCCTTATGCCGTCCCTTTAAGTCAAATTTATTTAAGTCAAATTTATTCCTTTGTAAGCTCGCTTATTATATCCTTGACGGTGGTCATGCCGTTTATTTTATATACATTTTCTCCGCAGAATACAAGAGCGTTGTCCATATCGCCGTTGGCGCCGTTGAAAAGTGCCGCCGAAATGCAATAGGGCGTTGTGGCGGGATCGCAGTGGTGAAGGCACTTGAAGCACCTTGTCACCTTGCAGCCCTTTGGCACAACGTTTTTGATAAAGTTGTTGCATATGGCTCTGCCCGGCATACCTACGGGGCTCTTTACTATAACGACGTCTTCTCTCTTGGCATCTATATACGCCTGCTTAAAGGCCATATCGGCATCGCATTCTTCTGTAGCCACAAAGCGTGTAGCCATTTGAACGCCGTCAAGCCCCAAGTCATTCAGGCAATGGTCTATGTCTTCTTTATAAAACACGCCGCCGCCGAATACGACAGGTATTTTCTTTCCTGTCTTTTCTTCAAATTCGCTGCGCATTTGGAGTATGTTGAGTATCTCGCTGTCGAAATTGTCTATACTTTCTGCTTCCTCGGCCTTAAAGCCCAGATGCCCGCCGGCCTTGGGGCCTTCTATAACCACAAGATCCGCCACCCTGTCATATTTTTTGATCCAGCGGGAAAGTATCACCTTAAACGCCTTTGCGGAAGAAATGATGGGAGCAAGCTTTATATGTGCGCCCTGTGCGTATTTAGGCAGATCCATAGGCAGTCCTGCCCCGGATATTATGATATCCGCTCCGTTTTCTATACAGCATTTGACATATTCTTCGTAGTGTGTAGCCGCCACCATTATATTGACGCCTATAATGCCGTTATTGGAAATTTCTTTGGCAAGCTTTATTTCTCTTGCCAAGGCTCTCATATTGGCTTCAACGGTGTTGGTGTAGAAATCCTTTTCTCTGAAGCCCGGTTGTGCGGCGCTTATAACGCCTATTGCGCCTTCCTTTGCAACTGCTCCCGCAAGAGAGTGCAAAGAAATGCCTACACCCATACCCCCCTGAATTATAGGAATTTTAGCTGTTATATCGCCTATAACCAATTCTTTCATAACATTACCTCATCTATATAAAACTGCTCTCGGAGCCGATCATTGAATTCATATAGGTAATTATATCATTTTTAAATGCCTTTGTCCACAAAAAATTTATTTCAAAATCATATTAAGTTTGCTGCCATTATCACAAAAGGCAGTGAAATCGCAGAAAGTATAGTGGATACTGTATATAACTCTGAGGCATATACGGCATTTTTATTATAGCGTATGGCAAACATAGTGCATGAGGCTCCCACAGGGCAGGCGATCTCTATGACCGATGTCATGGTAAGCACTTCATCCGCCCGGAAAAGGCGCAGTATCAATGCTGCCGCTATGGGTATCACCAAAAGCTTTAAAAAGCATATATAGTAAAGACGAATGTCTTTAATGGCATTTAATATATCCGATTGGGCTATAGTGACTCCTGCCACTATCATAGCAAGGGGCGTGTTCATATTGGCTATGTGAGTGAACGCTTCGTCTGCCAGGGCAAAGAGTTTTATTTTAAAGGAAAAGCATATTATTCCCAAAACGGCCGCTATGACACAGGGTGAGCATATGCCCTTTAAAATATGCTTAAGGCTCGTTTTGCCGGTCATAAGTATATAACCCTGAGTCCACAGAAGTATGTTGAACACCGCTATATATGAGGCAAGATAAAATACTCCCTCTTGTCCGAAAAGGGCGTTTATTATAGGTATGCCTATGAAGCCGCAGTTGGAATATATCGCCGAAACCCTTTCTATATCAAAGTTTTCGCTTTTGCTGCTTATGGCGATATAGGATATAAGTATTGCTACGGCATGGCATATGAGCGCAAAGCCCATAGATATCCACAGCCTTGTAAAAAGCTCGGGAGTATGATCCATCTGAAAGCTCATAAATATCACTATGGGATTTACTATAAGCAAAAGCAGATCCGAAAGAGTTGAATTGCCCTCCTTGGTGACGATATTCGTTTTGTAGGCTATCGCTCCCGATATCAATATTATGAACATCACTATCATTTTTTGGAATGCTATACCCGCCAGCTCCATATTAATTCTCCTTGTGTATTATATCGCTGAATTTTCCGTTTACCACGGCTGCAAGGTCGTGAGGATCCATTATTATCTGCGATCCTATACGGCCGCCGCTTATTATTATTTTGCAAAGGCTCTCCGCACTGCCGTCTACCACGGTGACGTAGCTTTTCTTCATACCTATGGGCGAGCAGCCGCCTCTTATGTAGCCCGTTATTTTGTTTATGTCTTTTACGTGTATCATCTCAACGGACTTTTCGCCTACGCTTTTTGCCGCTTTTTTAAGATCCAGCTCTTTTGCAACCGGTATTACGAACACAAAGTATTCTCCGC
Source organism: uncultured Clostridia bacterium (assembly GCA_947585865.1). GTDB lineage: Bacteria > Bacillota > Clostridia > Lachnospirales > CAG-274 > CANPXH01. Next base: position 24,569 of record CANPXH010000019.1, read on the forward strand.
TTTTTCCTTCTGTCACAAGAGTTTTGTACATAAGCTCTTCGGGCTCTCCCAGCTTTCGTGCTATGGATACGCCGTCTGTAAATTCACCGCATTCGTAGGTCACTACCTCATGAGCTATATTGCTCCTGTCCAGTATACGCATTGCATTTGTTTTTATGTCCTTGTCTTTCTTTGCCATATTTTCACCTGTAAGCTTTTAATTTTGTTTCGCTTTTTTAATTATTGCTTTCCTTTTTTATCCTCTCGGTTATTTGGGCGCATTTTTTGTAGAGCCTTTCTATATCCTCGCCTATAAAGAAATTGCCTTTTTCGTAGAGTATTTTGCCGTTTACCATGGTGAGAGCAATATTTTCATTGCCGCCGCTGTATACGATATTTTTGACTATATTGTTCACAGGCTGCATATTCGGCTTGTCCATATCTATCATTATGATATCGGCAAGCTTGCCCTCCTTAAGACAGTCGTTATTGGAGGACATGGCGTAGGCGCCGTTTCTGCACGCCATTTCAAGCACCTTTTCGGGCACAAGGGCGGAAGCGTCTTTTGTCTGTATTTTTTGCAGGGCGGTGGCAAGATACATTTCACGGAACATGGAAAGAGCATTGTTGCTTGCAGGGCCGTCTGTGCCTATGGCAAGCCTTACGCCTGCCTTGTCAAGCCTTGACAAGGGCGCAATGCCGCTTGCCAGCTTACAGTTGGAAGCAGGGTTCGTAACAACGGTGATATCCTTTTCTTTAAGTATGGCTATATCTCTTTCGCTTAAATGCACACAGTGGAAAAGGCTTCCGCCAAAGTCCGAAATACCCAGATCGCAAAAAAGCTCTACAGGGCTTTTGCCGTGCCTTTGTATACATTGGTCGACTTCCTTTTCAGTCTCGGAGCAGTGGGCGGAAACGGGAGCCTTATATTTATGAGAAAGGCTTGCTATGTCCTTGAGTATGCTTATATCCGTTGTGTACTCGCCGTGAAAACCCAGCCGGAACGTAACTGTATCACAGCAGCAGTTATATTTTTCAAAGTCTTTTTCAAGCTCTTCGGGGCTGCTTGTAAAGTTATTTACGGCGCCGCAAAGAGTTGTTCTGAAGCCTGTGGTTTTGGCGGCTTCGGCAATGGCGTTGGGATAAAAATACATATCGAAGGCCGATGTTATGCCGCCCGATACGAATTCCGCCGCAGCCAGCATTGACAAATAGTACGCATCATCCTCCGTAAGCTTTGCCTCCATAGGGAATATCATTTCATTCAGCCATCTGTCAAGAGGCAGGTCGTCGGCATATGAGCGCAGAAATGTCATGGGCGAATGGGTATGGGCGTTTTTAAAGCCGGGCATAAGCAAATTACCTTTACAGTCTATCTCTCTTTCAAACAGACTGTCCTTTGCCTCTCCTATATATTTTATGGTATTGTTTTCCACCCACAGTTCGTTATTTTCTATAATATCAAAATTGTCGTCAAGTATTTTGCAGTTGTGAAATCTTATCATTGAAGTCCTCCGAATTCTTCGACAGATGCTTTTATTATTTTTTTGAAAACAGGTGCCGCCTTATCTGCCGCCTCCTGTACCTCCTTGTGGCTCAATGGCTCTTCGGATATGCCTGCCGCTTCATTGGATATACATGAAATGCCGCATACCCTCATTCCGCAGTGCCTTGCCGCCATAGCCTCACAGGCGGTGCTCATGCCCACTGCGTCTGCTCCGAGCCTTTCAAGGAGCCTTACTTCGGCAGGAGTCTCAAAGGCAGGGCCGCTCATTTGGGCATATACTCCCTCTTTAAGAGATATGTCGTTTTCCAAAGCCTTTTTCTTTATAATATCTCTAAGCTCTCTGTCATATACATTGGTCATATCGGGGAATCTCACCCCCAGCTCCTCCAAATTTTTCCCTCTGAGAGGAGAAGGCACAAAGGAGGATATATGGTCTTTTATTATCATAAGATCTCCGGGATCCAGCTCGGTGTTTATGCCTCCTGCGGCATTTGTGAGGAAGAGTATCTCTGAGCCCAAAAGTCTCATTATCCTTATGGGCAGCACCACCTTATCCATATCGTAGCCCTCATAGTAGTGTACTCTGCCCTGCATTATGACTACGGGAGTTTTTGCTATACAGCCGAATACGAATCTGCCCTTATGCCCCTCTACTGTGGATACGGGAAAGCCGGGCAGTTCGCTGTAGCTTATTCTTGCCCTTATATCTATTTCGTCTGCCAAGGCGCCGAGCCCGGAACCCAGCACTATTGCTACCTTTGGTATGAAGTCGGTCTTTTGCCTTATGGTATTTATTATATTCTCAAACATATATGCCTCCTTGCTGCTGCGGATATTATTCTTTGCTGCTGCGGTATTTATCCCTGTGTCCTCGTCTTGTCGTTATTGTCCACCCAAACGGCCTTAAATCCTTTTTCTTCGGCAATTTTTACGCCCTTGTCATAAGGAAGTATAAAAAGATATGTGGAGTATATATCTCCCTCAAGTGAGGAATTGCTCACTATGGTAACGGATTTATTGTTGCTTGCGGGCATAAGGGTGTCTTTATCTATTATGTGATGATATATATTGTTGTGGTATACATAGAACCTTTGATAATTTCCGCTTGAAACGGCGGACTGGTTTTTTATATCCAGCTTGTATACAAATTCCGTGCTGCCCTCCTCGGGCTTTTGCACGCCTATTTTCCACGATGGCTTTTTGCTGTCGGCAAGACCTATGACATTGCCGCCTAAATTGATGAGCCCTGCGCTTATGCCTCTTTGAATAAGGTATTCCCTTGCCTTGTCTGCGGCATAGCCCTTTGCTATGGCGCCCAGATCTATAGATGCTTCCTTGTCCTTTATATAGATCGTCATTTCATCATCGTTTAGCAGTATATTATTTATATCCGTATGCTCCGCCGCCCTTTTCAGCTCCTCCATGGAGGGTATATCGGCGTTTTCAGGATCGTCAAGAGCCTTTTCCCTATGCTCGTGCCATATATCCAGCACGGAGCCCATAGCTATATTTATATAGCCGTCGGTTTCGTAATAGGCGGATATGCCCTCCTTTACTATATCGTAAAGCTCCTTATCCACCTTTACAGGCTTTATGCCTGCGTTATCGTTGACGGCTTTTATGTTTGCCGTATCGTAGTTATTATATATGTCAAAAAGCCTGTGCAGTCTTATCAGCTCATCGTGGAGCCCATCGGATATATGGTCGAATTCCTTTTGTGAGCTGCAGTAAAGCTGTACGGTGGTATATGTGTCGAATATATCGAAATACTGTGCGCTGTATTCCTTTTGCCCGCAGCCCGTAAGAAGTAAAAGGCAAAGTATAAAAAATATTTTTTTCATCTTTTTGCCTCCTTAATGGGATATGAAAGCACAGGCAAAAGCGTTTTTAAAAGCACGCCGGTAATGCTTCCCATGACCACTCCCGAAATTATGAGCACAGGCAGATACATAAAAGCATATGCATTGAGCATAACGGACACTGCCGCTATTTGGCCTATGTTGTGGGATATGGCTCCCGATATGCTCAGCAGCAAATATGATATCTTATCCTTAAAAACAGTGTGCAGCAATATTATCACAAGCATTGAGAACATACCGCCGCAAAGACTCAGTATACCTGCAACGGCTCCCCTTGTAACCAGCACGAATACACCCTTTGCAATGTTGAGGACAAAGGCCTGTTTTCTCCCTATGAAAAACATCGTGAACATAACGACTATGTTTGCAAGCCCCAGCTTAACTCCGGGTATTGCAGTAAAAGAAGGGAGCATCGATTCAAATATGGAAAGAACTATGGTGAGAGTAAGGAGCATCGCCATATATGTAATGTACTTTGTTTTGTTCATAATGCACCTCATAATACAGTATCCACATCGCTGCCTGTTATTTTAAGCACCAGCTTGTTCGGCAGGCATACGGCGCTCTGCCCTTTTTTATTTATAAAGCCTGTGTTCACGCATATCTTATCCGGGCAGTCGGAGCTTACAAACCTTGCCCTGCCATTGCTTACCTCGAACACCACATCCATGCCTTCGGGGGAAAAGGTGGTATCCTTTTTAAGATCAAGGGTCTTAATGACCCTTCCGTCAAGGAGTATCTGCGCACTGTTCCCCTCCTTTATGAAGGGTCTTGTGCCGAAATATAGTATAACGGCTGCCGCTATTATCATAAGTATTATTATTATATCCCTGTTTTTGAAAAAAACATTTTTATACATCTCTATCACCAATATAATTTTAATTTGTTTTTGCGGTGATGTCAATAGCTCCCACAGCAAAACGACCGATCTTCAGTCTGTCGTTATACTGATATCGGTCGCTTTGAGAGAGAATATATTTTTTTAAATACACGCTACCAGCTTGTCGGCCGTTCCCAATACGGCGCAGAGCATTTCCATTATCTTTATTTGCAGAGTATTTACGGTATCCAAAAAGTCGTGCATTGCCGAATAATCTCTTTCTCTTTTGCAAAATTCCGCTGAAATGAGATAACGGTTTTCGTCAAGGATTTGCTTGTATTCATCAAGGGATGTCTTTACCGCTTCCTTGTTTTGCACATATTCCCTGTACATATCTATCTGCTGTGCTCCGAGAGGGATCCTTGAATCCGAGCAGGCAGTAAGTTCCGAGTTGATCCTTTTTTCGTTTTCAACGGCTTGCATCAGCATATTGTTTATTATCTCCTTGTTTGCGCAGATGGATCTTACCATAGCCTCTACATTTTTTATTGTATGTTCCATATGATACCTCCTGTTTTATTTCCTTGATCGTAGGATAACATATGATATTAAAGAAATTATTAAGCCAATGTTATATCTTTATTAAAATTTGGCCTGAAATATTGAACAGAAAGGCTCTTGTTATATTGACAAATCCTCACAGAAATATTAAAATAAAGACAAATATTTATGTAATATGCTTATGAGGATAAATTATATGATAAAGAGATTATGTGTTATATTTTCGGCGGCAGCCGTTGCGCTGTGCGGATGCACCCATATGCCTAAAGAGAGCCCGCCTGCCAATGAGCCTGTAAAGGAGGAACAGCCTGCGGCTTCGGAGGAGCTTCCCGATGAAAAGGCCGAAATAAAAATAGGCGCCACAATGGGCGCAGGTTCTGTGAGCATAGCTCATCTTGCGGCAAACGGAGATGACGGTTCGGCTTATGAAAAATACAGCGCAAAGATATATCCTTCGGCAAACGAGCTTATGGGAGAGTTTGCCAAGGGGGAGGTAGATGCAGCCATACTTTCTCCCGACAAGGCGGCAAAGCTATGCAATGAATACGGATATAAATGCAAGGTCGTGGCGGTATCCGGCACCTGCAATTATTACCTTATGGAAAACGGCGGCACGCCCTACAGCGATATTACCGAGCTTGACGGCAGACAGATCACCGTGAACGAGGCTGATAAAATGGCGGAGCCTCTTCTTGACAAGATCGCCGAGTACAACAATATATCATTTACATACAGCTATAAGGAAAATAACGACAAGCTGACGGCAGGCCTTGAAGACGGCAGCGTTGAGCTTGCCCTTTTGCAGGAGCCCTATTGTTCCGAAGCCGAGCTTAAAAATCCCAATGTTTCCGTTGTGCTGGATCTTTACGACTATTGGGATGAGGCGGCGGACTGTCCTTTTGTCACAAGCTGCCTTGTGGTTTCAGACAAGTATATAGAAGGCTTTCCAAATGTACTGGATCTTTTTATAAGAGATTATGTCGCTTCGGTCTCAATAACAAAGCACAACACAAGGGAAACGGCTGATCTTGTTGAACGGTATGGTCTTTTCGGCAGCAAGGAAGCCGTTGAAAAAGCGCTTCCGGGCTGCGGCATAGGCATACAGACAGGCGCCGATATGAAGGAGGAGCTTCAAAAGCTGTATGCCCTGCTCTACGATCTGAGCATCGACTCTGTGGGCAGAAAAATACCCGATGATGATTTTTATTACGTTTCTTGATCCTTGATAGGATAAAGCCGTTGATAAGAAATACACGCTGAAATTCCCGATATTTTATCGGGAATTTTTTATACTGTACTTGTAAAATACGGTAAAATGATTTACAATAGGGATATAGCGATACAATATATATCTGCATCAAGGCGGGCTTTTGCCTTGGGCACAGGCTTTGCCCGATGTATATGCAAATAAATGTATGCAAAGGAGGATATATGAAACACATAGAAAGAGCAAGAGTAATATCCAACAGATATATAGGAGATAATATATGCGATCTTGTAATGGAATGCTCAGGCATAGCAAGGGAGTCAAGAGCGGGACAGTTTGTGGAGGTATATCCGGACAACGGCAAAAACATTCTTGCAAGACCCATAAGCATATGTGAGATAAACAAAATACAAGGCACTGTACGCCTTGTGTTCCAAATAGTAGGCAAGGGTACGGAGCTTTTTTCCGCCCTTGAGCCGGGAGATACCGTAAGGGTACTTGGCCCCTGCGGCAACGGTTATGACCTTGTGGATGATGTGGAAAAGACCGTGCTTCTTGTAGGCGGCGGCATAGGCATACCTCCTCTTTTGGAAGCGTGCAGGGAGCTTAACTGCAGCAAGACGGCGGTGCTCGGCTATCGTTCAGATCCCTTTTTGGCGGACGGATTTGCCGATGCCGGAGCAAAGGTATATATCACCACCGATGACGGATCCGCAGGGTTTAAGGGAAATGTGGTGGATCTGCTGAAGGCTGAGGATATAAAGGCGGATGTCATATACTCCTGCGGCCCCAGAATAATGCTTAAGTTTCTTTCGCAATGGGCTGTGGAGCAGGGCATAGACTGCTATGTTTCAATGGAGGAAAGGATGGCATGCGGCATAGGCGCCTGTGTGGGCTGTGCCATACCCATAACCGACGGCAAGGATTGGACATACAAGAAGGTATGTAAAGACGGCCCCGTATTTGATTGCAGAGAGGTGGTATGGCAATGAACACAAAGGTGGATATATGCGGTGTGGAGCTTAAGAATCCCGTTATGACTGCCTCAGGTACATTTGGCAGCGGAAGGGAATTTTCTGAGCTCACCGATCTCAACAAAATAGGTGCGGTCACTGTAAAGGGCGTTGCGGCAGTGCCGTGGAAAGGCAATCCCGCTCCCAGGATCGCCGAGGTATACGGCGGTATGCTCAACTCGGTCGGCCTTCAAAATCCGGGAGTAAAGCATTTTATAGAAAACGACATACCCTTTTTAAGGCAGTATGATACAAAGATAGTTGTAAATGTGTGCGGCCATTCCATAGATCAGTACAAAGACGTGGTAAAAGAATTGAGAGGGCAGGATATAGATCTGCTGGAGCTGAATATTTCATGCCCCAACGTAGATGAAGGCGGTATGGCCTTCGGCACCGATCCCGTTATGGTGGAAAGGGTCGTAAGGGAGGTCAAAAAGGAAGCGGATAAGCCTCTTATAGTAAAGCTGAGCCCGAATGTGACCGATATCACCGCCACGGCTAAGGCAGCGGTATGCGGCGGCGCAGATGCCCTTAGCCTTATAAATACTCTTACGGGAATGAAGATAGACATACACAAAAGAGCCCCTGTGCTCTACAGGAAAATAGGCGGCATGAGCGGCCCTGCCGTAAAGCCCGTTGCTCTGAGGATGGTGTATGAAGTATGCAAATGCGTAGACGTGCCTGTAATAGGCATGGGCGGTATATCAGACGGCGAAGATGCTCTTGAATTTATAATGGCGGGAGCAACGGCGATCGCCATAGGCACGGCCAATTTTGTCGATCCCCGGGCTACCGCAAACACCGTGAAGGGTATCGAGGAATATATGAAAAAATACAATATATCGGACATAAATGAAATAAGAGGAATAATAGAATAGGAGACATTAAAATGAAAAAATTCAGATCAGCGGTATTTATAATACTTTCAGCTATGCTTGTCTTTACAGCCTGCGGCAAAAAGGAGGAGGCTCTCCCCGAAACACAGCAGGCCGAGAACACGGCGGCGCTTGATACGAAAGCTGCCGCAGAGGAGCTTGCCGCCATGGCCGACAAGCTTGGCACGGCAGTGGAGGAGGCCTTTAAAAAAGGCGTTGTGGATCAGGCAAGATATGATGAGTTCAAGGGCTATGTTTCAAGGATAGCGGAGATCAAAAACAGCGGTTCGGACACAGATGAATTAAAGGAAGAGCTTGCTTCCATAAAGAGCGAGCTTGCAGCCATAGCGTCACAGGTATCCGCTTCAAATGATATGATAGACGATCTTGTGGCTCCGGATGAAAGACTTGATGTAAAGAAAAACAGCGCAGAAAAGCCTGCCGAAAGCACAAGCGCTTCGGCGCAGGCTCCCGCACCTTCAAATGGCGGCTCTGTGGGTACATTAAAAAGCAGGGTACAGGAATTTTCTTCAAACTATATTTCATTGCAAAATGAAATGTCAAGGAAGGTAGATCTCGGCGAGATATCTCAGGAGGATTACACCGCTCTTATACAGACGGGCATAGAAATAGCTCAGCTTAAGGAAAAGACGGATATAGGCCAGGCGACTCAGGATATAGAAAACGAGTTCAATACGCTAAAGGCAAATGTATATGACTTTGCCGTAAAGGCAGGTTCGGATATTGCCGATAAATTTAAATAAAATTTGTTGCAATAAATTGAAATAGGAATTATAATTTTAATATGATCATATAAACAGGAGGGAAATATATGAAAAAAAGATTGACAGCTATTTTATTAAGCACAGTGTTGGCATTTGCTCCTATCGTAAGCGTGTATGCCGATGAATCGGCGGATGTGACGGCCGAGAGCAGCCCGGAGGCTGCCGAGCCTGAGACTCAGGAGCAGAAGGAGGAAGAAACAGAGGCGCCTACTGAAAAGGCTACGGAAAAGCCAACTGAAAAGGTCACTGAAAAGGCTACGGAAAAGCCAACGGAAAAGGCTACGGAAAAGCCGACCGAAAAGGCTACGGAAAAGCCTGCCGAGTCTACCACAAAGGCAGCGTCAAGCAGTAACACAAGCAGCACTGACAAGAACTCAGGCAAAGTCAGCAAGACCAGAGACATAGATATAGACGTAGACGACACATTGAATCTTTACAAGTATGTGGACGACAACTACAGTGCCAATGAATATGACTGGTCCTCAGACTCAACGAGTTATGTCAGCGTTACGTCAAAGGGCGTCATCACAGGCAAAAAGAAAGGAGATGCCACAGTTACGGCAACATACAGCTCAGGCAGCACAAAGCTTGAGTATATATTTAATGTTGATGTAAACGGCTCAAGCTCATCTTCAAGCAACAGCAGGAAGATAAGCATAGATGTAGATGACACAAAGGATCTCTATTCTTATGTAGACGATGACTATGATGCAAGAGATTACACATGGAGATCCAATTCCACCAACATTGTAACGGTTACGGTAAAGGGCGTTATAAAGGGTATAAAGGATGGCAGCGCTACGGTAACGGCGCTGTATGACGAAGATGACGAATATCTTAAGTATACCTTTAACGTAACTGTAGGCGATGGTGATGACAACTCTTCATCCTCTTCAAAGGTAAAGGCAAAGACAAGCTGGGAATTTTACTTGGATACGGGAGACGAAGTGGATGTAAGCTCAATACTTGAAGACGATCCCGATGAGTACGACTGGGATTCCGATGACGAGGATGTGGCTGCATATGACGAGGATGACGGCATTATATCCGCAGAGGATGAAGGCCAGGCAAGGGTAAGAGCCAGAGGCGACACAGACTATACCTTCAAGATACATGTAGATAACGATTACTCCTTTGAGGAAATCACAATAGACGGCGATGATGAAAAAGAAGTGGAAAGATATTTGGATCACGATGTAGACGAATATGAATTTTCATCTGACAGAACAGATGTTGCGACCGTCAGCAGAAAGGGAATAATAACAGGCAAGGCAAACGGTATCGCAACTATACTTTGCGAGCATGAAGACGGAGACGTCACTCAATTAATGGTAGAAGTAAAGGGCATAAAATCAACCTCCGTTAAAAAGGAGACCTCCACAGAGACCACGACGGCGGCAAAGCCTGTTTCAAATCCTTTTGCCACCACTGTTTCAAACCCCTTTGCAACGGCAGTGAGCTTTACGGATATATCACACAGAGCGTGGGCAGTCAACGCCATTAATTCCATGGCGTCAAAGGGCTTTATAGCAGGTGTGGGAAACAATAAGTTCTCACCCGATGCAAATTGTAAAAGATGTGATTTTGTCATAGTTCTTATAAAGATATTGGGTATGGACAAGGATACCGCTTCCGAGAATTTCAGCGACATACCGAGCGGCTCATATTACAGCAACTATGTTGGCCTGGCAAAGAGCATAGGCATCGATGCAGGCGTAAAGAATGATAAGTTCAGACCCGATGATTATATTACAAGAAACGATATGATGGTAATGGTATATCAAGGACTTATGTCAAAGGGCATCGAAATGAATGACGATACCTCAGTGCTTGTAAATTATACCGATTCCATAGAAATATCAGCAGCAGATGAAACGGCTGTTGCCTCACTTATAAACGGCGGATATATAAGCGGAACTTCAGCCACTACTCTTGAGCCCTCCGCCAATATAACAAGAGCACAAATGGCTGTACTTATGGATAATGTATATAATCATATGTAATACATAATACAAAAAGGCCACCGCATAATGCGATGGCCTTTTTGTATTTATATAGTCGAATGAAAAGAAATATCCGAATTTCTTTTAAACTGAATTTTGGAGATAGCGAAGGCTTGTAAAAAAGCGCCGCAGACCTTCCGATTTTTATGATTTTTCATCAGTCTCTTTGCTGCCGTAATGGGCATTAAAGCTCTCTCTCACGATTATAAGCCACAAGCTTACGTATTTCCTCGGCTCTTTCATTGGAAGGCAAGCCGTATTCCTTGTCTAAAGAAGCTATTATATCATCAAGCTGTTTGCGGCAATAGTCAAGCTCCTCTCTTACCTTGTCAACATCCATCCACTTGTTCTGACCCGAGAACATACCTATATATGCCAGTATCCTGGAAATATTGCTTCGGAATATGCGTATCTTATCCAGTATATGCTTTTTTATCTTGCGCTTCCTGGGATTTTTGTATCGTGAGTCCAATTTCAGTTTCCTCTTTCTATGCTTATCCTGTTGAATACATCAAGAATATCATCTACTGCCACGGAGCTTTTTTCATCGCCCTCAATATCCATTATGGCTTTGCCCTCATGCATCATTATGAGCCTGTGTCCGTAGTTAAGAGCATACATAAGATTGTGAGTCACCATTATGGTAGTGAGGTTTTTTTCTTTTACTATTTTGTCTGTCAGCTCCATTATTATCTCTGCCGTTTTGGGATCGAGAGCCGCCGTATGTTCATCCAATATAAGTATATCTATAGGCGTTATGGTAGACATAAGCAGCGCCATGGCCTGCCTTTGACCGCCTGACAGAAGGCCTACCTTTACTCCGAGCTTGTCTTCAAGCCCCAGATTCAGCTGAGCAAGCTGCTCTTTGTAAAAGCTTATCCTCTTTTTGTCGGTGCCCCATTTTAGGTCGAATATTTTTCCCTTGTTGTCCGCAAGAGACATATTTTCCAGTATAGTCATATTGGCACAGGTACCCATTGAGGGATTTTGATAGACCCGGCCTATTTTTTTATAGCGCTTGAATTCAACGAGCTTGTTGATGCTTTCTCCGTTTATAAGTATATCTCCGCTGTCAATGGGTATCGAGCCGCATATTATATTCAGCAGCGATGTTTTTCCCGAACCGTTGCTGCCTATTATGCTTACGAATTCATTATTCTTTACTTCCAAATTAAAGTCGGAAAAAAGCTGCATTTCGTTGACGGTGTGGGGATTATATGTTTTATCGATATGCTCAAGCCTGATCATTTTCGGCACCTGCCTTTCTGAAATTGCTTATAACAAGTATCACAAGGAAAAGAGCGCCTGTTATGAGCTTCATATCTATAGCGGCAAGTCCGAGCCATATTGCAACGGCAACGCAGGCCTTGTATATAACGGAGCCTATTATTACCGATGTGGTAGTCTTTATAAAGCTGAGCTTTCCGAATACGTTTGTGCCTATTATTACAGAAGCAAGACCTATGACTATTGTACCTGTGCCCATGGATATCTCAAAGAATCTCTGATCCTGACACATTACGCAGCCTGCAAGGGCCACAAGGGCATTGGCTATAACAAGACCTGTTATCTTCACTATGCCCTTGTCCTTGGCAAGCACTGTCACTACGGTGTCGTTATCGCCTACCGCTCTTAAAAGATAGCCTGACTTTGTTTTAAGATACAGATCCATAAGGAATTTGCATATAAGCATTATAATAAATATGACGAGCACCTTGTTGTATTCTCCCAGCTTATCCGCAAAGGGCGAAAGAGTGAATATGTTTTCGCTGCTGAATATAGGCATATTTGCCTGGCCTCCTGCTATATGGAGATTTACGGAATAGAGCATAGTCATAGTGATTATGCCCGAAAGCAGATCTCTTACCTTGAACTTAACGTGTATCATGCCTGTGGCCAATCCTGCTATGCCTCCGGCAGCAAATGCCGCAGGAAGGGTTAAATATGGGTTTATGCCTGCCTTTATCATAACAGCACAGACAGCAGCCCCCAATGGGAAGCTGCTATCTACCGTAAGATCGGGAAAATCCAGTATTTTATATGTGATATATACGCCTAAAGCAAGTATGGTATATATAAATCCCTGCTCCAGCACACTTAATATCAGCGCCATAGTTTTTCTCCTACTCTGCTTCGGTGGCTTTGTCCTTCAGATCGTCGGGGCAGTTCATACCGAGAGTCTGAAGAGCTGCCGAATTAATATAAAGGCTGTATTCGGAAATGGTCTCATATGGTATCGTCTTTGCATCCTCGCCTTGGAGCACTCTTGCCGCCATAGCGCCTGTCTGCTTGCCAAGAGCGATATAGTCAAGACCTTCCGTAGCAACGCAGCCGTTCTTTACCTGCTCTATCTCGCTGCCGTATACAGGTATGTTTGCCTTGTTTGCCGCATCGAGAAGCACGGGAAGTGAGCTTACAACAGTGTTGTCAGTAAGGTTTGATATACAGTCTACCTTAGCCGCAAGGTCTGCCGCTGCCATAGGTATATCCGCCGGCTGGCTTATGCCGCTGTCCACTATTTCAAAGCCGTAGCCTCCCGCAAGGCTCTTGTATTCTTCTATAGCGCTTACTGAGTTGGCTTCGCTGGTGGTATAGAGTATGCCTATCTTCTTAGCGTCGGGCTGGAAGGCTCTTATCATCTCAAGCTGAGCTTCTACGGCAAGCTTGTCGCTTGTGCCTGTAGCGTTGCCTGTGCCTGAGCCGTCTTCATTGGCGAGCTCTGCCGCAACGGGATCCGTAACTGCCGTGTATATAACGGGTATTTTGCCTTCAGCCGCATTGAAAGCAGCCTGAGCCATAGGTGTGGCAACTGCGCATATAAGATCCACATTTTCTGCGACCATGCTCTGGGCTATCTGATTGGTATTGGCCATATCAGCCTGTGCGTTCTGGAAATCTATTTCAAGATTTTTGCCCTCGACATAGCCTGCCTCGGCAAGACCCTGCTTAAAGCCCTCTACGCAGTTGTCCAATGAGCCGTGAGGAGCAAACTGGGCAATGCCTATCTTAACGTTTTCGGATACCTGCATATCGGTCTCGCCGTCTGCTTCGCCTGCTTTTCCGCCGCAGCCTGTGAGCATTGACAATGCCATTGCTGAGGCCAGCATAAGTGATAATAATTTCTTCATTTCGGTACACTCCTTTTTATGCTTATATTTCAATAGTAAATAATAGTATATCACAAATTATGGAATATAGCAATTTTTTTTGATACGGAAATACAAGGCGTAAAAACGGCTTTATTTGTACAAAAATCATATTTTTTATACATTTTGCACAAAAAACTTGCTTTAGCACGAGAAATTATATATAAATTAAAATATGTAAAATGATGTTTCCGATCGGGGCTGTGGATAAGTTTTGGTTCTCTTATGTCCGCAAAGGGGCGAAAAATGGTTATTCACAGAGTTATCCGACTTATCCACAAGCGAAAAATAAAAACAGGCGACTTATCCACAAAAATTATGCCCGATATAAAAAACTTTGAAACCATATGTATTCAATAGGGTTTGCAAAATTTGTCTATTTTTTTTGTAAAAAAAATGTAACATTATTTCCGATGTAAAAAAATAAAGGAAATCAATTTGTAATACAGAATTATAAAAGTATAATACGAAATCATACAGGGCGGCAGTTATTATATGAGCGGCTGTATGTGTATACAGCTGAGGTCAGCCGACCGGGATTTTAAAACAAAGGAGTGGATTTTATGCGTTATTCATTTATCGGTAAAAATGTGGATGTGACTGAAAATTTTCAAAATAAGATCATTGCCAAGATAGACAGAGTTGCTAAACTTTTCCCCGCAGACTCTGAGGCAAACGTTATACTCAGCGATGTAAAGCTTGACAAGAAAGTGGATGTTACCGTAAACCTTCCGAATAAGAGGATCATTAAGGCCGAGGTTGTCAGCGACGACCTTATGGCCGCTGTCGATGAGGCTGTGGATATACTTGAAAGACAAATGGTCAAGTATAAGAACAAGCTTAACGATAAGGCTAAAAGAAGCACAGCTTTTGCCGATGAACTCAATGCCATTGCCTTCGCCGATGATGAATACGATGAGGATGACGATATCAAGATCGTTAAGAATAAAAGATTTTTCGTTAAGCCTATGGATGCTGAGGAGGCTTGCATGGAGATGGAAATGATGGGTCATAGCTTCTTCGTTTTCAGAGATGCTTCTACCGATGAGATTTGCGTTGTGTATAAGAGAAAAGACGGCGCTTACGGACTTATCGAACCTGAATATTGATATTTGGATTGTTATGGGGCTGCATGGCAGCCCCTTTTTTGCGAAAAAGGGGCCAAAAACATTTATTACTTTTAACTTTGTTATTTCCATATTTACAATATAAATTTTGTTTATCTTACTTTAAAAAGTAAGCAAATTTTTATGTACTTTTTTGCGAAAAAAGTACCAAAAACGTTCAGCACTTTCGGCTTTGCCGAAAGCCGGCCTTCGGCCGTCGGATAAGTCTTTCCGTGCAATGGGAACCTTCCGATGGTTCCCACACCCCGGTTGCTTGGGCGAGCAGTATCACGAAGTGATACGACCAGCCCTCCGAACGGCTTTTGGGGTACAAATATAATCTATTTTTGTAACTTCTGACCCCAAAAGAAACAGGGCTTCTGCCTGACCACTATTGCGGTCGGCAGAAGGAGAAACTTCTCAAAGAAGTTACTTATAAAACAGATATGAA
>CANPXH010000020.1 GCA_947585865.1 uncultured Clostridia bacterium
TGAGCCCCAAAAGCCGTTCGGAGGGTGTGGGAACCATCGGAAGGTTCCCACGTTTTTGGTACTTTTTTCGCAAA
The DNA here is from genome assembly GCA_947585865.1 of uncultured Clostridia bacterium. Lineage (GTDB taxonomy): Bacteria > Bacillota > Clostridia > Lachnospirales > CAG-274 > CANPXH01. The sequence continues at coordinate 75 of CANPXH010000020.1, forward strand.
AAAAGTACATAAAGTTTACTTACTTTTTAAAGTAAGACAAATAAAGTTTATATAAAAATATAGAAAATTCAAAGCAAAAAGTTCTGGATGTTTTTGGTACTTTTTTCGCAAAAAAGTACATAAAGTTTACTTACTTTTTAAAGTAAGACAAATAAAGTTTATATAAAAATATAGAAAATTCAAAGCAAAAAGTTCTGAATGCTTTTGGTGCTTTTTCGCAAAAGGTACATAAAGTTTGCTTACTTTCTAAAGTAAGCAAAAACTTATCCTACAATAATATTGATTATTGTCTCCGCAGCCTTTACCATAGATTCAGCGCATACAAACTCATACGGACCGTGGAAGTTGTGGCCCCCGGTAAAAATATTGGGGCAGGGCAATCCCATAAATGAAAGTCCGGCGCCGTCGGTACCGCCTCTTATAGGTTCAACAAGCGGTTTTACTCCTGTTTTTTCAATAGCCTTCACAGCCCTGTCCAAAACATATTTATGCTCATTTATTATTTCGGCCATATTGTAGTATTCATCGTACAAATTGAGATGTACCGTATTTGCGCCGTATTTTTCATTTAGGTTTTTTACAATGTTTACAATATTATTTTTTCTTTTTTCAAAAGAGTCTTTGTCAAAATCCCTTATTATATAGGACATATGTGCATTCTCAACATTTCCGTTTATTTCGGTAAGGTGATAAAAGCCCTCGTAGCTCTCTGTATTGGCGGGAATTTCATATTCAGGCAGCATAGAATCCAGTTCACAGCCTATAAGGGCGGCGTTTACCATAAGCCCTTTTGCGCTGCCGGGATGTACGCTTTTGCCCTTAATATCTATTTTGGCTCTTGCGGCATTGAAATTTTCATAGCTTATTTCGCCCAATATGCCGCCGTCAACGGTATAGGCATAGTCGCAGCCGAATTTTTTTACGTCAAAATGTTCCGTTCCCTTGCCTATCTCCTCATCGGGAGTAAAGGCGACCCTTATGGTAGGATGCTTTATTTCGGTATGCTCTGCAAGATATGCAAGGGCGGTCAGTATTTCGGCACAGCCCGCCTTGTCATCGGCTCCCAAAAGAGTGGTGCCGTCAGAACATATAACGGTCTTGCCTGTGTACAGTTTAAGTTCGGGGAATTCTTCGGGAGAAAGGGGTACGCCTTTTCTTTGTATGGTATCTCCGTCATAGTTTTCTATTATCATAGGTTCTATACCAAAGCCCGAGCAATCGGGGCTTGTGTCCATATGGGATATAAAGCCTATGACCGGGCCGTCGGTATTTCCGGGCAATGTGCCGGTCACATAGCCGTATCGGTCTATGGCTATGTCCTTTACGCCTATTTTCATAAGCTCACCCGCCATGATCTCGGCAAAGCACATTTGCGCCTCTGTAGAAGGATAAGAGGTGCTGTTGGGATCAGATGCGGTGTCGTATCTTATAAGTGTCATAAATTTTTCGATTACATAATTCTTCATGATATTCCTCCAAATAAAAAAGCTTTTTATATATGGTACCACATATGGCAAAAAAAAATCTATATTTATAAAAAAAGTCTTGACATCAAGGGGATTATATTGTAATATATTATTTGTTGGTCGACCGATCGACGCTATATTATGCAGGGGTGTCCGAGTGGTTTAAGGAGCCGGTCTTGAAAACCGGTGATCTCGCAAGGGACCGTGGGTTCGAATCCCACCCCCTGCGTTATTTTTTTTGTAGAGCTTTTGGAGATGTACCCAAGAGGTTGAAGGGGCTCCCCTGGAAAGGGAGTAGGTCGTGAAAGCGGCGCGAGAGTTCAAATCTCTCCATCTCCGTTATATATCCTGCCTTAATGGCAGGATTTAGCGTGTCGATAAAGTCGACACGCTTGAAAGAAATGCTTGCATTTCTTTCAGTTTAGCCAATGTAGGAACCAGCCGTGTTTTCCGCAATTTAGGCATAAATGCCTAAATTACAGAAAAGTTCCTGTCCTCAGGCGGGCAAAGCTCGATCAGCAACTTTGCTTCGCAAAGCAAGCCGCATTACTTTCTTGCGGTTGCAAACTTGCGGATTAAAGTCTGCGACGCTTCTTTGCAAACTATTCTTTACTTAAAATTCATATTTTCTGTCAAAATATTGTTTTTCGACAGTCTGTAACCTGCCTTAACGGCAGGATTTTTTTGCATAAAATAATAATGCTGAGGTGAAAGAGCCTCAGCATTATTTTTTGCTTTAATTTAATATCCAAGGCTTTCGCCTACAAGTATAACTTTGATCCTGCCCTTTATCCTTGAATATCTTGTAATGACTGCCTGGCAGCATATACAATCGGGGCTTGTACAGTCGCTGCACAGACCCGTTGCCTTGCAGGGAGTGTTCATATCGAGCCTTATGGCGTTAGGCACGGAAGCGTGGCTCCTGGCTCTTTTATAAGCGTTTTCAACGTTATCCGTGACCTTGTTCATACCCGCTATGACCACTACATTTTTGGGGCCGTATATAAGGGCTGCGACCCTGTTGCCCGTGCCGTCTATATTCACAAGCTCGCCGTCATAGGTAATGGCATTTGTGCTCATTATATAGTTATCGCAGCAAAAGGCTTTTCTGTATATTTCGTTTACCTCTTCCTGAGAGCCTGCCTTTGCCCTGTCATATACGGTGTATTTATGGAGCTTGTCCTTTAAGCCTATTTCTTCAAGCGTCATAGAACCGCCCCAAGTCACAGTGCTGCCTTCTTTCATAAGCGAAAGGGCGATACTTACGGCCTCTTCTTTGTTTTCTGCGTAATAGCCCTCCATATTTCTCTTTTCAAGTCCTTTTATTATCTTTTGCGAGAGCAGCCTGTAATATTCCTTTTTAGGTGTCATAGTGATCCTCCTTCCTTTTTTAATTAGTATATTCTTATTTTGCTTGTAAATCAAGTTGATTTTGTGAAGATAATATGTTATTATAAATAATATCTGATAACGGACAGTTCGAAAACCTCCTGTCCTTAAACAAAACTAGGTCCTTGTTTTATTGGGCGTAGCACGCCTTTTTTTATTGGAGGGATAGATATTATGTACAGTCTTAAAACGGAACACAGCTTTGACTCGGCTCATTTTCTTAAAGACTATGAAGGCAAGTGCAGCAATATACACGGCCACAGATGGAGAGTCGTAATAGAGGTAACGGACAGCGCCGTTGGCGATGACGGGCAAACAAAAGGAATGATAGTTGATTTTGCCACTCTCAAGGAAGAAGTAAAAAAGGAGACCGATGCTTTGGATCATTGCCTTATAATAGAGAAGAGCACACTTAAAGAAAATACATATAAGGCTCTTAAGGAAGAGGGCTTTAAAATAATAGAAATGACATTCAGACCAACTGCCGAGAATATGGCAAAATATTTTTACGATCTGTTCAAGGCAAAGGGCTATAATGTAAGACAGGCTACGGTCTACGAGACTCCTAACAACTGTGCGGCTTATTATGAGGTGTGATCATGCTGATAGCGGAAAAATTTGTGAGCATAAACGGAGAAAGCAGACGAGCAGGGCAGCTTGCCGTTTTTATAAGATTCAAGGGCTGCAATCTTAAATGCAGCTACTGTGATACTCTTTGGGCAAACAGGGAGGACTGTTTTGCCGAGGAAATGACGCCGTATGAGATATATGCATATATCATTTCCACAGGTGTTAAAAATGTTACGCTTACGGGAGGAGAGCCTCTCCTGCAAAAGGATATACGCAAGCTGCTGGATATACTTTGTTCGGACAGATCTCTTTACGTTGAGATAGAGACAAACGGCAGCGCAGATATAAAGCCTTTCATTAAATACAACGTGAGCATGACTATGGACTACAAATGCCCCTCAAGCGGTATGGAGAGCAATATGCTCATGTCCAACTACGATCATATAGGAAGACAGGACACCATCAAATTCGTATGCGGAGATACAAAAGATCTTGAGAAAGCCCTTGAGATCATAAATAAATATTCCCTTACGGTGAGATGCGGGGTGTATATAAGTCCTGTATTCGGCCGAATAGAGCCGAAGGATATAGTAAGCTTTATGATAAAAAACAATATGAACGGTGTTAATTTACAGCTTCAGCTCCATAAGTTCATATGGGAGCCTGACAGAAAAGGAGTGTAATCATGGCAATAGATGTAAAAGCTATAGAGGAGCATATAAGGGGAATACTTGTGGCATTGGGCGACGATCCCAACAGAGAGGGCCTGAGAGAAACGCCTGAAAGAGTTGCCAAAATGTATGAAGAGGTATTTGAGGGCATGAATTATACAAATGCGGAAATAGCCGAGATGTTTGAAAAGACTTTTTCAGAGGATCACCGTTCGGGTCTCAGCGATGTTGTTGTGGTAAAGGACATAGAGGTGTACAGCTACTGCGAACACCATATGGCTCTTATGTATGATATGCACGTTTCTGTGGCATACATCCCCAAGGGAAAGATAATAGGCCTGAGCAAGATAGCCAGGATATGCGATATGGCGGCCAAGAGGCTACAGCTCCAGGAAAGGCTGGGCAATGATATAGCGGAAATAATATCCATAGCCACAGGTTCAAAAGACGTTGCCGTAATGATAGAAGGTTGTCATAGCTGTATGACGGCACGAGGTATCAAAAAGACTTCGTCAAAGACTTATACCGAGACGCTTAGGGGTGCGTTTGAAACGGACAGCGCACTGCAGATGAGGATAAGGAGGTGATCTTATGAAGGTCATCGTATTGTCAAGCGGAGGTGTGGACAGCACCACAGCTCTTGCCATGGCGGTAAAAAAATACGGAAATGAAAATGTTATTTCTCTGTCTGTGTTTTACGGCCAAAAGCATGACAGGGAGATGCAGGCTGCCGAGAACGTTGCAAAATACTATGGCACGGAGCATATAAAAATGGATATGAGTCCTATATTTGACTACAGCGATTGTTCTCTTCTTTCCCATTCTCAAAGGGAAATACCAAAGGAAAGCTATGCCGACCAGATAAAGAAAACAAAGGGTGCTCCCGTGTCTACTTATGTGCCCTTCAGAAACGGACTGTTTTTGTCGGCGGCAGCCTGTGCGGCGCTGTCAAAGGGCTGCAGCGAAATATATTACGGAGCCCATTCCGATGATTCGGCAGGGAATGCTTACCCGGATTGCAGCCCTGAATTTAACGAGGCTATGAACAAGGCCATATACGAGGGCAGCGGGAAACAGCTTGTCATAAAGGCTCCTTTTGTAAATATGAACAAGGCGGATGTGGTAAAGATAGGTCTTGATATGGGAGTGCCTTACGAACTGACATGGAGCTGCTATGAGGGCGGCGACAAACCCTGCGGCATGTGCGGAACCTGTATAGACAGAAGGGCTGCCTTTGAGAAAAACGGAGCAAAAGATCCTTTGGAGGAGATCGTATGAGAGATAAAAACGAAAATGAAGGCATAACATTACTCGGAAAAAAGAATGTGTCATATAAGAACGACTATGCGCCGCAGGTGCTTGAGACATTTGTGAACAAGCATACGGACAACGATTACTTTGTAAAATTCAACTGCCCCGAATTCACAAGCCTTTGTCCTATTACCGGGCAGCCTGATTTCGCCACTATATATATAAGCTATGTTCCCGATGTAAGGATGGTGGAGAGCAAAAGCCTCAAGCTGTATCTTTTCAGCTTCAGGGAGCACGGAGATTTCCATGAGGATTGTGTAAATACGATAATGAAGGATCTCATAAAGGTCATGGATCCCAAATATATTGAGGTGTGGGGAAAGTTCACGCCAAGAGGCGGCATATCTATAGACCCCTATTGCAATTACGGCAAAAAGGGAACAAAATGGGAAGAGGTGGCATGGCAAAGACTCAGCACCCATGATATGTATCCCGAAAAGATCGACAACAGATAGGCTGTTGTGATTTTGCACAGCCCCGACGGATAAGGCTAATAAGCCGTATGTATGATAAAGCATATATTTGTCGAAAGTACAAAATGTATATGATAGGCGGCTTTTGTAAAAATTCAATAGTAATTTTGTACAAATAATATTAATTTTTTGTTACAAATCCACAAGTAGGTATTTTAAAGCGGTTTACCTTTGTCAAGAAGAAAAATCGGAAATTATTACTAAAAAATCACTCTCGAATTTGTGCAAAAATTGCACATTAAAAATGTTGACATACTAGATATAGTGGTGTACAATGTTAATTGACACAAAATATGGGGGTGTTTATCAATGGATAATGAAATGAATGGTGTTTTTATTATCAAGAAAGATGGCACTTTAGAACCCTTTGATTCAACTAAAATTGTGGCAGCTATAACTAAATCAGCCAACAGAGTTATGTACACATTCAAGCAGGATGAGTACGAAAGTATCGTTGACTGGGTAGAATCTCACATTGAAGAAAGTGAGATAAAAAATATCCCTATCCAGACAATGCACAACTTGGTTGAGAGCGCTCTTGAGGCAGTTGAGCCCAAGGTCGCTAAAAGTTATAAAGATTACAGAAATTACAAGAAAGATTTTGTTCATATGCTTGACGATGTTTATCAAAAGGCGCAGAGCATCATGTACATTGGAGACAAGGAGAATTCCAATACGGATTCTGCCTTAGTAGCCACTAAAAGAAGTCTTATCTATAATCATCTTAATAAAGAATTATATCAGAAATTTTTCCTTACTACCGACGAAAAGCAGGCTTGTAAGGACGGATATATCTATATCCATGATATGTCAGCAAGACGTGACACCATGAACTGTTGCTTGTTTGATATGGGAGCAGTATTGAAAGGCGGCTTTGAAATGGGCAACCTTTGGTATAATGAGCCCAAGACTTTGTCTGTTGCATTTGATGTAATAGGCGATGTTATTCTTTCAACGGCATCACAGCAGTATGGCGGATTCACGGTGCCTGAAATAGATAAGATTTTGGCGCCTTATGCTGAAAAGAGCTATAAGAAATATTGTGACGAGCTAAGAAATTATGTTGAAGAAATAAAGGAGACTAAAGAGCTTAGTATCAGCGACCTTAAATATATAGAGAAGGTCGCAATGAAGAAGATAAGACGTGATTTTGAACAGGGCTTCCAAGGACTTGAGTACAAGCTCAATTCCGTAGGCTCTTCAAGAGGCGATTATCCCTTCATAACCATTACCTTAGGTTTAGCTAAGGACAGATTTGGAAAAATGGCGGCGATCACTGCGCTTGATGTACACAGGATCGGTCAGGGTAAGGCCGGAAATAAAAAGCCTACTCTCTTCCCCAAGATAGTATTCTTATATGATAAGAATTTGCATTCGGAGGGCAAGGAGCTGCATGATGTATTTCTTGCAGGCGTTGAATGTTCGGCAAAAACTATGTATCCCGACTGGTTGAGTCTCACAGGTGACAGCTATGTTGCCGAAGCATATAAAAAATACGGCGTTGTTGTAAGTCCTATGGGATGCAGAGCCTTTCTTTCACTTTGGTTCGAGAGAGGCGGCCTTAAGCCTGCGGATGAAAACGACAAGCCTATTACCGTAGGCAGATTCAATTTAGGCGCCATCAGTCTGCATTTGCCTATGATATTGGCAAAGGCACGCTCAGAGAGCAGAGATTTCTATGAGGTGCTGGACTATTATCTTGAAATGATAAGAGGCGTACACAAGAGAACTATAGATTATTTAGGCGAAATGAGAGCTTCCACAAATCCTGTTGCTTACTGTGAGGGCGGCTTCTACGGCGGTCATCTCAAGCCAAGTGACAAGATAAAGCCTATACTCAAGGCTTGTACCATAAGCTTTGGTATCACGGCGCTCAACGAGCTTCAGGAGCTTTATAATCAGAAGAGTCTTGTTGAAGACGGTCAGTTTGCCTTAGAGGTCATGGAATACATCAACAAGAAGATAAATCAGTATAAGGAAGAAGACGGTATCGCATATGCGATATACGGCACTCCCGCTGAGAGTCTTTGCGGCTTGCAGGTCAAGCAGTTCAGAAGAAAGTACGGCATAGTTGCCAATGTTTCTGACAGAGAGTATGTATCCAACAGCTTCCACTGTCATGTTACAGAGGACATAAGCCCCATTCAGAAGCAGGATCTTGAAAAGAGATTTTGGAACCTTCTCAACGGCGGAAAGATACAGTATGTCAAGTATCCTATTTCCTACAATAAAGAGGCGATCGTTACACTTATAGAGAGAGCTATGGATATGGGCTTCTACGAAGGTGTAAATCTGAGCCTTTCCTATTGTGATGACTGCGGTCATGAGGAGCTTGAGATGGATGTATGTCCTAAGTGCGGCAGCAGAAATCTGACTAAGATAGACAGAATGAACGGTTATTTAAGCTATTCAAGAGTTAAGGGCGATACTCGTCTTAACGAAGCTAAGATGGCTGAAATAGCTGAGAGAAAATCCATGTAAAGGATTAAAATTCCTACCAATATATATACAATTACAGATAAGTGCCAGCTTTTGGCACTTATTTGTTCTGTAAAGGAGAATTTAAAAATGAGATATCATAATATAACTCATGATGATATGCTTAACGGCGATGGCTTGAGAACAGTGCTTTGGGTAAGTGGCTGTACCCACCATTGCCCTAACTGTCAGAATCCCATTACATGGGATATAAACGGCGGGCTGCCCTTTGACGACGGGGCGGAAAGAGAGCTTTTTGAAGAGCTTGCCAAGGGTTATATTTCCGGCCTTACGTTCAGCGGAGGAGATCCTCTTCATCCCGAGAACAGAGCCGAGGTAACAAGGATAGCCAAAAAGTTCAAGGACAAATATCCCAACAAGACCATATGGCTGTATACAGGCTTTTTGTGGGAGCAGATAAGCAATCTTGACGTGGTTCGGTATCTTGATGTGGTAATAGACGGAAAATTTATGGAAGAGCTAAAGGATAACCAGCTTCCGTGGAAAGGCTCTTCCAACCAAAGAACGATAGATGTGAAGGCGACTCTTGAAAAAGGCGAAGTCGTGCTTTACAAGGAGTGATATGCGGAGGAGAATATTATGGACAAGATCTATTTTGCAAAGGTGAAGCCGAATGCAAGGATACCCGACAGGGATGTATGGAATGCAGGTCTTGATATTTACCCATGCTTTGATGAGGATTATTTTATAATACCGCCGCATAGCACAAGGCTCGTGCCTACGGGGCTTGCCAGCGCCATACCTGTGGATAATTACATCCAGATATATGAAAGAGGTTCTACAGGCAGCAAGGGTATCAAATACAGCGCAGGAGTCATAGACTCAAGCTACAGAGGCGAATGGTTCTTGGCTACTACGAATACCAATGACAAGCCTGTTGTTATAAGCAAGCTGGATCTGAACGAACTTAGCGATCCCGCAAGAGAGCTTATAGAAAAAGCCTATATCGTATACCCCTACAGCAAAGCTCTTTTCCAGGGCGTAGTACATAGTGTACACAATGAGATCCCAAGAGAAGAGATATCATATGACGCTCTCTTGGCTATCCCTTCGGAAAGAGGAAGCGGAAAGCTGGGCAGCAGCGGAAAATAACCATTGGCATTGCCAATGGTATTTTTTTGCGGAAAAATATGTATGATATTCTTTTTTTTACAGATAATATAGAAAAAGAAAAACAGGAGGTCTGTATATGAAATTGGCATTTAGGTGGTACGGTGAAGATGATAAGGTGACGCTGGACAATATAAGGCAGATACCGGGTATGCAGTCTATAGTTACGGCGGTATATGATGTTCCTGTCGGCCGTGTATGGAGCAGAGAAAGCATCGGAAGGCTAAAGGAGCTTGTTGAAAACAAGGGTCTTGGCTTTGACGTAATAGAAAGTATACCCATTCACGAGGATATCAAGCTCGGAAAGCCTTCAAGAGACGAATATATAGAAAACTATTGTGAAAATATAAGGCGTGTGGCGGCAGCGGGCATTAAATGTATTTGCTATAATTTTATGCCTGTATTTGACTGGACAAGAACGCAGCTGGATCATAAGCTGCCCGACGGCTCCACTACGCTTGTATACTATCAGGAGCAGGTGGACAGAGTAAATCCCCTTGAAAGCGAAAGCGATCTGACTCTGCCGGGCTGGGATTCCAGCTATACAAGAGAGGAGCTTAAGGATATTGTAAAGGAATACAATAGGCTTTCTGAGGAGGACCTGTGGGATAATCTGAAATATTTCCTTGAGAGGATAATACCCGTAGCTGCGGAATGCAATGTGAATATGGCTATCCATGAAGACGATCCTTGCTGGAGCATATTCGGTCTGCCAAGGATAATAACAAATGAAAAGAACCTGGACAGATTTCTTTCCCTTGTGGATGATGTTCACAACGGCATTACCTTATGCACAGGCTCTCTCGGCTGCTCGGGTAAAAACGATGTGGTAAAAATGGCGGCCAAATATGCGGCTATGGGCAGGATACATTTTGTTCATATGCGAAATGTAGCGGTGCTGGACAACGGCTTTGAGGAAAGGGCGCATCTTTCATCATGCGGTTCGCTGGATATGTGCGAGATAGTGAGAGCCTTGTATGACAATGGCTTTAACGGATATATACGACCTGATCACGGAAGAATGATATGGGGCGAAACGGGAAGGGCAGGCTACGGCCTTTATGACAGAGCCTTGGGTGCAGCTTATATCAACGGATTGTGGGAGGCAGTATCCAAAACAGAGGGCAAATAACATTGCTTTAAATACCGATCCGCGGGATACCTTTTTTGCGGATCGGCATTTTGATGCCGCTTACATTGATAATGACGAAAAGAAATGCCGATTTATTGTTGAAGAGCATAAAAAAATGTGGTATACTTATATAAATTTACGCATAAGGAGGAATATAAATTGGGAAAAAAAGGTAACCTTATGTCTGTAAGGCATGACATAAAGGTCTTGGATGCTACAATAAGAGACGGGGGTCTTGTAAATAATTTTTATTTTGATGACGGATTCATAAGGGATCTATACAAAGCAAATGTAGATGCAGGCATAGATTATATGGAATTTGGCTACAAGGCGTCTAAGAGCCTTTTTGATGAGAATAAATTCGGAAAGTGGAAATTCTGCGATGAACAGTCAATAAGAGATATTGTGGGCGATAACGACACCGATCTTAAAATTTCCGTTATGGCAGACGTAGGCAGGACAGACTACAAGAAGGATATAATACCTCGTTCCGAAAGCGTTATAGATATGGTGAGGGTAGCCACGTACATAAACACTATACCAGCCGCTATCGATATGGCGGAGTATTGTCACAAACAGGGATATGAGACAACGGTGAATATCATGGCTATATCCAATGCAAAGGAAAGCGATATGAAGCAGATGCTGGAGCTGCTGGGGCAAAGCAGCGTAGACGCCATATATCTTGTAGATAGCTATGGCGCTCTTTATCCCGAACAGATAAGGGAAATATCAGATCTGTATTTGGAGTATGGCGAAAGGTATGGCAAGAACATAGGCATCCATGCTCATAACAATCAGCAGCTTGCCTTTGCCAACACTATCGAAGCTCTCGGCCAGGGTGTAAGTTATCTTGACGCTACTATGTCAAGTATGGGAAGAGGCGCAGGAAACTGTCCTATGGAGCTGCTTATAGGCTTTTTGCAAAATCCCAAGTACAATATACTTCCCGTGCTCAGGTTTATAGAAAAGCGCATATTGGAGCTCAAAGACCAAGGCATTGCCTGGGGTTATGATATACAGTACCTTCTTACCGGCAGATTTAATTTGCATCCTTCTTCCGCCATTGCCTTTACAAAGGACAAAAGAACGGACTATTCGGTATTTTACAGCGAATTGCTGGATAAAGAATAATATATGGATGCTTTACGGTATCAATGGGGAGCGATTTAAAAAAAATAAAGCAAAAGCACTGTGTGTTTTTGCTTTATTTTTTTATGTGAAATAGTTTGGTTCTATTACAGAATTTTGAAAATATTACAGCCGGTCCTTGCTTTTGCCGTGGTATATGCCTTTGCCAAAGAAGGGCTTTCACAGCCATGATCTTGGCGAGATACTTTACACGCACATGGATATATTGGGCAAAGGAATATATGTTAGAGTTATTTGCTCTAAAAGGCTTTTACAGATCGCCGAATATAACAGGCAGCTGTGTTTTAAGCTCAGCCAGCAAAGCGTTAGCTATCTGTCTGATCTGAGGATGAGCCCTTTCAGATGTCCTCAGTTCAAAGAAATGTCTCCAGCTTCTCAGATTCATGGTCACAACTATTTCCGTCTTAAGGCTGTTTGGGAGTATGCTCCTTGCCTCTTCCGGCTTAGCGCCCATTGATATAAGCTGATTATACTCTTTTTCTATGTTCTCCATAGCTTCCTTCCATACTGCCATTTTAGCCTTGCCGTCTTCCGTGTTTTCATCCCAAAAGCAGGGGCGTATAAATGTAAGCTCATTTCCGAACTTGTCATTGCAGTAATTGCAATATCTTGTGCTTTCCTGAGAATAGCTGGCTATTCTGTGCCTAACAAGCTCATGGGTAACGCCTCTGTCGCATATAAATCTTACAGTGATCTTTTCATGCTCTATAACAGATTCGTGTCCTCTGCCTATAATGTTAGCTATAAACTTTTCGGCGCTGCCCTCGGAAATATTGCCTTCGCTCTTATAGCAGGTTCTGCCGGCACGCTCTATGGTCTTCATCATTCTTTGCGGATCCAATTCATCTTCTATAACAAATGACGGTTCTATAACTCGCATAATATTTCTCCTTTACATTTCGCTTCTGCCTTCCAGTGCTCTTGACAAGGTGACCTCGTCTACATATTCAAGATCGCTGCCCACGGGTACACCGTTGGCTATCCTTGTCACCTTAACGCCCAACGGCTTTAGAAGCTTACTTATATACACTGCCGTCACATCTCCCTCAACTGTGGGATTTGTAGCTATTATGACTTCTTTTATACTCTCGTCAAGCCTGTTCACAAGCTCTCTTATTCTGATATCCTCGGGGCCTATGCCCTTTGTGACCGCTATTGCTCCATGGAGTATATGGTACAGCCCCTTATATCCTCTTGTTTTTTCATAGGCTGCCATATCTCTTGGATTCTCAACGACCATTATAACATCTCTTTGACGTTTCTGATCCGAGCATATGGCACAGGGATCGCTGTCTGTAAGATTGCAGCATACGGAACAATACTTTACCTCAGTTTTGGCCTGTATTATACTTTCGGCAAAGGCTTTGGCTTCCTCCTCCGGCATATTTATGATATGGAAGGCAAGGCGCTGTGCAGACTTTCCGCCGATGCCGGGAAGTCTTGAAAGCTGTTCTATAAGCTTATTGACAGAGTCACCGTAGTAATTCATATTCCTTCACTCCTACCCTTAGAAAAGGCCGGGCATTCCTCCGCCTAAACCGCCTGCTATGCCGCCCATAGCAGAAGCCGCCGCATCATCTGCCTGGCGTATAGCTTCATTTACCGCTGTCATCACAAGATCCTGGAGCATTTCCACATCATCGGGATCCACCACATCGGGAGCTATCTCTATAGCCTTTATCACCTTTTTGCCTGTGATCGTTACCTTAACGGCACCTCCGCCGCTGGTTACCTCAAATTCCTTTGCTTCCAGATCCTGCTGAGCCTGTTCCATTTGCTTTTGCATTTTCTGAGCCTGCTTCATAAGGTTGTTCATATTCATGCCGCCAAAGCCGCCGTTAAATCCTTTTGCCATTATTACTTACCTCCAAATTTATTTTAATAATTTATTTGTTTCGATCTGTCACTCAAATGTAACTATATCGCCGAAAACCTTCGTAAAGTCGTCTTGGGTGTATACCTTCACACTCTTGTCTTTAACGCCGTATTTTTCCGCATGGCGTATATTGTACTGTTCTTCCGTTATAACCTTCAGCACGAATTCCTTGCCAAAATAGTTTTGCAAAAGCACATTTATTTCTTCAATGTGAGTTTCCACGCTTTTTTTGGGCCCGTTGTTTACGCACACTATAGTCAAAATATTTTCGTCTATATAAGCGGGCTTTGTTATTGCAAGTATGGAGCGGAGCATTCCCTTATCCATGCTCCTCACAAATTTTTTCCAGTTGTTTATAACATTTTTTATATCTTCGGGAATTGCCTTTTCCAATACTGTTTCCTTTTCGGCTTTTTCTTCATTAGGCTTTGCTTCGGCTTTTTTTGCCGTTTTTGCAAGGGGTATGCCTTTTTCAAGCTTGTTTTCTATTTCCTTCAGTCTCTTGTCAACACTGCCCGTATCGTGCTCCGTAACGGGATCGCACGCCTTTATTACGCACACTTCCAAAAGTATGCGGGGATCAAAGCTGTATTTAATGGCGTTGCTCAATTGAGAAAAGCTGTTTATAAGGCTTATAAGATAATCATAGCCTACGGCGCTGCCCTGGGATATGAGCTTATCTATATATGCTTTTGAATGCTCCAGCGCTCTGCACTCTCTGCCTATGGATATGGCAAGAAGCAGATCTCTCAAATGCGTTATGATATCGTTTACGAACTGGGAAATATCTCTGCCTTGCTGTACCGTTCTGTCTATAATATCCATAGCCTCTCCGCAGTCGCCGTTGTTTATGGCATTGATAAGTTCAAAGAAAACAGAGGGATCGGCTGCCCCCACTATTTCTCTGACCTCCTTATCGGTCACCTGCCTGTCGAAATAAAAGCTTATGCACTGATCCAGTATACTTAAGGCGTCTCTCATGGCGCCGTCGGATATATCGGCTATATACTCCACGGCTTCATCGGTAACGTCAACGCCTTCTCCCGCAATATATTCCTTGAGCACAAGGGTCATATCTTCTTTGCTTATTCTGTGGAAGTCAAAGCGCTGACACCTTGAAAGGACTGTAACGGGCATTTTCTGCGGATCGGTGGTAGCAAGTATGAACACCGCATATTCAGGCGGCTCTTCAAGTGTTTTGAGAAGTGCGTTAAAAGCGCTTGCGGAAAGCATATGCACTTCATCTATTATATATACTTTATATTTGCAATCCGTAGGCGGATATTTCACCTCGTCTATTATCGTTCTGACGTTTTCAACGCCGTTGTTGCTGGCGGCGTCTATTTCCACTACATTTACATTTGTGTCCTTAAGTATGGAACGGCATACATCACACATATTGCAGGGCTTGACGCCGTCTTCTGAAACGCAGTTTATCGCCCTTGCAAATATCTTGGCGGTGGTAGTTTTGCCTGTTCCTCTTGTGCCGCAGAAAAGATAGGCATGATTTATCCTGCCCCGCTCTATTTGGTTTTTAAGAGTCCTGACGATATGCTCCTGCCCCACAACATCCTCAAAGCGCTGTGGTCTTAAGCGCCTGTACAATGCCTGATATGCCATAAGGCACACCTCCTATAGCTCGGCTATTATAATGCCGCTGCTCTTTTTGTAATTCTTAAGTCCTATATACATATATGTAATGGTTATGCCCCATGTAATTATGCCGCTGTAGCCAAAACCTATGAGACCCACAACAAGAGCAAGTATATTGGGGAATGTTCTTGCATATACGCCAAGGGCCATAAGCTGAGAAAACTTTACCTGTGCTTTTATAAATATCATATTTATAAGATTGGCCAAAAGGGCAAGCACCAACAGATTGATGAGAGTACCCAGCAGAAGCGATATCGTAAGGCTTATTAAAAATATACCTGCTATCATTATCTTAAAGCCTTTGCCGTTAAGTATATTTTTTACATCGGCGCTTGTTATGCCTTCTTTCAGATCGGCAAAATGGAAGCTCTGCTTTTGCATACCGTTTCCGATATACAGATCGTCGCTGTCGGCAAGGATATAGACCATATATCCGTTTGCCGTGTTTTCGTTTACATCACCTGCTGTGTCTACCAGTATCCTCAGACCTGTATCGCTGTTGTTGATATCTATTTTTTCACAGGTGAGCTTACCGTTGGAAAGGCTGAAATCAGGTATATACTTATCTGTAAGACCTTTCATTCCGCCCATTTGAATATACCTTGCCCCTAAGGGCGCAAGAGATACGATAGTTGTCAATATTGTAAATATGATAAGATAGCCTATTACCCTTGATGCTTTATTCATCATAAGTGCGGGATAACTTTCAAATTTATATATGGATGCCGTAAGTTGTTTAAAAAAATTCATGATCACCCTCCTATTCATAGACTATTCTATTATACAATACTTCGATCAAATTTACAATAGATTTTGGAATTTTAGTCAAAAACAAGGGCTGTCCTAAAGGACAGCCCTTGTAAAAGTCATATATTAAGCCGATGCTGATCAGAATTGTGTGATCTCGCCTTTTGTTATAGTTTTGATCGCTGCGCCTGACTGAACCGTACCAGACTTAAGGATCATAACATTCTCAGCCTTATATACCGTTACATCAACCTCAGGCTTTGTATAAAGTTTTTTCATTGCTGTTACCTCCTTATTCTGATATCCATTCAAATTTAGCTTTAGGTGCTGCGCCGTTTGTACCTGAAACACATACTGCATAAAGTGTATCTGCGCCGATGTCTGCTGCCTTTATTGTAGAGCTGTCACCGAACTGAACAGCCGTATATACCGTATCGGTAGTTGTACCGGCTACTGCAGTCTTATTATTACCAAGTGAAAGAGAATTCTTTTCTTTCTCACCTTCTGTTACAGGGTGGATGATATATGTGTTTTCAGCGTCTACAGCAGTATAGTCTGAACCTACCTTAACGGCTGTGTCGGCAATCTTAGTCTGACCTGCTTCAACAAATTTTATGCTGTATAATCTTACAGCCTTATCTGTATTGGAACTTGCATTTGTAGGAGCACCGATTGTATATGTACCTGCCGGAATATTTTCTGCCTTAAATGCTGTATTTACAGCAGAATACTGGCATGTTCCCGTTGCGGCATAATCTGTTCCGCTTTTTATAATAGCGATATTGGATGTACCATCACCTGTAGATGAGCATTCAATAATAATGTCAAATGCCTTTGTTGTAGTGAACTGTAAAGTGCCGGCTTCTCTCTTTCCTGCTTCAAGAGCATATACAGATCCATTGTCTGCTCTCATAAGCAAGCCATTGCCAACTACTTTAAAATAACCGCCGATAACAACATCTTCTTCCAAAGGCTCATTGTTGGCGCCTGTTAATCCTGCAATTAAATCCACCTTGATAGGTTCGCTTATTTCCTTTGGCGTTTCCTTTATTCTTAAGTCAAAATCAACGCCTGTTACATTGGCGCTTGGTGCGGGAACTTCCTTTGATGCGCCAAAATATTCTGCTGTAGCTGCAATTGATACAGTAACACCTTCTAAGTTGCCTACATGTTCAAATGTATATGAACCGTCATCACCTGTAGTTACATTAGGATTTGTTACATCATCACTGCCTTCCAGAACAACGGGTATACCTGCTTTGGCAACGCCGTTTACCTTTACCGTACCTGAAATGCTGTAAAAGGCAGTAGGACTTGCGCCTGTCTTTACCTGTATTGAACTGATCTTTGTAGAACCCTTAGTTGTATTTCCTTCTATTGTAACAACAGTGTTAGCAGGAATTACACCGGTCTTGTATACCGAAACACCGTTGCTTGTTTCGGATTTTCCGTTATATGAGACCTTGAAATCTTTTTCATTGCCATCTGTTATTATAAGCTTGCATCCGTCGGCATCGCCTGGTGTTAAAAGCTTGAGTCCGCCTTGATCCGGTTTCATATTAACGCCTGCACCGTCAATAGTTGCATCTGAAATAAATCTGCCATCTGTAGATGTCTGAACTTTATTATCTGTTACCTTCTGTTTTGTAAACAGGCCGCCGCCTGTAGTAAGGTCATATGTTTCTCCTATCACAACAGCTACTTCCGGATCGGCGGAAGGTGTTGCAAATGCCGGAACACATCCCAATGTCATAGTTGCGGCCAATGCAGCAGCCACAACCTTCTTAAAAGAAAATTTCATTTTTTTGTATCCTCCTTTGAATTTAAATTTATAATTTGCAAATTATAACCGATGATTTTATACAGTCATCGAACTGCTGCTTTCTCTCCCCCTTTCATATAACGTTGACACAGGCGTATCTGCTCTGCAGTACAGAAGCGTCACTGTGTCACATATGTAAACCATAACGGTTTAAAGCTTAGCTAAAGCCCTCGATAAGCTCCCTTGTTTTATCGATAAGCTGAAATTTTCCCTTGCTCACATTGTCCACAAGGGAATACAGAATATGAGGCAGTTCGTTTTCCTTAACGTAATACAGGCTGAACTGTCCTACAGAATATTCCTCCGATGAAACAGCAGGGCTGAACAAACGGCCGTATACCTTGCCCATCTGTGTATAATCGGCAATGTTTACGGCTTTCTTTGCTATGAGCGATTTAATAAAACGGTATATTGTTGACTCTGCCCAATCCTCGTCTATGCGCCGCGCTATATCCGAGGCGGACAGCGGTTCATAGGATGACCAAAGGGCTTTCATTATTTTGCCTTCCTTTTCGTTGAGATAGAACGAATTTCCCTTTGCCTCCTTTGTGCTGCATTTGGAGCTTCTAAGAAGCTCCTTCAGTCTGAAGAGTATATCGGGCTTCCCTTCTTCTATTATGCCGATGACCTCTGAAAGTATGGCAGGTATGCTGTTTTGCCTGACATAGTACAGCCTGAACTGATCCAAGGCGCATTTGTCCGAGGATACGGCAGGGCAAAATATCCGGCATATGGTCCCGCCTATCCTGTCACGCCTGACTACCTTTATACTGCCTGCTGTTTCAAGAGCCTTAAGTGTGTTTGCTATATTTTCATCATGAGCCATACGAGCTATATCGGCGGCAGCCATGGGCCTGTCCGCCGACCAAAGCACTTTCATTATGTTGAGTTCTTTTTCGTTAAGGTACAAAGCTTTATTCATCGCAAACACCTTTTTTACAACGGCTTGCCGAAAAGGTATACATTATCGTAATTATTTATTTACAATTAAATATTTTATTTTATGTTGACATTTGCATAAAATCGTACTATAATTTATTTATAAATTTATATATTTTTGACATTGCTGGTAAGGTATACATTACCGGCAATTTTTTTGCATTTTTTTGATATCGTGTATTATCCTGTAGTAGGTATCATTGCACACGCCCATTATTTTTTTGGCTTCTTTTTGGGTTATTTCTTTCTTTTTAAAGCGCATATAAATATCTATGTAGTCTTCGGGATCGTACTTTCTTGGCCTGCCGAATTTCACGCCTCTTAGCTTGGCTGCCGCTATGCCTTCCGCCTGCCTTTGCTTTATGTTTGTTCTTTCGTTTTCGGCAACATAGCTCAGAAGCTGGAGCACAAGATCGCTTATGAGCGTGCCTAGCAGATCCTTGTTTTGCGTAGTATCCAGTATCGGCATATCAAGCACGACCATATCAGCGTTTTTTACTTTTGTTATATTGCGCCACTGCTCCAATATCTCATTGTAGTTCCTGCCAAGCCTGTCTATGCTTTTGATTACGAGTATGTCTCCTTTTTTAAGCCTTTTGATAAGCTGAGTGTATTCCTTCCTGTTGAAATCCTTACCGCTTTGCTTGTCCATATATATCTTGTCTATGTGTATAGGACATTCGCTGAGGGCGATAAGCTGCCTGTCTTCATTTTGCTCTTTTGTAGAGACTCTTACATATCCGTATGTCATATTTTCACCTCCAATAATTTTATATCATATGTAATATGACAAAATACGACAAAACAGTCATATGCTGCTGTGAGTTTATAACTCATATCCAAACAAAAAATTACCCGTATACATCCCTTGACTTTATCCATAATTTGTTATATACTTTGATTATCAAAATAAATTATTGGAGGAGGTATCGTATTATGGAAAATACTGTCAATATATTGAACAGGCTTATAAGCGGTGCCTTTAATGATATATCCAGAGTAGAGCACAATGCCATAAGAGAAAGCGGCTTTGATGACGTTTCGGTTAATGAGGCACATACAGTTGACGCTATCGGTCTGTATGTGCCTAAAACTATGTCTGCCGTTGCTCAGAAGCTGGAGATAACAATGGGTACTCTTACGGTCGCCATCAATCATCTTGTGAAGAAGGGCTATGTTATAAAAATGCGCAGCGACACAGACAGGCGTGCATATATGCTCAGCCTTACCGACAAGGGAAAGGCGCTCTATAAGGCTCATCAGAAATTTCATTTTGAACTGGTCAGATCCCTTATAATGGATCTGTCGGACTATGAGGCGGATATGTTTATCGAGGCACTTTCAAGTCTTAATCAATTTCTGAACGACAGACTTAAATTTGTAAATCAATAAAGGAGACAACTATGATAAACACAGGTATTAAAGCTGTGGAATGCTATGTACCCGAAAGGGTGGTCACCAATGACGAGCTGAGCCGTATCGTAGATACCAGCGACGAATGGATAACCTCACGAACAGGCATACGCAGACGGCATTTATCAACAGGTGAAAACACATCACAGCTTTGCATAAACATAGGAAATAAGCTGCTTGACAAAACAGGAGTCAAGGCGGAGGAAATCGACCTTATAATAGTTGCGACTATCACTCCCGACTATGCCACCCCAAGCGTGGCCTGTCAGGTACAGAAGGCGCTGGGCTGCGTAAATGCCTTTGCCTTTGACATAAGCGCAGCGTGCAGCGGCTTTGTATATTCACTTAGCGTAGCGGACAAATTCATAAGATCGGGTCAATATAAAAATATACTTGTATTCGGTGCGGAAACGCTTTCCAAAATAACGGATTGGACAGACAGAAATACCTGTGTACTCTTTGCAGACGGCGGCGGGGGAGCGCTGCTTGGACCTAGGGAAGGCGCAGGCATAATAGCCGAGGATCTCCACGCAAGAGGCGACGATATATCCCTTACAGGCAGACACCACGTAGTGGAAAATATGGTGTGCAAGGATGCAGAGAAGGGTTATCCTTACCTTATAATGGACGGAAGAGCCATATTCAACTTTGCAACGAGAGTTGTACCGGACAGTGTAAATAGAATTCTTGAAAAATCAGGGCTTGGACTTGAGGATATCAGATACATAGTACCTCATCAGGCAAATTCAAGGATAATAGATATAGTTGCCAGAAAGCTCAAGGCGGATATAAGCAAGTTCTACATCAATGTAGACGAATATGGCAACACATCAGCTGCCAGCATACCTATTGCGTTAAGTGAAATGAGCGGCAAGGGTATGCTCGAAAGAGGAGACAGGATCATAATAACAGGCTTCGGCGCAGGGCTTACCTGGGGCAGTATGCTTATAGAATGGTAATTTACGAAAGGTTATAGGTGAAACAAAATGAAATCAAGAATTTGTGAAATGCTTAATATCAAATATCCCATTTTCCAGGGAGCTATGGCATGGATAGCCGACGCAAGCCTTGCCTCAGCAGTATCAAATGCAGGAGGCTTGGGCATAATAGCTGCCGGCAACGCTCCCGCCGACATAGTAAGAGAGCAGATAAGAAAGTGCAAGGAGCTTACGGATAAGCCCTTTGGCGTAAATATTATGCTCCTCTCCCCCTTTGTGGAGGATATAGTAGACCTTGTGTGCGAGGAGGGCGTAAAGGTAGTTACCACAGGCGCAGGCAATCCTTCAAAATATATGGAGAAATTCAAGGAGCACGGCATAAGCCTTATACCCGTTGTGCCAAGCGTTGCCCAGGCCAAGAAGATGGAGAAGATAGGGGCAAGCGCCGTTATAGCCGAGGGTATGGAGTCAGGCGGTCATATAGGCAAGCTCACCACTATGGTACTTGTGCCCCAGGTAGTTGACGCAGTTTCTATCCCTGTGCTTGCGGCAGGCGGCATTGCAGACGGCAGAGGTATGGCGGCAGGCTTTATGCTTGGCGCAGAGGGTGTGCAGATAGGCACACGTTTTCTTGTGGCTCACGAATGTACCGTGCATCAGAACTATAAGAACAAGATACTTAAGGCAAACGACATAGCCACCGTCATCACAGGCAATATAACGGGTCATCCCGTAAGAGTTATAAAGAATAAGCTCACTTCTGCCTTCCTCAAGATCGAAAAGGAAGAAACGGGCAAGGATGAACCGGATCTGGCACGTCTCGATGCTTTAGGCACAGGCGCTTTGCAGAAGGCCGTTATACAAGGGGATATGGACAACGGCTCTATAATGAGCGGTCAGATAGCGGGCATGGTCACAAAGGAACAGAGCTGTAAGGATATAATAGAGGAAATAATGGGCGAATTTGAGGCTCTTGTAAAATAGGAGGTATTATGAAAACTGCATTTATATTCAGCGGTCAGGGCGCTCAGTATGCCGGCATGGGCAAGGAGCTGTATGACAGCTTTGAGTGTGTAAGGGATGTATTTGACAAGGCCGATAAGGCGTTGGGGCTTAAAATAACGGATATTTGTTTTAAAGAAGACGAAAGGCTCAACGAAACGGAATATACTCAGCCGGCGCTTCTTACAATGAGCACTGCCGTATGCAGGCTCATGGAGGAAAAGGGTCTGAAGGCAGACTGCGTTGCGGGCCTTAGCTTAGGAGAATATTCCGCTCATGTTGCAAGCGGTACCTTTGATTTTGAAGAAGCGGTGCAGCTTGTGAGAAAAAGAGGCAGATTTATGACGGAAGCAGTTCCCGCAGGCAAGGGTGCTATGTGTGCTGTTCTCAGCTTAAGTGAGGAGAAGATACAAGAGGCTTGCGATGAGGTAAAGGATATAGGAAGATGTATGATAGCAAATTACAACTGCCCCGGTCAGATAGCTATAGCCGGAGATAAGGCGGCTGTTGAAAAAGCGGCTGAAATAGTTGTTGAAAAGGGTGCCAAGAGAGCGGTTATGCTCAATGTGAGCGGCCCCTTCCACACATCTCTTTTAAAGCCTGCTTCAGACAAGCTCAGCGAAGAGCTTAAGCATATAGAGATACACGATATGAAAATACCTGTTGTCACAAATCTTACGGCAGAGGCTGTAAAGGACAAGTCACAGGTGGCGGAAATACTTACAAAGCAGGTAATGAATCCTGTAAAATGGGATCAGTCTGTAAGAAATATGATAGCAGACGGCGTGGATACCTTTGTTGAAATGGGTCCGGGCAGAACGCTTTCCTCTTTTGTAAAGAAAATAGCAAAGGATGTCGGCGCAGAAGTAAGCATCTATAATGTAGAGGATATCAAAACACTTGAAAAAATTTGCGGAGGTCTAGGATTGTAATGAAGGATAAAACGGTTATAGTAACAGGCGGCGCAAAGGGCATAGGAAGAGCCGTTGCTCTTGCCTTTGCAAAGGAGGGCGCCAATATCGTATTGAATTACAGAAGCACATCTCCCGACAGCGTCAAGTCGGAGATAGAGTCTATGGGCGTCAAGTGCCTTACATATAAGGCCGACATAAGTAAATTTAACGAGGCGGCCGAGCTTACGGAAGCCGCACTTAAAGAATTCGGCACTATAGATGTGCTTGTGAACAATGCGGGAATAACAAAGGACACTCTTATAATGCGTATGAGCGAGGAGGACTTTGACAAGGTCATAGAGACCAACCTTAAGGGCTGCTTCAATATGATAAGGCATTGCACAAAGCCTATGATGAAGCAGAGAAAGGGAGCTATCATAAATATGAGCTCCGTTATAGGCATTGCGGGCAACATAGGCCAAGTAAACTATGCCGCCAGCAAGGCAGGTATATTGGGTATGACATATTCGGTAGCCAAGGAGCTTGCATCCAGAAATATCACCTGCAATGCAATTGCTCCCGGCATGATAGCAACTGATATGACAGACGTGCTGAGCGACAAAATGAAAGAACAGATATTATCGGCTATTCCTCTCAAGCGCCTTGGTCAGCCTGAGGAAATAGCGGAAACAGCCGTATTCTTAGCTAAGTCACCCTACATTACCGGACAGGTGATAAGAGTAGACGGCGGTATGGTCATAGGTTAAGGAGGAATAAGCATGGAACACAGAGTTGTGATAACCGGCATAGGTGCCATTACACCTATAGGCAACAACACCGTTGAATTTTGGGATAGCCTTAAAAACGGCAGAAGCGGTGTGGATATTATTACCAAGTTCGATGTAACGGACTGCAAGGTAAAGTGCGCTGCGGAGGTAAAGGGCTTTGATCCCTCAACTGTCGTAGACAGAAAGGAAGTCAGAAGAAACGACCTATTCAGCATATACGCTATGGGCGCTGCCGATGAGGCTGTTGCTATGAGCGGCATCGATATGGATGCCATAGATAAGCATCGCTTAGGCGTTATTGTCAGCTCGGGTATAGGCGGTATCAATACTATACAGGAGCAGTCGGCCAAAATGACATTAAAGGGTATGTCAAGAATAGCGCCTTTATTCATACCTATGGCCATAAGCAATATGGCGGCAGGAAATATTGCCATACGCTTTGGCGCAAGGGGAACCTGTCTTGATGTTGTGACTGCCTGTGCTTCAAGCACTCATTCCATAGGCGAGGCTTTCAGAAACATTAAGCATGGCTACAGCGACTATATAATAGCCGGCGGCTCAGAGGCTGCCGTATGTGAATTGGGCATAGGCGGCTTTGCCGCTCTTACCGCTCTTTCCACAAGCGAGGATCCCAAAAGAGCTTCGATTCCCTTTGACAAGGAGAGAAACGGCTTTGTAATGGGAGAAGGCGCAGGCATAGTATTTATGGAATCTCTTGAAAGCGCAAAGAACAGAGGAGCAGAGATACTTGCGGAGATAGTAGGCTATGGCTCTACCTGTGACGCATATCACATCACAAGCCCGCTGCCGGACGGAGACGGTGCCTGCAAGGCTATGGAAGCCGCTATGGCGGAGGCAGGTATAGACAAGAGCGAAGTCGGTTACATCAATGCTCACGGTACATCCACTCATATAAACGATGCTTCCGAGACTCTTGCTATCAAGAAGGCCTTTGGCGAGTATGCCAAGGATATAAACATAAGCTCTACCAAGTCTATGACGGGTCATCTTTTAGGCGCCACAGGCGGCGTTGAAGCTGTTGCAACAGTGCTTGCCATAAAGAACGGATTTGTTCCGCCTACGGCAAATTACAAGGTGCCGGATGAGGAATGCGATCTTAACATCACGCCTAACACAGGCGTTCCAAGGGATATAAGGTATGCATTAAGCAATACATTGGGCTTTGGCGGCCACAACGGTGTGCTCTGCATAAAGAAATGGGAGGAATAAAATATGCTTGACATAAAGGAAATAATGGAAATACTCCCTCACAGATATCCCTTTTTGCTCATAGACAAGGTGCTTGAAATAGAAGAGGGCAAAAAATGTGTTGCCATAAAGAATGTGACCATGAACGAGCCCTTCTTTCAAGGACATTTTCCCGGAGAACCGGTTATGCCGGGCGTGCTTATAATAGAGGCTCTTGCTCAAACAGGTGCGGCGGCTATGCTTTCTATGGAACAGTTCAGAGGAAAGATCGCCTTTTTCGGAGGGATAGATAAGGCTAAATTCAGAGGAATGGTGACTCCCGGCGATACTTTGAGACTGGAAGTGGAAATGATAAAGCTTAGAAAAAATGCAGGTATCGGAAAGGGTATAGCCTATGTAGGTGAAAAAAAGGTCGCAGAAGGCGAGCTTACATTTATGATCGGCTGATGAGGTACGGATATGAAATTGATGGATAATATAAAGGGCGGTCTTGACAAAATAAGCATAGACACCCTTAAGTCAAGAGCAGCGGCTATTAAAGACGCTGTTCCAAAGCCTTCACCAAAAAAGAAGGAAGAAAAAAAGGATAATAAAGAAAAAACGGAAGCGATCCCCGAAGGTTCGATCAAGTGCCCAAGCTGCAGCAATATAATTGAAAAAAAGGAGCTTGGCGCCCTTAAGATATGTCCTAAGTGTGCAAAGCTTTTCAGGATGAATGCAAAGGACAGGATAAAAGCTATAGCGGATGAAGGCAGTTTTGTGGAAATGGACATAAATATGGAGGCGGCCAATCCTCTTAATTTCCCTGACTATTCCGCCAAGATAAAGGGATTGCAGGAAAAAACGGGTCTTAAGGATGCCGTGAAGACAGGTACCTGTACCATAAACGGTTATAGGTGTGTTATAGGCGTTATGGACAGCGGCTTTATGATGGGCTCTATGGGTTCGGTAGTAGGAGAAAAGCTGACAAGAGTATTTGAATACGGCACAGAACATAAGCTGCCCGTTATAATATTTACTTGTTCGGGCGGCGCCAGAATGCAGGAGGGCATAGTTTCTCTTATGCAGATGGCTAAGGTAAGCGCTGCCGCTGCCAAGCATTCGGAAGCAGGACAGCTTTATGTGACCGTGCTCACCGATCCTACCACAGGCGGTGTGACTGCATCATTTGCCATGCTTGGCGATATCATACTTGCGGAGCCGAAGACGCTTATCGGTTTTGCGGGCAGAAGAGTTATAGAGCAGACTATAAAGCAAAAGCTTCCCGATGAGTTTCAAACATCAGAGTTTTTGCTGGAGCATGGCTTTGTAGATGCTATCGTAGAAAGAGAAAGACTCCCGCAGATACTTTCAACCATTTTGAAGCTGCATGGCTGCAAAAAGGAGGTCGAGGATTGATGCCTGCATATGATAATGTAAAGATCGCAAGAAAAAGCTCAAGACCTACGGCCCTTGATTATATAGATCATATCTTTGAAGACTTTATAGAACTTCACGGCGACAGGGGATTCAGAGATGATAAGGCGGTCGTTGGCGGCATTGCTTCCCTTAACGGCATCCCCATAACTGTGATCGGGATACAAAAGGGAAAAACTATGGAGGAGAACATAGAGAGAAACTTCGGCCAGCCTCATCCCGAAGGCTACAGAAAAGCATTGAGACTTATGGAACAGGCCGAGAAGTTTCACAGACCTATAATAAACCTTATAAACACAAGCGGTGCTTATCCGGGACTTGGTGCGGAGGAAAGAGGTCAAGGCGAGGCTATTGCCAAAAATCTTATGGTGATGGCAAATCTCAAAGTGCCCACTATTTCAATAATAATAGGCGAAGGCGGCAGCGGAGGCGCTCTTGCCCTTGCCGTTTCGGACAGAGTGTGGATGCTTGAAAATTCCGTATACGCAGTGCTTTCCCCGGAAGGCTTTGCAAGCATACTTTGGAAGGATGCCAAAAGAGCCAAGGAGGCGGCGGATCTTATGAAGATAACCGCTAATGATCTTCTTGAGCTAGGCGTTATAGAAAAGGTGATAAAGGAGGTTGACGGCGGCTGCCAAAATGACTTCGGCTTTACCGCCAACCTTATGAAGGCCAAGCTGGAAACAGAGCTTGAAATACTTATGGCCAAGGATACAGATACTCTTCTTAAGGAAAGGTATGACAGATTCAGAGCCTTTGGTGAATTTACCGAATAAAATGATATATCGATAAAGCAAAGGCATATCCCGGCAGCGTGATGTGCCTTTGCCTGTTTATAAGACAGATATGCATCCTTGTATATTTTTTGTATAACTTTTCATATTTTACCTATAATATTTATGAGGTGATATTATGAGAGTATATATTGACGAAGATCTGTGTATCGGCTGCGGATTGTGTGCGAGCATAGAGCCATCGGTATATGAAATGGGCGGCGACAATCTTTCCCACATTGTGGGCGATGTGACGGATGACAACGAGGATGCTGTCCGTGAGGCAGTTGAAAGCTGCCCGGTAGACGCCATAAAGGAAGAGTAAGGATCGCAAAAGCGGTCCTTATTATATTGACATTACAATTTAATTGATTTATAATTCTTACAGATCGATAAAACAATGAGGGCTGAGTATATGGATGATCATATGAAAAATATAATAGACAGATTTTGCGATACCAAAGAGCTTAGCAGGGAAGATCTCCATGCTCTTTTGAACATATCCGAGGAGGACAGGGAGTACCTCAGCCTTAGGGCAAGGGAAAAAAGCATTTCCGTTTTCGGCAAAAAAATATATTTGAGAGGACTTATAGAAATATCCTGTTATTGCAAGAACGATTGCTATTATTGCGGCATAAGGCGCAGCAATAAAAATGCCGAAAGATACAGGCTCATACCCGAGGAGATAATGTCCTGTGTCGATATGGGTCATGAGCTGGGCTTTCGTACATTCGTGCTCCAGGGCGGCGAAGACGTTTGGTACACCGATGATATCATATGCTCCATAGTAGAGAGCATAAAGAAAAAGTACGCTGACAGTGCCGTTACATTGTCTTTGGGCGAAAAAAGCTATGAAAGCTATAAGAGATTTTATGACAGCGGGGCGGACAGATATCTTTTGAGACACGAAACGGCGGACAAGGCTCATTATTCCATGCTGCATCCAAAAGATATGTCTCTCGATAACAGAAAGGAATGCCTTTATAATTTAAAGAAAATAGGCTACCAGGTAGGCTGCGGCATAATGGTGGGCTCACCTTATCAGAGTGAGGATACCATATATGAGGATATTGCATTTATGCGTGATCTGCAGCCTCATATGATAGGCATAGGCCCTTTTATACACCATAAGGACACGCCTTTTGCCAATTTTGAGAACGGCAGTATACATACTACGCTTGTGCTGCTCAGCATATTGAGGATAATGTTTGAGAAAGTGCTTTTGCCTGCCACAACGGCTCTCGGTACGGCGGATCCCATGGGCAGGGAAAAGGGCATACTTGCAGGGGCAAATGTGCTTATGCCTAATCTATCGCCTGTGTCTGTGAGAAAAAAGTATTCGCTTTACGACAACAAGATATGTACGGGAGAGGAAGCGGCAGAGTGCAGAAGCTGCCTTGAAAATCGTATACGGTCCATAGGCTATGAGGTAGACAACGGAAGAGGAGATCATCCGGATATCGAAAGGAGTTAATATGAAAGAGATAAAAATAACGGATATAGGAAATATCAATATAGGAAATGCTCAGGATCATGAAAGCGGCACAGGGCTCACTGTTATAATAGCCAAGGAAGGCATGGCGGCAGGAGTCGATATAAGAGGCGGCGGACCCGCTTCAAGGGAAACGCCTCTTTTAAATCCCCTTATGCAGGCGGATAAAATACACGCTCTTGTCCTCAGCGGCGGCTCTGCTTACGGCTTAGATGCGGCAGGCGGAGTTATGGAGTATTTGGAAGAAAGAGATATAGGCTTTGACGTAGGCGTGGCAAAGGTACCCCTTGTGTGCCAAAGCTGTATTTTCGATCTGGGGTACAAAAGCGCTAAAGGGCGCCCCGATAAAAAAATGGCATATGCCGCCTGTATCGACTCCGAAAGAAACGATCCCAAGGAAGGCTCCGTAGGCGGCGGCACAGGCGCTACGGTAGGTAAGCTCTACGGAATGGAGCAATGTCAAAAATCAGGCATTGGTATGTATGCCGTGCAGGTAGGCGAATTGAAGATAGGCGCCGTTGTCATTGTAAATGCATTGGGAGATGTGTTTGACGGAAAGGGCAATAAAATAGCAGGCCTTACAAACAAAGAAGGTACAGAGTTCCTTGATTTTATGGAGGAAATGCTTAAAAGCATTGAACCTAAAAATATGTTCACCGGCAACACAACTATAGGCGCTGTTATCACAAATGCAGACTTCGGCAAATCCATGCTGTGCAAGATAGCCGCTATGGGCCAGAACGGACTTGCAAGAAGGATATACCCGGTACATACCATGGCCGATGGAGACAGCGTATATGCACTGTCTGTGGGCAGCATAAATGCAGACATAAATATTGTGGGAGCGCTGGGCAGCTATGTGATGGAAATGGCAATTGAAAGAGCCGTTGTCAAAGCAAGGACTTGAGACGGGATACGATATACAGACATATGATTGCTTGAAAGCTGAGAAACCGCTATGCTGATTTTCCTTTCGGGCAGAACAAAGAAGAAAAACCACTATACCGAATAACAGGCGGTCGGTCACTTTTAATTCGGTGTTATCCAACTATTGACAAAGAGCTAAAAAAAGCAAAACAAAAAAGAAGCTGACTTATTGTGAGATTAAATGTGACAGCTTCTTTTTTTATGTCTTATACGACGATTTGAAATTTATATCAAATTGTCATTGCATTTAACAAACATATCTCATATAAACTTTTGTGCAGTAAGACCGATCAAAATTTTATTATATATCGGCCTTATCCTTCTCCTCAGCATTTGCGCCGATAGGCTTCATTGTGGGGAAGAGCAGTATATCCCTTATGCTTGCGGCATCGGTAAAGAGCATTACAAGTCTGTCGATACCCATACCCATACCGCCTGTAGGGGGCATACCGTATTCAAGAGCCAGCATAAAGTCCTCGTCTATCATATTGGCTTCTTCATCGCCCTGAGCCCTAAGCTGTTCCTGTCTTTCAAAACGTTCTCTCTGGTCGATAGGATCGTTTAGCTCGCTGTAGGCGTTGGCAAATTCACGGCCTACAATAAAAAGTTCAAATCTTTCCGTATATTCCGGCTTATCGGGCTTTCTCTTTGTAAGAGGAGATATCTCAACGGGATGATCCATAAGGAAGGTAGGCTGCACAAGCTTATCCTCAACATATTCTTCAAAGAAGAGATTGAGTATATCGCCTTTTTCATGCCTTTGCTCAAATTCTATGTTGTGCTCCTTTGCAAGAGCTCTTGCCTGCTCAAGGTCTTCGACCTTATCAAAATCAACGCCGGCATATTTCTTAACTGCGTCTACCATTGTGATCCTTTCAAAGGGCTTTGAAAAGTCCAGTTCTACGCCTTGGTATGTTATCCTGTCTGTGCCTGCCACCTTCTTGCAGACTTCTTTTATGATACCCTCTGTTATATCCATCATACCGTAGTAATCCGTATATGCCTGATAGAGTTCCAAAAGAGTAAATTCGGGATTGTGCTTTACATCCATACCTTCATTTCTGAAAACTCTGCCTATTTCGTAAACTCTCTCCATACCGCCTACTATAAGTCTCTTAAGAGGCAGTTCAAGAGCTATCCTCATATACATATCTATATCAAGAGTGTTGTGATGAGTAATAAAAGGCCTTGCAGATGCACCGCCGGGTATAGTCTGGAGTATAGGTGTTTCCACTTCCAAAAAATCTTGGCCATCGAGATATTCCCTTACAGTTTTTATAACTGCGCTTCTTATAAAGAAGTTTTTCTTTACTTCGGGATTAACGATAAGATCAACATATCTTTGTCTGTATCTCAGATCCTGATCTCTGAGTCCGTGGAATTTTTCGGGCAATACCTGAAGGCTCTTTGAAAGAAGAGTCACCTCTGTGGCGTGAATGGATATCTCCTGCATTTTTGTCTTGAATACAGTTCCTTTTATAAATACTATATCGCCTATATCCATTTTTTTGAAGAGCTTGTAGTTATCTTCGCCCAGATCATCCCTTGTGACATAGGACTGTATTCTGCCGTCTCTGTCCTGTATATCGCAAAAGCTGGCTTTGCCCATAACTCTCTTGCTCATCATACGGCCTGCGACGCTGACCTCCTTGCCTTCCATAGACTCAAAATTTTCCTTTATCTCAACGGAATGGTTGCGCACATCTGCCTTTACTATCTTGAAGGGATCCATTCCCATTTCCTGCAGATCAGCAAGCTTTTCTCTTCTGATCTTAAGTATTTCATTTAAAGCCTTGCCTTCTAAGGGCTGCTTGTTCTGCTTGTCTGCCATTTTATTTCTCCTAGTTTATTTCAAGAATTTTATACTTTAATATGCCGTCGGGCGCATTGCTTTCCACAACATCGCCTACCGCATGACCCAAAAGAGCCGCACCTAACGGGCACTCATTGGAAAGCTTATAGTTAAACGGATCTGCCTCGGCAGGGCCTACTATGGTATATACCGTTTCCTCATCAAATTCTTCGTCATAGACCTTAACCTTGTTGCCAAGATTTACCCTGCCTGTGTTTATTTCGTCTTCGTCTATAACCTCGGCATTTCTGAGCATCTTCTCTATAGTGGCGATCCTTGACTCTATTTCGGCTTGCTCTTCCTTAGCCGCATCGTATTCGGCATTTTCAGACAAGTCGCCTTGAGCTCTCGCTTCCTTTATCTTTGCTGCGATCTCTTTACGTCTTACGACCTTAAGATTTTCAAGCTCATCCTCTAAGCTTCTGAGACCTTCGCTCGTTAAAATTATCTTCTTTTCGTCAGCCATTTTCATCTCTCCTTTAAAATTGGCGCCTTCCTTTTTTATCCTAACAATTATACTAGATTAAGCATAAAATGTCAACGATTATTACAGCATAAACCGTGTATATTTGTGTAAAAAAAGTTAATGATTATAAAGATTGTAGGGAAATATACGATCGAGAAGCTTACTTTTAAAGCGCTATTCAGAACCGAAGAAGTAAGGCAGATAAGCTGTTGCTGTAATGCTTAATGACGATAAAATCTACATAGTACATATATATTAAACTAAAACTTTTATTGTATAATGAGATGTAAAAATAAAGAAGATGCAAAAAACAGATAGCTGCATGGATAATGTCGACCGAAAACAGTGGATTAAATAGATATATAAAGTGCTCAGAAATTATGAGAAAGTGGATAAACAGTATAACCAATGCCTTTGACTACAGCTGTACAAACGGCTTTACGGAATATAGCAACAACAAAATAAATGTGCTTAAACGCAACGCTTACGGATTTAGAAATTTCAGACGTTTCAGAAATATGATCTTGCATATGTTTGCATAACAAAAAAACACCTGCTATACTGAATAACAGGTGGTCGGTCGCTCTTAATTTGGTGTTACCCCAACTATTGACAAAGAGCCTAATGTTTATAGGTTTGATGGAGAGTTGAGTATAGTGTAAATAGAAAGGTCGGTATACAGTTGAATTGTTGTATACCGACCTTATATACTATTTACATAAAATTATATTTTAAAAAATAAGTTTAACTACTATTTTAACTCAAGTACATCTAACCACTTTTCGCGTTCATTTGAATAATCGATACTTTCATTTACTCCTTTGATCATATTAATTATTGAATATTTTTTACAAATACAGCCGAGATCAATCTATGTATCCATGCAACTGGAAGTAATAAAGAAATTTTTTTAAGATAATGATATTTATGCCATATCATTTGTTTTTGCAGAAAGAATATACGCCTGAATGTGCTTACTGTACTGTCTTCACGCATGGAAACCTGTGCAGATAAGAATTTACGTCTACGGAACGGCCCAATATACCGTATTCTAAAAGGTAGGTTAAAAAGGCTTCTGCCTTTTATGGTTAAGTTCTTGAAACCTCAGATTTCGGGTTTATATTATAAAATTGTTCTGCAGCTGTTAACATATAATAAAGCGTCTTTTTATAGTTTTGACCATATACATTTTTTAATCTCCGGTATTCTCTGGCAAATCACTTTCAGGCATTTTCAAAACAGCAGAAGCTATCAAGCTCGTTATATCCTGTGCCTGACGTTTATCTCATAATGCTTTTCAAACAGAGTATAAATTCCAAATTACTCCATTTAAAATTCTAAAGGGCTATCCGTGATAATTGCAATATTGCGTTGTTATCATTGGTAAGTGTAAATAATTTAGTTCCTCAGTATGATTTTTTTATCTATAGGAACTAATAGATGTCAAAAAAACTGATTTCTTGTACATTTTAAACGTTGATATTACAATAAAGTATCCTGCATATTTATTTTTAAAATCTAATAACTTTGTTAAATAGTATTGTATAAGCAATTTTAATTGTCACAAATTATTTCTACCGGTTTAAATCGATAATAACTTTAAAATTATCCCAACAATCCCTCTTCATGCATATAATTATTCCTGTTTTTAGCCCACTCGGCTTATTGTCATTTATAAGAATTCTTTCTCCATAGGGAGCATTATAAATTATATAGTCATATCTTATATTTTGTTCTTTAAGGAATTTTTCCGTTATAGCCTTGTATTCTTCCTTTCTTGAAGTGATAAAAATAATCATATCATCTTTAGGTATTTCTGAAAAAAATTCCTTTACACCGGGCAAAAGTGTATCTGTTCCGTCAATCTTATAACCATTGTGTTTTACAATCGTTCCGTCCAGATCCAATATCCATGTGTGTCCCAATGAAGAGAGAATAATATCCTGCACGTCTTGTTTCCTCCGTTATTAATTATCTACCGATGACTTAATTTCTTTCCTATTGCTCCGCCGGGATGATTAGGCTTGAAGTCTTTTTCCAGTGACAGACCCATTTTTTTTGAAAGCTCTATAGCGAGCTTTTGTAGTACAATAAGGTTAATGGTCGTTGAGTTATTAGGAACTATATTCCATAAATCGCCCTCATGCCCTAAGCTGATGACCAGTTTATTTTCCATGCTGTCAGCTAAAACACTATGTTCCTCAAAGGTAAGTAGCCACAGCTTTACGCCATGACGTTCTTTAAGCAGATTTACAAGATAAACAGACTCGGGAGTTGCTCCGCTTTTCGTCAATATAATTACCAGATCACCGGGACGTATCATACCCATATCACCATGAATTGCTGTATTGGTATGTAAAAATTCAGCATTTAAGCCAAGTGAATGAAGTGTCCCAACAAACTTGTCACATATAGGTACATTTTTACCAAGTCCGGATGCAACGATTTTATATCCGCTTTTCAATGTATCATAGCAATCCGCTATAAGCTTGTCCATCTGCGTTTTGGAAATTGATTTAAGAGCATTTTCAATTATAATGGAATCTTTTTCAAAATAACAAAATGCGTTTTCCATTAAAGCACCTCCTCAAGATAATACAGTCCATTATAAAATGCACCACATATAGAATCATAATCTTCCCATGCGTATGTTGTAAGGCTGAGCCATACAAGTGCAAGAAGAAGCTTTATCTGTTTTTTATTAACTTCTCCATCCAATAGTTCAAAAAAAGTATCTTCCATATCTTCCCATTTGTTTGAGGCTATATTAAGATGTACCTCGTTATCACCTATTTCCAGCGAAAAACGTTTGAGATTAAATTGGTCATAATTGCTGAACAAGGAATAATACAATTTTACCCAGTCGTAGGTCGAATCACCATAAAACTCCGTATGTCCAAAATAGCCACGTGGGTCGATCAGAACAGGTCTCAGTACTTCTTCTGTTTTTTTTGATATTTCCAACATGGTATTGCTGAATGTACAATCGCCGTGTATTAGACAAAATTCATTGGGAATATAACTCATTACCTGTTTTTCTATCTCGTCTTTATGATAGAATATATTGCGGCATTGTCTGCCATTTACAATGATGGATTCATCATTTGCAAAAGGAACAAGCTCTCTTACTTTTTCCAAACGGTTATATGTCTTGTCCAGATAAGCATTTTTATAGCTGTTTATATCAACAGGAACATGCTCTAAAGAATGAATTTGCTTAAGACAGTTAATGGTCTCTGTCAGGATTTTTGTCTTATCATTTTTTGAAAGCTCGGTACATTCATATACATTTTTGCCGTTTATGTATTCCATACAAAGAGGTTCGTAGCTGTATATAGCAGGAATATTGGCAAAGTCAGATTTAATGATTTTTCTGTACCATGCCGCTTCGCGTACTGCAAGCTCTTTGCCCAATTCAGCTATAGGGCGCTTATAGACCTTATCTTCTATTACCTGGACATCATTAAATGGTCTACACCTTCTTACAGGCAACTTGCTCCATTCACTGTACAGACCATATTCATGAGTATGATATAGAGGCTGTTCGTCAAATATGTACTTTTTAGATTTAAGCCAGCGAACAAATTCTCCTTCATCGGGAACATCTTTAAGATAGCTGCGGTCATTGAAAATAAAATATCCTGCAACGCCAAATTCTGTACTTCGTTCTTCGGAAAGCTCATTATTTTCATATTTCCATCTGCAAGGAAAATCTTTGGAAATTCCTATAACATTATTTTTGGAATCAAGCAATTCAAAATCCTTTGGCAATATAAGATCGCACCATATAAGCATAAATTTCTCGTTATCGGGGATATAGGAAACAGCCTCAGATAATCCCGCGCATGTTCCATTCTTCCCTGTTGCGCATACCATCTTATAATCTACTTCTGCAAATGCTTTTAAATATCGCTCAAGTACATCATATTTGTAATCGCCTATTATGATATATTTTTTATCGGGATATTTATGAAACAGGTGAAAAATCATAGGAAGGTTTTCAACGGGGACCAAAGCCTTAGGTTTATTTCTTGTAAGGCTTTCCATACGTGTTCCCTTTCCTCCTGCTTGTACAATAATATAGTCTAACATATTTTTCTCTCCGAATTTAATCTTTAAATTTCTTTTCATTATACATTTTCATTTGTCTGTAAAGCTTAAGCTCTTTTCTTCCGCTAAGCACATCGTCCATAAGTGTCTGCAATTCTTCACTCAAATCTTTTCTTTGCATTTTCAGAATATTGA
This sequence comes from uncultured Clostridia bacterium, assembly GCA_947585865.1. Taxonomy (GTDB): domain Bacteria; phylum Bacillota; class Clostridia; order Lachnospirales; family CAG-274; genus CANPXH01. The sequence continues at coordinate 36,299 of CANPXH010000020.1, forward strand.
GTCTGTTTTGGCAGTCAACACGGAAATCATCATTTACATCATCCCGTTCCATTTGTTCGTTCATATGATAGATTTTCAATTCGTTTATACTTAACTTGTCAATTAAACTTCCTACGGTTTCCATTTTTGTTTTCCTCCTGTTATTTGCTGACAATATCCAGAATTATTTCATCAATTTCCTCAATAAGGTCATTTCGGTGTTGATTTAACGGATTTATATTTCGTATAGCCTTCAGAACCACCGCATCCTTATCACTACGCACCTTATCTTCTTCGTGCCACATTTCCGTATTGGTAACTACCAATTCATTTATGACTTGTCCAATATCATTTCTGTGTTCGTTAAGCGGTCTTATTCTGCGTATAGCATCTGTAACTATCTCATAATCGGGGGAACGATGTTCATTTTGCTTGTGCCATTCTGAAATCGCTTTCTGAATAAGTTCTGCAATTTCCTTGGAGCTTATAATTTGCATATTTCAATCATATCTGTTTGCAATAATTGCATTACTCTGCTCTTAAAAACCTCTATGTTGTTGATTACTTTATTATCGTAAAAGCTATCTACACCTTTCAGAGTCGGTTCGTAAATAATTACTTCAGCACCCTTGTCTTTAATACGTTTTATGACTCCCTGAACAGAACTTTGCCTAAAATTATCCGAATTGCTTTTCATTGTTAAACGATATACACCTACAATAGGTTTGTTGAGATGTTTTTGAGCACAGTTTTCTTTAGCTATTTTCATAACTCGGTCAGCAATATAATCTTTTCTTGTTCTGTTGCTTTCTACAATAGCTTTAATAAGGTTTTCGGGAACATCTTTATAGTTTGCCAATAATTGTTTTGTATCTTTGGGCAAACAATATCCTCCATAACCAAAGGAAGGATTGTTGTATATGTACTTATATTTTTTGGTATCGGAACATAGTATTCTTCCTTCCCATCTTCCGTCCTTACGCTTGTAAATATTTCTGCCTTTTTTAGCCATTATCTACATCCTTTCTGACTACGATTTTGACGGCGGATAGATCCGCTCTATATTCTGTAACATTTATTTCTCATTTATGATCTATGTAAAAGCCTTGTACACCTGTGCTAAAGTACTTTGTCTGATTTGGCGCCTCATTTCATACAGAAGCCCTTTGCAGGCAGACATACAAGGCTGTTGTTTTCGCATTTAACGTGTAAACTATTTACTGCTTGTATACTTTTGATTGGCAGAGGCAGCTGTAACTGCTGCCTCTTATAAGTTATGCTTTGTGCATATTTATAGTATGCAATCGAAAATCCTATGATTTCGGAATTATTCTGATTCTCCTTCTTCTGAAGAAATTTCGACTTTAATTACAGCAATATAACCGTTTTGTTCTATAAATTCAAAGGGAATATTATGCTCTTTCAGACGGTTATTTGCCTGTAACAACGAAAATCCTCTATCGGAATGCTCATTATTTCTTTTTCCCAGATATTTACAAAGAAACTCTTTGATTTTATCTAAAATTTCCTTGGATTTAGGAGTATACCCATATTGGGTGTATTCATCCAACTTCTTATATAAAGCCCACTCTGCCTTGTTGTTGCCTAAATGCTCATAATAATCATCGGCGTTAAGAAAAGCTAACTGAGCCTTTATACAAGCATCAGGATCGTCTTTGATCTCTGATATGACTTTATCAAGAAATGCAAGCTCAAACTTACTCTTCTTTTCGACTAAATCATTTACTAATATATTTGTATGCGTAACATAAGCATAGGGCATTGCACTTCTTCCTGTATCATAGGACAAAATACAATATTTCTCCGGAGCCTTTTTGACCTCATAAAATTCGGCAAGTAATGTTTTTACTCTGCCTCTTCTAGTATTAAGATAACCGAAATCAAAATTAGTAAGCCATATGGTTACTCTATCTCCGCTCTTTGTTCTCTTTCTGCCTATTGACTGTACATACTTTATAGCATCTAAATGCAGAATAACAATATTAGTCAACTTATCATCAATTAGGTTGATACCGTTATCCAGTATAGATGTTGTAATAAGTATATCTTCATCAAACATTGCTTATCCATATCAACTACTAATATTTTAAATAGAACCTTATTACGATGTATGTGTCACAAAATAGAATATATTATAACATAACAGGTGCATAATGTTGACTTATGATAGGAATATGTGTTATAATATAACCAAGGAGGTGTATATCATGGCACAAGCAACTTTTAGTGTACGTATGGACGAAACTTTAAAAAGGCAATTTGACAAGCTATGCTCCGATTTCGGTATGACAGCTTCAACGGCAATGAATGTATTTGCCAGAGCAGTGGTTCGTGAACGCAAAATACCATTTGAAATAGCTTCTCCCGACTCGGAGATAACAAGAGAAAAAGCGTTGCAGGCTTTTACCGCATTAAGAGAACAGTCTGCTAAAAATTCCCCTCAAGGCATGTCTTTAGAAGAGATAAATGAAGAAATCAGAAAGACTCGCAGTAATGAGGAGGACAAAGGATAATGCTTATTTGGTAATAGGAAATCTGAAGCACTTTCCCATTGAGCCATTTATTGTTACGCCTCGACAAATGCTTGATATAATGGAAAATAAAATTAATGGAACCGTTTAAAGAGAATAGCAGTGTTATATATTATATAAAAAAATTATTTTTGGCAGACATGATTCAGGAGGAGCTTATGCTCCTCCTGAACTTTTGTTTAGTATGTAACTAATCAATGCCTGTTTGGTAATATGCCAATTCTTGCCCGACCTATATCCTATAAGTTCCTTTGTGTCTAACAGATGATATAAAGTGTTTTTGCCTATACGAAGCACTTTACATACCTCTGAAGGTTTAAGTATTTCATTGTAACTTTCTAACATTTTAGTTCCCTCCTTTTAGATTGTATTTATTTAAATGTTCTTAGGTTATTATAATCAAAAACATATATATTTCATATAACGGTTTATAAACCTCAAATATTTTTTTACACATAATAACATAAATGTAGGAGGTGATATAAAGCAATGAACGCTGTAAAGGTATCACTAGACTACAAAAAATACAACAGCAAACCATCGGGAGGTGAGATAGGCAGAATAAGTAAAGAAATATATAAAAAGGAATATGAAATATCATTAGACGAGTTGGCAGACCTAGTGGGAAACAACGGCTGTACATTTGCTCCTGCTGTATTCGCAAATGCAAGAACAATTGCCGAGGTAAGAGAAATACAGCTGTTATGTCTGGATTTTGACAATAAAGAAAAGAATATATCTATAGACAGGGTGTTGGAAAGATCTGATAAACTAGACCTTCCGATTGCCTTTGCATACGAAACCTTCAGCTCGCAGGAATGCAGCAGGTT
>CANPXH010000021.1 GCA_947585865.1 uncultured Clostridia bacterium
AGGGATCCGTCTACACTCACCTTTGTCGCTCCCGTTGCTATGCCCTCAAGCTTAGCCTTAAGCGCATCTGTAAAGTCGTTGCTGCTTAAGTCCTTGCCGCTTACCTTGTCTACCTTTGTGTCAAAGTTTTCTTCCAAATGTTCGACCAAAGCCGTTAAACCGGCCAGATCCAAAAATTTACTCATATTATTAATCCTCTCCTTTATTTAAACAGATCCGATATCTCATCTAGTGTTATCGGTATCATACCATTTATATTTTCTTCGACCTTATCTACTCTTTCCACAAGCTCCTGATAAATACCGGGGCTGGCTTCTGTAGGTATAAGTCCGCATTTTTTTCCGCAGCTATGTATCCTCACAGCCACGACATTGGTAGTTATGCACTTGTTTTCACAGCTTCCGCTTTGGAGCGAGATCTCAAGAAGTCCTTCATCCGTAAGCACCTCCCACGGCACAAGGCATCTTTTGCCCTTCAGTTCTATCGTGTAGCAGCAGTCCTCCTTGTCTGCTCTGTTAAAGCTTACTGTTACAATTTCCGATCCACGCCATTCGTCATCTATAAGTTTGAATTCGGCGTATAAATAGTTCCTTGAATCGGACACCACCCTGTTTACATCCTGCCTCACAAGGTGCTGTCCAGTCACTCTGAAACGAAGCAATTTTTCCACCTCCTTAGGGTTTCCCCCAATAAGGATTTTAGCACGATAAGTGCGACAAAATGCGACATTTGTGCCAAAGCGGATATAATGCCTTTATTCCCTGCGTATAATATAAAGCATTTGCTCTTTTGCCAATGCTATTGCCACTAAAAAAAAGGCGATGCATCTAAACAATGCATCGCCTTTTTTATATTATATTTTCGTATATTTAAGTTAAATATAAGGTCATATCGGTATACGCAAAGCTAAAGCTCTTCTTATATATCGATAAAGGTAAACGCCGTTACGGCATCACCTGTCTATAGCCGCCTTTACAAGCCCCATAAAAAGCGGATGAGGCTTATTTGGTCTAGACTTGAATTCGGGATGGAACTGTACGCTTACAAAGTAGGGATGTACATCCCTTTTGAGCTCGACCATTTCCACAAGCCTGTTGTCCGGAGAAACGCCTGCGACCACAAGACCCGCTTCCTCCATTTTATCTCTGTAGGCATTGTTGAACTCATATCTGTGCCTGTGTCTTTCGCTTATCTCCTTATGGCCGTAGAGCTCTGCGGATATGGTATCCTCTGCAAGGACACATGGATATGCGCCAAGGCGCATAGTGCCGCCAAGCTTGTCTATATTTTTCTGACCGGCCATAATATCTATAACAGGATCGGGAGTATCGGGATCGATCTCCGCAGTGTTTGCAGCCTTGAGACCAAGCACATTTCTGGCAAATTCTATCACAGCACAGTGCATACCCAAGCATATGCCCAAAAACGGTATTTTGTTCTCCCTTGCATACTGTACTGCCGCTATCTTGCCTTCAACGCCTCTTGTGCCAAAGCCGCCCGGAACTATCATGCCGTCTATCCCTCTTAAAAGATTGGCTGCTCCGTTGACCTCAACATCTTCGGAATTGACCCACCTTATATTGACATGGGCTCCGCTATGTATGCCTGCATGGTTAAGGCTCTCCACAATAGACAAATAAGCATCATGGAGCTCCACATACTTTCCCACAAGGGCTATCTCCACAGTATTGGAGAGAGCTCTTTCTTTTTCCACAACATCTATCCAGTCTGTAAGATCGGGCTTTCTTGAAGGCATACCCAGCTTCTTGCATATTATCTCCGCAAGGTTCTCCTTCTCCATCAAAAGAGGCACCTCGTAGAGAGAATCGCAGTCTATATTTTCTATTATACAATCCTTGTCCACATTACAGAACATAGATATCTTTGCCTTAGCTTCATCTGTAATGGGATGCTCCGTTCTGCAAACCACAACATCGGGCTGTATACCTATGGATCTTAACTGATTTACGGAATTCTGAGTAGGCTTTGTTTTCATTTCCTTGCTCTTGGAAAGATATATCATAAGTGTAACGTGTATATACGCCACATTTTCCTTGCCCACATCTCCCGCTACCTGTCTTATAGCTTCTATAAACGGACTTGATTCTATATCGCCTACGGTGCCGCCTATTTCCGTGATGACAAAATCCACATTGGAGTCTGCGCCTGCGGCATATACCTTTTCCTTTATAGCATTTGTAATATGCGGTATGACTTGGACAGTAGCGCCTAAATACTTGCCTTCTCTCTCCTTATTGAGAACAGACCAATATATCTTGCCCGTAGTGATGTTGCTGTTTACGGTAAGACTTTCATCTATAAATCTTTCATAATGTCCCAAATCGAGATCTGTTTCCGTACCGTCATCGGTAACGAAAACCTCGCCGTGCTGATAAGGACTCATTGTACCCGGATCCATATTTACATAGGGGTCGAACTTCTGTATAGTCACCTTGTAGCCTCTTGCTTTGAGAAGACGACCAAGAGAAGCGGCTGTAATGCCCTTGCCAAGGCCCGAAACAACGCCTCCCGTTACAAATACATATTTCATAATAGCACCTCATACGCCTTATTATTACAAATTACTCCAAAAAATATAAATCCATTATACAATAATAAATCCTCTTAGTCAACAAAAAGAAATAAAGTATTTTGTGCATAAAACTTTTATATATCAATCAGGAAAGCAGTTCCAAATAACCCAGCGTAAACACTCTGTCGTTATTGAGTATATCCTCGTATATCTCATAATTCATGGCGTTTGCCGTGGCAAGATCCAGCCTGTTGGTAACGGGAAGCCCCATTTCCGCCTGATATCTTCCTATGTTTCGTTCTACGGTATTGTTGGCATCCAGTCTATATCCAAGGAACTTTATTACGGCGGCAACGTTCTCGCTTTTAAGATCGTCGTTTTCCGATACGAAATCTATTTTATCCACCTGTATGTCGGGAGTTATACCCACTCCGTTTATCTTGTTGCCGTATCTTGAGAAGTATTCAAGAGTGGTCATCTTGACAACGCCTATATCGTCAAAGTCCATAACGCTTTGCATAACGCCTTTGCCGAAGGTCTGCTCTCCCACGATCTTGCCTGCCTTGCTGTCCTGCATAGCCGAAGCAAGTATCTCTGCGGCGGAGGCGGTCATTGAATCGGTGAGCACCACACATTCCTCAAAGGGAGTTGTTCTCAGATCGGATGTGTACGTATTCACATTTCCCCTTTTGTCTCTTGTGGATATTATAACGCCGTTAGGCACTATCTGCCTTGCGGTGGCTATAGCCTCGTCCACATATCCTCCGGTGTTTCCTCTCAGGTCAAGTATGAGCCTTGTCTTGCCTTGGGATATCAGCTTGTTTATGGCGGAGCCAAATTCGTTTGCGGTATTTTCATAGAATGAGCTTATATGTATATATCCCACCGAAGCGTCTGTGAACTTACGGCTGTCGCTGTTGAATTCGGAAATATCCGCCGTCTCCACAGAATGTATCTCAAATTTCACCAAGGATATGGTGTAGTCCTTTATATTTTCATCGCCTCTGGCTATCTTCATATTAAGGGTCGTGGGGATATCCGAAGTGGAGCGGCTGAAATACTCTTCCTCTCCTATGTTATAGGTAGACACTCCGTCTATGTTCCTTACGGTGTCTCCCTCTCTTATGCCGTCTTGATACGCCTTTGAGGTGTTGCTCAGCTTGCTTATAATAGGATATCCGCTTTCTCCTATCTCGCAGGTGAACTCCGGGGCATACCATGAAGACTTGGTGTTCTCCTTTATGCTGTTATACTCTTCATCGGTAAGGTAATCGCTGTATTGATCCAATTCGCCTACGATAGCCTTTACCGCAGAATGTATAAGAATATTCGTATCCACATCGTCGCCTATATAATTTTCTTTTATATACTTTACGATCTCGCTTATATACGCACCTGCAAGATCGGCCTGCTCCTGGCTCGTCATATTTGTCATATCCTCGGCAAAAACGCTTGACGCCATAACGATACTCATTACGAGCGCAGCTAAAACTCTCTTCATATAATCACCCTCTCAAATATCGGCATCAGTTCTTAAGCACCTGTCTGTTCTTCATGATATAATCTACGGCAGATACTATCGCCAGCACAAGACTTGCATATATTAAAATATTGCCGGCGGCAATAAAATATATGTTGTTTATATTCAGCAGCAGCACGATCAGCATAAACATTTGGCATACTGTCTTGAGCTTGCCCCATATGCCTGCCGCTATTACGATATTCTGCTCTGCGGCAATTGTTCTGAAGCCTGTTATTATAAATTCCCTTGCTATTATCACTATCACGACCGTTGACGGCAAAGGCACCACCGCATCCTCTATGCCTATAAGGGCTATCATGGCTGAGCAGACCAAAAGCTTATCTGCCAGAGGATCCATAAACTTTCCGAAATTGGTCACAAGGTCAAACCTCCTTGCGATATATCCGTCAAGGCAGTCTGTAACAGAGGCAATACAAAATATCGCCGTAGCTATATATCTTGCCATAGGTCTGTCAAGGCCCAAAGGGCACAAGAGCACCAGCAAAAAAACAGGTATCATAAATATTCTCAATACTGTAAGTTTATTCGGTAAATTCATATTATTATATCCTTTCCCCTATAAGGTCGTAGTCGCCCGCTTCTTTTATGACCACGCTGTAAATATCTCCCGCCATAAGCTCTTCATCGCTTTCAAAAAACACGAAGCCGTCTATTTCGTAGCAATCCCTGTAGCTTCTTGAGCAGTATATATTGTCTTCGTCTTCCAATTTGCCTTCCACTATGACTTCAAGGGTCTTTCCTATGAAGCTTTCGCATATCCCTGCGGATATCCCTCTTTGCATAGTCAATATGCGGTCTTTTCTTTTTGCCTTTACTTTCTCAGGCACCTGCCCCTCCATAGCCGCAGCGGGAGTGCCGTCTTCCGCCGAATATGTAAAAACTCCCAGCCTGTCGAACCCTATCTCTTTTATAAATGAGCACAGCCCTTTGACATCTTCCTCCATCTCGGTAGGGAAGCCTGTGATGAGAGTGGTCCTTATGCAGATATCCGGCATTTTTTCCCTAAGCCGAGCTATAGTGTTCCGAAGCCCGTCTTTGGTGCTCCTTCTGCCCATGAGCTTAAGTATCCTGTCCTCGCTGTGCTGTATAGGCATATCCAAATAATGCAGCACCTTCTTGTTGCCTGCCATTTCCTCTATGAGCTCATCCGTTATATTTTCTGGATAGCAATAGAGTATCCTTATCCACCTTATATCTTCTATTTCGCTTAAAGCCTTTAAAAGCTTATGAAGAGACCTTTCGCCGTATATATCCTTGCCGTAAAGAGAGGTGTCCTGAGCTATGAGTATAAGCTCCTTCACGCCCTTTTCCGCCAGTATATTGGCCTCCTTTACAAGAGAATCTATACTTCGGGAGCGGTATTTCCCCCTGAGAGAGGGAATTGTACAGTATGTACAGCAGTTGTCGCAGCCCTCGGCTATCTTTAAATAGGCAAAGCCGCCTGTAGTGGTGACTATCCTTTTAAAGCTGTTGTTCTCATTCAAAACATTGTTTTTGTCTGTGACCAGCTTTACATTTTTTTCACCCTGCAAAAGCCTCTTTATGACCTCGCCTATGCTTTCAAAATCTCCCGTTCCCACAACTGCGTCTACCTCAGGCAGCGCCTGGAATATCTCGTCTTTATATCTCTGCGCCATACAGCCTGTGACTATAAGGCCCTTGCAGCATCCGTTCATCTTATAGTCCGCCATTTCCAGCACCTTGTCTATTGCTTCACGGTTAGCCTCCATTATAAAGCCGCAGCTGTTTATTATTATAATATCCGCCTCGCTGTCGTCATGGGTTATTATATAGCCCTCTTCATCTATAAGCCCAAGCATTATTTCGCTGTCTATAAGATTTTTGTCACAGCCAAGGGATACAAAGCTTATTTTTGCACTCATGTTTATTCCTCATATATATTATTTCGGAAAAATATTTCCTTGACTATAGTATATCACTAAATCGTATCGGAAACAATTAAAAATTATGAAGATTTCTCTGTCGGTCATATTTTAACAAGCTCCGCATAACAATATGTAAACATTTATTGACACAGTATTATTGCAATATTATAATTATTATATATACAGATTCAAAAGCAATGATATAAGGAGCGTGAAAATTATGAGTTATTGCAAAAAATGCGGAAGTCCTCTTTCCGAAAACGGCTCTTGCCCCATATGCAAAAAGAAGAAAAGGCAAAATACTGTAATATTAAGTCTCATATTTATAATACTGACAATCGTAGCGGTCGCTTCGGTGTATGAATCTTACCGCTACAAGGATATGTACGTATCCGCAGCTCATCAGTTGTCACGTATGCAGGACAACAACAGCAAAAGCAAAGCAAACGTATCCGCCGAGGAAACGTCTCAGACAGAGAACACATCCTCCGCCGCAGAAAAAGACGATGGATCCGAGACTACCCCATATCATCCTTCCACATATACCGTGCAGGCAAGTGATAATACAGGAGTGAAATTATGTATGCATATATACGGTCAATACACTCCCGCTCTTTGGAACAAGCTTTGCCGGGCAAACGGCAAGAGCGGTTCGGATTTCGTAGTCGGCGAAGAATTAACAGTGCCATGATACGGCATATAGGCGTCAACCCTATAATATAGGCTGCTGCCCTTTATATCAAAGGGCGGCACACCGTTGGCGCTGTAGAAACGAGTATTCGTTTTTTAGGCATAAAGTTTAACCGGACCTTTGCGGCAAAAATTATTTTCATTGTCATCTGTCTGAAATTATTGTCTGTCTAAAAAAATGCTGGCTCCCAATATCGGACCGAGAGCCGATGGAGGGAGTCAGCATACTTGACATATTTTCTTTTTAATATCCTATTTAACGATATTTGCGGCACTGTATGCCGCTATATAACGGCGCTAGCCTATTATTGCTTCCATAATAAAGAATATACCCGTCAAAAGTATTACCATATACAATCCAAAGCCCATAAGCTCGGTGTTGCTGAAAACGACACAGGCAAATACGAGCAGCATTATAAGCACTATTGTTTTTACGATAGACTTGCAGGCTATAAGAAGTATCTTACTTCTCAAGGTGCCGTCGCTGTCCAGTCTGCTTATGATATAAAGCAGGAATATGCCCACCGCCAGCACGAGCACGCTTGTGAAAATGATAGCAATGTATCTCAGTATAAGAGCGCCGACGCCCATACCCATCTTATTGAACAGAGATATATTTATTCCGCTTACGATATTGGAAACGAACATTACCACAACGGACATCACGATTATCTTTACGCCGAACTTTATTATAAGCATAAGTATGCCCGACCCCGTAGATGAAGAAAAAGATCTCAAAGCCACCGTTGAGATAAGATCCAATATAGTTCCTATGACCACTATCAGCGCAAATTTTATGATATCTATGACAAATGATGACTTGAGGGCGGCGGAGCTGCTGTACTGAACCCCTGTAAACGCACTGACTATCTTGGTGAACAGGGAAGAGAAGGGAAGGATATCAACGATATCGTTCCAGGAGCCGTAACCCATTGCGTGGATAACAGTGTTGAATATAAATACAATGACCGCTATTGCCACGATACATGGCAGAACTTTCTTTAAAAATCTCATAATTATCTCCTAATTTTTTTTGTAGAACATTACCTCTGCAATACAAAGATCGCCATCATACACATTGCCTTCATAAACGGAATCCACATCTATTTCCACAGAGTCGGCATATATGGGCTTATCCAGCCATATCACCTGATATGCTGCTCTGTCGGCAAAGGTGTATTCTATCTTTTTTCCGCCTATCTTGATCACAACGTCTCTTAGGCGGTTGTTTTCGCTGTATGCTTTGACGTTGCCTGCTCCGGGATATACCTTTATTGCAGCTATCTCCTGAGGAGCGGCAAATTTGAATCTCAGCTCTTCGCCTACGCCGTTTCCTACAGAACCGTCCTGCCAGCAGGTGGAAGCGCTGCTGTCCGTCATCAATTCGGGAACATAGTCGGCATTTTGTCCTGCCAGGTATGAAGAGGCGGAAACGGAGCTTACAGGTATGTAGCTGTATTCCTTGCTGTCGGAAGGCAGATTGTGATAATATATGGGCGAAATATTGTGCTCAACACCGTCATCCGTTACTGTCCTGGGCGGTATCCAGCCGCTGTATACCTTGTCGCCGACCTTATACCTTATCTTCTCCCACACATCAAGAGACACCTTCTTTTTATCTGTCAAGGAAACGATGGTGTTTGCGGGAACAGTTGCAAGTATATCGCTTTCCATACTCGGCTTTTTGTAAAGATCCGCATTTACATTAAAATATATCCTGTTATCCACAGGCTTGAAGCCGTTGTACATTTGGCTGCAAAAGTCACGGTATACCCCTGCAGCCGCTCCGTTTATGCCTACGCTTGAGGCAAATATCGCAGCAGCAAGTACGGCCACAGAAGCAACGCTGCTGAGCTTTCCTCTCTTGTGCTGATATACTCTGCCGTGTATCTGACCTATGTCGCCTGTCATATCGCAAAGGAGGTTCCACCTTGAGAACATATCGTATGTCTTAAGGAAATTTTCGTTTAGGCTCAGATCGGGAGCTATTCCCCTCCTGGCATTTTCCACAAGATCTTCCTGCCGCTCCGAAACGATCTGCTCTGCCATTTCCGCAAATCGGTCTTTATTCATCCTTCTGGCAATGTCATAACAGCCTATGGCATATTCAAAGCCTTTTTGTATCCTGTACTGATAGACGCCCTTCAGTACGGTCGTTATGCCCTTGAATATAAAATATATGTCTAAGGCAAGAAATATAAGATATCGCCAATCCTCTTTTATCATTTCCTTTGGCATAAGTATGAAAAATCTGAGGAAGCATATTGCTATAGCGGCGCCTATTATCACATTGAGGACACCTCTTTTTTTACCTATTCCCCTTATGCTTATAAGCTTTGTATCGGAAACGTTGCTTTTTTCATCTATAGGCTCTATGGGCTTCGGTATCTCTCTGAGTATGCCTTCTCTGTGCAGTATGACGGACATATCGGTAAGCAGGCCGACAAATTTGTTGTAAAAGCCGTTTACAGCCCCTTCAATACTTTGATCCGTGCCGTCATTTTTTATCTTTTCTTCCAGCTTGTATACGGCTTCGACCTCCCTTGTCTGTCTGTAGTAGCCCAAGGGAACATCGCCGTCATCCAGTGAAATGAACAATATATCCATATTGTCGTACACCGTTACAAAATTGAACATTCCGATCATGGCGGCATACATATTGTATTGGAACTCTTTGGCAATTATGCCGTAGTTCTCCTTCATCTCGTCGGTCTCGACATCATATTTCCTATTCTTTTTGAAAAAATCGATCGCAGCTTCCAGCCTGTCAGACCGTTTTGCTTCCGTTTCCAGGCTGTGATATATGGATACCTTTTCACCGTACTGAAGATTTTCGCAAAACTTTTTGTAGGCGTTTCTTTTAATATCGTTCTTCTTCTTTTCCACATATGTGGGATGAGAGATATCAAAAGACTCCCTGGTATAAACAGTTGAATAATCCGCAATATGCTCATGGAGCCATTCATATTGGTTCAACACTATCACCTCTGCTTTCGCCCGATAATTTTATCCATCAATGCAGAGCCCTTTTCGGCATCGGTCTCCATAAGCGCCAATACAGTGTATATATCAGATAAACTCATATCATACTTTGAGTATATATCCGCCGCCGTATAGCCACCTGCTCTTACCGCATCCTCGCTCTCTATGAGCATACCGCATTCACATACATAGGTGAACTCTCTGTAAAGCTCCTTGTGCTCCGACATATCGTTTAAAAATCTCTGCTTTTCCTCCCCGCTCATATCTTCAAAGCCGTCTATATAATATGAAGCGGCTTTTCTGAATTCCTCCGGGCTTATCTCATGATCCTCCGGCACGATGGCTATGAGCTTTTCAAGCTTTCTGACAAGGGCATCCACATTGTTTCCTCCCTTATGCACTATTCCCAGCACATTGGTATGGGGCAAAAACACAAGCATCACAGGCTCTTCCAAATATTTGCCCGATATGGTAAGCTTTTCAATATCATAGCTGTCTATAAGGGAGTATATGTATTCCAGCTTATCACGGCTAAACTTTATATCCGTATTCAGCTCCGATTCGCCGGCATCGCTTATCTCCTTTAGTATCACCGTATCTATATCTATAAGAACATTGTCAAGGAGACCCTTCATAAACCTTTTCATTGACAAGGACTTGTCCTCAAGCCTGTTGTAGTCTATGCAGTATGTATATATCATATCATTCTCGTCACAAGTTTTTGCAATACATATCATAATATACCTCCTATTTCTCTGTGAAAACAATATTGTCTATTATAGAACTTACAGATCTTACCTTATGATCTCGTATCGGTGCGCCGGGATACATCTTTCGGCCGGCTGTGGACTTAAGACCCTTTACGCCGTATTTGAATATCTGCCTTATCCTTTCCTTTTGCTCTGGATTGTACTTGCCCTTTATCTCAACGGTAAATGCGGCGGGTATGCCTCTGAGAGTCTCAAGCTCATCAAATCTTTCGCTTATACATCTTAATGTCGATGCGGGAGAAAGCATACCGTTCTTGACAATAAGCACTTCTTCAATCATTTTTTTGCCGTTGACCTCTTTTGTCCTTATCCTTGTGGAAAGGTTAGACTCTCCCAAATTATACATTATACCGTTGCGTGCATTGGCATTTTCCTTTGTGTCGACATCCTTTGAATACTTGAGCTCTCTGTCTCCATAGAACACGCTGCAGTTTTCGCATTCATCCTGAATATCTATAAGGTCGCCCACATTGCTGTCTTTTCTTTCTATGGATATATTCTTTCCCGTTTGTGACTTGGGATGCTCCACCGCATTTGCATCGCCTAATCTTACGCTTGCGGCAATAAGCGACTGCCTGCCAAGCTCATCGCTGTCTATATCGCCTGCTTCTATTGCGATCCTTCCGTTTTCGTCACGCCTTACTCTCTTCAGTAAGCCAAAGCTTTCGGGAGAACAGTCCACCCCTGCTTTTTCGCTGTTTTCTATAAGTTTATTCAATGCGTCGGCCCATTTGTGCTTATCAAACATATTGCTTATGCCCGAAGTGGATTTGGAATGGGCAAGACAGTACATTGCAATATTGTTTACCTGAGCATCGTCTACGCCAAACACCGATTTTATTTTATCCCTTTCGGAAAATACAATAAGCGCCGAACTCATCGGATGATTTTTCCTTATATTGTTGCCGTTGAACTCCTTATCCTCTCCAATACATTCGGAAAGATATCTGCCGTTCATTCCCGTATCATGATACATAGAGGCGATGAGTATTTCTTTTTCATCCGTCTTGTTAAGCTCAAAGCCGTAGTCGCATGAGTCAAAGGCTCTTGCCGCTTCTATGCTCTTGCCCGCAACCTTCTTTACGTGCTCAAGACCGTGATCCGTATAGTATTCCAGATCCTCAAAGCGCTTTGCTGTTTCTTCGCCCTCAATATATTTATCTGCCGTAAGGCCTTCCGCCTTGGCAATTATCACAGCTATCTCCTTGTCTTCCAGACGATCCTCAAATTTCTCTGTGTTTTCAAGGCCGCTTATTTTGTCAAGACCCTTGTCTACCATAGTCCTTCCAAGCTCCGCATTGGTGCTTTGGCTTTCCCTGGCAATCTTATCCACCTCGGATCTTATGGCGTCTATATGCTTTTTCCTTGCCAGCTCGCTGTATACAGGGAATGTATATTCGGGATGTTTTTGTTTCTGCTCATATGCCAAAGCAAAAAACAGATCCCTGTTGTTTTTGTACATACTCTCAAGCTCTTTGTCGTTATAGTCTTCATATTCCTTTATTCTGCCAAGAGCAAGATCGAAGTTGTCCGGGTCGTTGTATCTTCTTAACACAGACTCGTACTTTTCAATGTCCTTATTTATCACATCGTCCAGTTCCGTATTCAGATCAAGATCCTCATATCTGTCGGCGATATCGCTCTTCTCATTCTTTTCAATATGAGCGGCATTATTGTCATCACCATCGTTTATATCGCCATTATCATCGGACTTTTCCGCCGCATCCGTTTTTTCCGTAATATTTACCGCTTCATCTTCTTTCGTATTTTCGGATGCTTTTTCAACGGCCTCGACAATATTTCCCTGCTTATCGATGAGTCCTGCCAAATATGCGTATATTACGGGGCTGCTTTCCTTCATTTCATCGATCTCTTTATCTGTAAAGTCGTCAAGAGTCTTGTATTCATAGTTCTCTGTAAGAGCGCCCTCGGAAGAAACATAATCACATATCTCTTTTTGCCTGTTCTCTATAGATACATTCTCTATGACTGCCTTTATGCCGTTATCATCGGCAAGCTCGCCACGATTTGGCACATCAGCTTTTATTTCCTCTGTTTCTTTTTCCGTCTCCTCGGGTATCTCATATGCCTGCGGAGCCTCTGCAGTTTTCTCCTCAGGCTCTTCCTCGGTCTCGTCAATATCAAAGACCTCCGTGGCTTCGGCAGCATTTGCGTCAAGAACCTCCTCTTTTTTATTGTCGAGGTTCTCCGTCACTTCTTTTGCGGCTTCATTGTCTTTTTCCGATGTTATCTCTCCGCTCACATCAATATCGCCGTGCAGATAGGCATATACCACGGGAGACTTCTCCTTCATTTCCGAGATCTCCTCTTCGGAAAAATCACTGAGCGTCTTCATATCATAATCCTCATTGAGCGCATCCTCCGAAACGACATATTCAGATATGGCTCTGCGCCTTTCCTCAATGGGAATATCATTTATATTCATTGCGCCTTCACTCTTTTCTTCCTTATATTCCATATGTGCGTCAGCAGCTTCATATCCCATGGGATCCTTTATGTAATCCGGCAGTTCTCTTGGGCTGTGCAGTGCTTGATACTCATTGTTTAAATAATCCATAAGAGCAGGATCCTTCTCGGATATCTCCCTCAGCTCTTCACTGCTCATATTTTCAAAGGTCTTGTAAGAACCGTCAGCATTTATTCCCTTGCCTTCCTTCAGAAATTTCATATAAGCTTCTTTTTGCATTTCAAGCTGTTTATCGGGATTGCTGCTGAAATACTCATTTCTCTTTTTTTCAATGGAGTCATCGGTCTCTTCGGCTTCCTCGGTAGTTTCTTCTACCTCTTCCGTCTCTTCGACTTCCTCGGTATCCTCTTCGACTTCCTCGGTCTCTTCGACTTCTTTGGTATCCTCTTCTACCTCTTCCGTCTCTTCGACTTCTTCGGTCTCCTCGACTTCCTCGGTCTCTTCAACTTCTTCGGTGTCCTCTTCGACTTCCTCGGTTTCCTCTTCAACCTCTTCCGTCTTTTCGACTTCTTCGGTCTCTTCTTCGACCTCCTCGGTCTCTTTCTCTACCTCTTCCGTCTCTTCTTCTACCTCTTCCGTCTCCTCGACTTCCTCGGTGTCCTCTTCTACCTCTTCCGTCTCTTCTACCCCTTCGGTCTCCTCGACTTCCTCGGTGTCCTCTTCGACTTCTTCCGTCTCTTCCTCTACCTCTTCCGTCTCCTCGACTTCCTCGGTATCCTCTTCGACTTCCTCGGTCTCTTCGACTTCTTTGGTATCCTCTTCTACCTCTTCCGTCTCTTCGATTTCTTCGGTATCCTCTTCAACCTCTTCCGTCTCTTCGACTTCTTCGGTGTCTTCCTCTACCTCTTCCGTCTCTTCGACCTCCTCGGTCTCCTCTTCGACTTCTTCCGTCTCCTCGACTTCCTCGGTCTCTTCTTCGACCTCTTCCGTCTCTTCGACTTCCTCGGTATTCTCTTCGACTTCTTCGGTATCCTCTTCGACTTCTTCGGTATCCTCTTCGACTTCTTCCGTCTCTTCGACCTCTTCGGTATTCTCTTCGACTTCTTCGGTGTCCTCTTCGACCTCTTCCGTCTCTTCTTCTACCTCTTCAGTGTCTTCGACTTCTTCAGTATCCTCTTCGACCTCTTCGGTCTCTTCGACTTCTTCCGTCTCCTCGACTTCCTCGGTCTCTTCTTCGACCTCTTCCGTCTCCTCGACTTCCTCGGTCTCTTCCTCTACCTCTTCCGTATCTTCGGAGACCTCTTTGTCATCCTCAAGATCCCATGTCTCTGCATTTTTATCTGCATTTACCTCGTTGTCCGTTCTCTTATTTTCTATTTTATCGGTCTCGTTCAGATCCCAGTCTTCCTCTAATTTGCTTTCGACGTTTTTATTTTCCGAATTTTTCGGCTCTGTTTTTTCTGTGTTTTCCGGGTTATTGTTTTTGCTTTCCAAATTATAGCTCACACTATCACCTCAGTTTTTTTCTTCAGCCAAATACATTGCATAATTCTTGACCATAACATACTGTATATACTTTTCGTATTTCATACGGTCCAAAGCATAGCCCAACAGACACATCCTCTCGCTGAAATCAAGCTCCTCATCCTTAAAGCAGCTTTTTATCAAGGTTGCAACAGCCTTTACGGTCACATCGTTATCATATCCGATATCCTTCATATATGCCTTGAGCTTTTCAAGCTTGGCTGTTTGGCCGGCAAGAGTACTGTCGATAAATTCATAATGGCTGCATCTGTTCCTGCAGAACATACAGCCCAAATGCCTGGCAAATTTTTGGGAATATCCGGGCATTCTTGCCGCAACATTTTTCCTTATCATATCCAGAAGATCGTCTCTGGAATGTACCGCATCGCTGCTGTCCTCCTTAAGGGGGAGCATTACCAGCTTAGGCTTATTGTCGCCCTCGGAATATACCGCAGCGCAGCCCCTTTTAAGCGAACTCAGGTACTCTATTTGCGATTCGTTCATATTCATGGAATGGCCTATGGCCTCTCTGTCATCCTTCATCACTGTACGATGAACTATTTTAAGATTGGTATTTTTTATAGTATCGGGAGCCAGCTTTGTAGGGATCTGATCGGCTATCAATATGCCCTGTCCGAATGTACGTATTTCCGCAAGCATATTGCAGAAAAATTCTACGGAATTGGCTCTCGGATTGTTTTCTCCCGTTACGTTTTTAAGAAGCCT
This sequence comes from uncultured Clostridia bacterium, assembly GCA_947585865.1. Taxonomy (GTDB): domain Bacteria; phylum Bacillota; class Clostridia; order Lachnospirales; family CAG-274; genus CANPXH01. The sequence goes on from CANPXH010000021.1 coordinate 15,083, forward strand.
GTGAGCTTCCTCTATCATAAGAACGTGCTGCAGCGGCTTTTTGCCGTTGCCCATGTCCGATTTCCTGTATTCGTAAAGCTGCACAAGAAGAACGCCTATTACAAAGGATTTTATATCATCGTCTCCTATATCCTCAAGCTCCATTACCACAGGGCTTTTAAGGACCTTTTCAATATCAACGCTCTTGCGTACATCCAGCATAGCGCCCTTTCCGCCTATCCTAAGGGAATTGACTCTTGCCTGCAGCGCAGCCTTGACATTGGACTTAACCTCCTTGTCATAGTTCATTCTCTCTACTACCTCTTCTATTTTGTAATACAGATCGGATAATGTGGGATACTCATCCCAGCCGTATTTGTTTTCGTTGTCAACTATATCCCAGCCTCTGTCCTCGTATACCTCATATACAGATGTCTCCAATACATAGGGCATAGGCGGATACAGCTCAAAGCTTGCCTTAAATGTGGCAAGCAGATAATCTATGTGTGTTTGTATGGATACCTTTCTGCTTCCTTTTCCCTGTATCTCAAAGGGATTTATCCTAAAGCTTATGGCATTTTTTCCTTCACCGCCCAATGTAAAAAGCATAAGATTTTTAAAATTTTCATTTACGGCACCCTTCCTGTCGGCAAGATTCATAAGCTCTATGTACTCTCTCTTGGCCGATTCGATAACAAGGAAGGGTATGTTGTGAGTCTGATATATCTCGCTTAGCAAAGCCTTTGACGTATTTGTTTTGCCGCCGCCTGTTATGCCTATTATAAGGGCGTGTCTTGTAAGATCCTCCAATTCGATATCATATCTGTTTTTGAAATCGATGTCATAGCCTCTTCCGCCCCGGCAAATATTGCCTATATAAAGAGGCTTTTTTACATTATGTCTGACCGCCATATCAAACTGCACGTATTCATCCAAATAATATCCGGGAAACTCCGTTTGGGGAAGCATTATAAATCTGGCCAAATTCCCGCTGTCCATTATAGTCTGATATCTGTAATTGCTGAAAAGAGGGCCGCCCGGATGCTCTCCGATGCCTTCATCGGCTATAACGCAGGCATTCTCCACCATATTCCTGAGCTGCTTGCGGCTTGTGCTGCCGCTTTGCATAGGTATACACCTGACCGATTCAAAGCAATCCAAATTATTGGCGCAGTAGCTTGCCTTTATCACGCCGCTCAGCTTGCTGAAATCACACTCGTTATCTGAGCAAAAGCATATGTTCACAGCCCATGTTCCGCTTGCTTCGCATACTCTGAGCATTCTGTACAGCTTGTCCAGATTGTTTATATAATCTTGTATGTCATAGTTGGTTTTCTGTATGCTTCGGCCTGTTCCCGATTCGCTTTTTGAAAGAGTGACATAGGAGCTGTAGTCATTCTTTTCGGCAATTATCCTTTCGGCAGCCTCACGGGCATAGCCCGATACCTTGTTTGCCGTAACGCATATGGTAAAGCGGCAGCCAAGCATAGCCCTGCATATGCTGTCGGTTTCCGATACCAAAGACTTGTTTGATACCTCATTATTTTCCGAATACTCTATGGGATAGCCCATAACTATACCGCCGTAGCTGTATTTGCTTTCGTCAATATCAAGGCTGTCGACAGGCTTTAATTCTATGCCCGGCATAAAAGCCTTGTATGTATCCATAAGAGTATTTACCGCTCTTTGCTCCCCGTCTGCATTGGGGTCGTCTGATATGCCTACATAAAAGCCTATACCGTCTTCATCTCCGTCTATAACAAATGAGACCACCGCATCCGGCTTTATGCCCGAAAGTATATTTGCAAAATATTCGGAGTAATCCACATCCTCATTGTACTGCCAAAATTTGGTACCTCCCGGTATTCTGAACCATGACATACGAAAACAGCCGTCTATATCCTCGACGGAATCAAATTCTATACCCCTGTTTTCATCATTTAATATCTCACACAGCCTGTCGATATATTTTCGGCATATAATATCGTTAAGCTGTTTTCCGTTTTTTTGAGTTCCTCCGAATACTTCCGCCATAATACTCCTCCTGTCAGTATGTCAGCACAACCAATATAAAATCAAATACAAAGGGATAAGCACTGCCAGCGCCGTTATCAGTCTTACGGCAAAGCCTGATATACCGTTCTTTATCCGTATCTCGACATTTGAATATATCTTAACTATTTTCCTGGCCTCTATCTGATTTCTCCTGTTTCTTTTTCCCTTAACTATCACGCCTTCGTCTGCATTCAAATGGCTGTCAAGTATGTCTCCGTACAGCAGTACCTCATAATGGCAGCCTATATCCTGCCCTATGGAGCGAAGAGTCTCCTCGGGAATCAGTGTGAAAACATTGATAGTGTCGCTCGTGGAAAAATCCACGCCTGAAAAAACAGAATGCATCCACTTTGAGAAACCGCCTCTGTTGTCTGTTATAACGGCACAGTTGGCTATAACGCCCCTGTATTCATTTTTTCCAAGCTCCGGATCACTGCTTGCGGCCGACTCGTTTGTGCTTTTGAGAATACCCTGTTTGGCATTGAAAATATTGCCGCTGTCACGCCCCGTAAGTCTGCTCCCTGTATCCGAGCCTCCGTTATTCGGGCCTAAAAGTCTGCCCCCTGTATCCGGGCTGCCGCTGTCACGCCCCGTAAGTCTGCTGCCTGTATCCGAGCCTCCGCTATCCGGGCCTAAAAGTCTGCCGCCGTTATTAAAGCCGCCGTTATTAAAGCCGCCGTCTGATCTTTTCTTGAAACCGGCCATTATCGTCACCTCTCATATGCCTTTGTATATCGTCTTAAATTTCAGATAGGAGGGACTCTGTAAGCATAGCTCCCTCCTATTGAATAAGTGATTTTTAATTGATGCCACAGCATCTGTCAAGCAAATTGCCGCCGCTGTCAAAAGCCGTTTTTATCAAGCGCCTTCTTTCCTAGAAAACCTGTTGGAAGATTTTTTCGTAGTCGTCTCGCCGGTACTTTCTTCGGCAGATATCTCTGTTGTGGCTTCTGCCGTTGTTGTCTCAGTCTCATATGTACTTGTAACTGTTTCCTTCTCCTGCGTGACTGCCTCGGTAGTGTTTTGAGTGGTCTCGCTCACAACGGCAGCGGTAGTTCCCTGAGAGCTTGTGGTTGTTTCAGTCACAGTGGTGGTAGGCTCTTGGGATGGATTTTTTTTCCCATCATCTTTATTGATTATCTTATAGATAGCAAAGGCTGCTGTTAAAGCTATGATCAAACCGACCACGATCATACTCGCTATAATAATGCGTGATCTTTTCTTTTGCGCTGCCTTTTTGTTTTTAGACCTGTTGGCATGAGATGATGAATAAAAATCATCCTCCCCATACTGCATTCCGCCTTTGTTCTGCTTGCCGCCGCTCCCCTTTTTGGCAGGAGGTTCAATGCCGAATATGTAGCATATGGCCTTTTTCGCACGGTCGTCTTCGCCGCTCTTTTTCAACTGCTTGTCTATGCCCTTGATGAAAGAAGACTTTTTCTTATCATCTATTTTAACTGAAATGTCCGCAAGCAGATCTCTGTAATACTTGAATTTATCCCGTTTACCATGCCCGCCCCTGCTGTCTGTGTTCTTGCCGTAGAAGTCGTCTACGAATTTGATTATGCCGGCATTTCTGTCCGTGCTCTTTGCAACAAGTATCTTTGATATGTCTTCGATATTATCGAATACGGAAAGTACGGTATTCAGATCTCTGTATCTGTCTCCTTCCTTCGAATGCAGCTTTTTGAACCAGGCTTTTACCGCTTGTCCGTTTTTGTTAAAGCTTATAACGGTATCCTTGTCTATGTAATTTTCAAAGTAATGGCAAAGACTTTCGATATATGAATTATAAAGCTCATATTTATAGCTTTCCGTCAAGCCGCTTACCGCATCGCTGCCTTCGCATTCTCTTATGAAACCGTCTATATTTTCTTGTATTGCCTTGCAGTCGGCAAAAACATCATTGCTGGCTTTTTCAGTATAGCCCATACCGTTTTGGCCGCTTATAAGGCTTATATCCCTGCGCAGGGCATCCTTTTTGTCTCTTATCTCCGCCCTTATTTCCTCCTGCACATCATTGCTTATCTCATTCATTTTGTCGTCTACGCACTGAGCAAATATAGCCGCACCGTTATCATTGCCGCTGTATTGCAATCTTAGCTGCCTATATTCGTCATACATACTTCTGTACATATGAGACGGCTGTGCGGAAGCCTTGACGTCATTTACGGATTTGTCGATAATGTCGCTTGCGCATTTATATATACAGGTCTTTATTTCATTGTCTCTTTCCTTAAAAATATCGGTATGGCTGAAACCGAACACCTTTTCGGAAGCCGCCATCAAAGAGTCTATGCTGTCGCAGGCGTTCATAAATCCTATGCCCTTGTCATAGAGCTTATCATTGAAATCTCCCGTAAAGAATACGTCTTTACATTCGGAAGCCTCTGATGCCTTTGCAAATAACTCATCGATATTCGTACTGTCGAATATGAATTCCTGAGCCTTTGAAGCAAAGCTTTCATTGACAGCATCTTTGCTTATGCCAAGCCTGTCGCAAAAGCCTGATATGACAGTGTAATATTCCGTAAGGCTCTTGATATCCGCTGCCTTTGCCGCATTTTCGGATATTTTGTCGCCGAATTCTTCTGTGTGCTGCAGCAGTCTTTCCTTTACCGTATTGTACAGATAAGGATATTTTTCTATAAGCTCTATGCTGTCCTTGTTGAGCCAATCGTCTATACATTCGGATACATCGCCCTTCCAATACGTGAGCTTGGAATATATGAGCATATAGTCTTCACTGTGCAGCTTGCCCTCCACGGTGTCAAATTCATTGGCAAACAGATCGAACAGTTCCTTCCTCTCATCGTCTGAAAGGGAAACTATAACATCGGCAAATTTATCGAATCTGCTTTCGTCAGCAGCATTGCTGCCGAATATATCTATGCAGTCCTTTGGCAAATATTTGGGCTCGTCATTGCTGTATGCCACAAATTTGTAGTCATGCACTGCGCCGGGCTGTCTTCCGTATGTATCCACTCTGCCCAAAAACGTAAGCTCTTTTCTGAAAGAATAGGGCAGGTATTTCAATATCTTTTTATATATGCTGTATGAAACGGAATTGAACTCGATATTGTCATTTGCCGAAAACACTATGCTTGCATTGGGAGCGGGATTGCTCCTTGCAAAGGTCTCGAATATTGCGGCTGCGACCTTTTTCAAATTTTCATCGGATATCTCCGTTTCCTTTTCTTCCAGAGAATAGCGTACATTATCCTTCTCATTAAAGAATTTTACATACTTTGCAAAATCCTCATCTGTGAGGAACTTAGCCTTGCTTATGTCTATAAGATCGGAGCTGTCGTTCTTTTTCATTATTATGGTATCGGACATCTTGCTGTTTCTGTCATCGTTTTTAAGATTCCTTACCATACCCATTGCAGTATATTTATTTCCGTCTGAAGAAACGATCTCAGGGATCATATATGATACCGCATCGTATCTGCCCGGACTTGTATTAACGGCATTGTTTACGGACAAAAGTCTGCTGCTTATAAGCGCAGTCACATCGGCAGGCGCTTTTTCTTTACTGAGTATATTGCTTCCGTCTTCGGAATAAAGGCCGTTTTTTATTTCGGTATCTTCAACTCCGTTGTTGCCGTATATCAATTCATACATACATTTTCACCTTCTTTTGTAAATTGTTGAGTCGGTTTATTAATTTCCTGCGATGAATCTTTTCATCTTGCCGAAAAATGATACATGACTCGGCTCGGGTTCCTGTTCGGTCTCGGTCTTTTCTGCCTGCAGCATAAGCTTTCGCCTTATCTTTACAATATCCGAAGGATCGCTGAGTGGTGTCCATCCGCTTCCCGAAGCTGTCACGCAGTCTAAGAATCCCGTATATGCCATTACCCAAAACATAGGATTGAACAGACCGAATGTATACAGCGGATTGTATTTTTTGTATTCCTCGAATATAAGGCTTTTTATGTCCTCGTTTTTTTCACATCTGCTCAGCAGAGCCGCAAGCTTTTCCTTGATATCGTCGGGCATATCCGCGCCAACCTCATAATCATATATATACTCTCCGAGATCGTCTATATTGAATTTTGCGTCAAACACATCGCTAAGGAATCTGTTTCTTGCAAACTTTTCTTTAAAGCCCGGATATTTTTCAAGCAGATTCAAAATGGTACTGTTGAGATTAAATGCCGCTGCCTTTCTGCCGTATGATGCAACAAAGAATATGGGCAGCCTTTGTATCTTTAACCCGTTGTATGAAAATGCGCTGCACAGTTTTCCCATAATGGTGTTCATGCCATTTGACTTTCTTTGGCTTATAAATTTATGGATAAGGCCTTGATTTCTCGTTGAGAATCTGTCCAGTGCATAATATACCCTGTCGTCTTTGTTTATTACGGTACCGTTTTGCACAGGCTCTCCCGCATCTTTTGTATTGCGCATAGTAATGTTGCCGTTCATATCCTCGAACACGGGATAGCATATAAGCTTGCTGCAGTCCTCATACCCTGCGGTATCGTCCTTAAAATCATCATATACCGTAAAGGAAAGCTGATCGCACTTTGTTATGACAAGGGCAATAGGCGGTCTTTCCTCATCGTTTTTGAAAAGCTGATTCACAAAAGCATCGATATTTATGGCTATGTCGTCAAGCTCCTTTGTAACAACGTTTTCAATACTGCTTTTCCTCGTTATTTTATTGGCGTCAAGATCTCTTTCGCTGTCATACAGATTGTTGAACGCCTGATCCGCCGACATACAGAACCATACTGCATCGGAATTCTTTATTATCTTTCTGTTATCAAGTATATCATCCTTGGAATCGCCTACAGCACTTGTGAACAACTCTCCCGGTATATCCACAAGCGTATACAAAAATTCCCTGTTGTTTTCTATATTTTTTAATTTTACGGTGATCTGCGGAGTTTCGTTTGCCGCAGTCTTCTGTATGGCAAAGCCCCTTTTATAATTTACCAGATTGTCCTGAAACTGCTTGTAATCTATGGTATCCGTATCGAACTCCAAATTTACGCCATATTCAAAGCCTCCCGTATTGAGCGCTGAGATTATGGAAGTGAAATAGGCGGTCTTTCCTACATAGGGAGTTCCTATAACGCTTATTACCTTTTCCTCATAAAGACCTGCCCACTTTGAAAATCTGTGGCCGCAGTTAGGGCACCTTTTGCTTTCTATTCTTTTATTTGCGCACTCAAGGCTCCTTATAACGAGTCGGCCGTTGGTATCCTTGTCATTCACATATTTTAAAGTGCCTTTAAAAAGCAGTCCGCCCGATTTGGCATATTCCACCACATCTCTTATAGCCGATCTTTCGTCAAGATTGGGATTTCTTTTGTGTCCTCTTATCTTTTTCTCTGCCGGTATGAGCTGCAGTATCTTTTCAACAAGCACATTCGTATCCTCGCTTAGATACAGGCTTCCCACCATTTCTTCGGAGCTGTTGTTCTTAACAAGGAAATCCAATATTTCCTGCCCTCTTAGCTCTATCGCCTTATCGTGATTTGCAAGATAGCTTATTTTCAGATCCCAAAGCCAGTCATTATCTATTATAAGGGATCTTGCCTTGCTTTCATCGATATGGCCTATTGCCTGGAACCCGCTTGAATTTAAGAGCTCCATATTATCTCCCGCTATTTTCCTTACAACGTCTGCCAATGAAAAAGCAACGGAGCCTGCGTCAAATATATTGCCGCATTCCGGGCAGTTTATTTCAAAGTATTCGCTCACTTCTACCACCTCTTTTTACTGAATGTTATTTACAAATTTTATATGTTTGCATATCTTTTTGTCTTCATCACAAGTCTCGCTGTTTATGCTGAACTTAATGTCGGAATCGCTTCTTACATTGCTCACAAAAAACGTGGAGGGTCTGTTTCCCGTCAGGTTTTCGGGAATATTGTATCTGCATTTTACATCGGAATGACTGTACTGTATCATATCTGCGGGAATAGGTACCTCGGAAGATATGGTAAAAGCACAGCCCTCCGTTTCTATAGGCGCCGTTATCATGATCCTTTTGCAGCTTCGCTGTATTATTATATCCTCGCCGCCGTAATCCACAAACTCGTGTACCTGTTCATTGTTCTTTTTAAGCACGAATTTATACAGCCCGCAAAGCTTTCCCATATCCACTCTTGCAACATTGCCTTCATACTTTGTGGTCAGATGCTGTATATGTATAGACTTTGGAGCAGTGCTGAAGCGCTTGTTTACAAGACTGTATTCATAACAGTCTATATCCGTGATATCATCGCTCAGTCTTTCCGAATCAAATTTTATTACCATATTGACTGCATCGGTATTTGAATTATCTATAGAAAATTCCATATTTTCAACTCCGTTCAATGTTTATTAGAAAAACCTCTGTGTTGTGCCGGATCCGCCTGTATCGGAACCGAATCTGTCAGCAGCGGTGCCCTTAAGGCTCTTTTGGAAGCCGCCGCCGGAGTCGCTGAAATTTGCGCTTCCCGACTTTTCGGGTGAAAAGGCAACAGACCATAAAATACAGAGTACCACTCTTACGGCATTGTCGCCGATGCCAAATCCGTTGGTAAGAGCCTCCATAAGTATCGCACCTATCGTACAGGCGATCACTGAAACTATTATAAACAAAGGCATATTGTCGTCTTCTGAAGAGGCAAAGCCCTTGAGTACAGAAAATACCACGCCCATTATGATAAGGAAAAGTATTCTCAATATGATATAGAGAATGCTGCTTGACTTAGGGCCGGAACGCAGTGATATCAATGTTCTTTGAATATTGCTGCCGGTAGTAACGGTAACGGCATTCTTTATGTTGTCGTAAAGATCGGCAACGCCGTCAGCATTGAGATATACGCCCCCTGTATCTTCCGCAAGAGATGTCAAGAAGGACTCATCGGGAGTACCAAAGCCTACGGAGGATACCTTTATTCCCATTTTCTGACAGGTATCCAAGGCTGACTTATAAGGTCCGCTTCTGAAAAATGTGCCCGAATCTGTTGCTGCGCCATCGGTAAGATTAATGATATTGTACATCTTGCCGGAATTTTCTATTTCCTTAGCCACAGTGCTTATACAGGTCATCATTGAAGTGCCGCCGCTGTTGCTGCGGGCATTGTCGGGTATAGTGTAATTAGACGCCATTGTGCCTAAAGGAGTTATCTGAGATACCGTTGATTCATATGTATATACGCCTATCTCCGCATTGGCGGGAAGCTCAGAGATTATCTGATCCAATACATCGTATCTCTCATAATTCGAGTCATTGGTTTCCATAGAGCTGGAATTATCGACTATGAACACGTAATTGTCTCCTGCGCCAACTGCTTTCTTGCCGAAATCTATTTCGTATATGAACTCAAAAAGCATTGATACAAGGAACATAACTATGCAGCTCACCAAAAAAGCAACAACGTATCCGCCTACCACATCGTAGCCTGACGTAACTGTGCCAAGTATCAGAGATATGCCCAAAATTATTGAGAAAATAAGAAAATATATACCTACTCTCAATATACTCGGTATGTCTGAAAGAGGGCCGTTGAACAATATATTGCCTATGATAGAAAAAATAACGCCGCCAACCAAAGCCCATACAAATATTTTTTTCATGATAGTTCCCTCTACTCCCACGGGAGCCCTTTCTCATTGTAATTATAATAAAGTACAAATATTGTGTCCTGCTTGATATTCGGATCCTGTCTCACGACCTGAGGCAATTGGCTGTGATCGTAGCTGCCGCCTTCGGCAACATAAGCATTTATTCCCTTATACGGATCGGAGCTTACATCATATGATATAGCCTCGCAGCCGAACTTAACGTTGCTTACGGGATTTATCTCCGCATTTCCGTATATGCCGCACAGCTTTTTGATATAGTTGTCCACTTCCTTCACAAAATCGATCTTGCGAAGCTCCTCGGAAACATCATCATCATTTATAAAATCGGCGATATTGTCACAGTTGGTCTCAAAGCTCAGTGAATCTTCATTTATATTTACGTCTTTGCCGTAACCGCCTAAGAAGAGCAGATTCATATAATCTCTTACATAGCCCATCATTACGCCGTGCTTATCGCTTATGCCCTTCTTTATTTCATCTCTGTTTGTCCTGAGATGATCCAGTATTTCATTTAGTATACATTTTCTCAGCTCATCTCTTTTTTCATCGACAAACCCTTTATATTTACCGGTGTAGCTGTTGTCGCTGTTATGTACTCCTAAACGCTTTTCCACAGGCATAAGGTCGACTATTGCCTTTATAAGAGGGCCTTTTTCGTTCTCGAGCTGATCAAATCTGTCACAATATATTACGACGGAATCTATTATATCTTTTATAACATTACGGTTTATCGCCTTGTTCTTTCTTTTTTCAATACCGGCCTCCTGCATTTTTATAAGAGAAGCATAGGCATTCTCAAAATCTCCCGTGTATACGGTACTTGTGCTGCGCTTGTGGAATAGAGCATTAAGAAAACCGCCTCCGCTTACCTCGTCTTCCGTAAACAGCACAGGCATATACCTGCAGTCGTTTTCGGTAATGTTGCTCATACATTCGTTCTCTATATCGGCAACCTTCTGAGAGACCTTGCCGTATATCTTGTCATATATCTCCTGATGTCTCGGACTTGTGGCTTTGTTTTGCCTGCTGCCGAGACTGTTGTATATTTTATTTGCAACGCATCTGTCCACCATACTGTTTGAGAAAAGGTAGAAATTCGCCCAGCCGTATGTTCCTGCATTTTTTATTGCCGGCTTGAATATATCCGCCCCTACGGCGACAATATAAAACGCAATGCTTTCGCTTATATCCAAATAATTGTCCTTGGTTATCTGCTTTATGTGAAGCACTCTTGTTTCATTGTGATCGTAAAAGCTTTTGAGCACAGGAAGCACCGTATCGTTAAAGAAGCTCCTGTTGGACTCGGTGATCATGCCAAAGGGCATAAATGCTATAAAGCTGTATTTTATCTCTACATTTACGGAAGAGGCAAATTCATTTATCTCATCTATGAACCCAAAGGGGTTCTGCATATCTTTAATTTCCTTCCATATATTGTTGGCAGGAGCCATTGAAGTTATGAAATAGACGTCGATGTATTCTTTCACAACGCCGCCGCTTACGCTGTTGACTATAATGTCATGCAAAGCCTTCATATCTTCCTCTTTTATATCTTTATAGGCAACAGAGGTCATAGAATGTTCGTCATATGCCACTCTGGCAACATCCTTCAAATAATATTCGACGTCTACTTTTATATCCGATACAGCACTTTCTCCGAGATAAACGCACACGGTCTTCTTGTTTGAAGGCAGCATACCCATAGATGTAACAAATCTCATGCTTTTTTTTCGGATACTTTTTATCACGCTGTTTAAACTGTCTGACATTCTATCTCCTCCGTATTTTATTTTTTTGGCTGCCCGATATGTGTTTCGGGCAGCCTTAAGTTAAACTATCTGTGGCTTCTCTTTTCTTTGAACAGCTTATAGAATTCTATAAGAAGGTCATATGGATTGTTTATGTCACCGATATCGCAGGTGAAATATCCCTTTAATGCATTGCTGTTGCATTTATTGAGCACAGCTTCTTCATTTCTGAATCTCAAGGTAAGGTTATACTTTGATACGTTATCGGTATTTACTCTTCCCGTTGCCTCGTCGATCTTAGGCTTGTTTGTTACCTTTGCAACGATAGGAGTTATTTTGGCTGCAAGCACCGGATCCGGGAAGGCGCTGCCGTTCTTTGCATATTCGTCTGCAATGCTGCTCAGAGCATTGGCTACTTCGCTCTTAAGATTAAGGAAATTCTTGAATGCAAAGTAAACGATATTGTCCGTTATAAAGTCATCATCGTTATTGGCGTCAAATATATAGCCTGTGTAGCGGCCGTCATTGTCATCATAGAGCCAATCCTTTTGGTTCATAGGATCGAGCTTTATAAGTCCAAGGTTGATATAACGGCAGAACTTGGTTATATCTTTTTCAAACTTATTGTAGTTTTCCTTTCTTGCCTTGTCCATATTGAGCTTATTCTCAACAGGTTCAACAAGAGCCTTTATTACTCTTAGGCTGTCTCTTATGTTCCTGTAGAGATCCATATTCTTCCTTACGATAAGTCTCATAGTTTTTTCGCTGTCCAAATCGGTAAAGCCGCTGAACTCCATCTTGACATCGCCTGATAATGTTTTTATGCCGTTCTCCTTCAATATGTTGTCGGCAACATTCTTGATATCGGTCTTTGTCATATTGGCATTTATCGCAGGTGAATTGGCCATGCTTGAAAGTATTTCGTCATTCAGCTCCAGATCCGCAGCATTTTCATAATATGAATAGGTATACGGTTCGCCCTCACTCTTTGGTCGCTCCAAAAGGCCATACACAAGAGCCTCGTCTATTATGCCGTTTATTTTATTCAAGTTCCTGAGCTCTATTTCTGAAGAACAATGGAGGTTGCCGAACATTTCCTGCGGAACGATGGAAGGAAGCTCCGAATAGTCTGAATGCACGCTGCCGTCAAGATGCACCGTATTGTCTTTATCGTTCAGCAATGAAGCATCGTAATAACTCATTGCTTCGGATATACCGCTTATCTTGGCAAGAGCAAGGCCGTATTCGTTTTCGATAAGGTCAACGGATTTGCCTCTTGGCACTGAGCATACCTGTATATCGGGATCCTGAGCGTATAAGCTCTTGAGAGTTGCCTCAAGCAAAGGAGCCTCCTGAGGACAGGTCACGAACTTCTTGCCGGCAATGTAGTCCATATGTCCGTCTGACGGCTGATACAAAAGCTTGCCCCTTGCGGTAAGCTGATTTTTTATATTGGTAGCTGCAATATTCATTGCATTTTTCTTTTCTTCTTCGTTTGTCCAGCATGTATCAAAAGACTGCTTAAGGTTGTTTGCATTAAGATTGCCGTAGAATACCACAAGGAATCTCTCTATGGCATCGCTGGAATACATCTGCAAAAGATTGTTGAATTCTTCCCTCATTATGCTTACAACATTGAATTTATTCATATCTGAGGATGTGAATTCCTCTCTTACCTTAGGATCCTTTGTCTTTATTATGCCGTCAAAGCCCTTAAAGAACTGATTTTTAAAATCATCGTTTAAAACTATCTCGTCAAGATATTTGTAAAGTATCTCGGCTACAGGGTTGTCATGCTTGTTGTTATTTGTATCTATGGCATATGCGGTGTATGCGTTTTCTGAATGTATGCCCTGTATAGTCTTGTTGGCGTCTCTGTTGAGAAGGCCGCCTATGTGATCCATCACTTCCACATATACGCCAAACAGGTTGTTGTTATATGTAGTGACTCTGTTTGAAAGCTCCATGAGCTTATCGAACATATCCTTTGCCAAATTTCTGGAAAGGTAAAAATCGGATATCATGCTTTGTATTGCGGCAAGAAGATCCTCCGGCTTGTCTCCGCCGAATATAAAGCCTTTCTTGGCTCTTGAGCATACTCCGCTTATAGCTCTCTTAAGATCGTTTTGATCGCCGTATGTTTCGATAAGTCTTTCATAGAATCTGTTGCACTGGTTAGACGCTATATCTCTTATCCTTACTATAACGCCTTGTATTCCCGTACCTTCATGAGAAAGAAGTCTGTTTACATAATAAGGTCCGCTTGCATCAAAATGGTTTTCCGCCAGCCTTATTATATTTTCATATATGTCATTTATAAACTTATCCTCACGGGCGCCCAGCTTTTTGTTGACGATATCGTTATAGTATACCGCCATATCGTTTACATAATCCCAGAATTTATCCGTGCCGTTTTTGATATCGCCTATGGATGGCTTCTTTACGGTAGGAACGAATCCGCCGGCATATTCGTTTCTGATCTTTCCGTCTACGGACTGCTCGTAGTCAACAAGGCCTACCTGTGACATAAGGGCGTTTATTTCACCGTCTTCGGGTATCTTATTGTATTCATTCATGGCATATTCAAACATCTTGTTTGCAATATATGTCATTATGTAATCCACAGGTATTTTAACAGAACCGTAGCCTATTACGTTGTACACATAGTTACAGGTCTTGGGATATACCTTGTCGTCTCTGCCGGGACCCGTTGAAGACCATGTGTTAAAGTTGGTATAATTGTTGTCCATCAATGAATCTATCATCTGAACGGGTACGCCGCCCACCGTAAAGTTATTATCGGCAAGCGCAAGCATAAGCGTTTCGGTAAGAGCATCCATACACTTAGCCTCTCCGCCTACCGTGCTTCCCGTTTCGTCTGTTCCCGTTACAAGAACGCAGGTATCATATATATTCCTGCTTACATCGTTGCCCATGCTTTTGTCAAAAGGCCATACATACTTACCCTTTGTCTTGAATATGTTCATGTAATAATCCAGTTCTTTAAGAGCGGCAAATCCGTTTCTGTTAAGAGCAGCCGTATTGATCTTGGGATTGCCGAACTGAACATCGGGAGTATATATGTATCCTGCTATTTTGTAGTTTGTTATATGGAGCTCCTGGAAAATGTTATGAGTGATATATGCAATATCTATAAATGTTCCGCTGCCTGTACCGCCTGATATACCTGCTATAAATATAACATTTACATTGGTATTGGAAGATCCCGGAGGCAGTGCGTTTCTGGCATTTTCTATCTTGCTCTTTATAGCGGCGTGTACTCTGCTGTAAACAGCAGACACGGATAACAGAAATCTTCCGTTTTCTCTTATCTGTCCGCAGCCTGAGCCGTTTACCGTAGGTACCCAGTTCGGCGTCATCCATTTCTTGCTGTGCTCAGACAATACCCCCTTTTGAATGATCATGGCTATAGACGGATCGTAAAGATCTGTTATCTCGGTGTTTTCATCGAGATAGCCCTTATGACTTGAAGCCTTTAAGTCTCTCATATCGATTTCGTCTGAATCGATCGCAAGAAAATGAATGAATTTTTCATAATTCCTTATCTGAAGATCCACTTTTCTCTTAAGCTCGTTAAGCGTTCTGCAGCCCAATCCTCCAAGACCTATTATGATCATAGGCTTCGGGGCAGGATCTTTTTTGTCCTTATCGCCGAATATACCACCCGATTCAAGACACAATCTGTCCAGTTGTTCCTTTTGCGCTTGTGAAATTGCCATTTTCGTCACTCCTTTTTTATGTACTTGATTTTTACAAAACATTTCCACGGCGGAATTTTAAGCCTTTTTATGCTTATTTTATATTGACCGTTGGTGTGCCGCCCCTTGTTCGGTCTGTTACAGCATATTTATGCCGCCCCTTGCGGATGAAAGCTCAAATACGAATTCAATCTTTTCCTCCGGAGCTTTTTTCTGCATTATTATACATATTTTCTTTGACTGCTTACTGTCGTTTTTGAAATCGATGATCTTTTTTCTGCTGAGCTTTATGTTGTCCAGCACAATGTCGTAAGCCATATTTCCGCTGCCTGTTGAAGGCGGTATGGTAATGTAGCACTTCTTTTCCTTCGTTCCCTTGAATTTAATGCTCCTGCAGGCATTGAGCTCGTCCATGCCTACATATTCGTTTATACTCTTGTCTCCGTAGATATTTATGTATGTATCCACAAAGTAGCTTACCACTTCTTCAAAGCTTCCCATCTTCTTGTTCCTGAATATGCTTGAAGCCAGCTCATCGCTGTTTATCAAGAAGTCTCTTTTTCCAAGTCCGTCCCTTGATACGGTGATACGTGAGAAGCCTATACGCACGGCTATATTGGCTGCTGACTTTCTTATCAGCTTGAATATTATCAAGAACAGCAGTATGAGTGCCAAAAGTATTGCTATACCTGATATGCCCGCTATTTTAGCTGTGTATGCCGTTGAGTTTTTGTCTACATTTATTGCTATGGTATTGCTTTCGGTAGAAAATTCATTTCCCGATAATACCGCTTTGATATTGTAGCTTCCCTTACGAGGTATCGTAACGCTGCCTTCAAACAAGCTTCCGTTTATGGCCATATCGTTTTCTGATATCTCGCCGGTCGCAGTATCTTCAAGGAATAGCTTGCAGACAAGATTCTTAACGGTGTCGTTGGAATCTATGAGCTCATCCTTATTGTATACGCTCACCTTATAATTGCTGGGCTCCTTAGCCCTTATTTCCGGGCTTGTGCTCTCAAGCTTTATATTTATATCGGTATGAGCTATGCAGCTATAGGTTATGTACTGCTCAACACTGCTCAAAAACTTTATGGTCCATGTTCCGCTTTCAGGCTCTATTATTTTGTAGTTGGTGTAGTTGCTTTCCTGGTTGTAAAGGACCTTGTCGCTGTCCTTATTGAGCTCTACACCGCTTGGCGTAGTCATTGTGACCGCAATAGGCGTATCATGTATACACTGTATGTTGAACTCAAACGTACCTTCGGGTATATCCTGAGGTCTTGACACCAGCACATCCTTGGGGAGCTTTACGGTTTCTCCTTTTATTCCGAATATCTTTCTTATACAATCGCCGACTTCTTTTGCCTCCTTTGGCTCAAAAGCTTCGCCGCCGGTCGCTTCCGCTATATTCTTGAAGTAATTGGAAAACTTGCTGCTCTGAGGATTGATTGCCATTGTATATATGGTGTAGCCCGCTGCCTTTGCCCTTGCCACAGCCTCATTGCACTGCTGCTGTGACTGAGCGTCTGTCCTTATGTCCTGACCGCCTACAACATAGGAGTTCTCTCCATCGCCTACAAGTATTATGACCTGCTTGTGGTTGGGATCCTTGTGAGCGTCCATCTGATCTACCGCCCACTTTATTCCCTGAGCCGCATCTGTTCCCTTTCCCAGCTGTGTTACAGAGGATTCGGTAAACTTCTTTATTTTTTCCTTATCCGTTACCGAGCCCAAATCCATTACTGCGCCGGGCATCATATTTATAGCATACATTCCTATGCCTACACGCACGCTTGAGTTGGCAATGTTTCCGTTCTCTATAAGATCTACCGCCTGTCTCATAGCAGAGCCGCTCAATTTCTTGGGATCGTTCTGCTGCATTGAAACGGTGTCATCTATTACAAACACCACATCAAGGTTCTTTACCGGCTCAGGTGCTTTATTTATGTCATCTGCATATGTGTATGCCCCGAATATCCCACTGCAGGCTATAAGCGAAGCCAGTAATATCAATAAGCTCTTTATTTTTTTTGTACTCATTTTTTTCACCTCTTGTTAATATTTATTTTGGCTTTTAAAGCCTTAGACGATAGTTAAAGCTTTCGCCGATAGGTTCCCGAAAGCTTATAAAAATCGTTTTGTATTAAAAATTAAAAAAAAAATGTTTAACATATCCTCTCCTTACCGATAAGTGTTCACGTATATGAAAACTGACATACAACAATTTTAGTAAACAAATGTAAAAATATACATACTTTTGTTGCAATTATACCATTTTTTTGGTGAAGAGTCAATAAAAATTAATCGTTTTGTCAATAAATATTTAATTGATTTTACCAATTATTTTTTTAGTTTTCTGCGGCATTATCCAAACGCAAAACATATCGCCGCCTTGACCGCCTTTCAATATTATATGAATTTTTTTGGTAGGCTTGTTTTGTCGATAATTGGCGAGCCCAACAAATTGACTTTACAGTAAATATATTTTAATATATTGTATATGGGTATTTTTGTATCATTTTGTATTAAATTGTAAATTGCCTCAAAAAATCAATATGATATACGGAAGGAAGATGTTATATGGGAAAATTTAAATCATTATTTTTAGCAATTCTTATTGCACTGATAAGTGTTTTTTCGCTGACCTCTTGTTCCGAAGTTGATGGGAACGGGAACAAGAGGCGTATCAATGTTGAATTCACAGAATTTATACAATCAACAGCGCCTGCCAAAGATAATAAAAGCGAGCTTACAAGAGAACAGGTTGCCACATGGCTATATAGGGTAGAGAAATTTTATAATGACGAAGCCGATGGAATTTCAGAAGATTCCGAAAAAGAATCGGCAATAAATTTATATAGAGCAATAAAATCTGACGTTCTCCAAGGAGATGACAAAGAAAAATTAGATTCAAAAGAAAAAGCAAAAAGAGAAGAAGTATTTGCCATGTTTTGCAGAGTGTTTGTCTCAGAAGAAGAATTGGAAGAAAATGACGCCATAATAACTCCTTATCCTGATTATAGTGAGATTTCTGATTGGGCAAGAGCTTCAGTAGCACGTATGGCTTCGATATTATCCGAACAAGCCCCCAAAGAAAAGATAGAATTATTTGAAAACGGACTTGAGCCCAAAAAAAATATTACACAGGAAGAAATGATAAAGCTTTTTGACGCTATGTCAAACTCCAAATATAATCGCTATCTGCATATTACATTGCCGGAAAAAATAATAAATGGCATAACGTCGCTTGCAAGAATATATCAGGTATTATGGGCTGCAGGTATTTTTGCACTTTTGGCTTTTATAATAAAATTGATACATAAATTTATAATCAAATTAAGAACAAAAAAAGAGATAATATATATGGGTTGCTCATCCAGCGGGAAGACCGAATTGAGCCGCATACTGCCCGATCCCGAAAAGATCGTAGAAAAAGGAGGGCATACTCCAACAAGAGTAGTGCGCAAAGCTAAACCTATTATAAAAAAAGAGCATAACGGTTATATATATTTTAATGGTGTTGCAAAGGATACAGCCGGCAGTAATGATGAGGCATTAATAAAGCTTTTGCATAAAAAGCATTTTATTAACAGCAAAAAAATACTTATATTGGTTTTATCTCACACAAAATCGGACACCGATAAAAAAATAAGATACAGTTATATAAACCAACAAAAAAATAAAATTAGAGAAGTCTATCTTCCTGCAATAAGAGCAAATAAAAGTCAAATAGAAAAATTGGCAGTATTTGTTAATAAGTGCGATAACCTTCCCGATGAATATAAGACAAAATGCGGCAATCTTAAGGAAAGCCTGTATAAAGAAATCTACAATATGCTTTCTAACGATAATACACTTAATGACATATCCTTCCAATGGTTTGAAGGAAGCGCTTTACAGAATAATAACATTAGCACATTAAGAGATTTTTTGTAATTGATTCGAGGCACTTGATATGAAAGCGAGCATGGATTACAAACCGATCATAATTACACAAATAAGAGAAAAGCAAAACGAATTTTTGGTAGCCGATGATTTCCTGATGATACACAAACAGGAATTTTCAGCCAAGCTATATGAATACATAGATGATGAAAAACCCTTGTCCACGCTCAGGCTTTTTAGATACTGCGGATATATATATTTAATATACTATTGGCTTTCCGACCTTAAGGAGCCCGAAAGCGGCAGAGACGGTATGTATCTTATATTGGGTATGTCTTGCAGCATAAAAAAATTTAAAAACTCACCTTTGACATTGGCTCTGAAATTCAACAGCTTCATAAACATCATAACGGATGAATTTCATATGGGAGCTCGGAAAAACCCCACAAAAATAATGAGGAGTCTTTGGAATTCCGACAAGCCGTACGATTTTTTCTCCAAGGTCATATCCGCCGGAAAAGTTTCGGGGATATTCTACAGTGATTCCAGCATATACAAAACCGGGATCGTAAAGCTTTTTTTCAGAAAAATAAAAGCCTATGACATTCTCTTTGTACTTTCAAATCTCGATCTCTATGAATATATAAATATATTCGTCTGTTACACGGCGCAATATTTCACTGTATTTGATCCGGGCTTTGATTATTCCGATACACCCGGCTACGGAAAAAAGGCTGTGATGATAATATCACACACATCAGCACTGCCTTTAAACATAAAAAAGGTGAAGCTCGGCAAGATCAAAATTTCCTACAGGAGCAAAAAAATAATTAAAATACGGCTTGAGCACAGCAAGAAAGCTGATGAGTAAAACAATGTCGGCTCAGCCTATGTCGTTTTGCATATGCACTCTTTCATAAAAAAGTCTCGGTGAAAGTTTTCACCGAGACCTTTAATAATGCGCCTATTATGCTTATCTCCTATTCAAATCTTACATCTTTAACTATGAGCTGCGGGTTCCTGCTGCCGTTGAATTCGTTTATATCAAGGGTATAGGCAATATCTCCCTTAAGCCTTGCGGAAGAAGAATTATCGGTATTAAATCCCTTTTCCTCTAATTTATATATCCATTTATCATAATTATCAAAATCCACGGCTCTGAGCCTTCTGCCGCTGGTGTCCTCAACGGTAAGGCTTACGATATTTTTTTCGCTTCCAACAAATCTTATAAACAAAAAATTTATATCCTTGCTTGCAAAAACAGGTCTTTCATTGGCCTTGCCGTAGGGAGCGAGAACATCCAGCTCTTCAATATTTTCCACAACTATGTCATCTAAATAAAGCTGGGCATCCAGGCGTATAACAGGCTGCATATCCTCTGATGTAAGGTCGCAATTTTCGTTGAGCTTTTCTCTGAGAAGAGATACATTGCCTTCTTCTATGCTGAGCCCCGCCGCCATAGTGTGACCTCCGAATTTAAGCATGATATCCTTTACTTTGTAAAGCTCTTCAAACATATTGTAGGCATCTATGGAACGACCCGATCCCTTGACCCCTTTCTCCGTTTTTGTAAGCACTATGGTAGGTCTGTGATACTTTTCCTTTATTCTTCCGGCTATTATGCCTGCAATGCTTTCGTGTATATTATGACTTAAAGCGACGATTATCCTGTCATTTTTAAGAGAAGTGTTTTCTATAAGCTCGGTTATTTCATCAACGCCTCTTGCAGTCATTTCCTTTCTTTCTTCATTGTAATCTATAAGCAGGGCAGCAAGCTCCTCCGCTCTTTTCTCATCCTCAGCCGTAAAAAGCTCCACAGCCGTCTTAGCCGTGTCGAGACGGCCTCCCGCATTTATGCAAGGGCCTATTATAAAGCCTATGTGATAGGCGGAAACATTCTTTATATCTCTGAGCTCCACAAGCTTTTTAAGTCCTGTATTGGGTATATGTTCATTTATAAGCTCAATGCCCCTTTTGGCTATGGCTCTGTTTTCGCCTGTAAGATCCACAACATCGCATATTGTGGCAACGGCTGCAAATATAAGCAGCTCCCTTTCATTGTAAAGCTCCTTGGCCATATATCCGTAGAACGCCTTTATAAATCTGTAGCACAAAGCGCCTGCGCACATTTGATCATAGCTGTAGCCGCAGCCCTTCACCTTAGCGTCTATGACAGCATCGGCAGGCGGAAGTATATTTTCCCTTACGCCATTGCTCTCACGAAAAGGCGGCTCATGATGATCCAGTATTATTACCTCCATGCCCTTGGCCTTGGCAAGGGCTACCGCCTTTGAAGAGGATATGCCATTGTCACAGGTGATAAGCAGATCGATATCCTTCATATCTTCAACGGCTTTTTCTCCTAAGCCGTAGCCGTCATCCACTCTGTGCGGTATTTTGTACACCACATTTGCGCCTAAGGCCAAAAGCCCCTTGTACAATATTACCGTGCTCATAACGCCGTCTACGTCATAGTCGCCGTAAACACATATCTTTTTGCCCTTGTCCACGGCGTTTTTCACTATGGCAAAGGCTTTCTCTGCATCATTAAAATCCATAAAAGACTCAAATATGAAATTGTCCGTGTCTGTATATTCCCCAAGCTGCTTCCTGTTCCTTATGCCCCTGTTGTAAAGCGCATAGGCTAGAGGCTTGCCGCAGCCGTAAAAGGACATGAGCTTTTGGGGCGCAACAGAGCATTTTCTGATAGTCCATTTTGCCATAATGTACACCTCGTAATTTTTTGTTTAAGTGCTTTAAAAAGCAGCACAAACTTTTTTATTTATCTTACCTTAGAAAGTAAACTTATATGTACTTTTTGAAAAAAGTACCAAAACATTTAATACTTTTGATTTTATTGTTTCTATGAATTATAAATTTTAGTTTGTCTTACTTTAAAAAGTAAGCAAACTTTATGTACTTTTTTGCGAAAAAAGTACCAAAAACGTTCAGCACTTTCGGCTTCGCCGAAAGCCGGCCTACGGCCGTCGGATAAATCTTTCCGTGCAATGGGGAGTTCCGATTCTCCCCACACCCCGGTTG
>CANPXH010000022.1 GCA_947585865.1 uncultured Clostridia bacterium
TGTGACTGATTAAGGCTTTCGCTTATTATACAGTACTGCGCCGTAAAGTTCTTGTTTTCATAGGCTGAAAGACATTCATCTATACTCCAGCTCACGCTGCAATGGTCAAGTATGACCTCTGTGCAATTCCTTACGCCCAAGCCGTCCTCCTGAGAGTCAGATATATCACCCATACGAAAACGCATATATCGCATTATAATATTGTTTGCATTACTGAAACGCACATCATTTCCGCCTATACATATACCCTCGCCGGGAGCAGTCTGTCCCAATATGGTAAGATTGCTGCTTCTTATCTGCAAGGAGCTTTCAAGCATAATGTTTCCCGCTACATCAAATACAATTATTCTGTTGCTCTGTGACACGGCATCTCTGAAGGAGCCTGAACCGCTGTCGTAAAGATTGGTAACATGGTAAACGGTAAAATTTGATGATGCTCTTGCACCCTGGGAGTACATACCGCCACCCTCTGCGCCGGGAAAAGCAAGCTGTTTCTCCTGGGCAAAGGGTGTAAAGGACATTGCCGATAATGTTATCATTAATGCCAAACAACCTGATAATAATTTTTTTGATTTCATAAGATTACCTCCTTAACCTGCTTTAAGGCAAGGGTATTCCCTTGCCTTTTCACAGCTATTTATTATTTGCTTAAAATGAGTAAAAATTATGTCATTCCGCAGTTTCAATACTTTCATTTTCAGTATTGCTTTCCGGCATTGATGGCAGATTTTCATCTGTTTCATTTTGAGAAATAATAATTTCACTTTCATCTATATTCTGTTTTTCCTCAGTTACAATTGTGGAATTTTCTTCAATAGCCTCGTTTAAATCTTCCATAGTCGTGCCTTCGGTATCTGCTTCTGTGGAATTGGTTTCTTCAACAATTGGTTTTTCCACAGTTTCGCTCTCCGTTGTTGCCTTTTCTGTGGTTTCTTCTGAGATTTCTTCTGATGTTATTTCATTAGAAATTTCCATAATGTCAGTTTCCAGGCTATATGGAGAAATATCAGATGTATCTGATGTTACAGAATAGATTGTAGCAGTATTGCTTGTAAATAAATATAAGTTCCTTGTATTTCCTTCATACGGAATGTTCAAGTTGGATATATCGCTTATATCATATTCATTAATAATGCTGTAATCATCAGCTAAATACACTTTTCCTGTTCCTGCAACTAAACAATGGATTCTTGAACCCTTGTTTGCCATAAATTTAATGGAACGAGATTCTCTGTAAGACGGATATGGAGTTGCAAGTCTGAGACCAAAATTGTATTCCTTTCCGTTATATTCGATTGGTGAAGAAACAACATTGTAACCTGAATTAGATGTTGCCATAACGCTGCCGCCATTAAAATCTAATGTTTTATAGTTATAGCCGGCAGTATCGTAATTGTCATCTACATTGAACGCAAAGTTATTATTAACAGAGGCATCATTTCTATATGCAATGGCAATTTTGTATATTCTCATGCCATTGTCCTTAGAATGTATCATTATCTTATCGCCGTCGCCTACATATTTAATTTTGTAGGTTTTTAATTGGTGTGTAATAGGAACCATGTGACCGGCAACACCGTCTACAGATTCTATAATATCTGTGTCACCATATTGACCTACAACATTTAAATATCTTGTTTCAGTAGAACTTCCCATATGTGCAGCAGTTATATAAATATCCATATCTTTTTTTACATCAAATAAGATCTGTCGTTTGCCGAAGTGAGATGCGCCTTCTAAGTCAACATATCTGTAATAAAGATTTCCTGCATCACGAATATTGTAATTTTCAGGTGAAATAGGATATTCTTCTGATGCTCTGAAAGTGAGACCATCTGAGGTTGTCATATCATTTGTTATTTTTGCAGTCGTACTGTTGAAATAACTGCTTAAATCTTCATTGTCAAATGTCCATATTTTGTTATCATTGTCTGTTGTTGGTGATTTATCTTTTACCTTATAGCCTAATGAAAAAATATTAATTGCATTGGCATTTGAATAGAGATATAATCTAGCATTCTCATCAAATAGTTCGCAATGGAAATGCTGAGCCTTATCTACTTTAAATGTTTCAAGTATTTTATCATCTGTAGCTAATACGAGTTCTCTTTCATTTCCTTCGGAAGTTGCTTTGGCTAAGATGTCAATATCAACTGTTCCATTTGGAATATTGAAAGATATATTTCTGTAATCCCTACATCCTTTTCCTGCTAAACTGAATATTTGATCATATTTAGTTTCGCCTATATCTTTTTGTGGGCTGTAAGCAAAAGTTTTATTGGGTTTTACATTGAAAGTAAGACCGTTTACTGTGACGCTTTCATCTGTTTTCGCTAATTCAGAATAATCTTTTTCAGCTAAATTCCATGACATTTCATCAGGAACAATATTCTTGGTATGTGCTCTTAAAACTATGCGTGTTGATGTTGCAACATTTGTATTAGATATTATATCATTCATATTTTCTGCATAAAAGCAGTTGTTATTTGCTGCGTCATTACCATACCAACCGCAGGGAATAGTCCAATTCGTATCTAAGGTACTTGTGACCTCGACGCCTACCCAAAAAGAATCACCTGTAATCTTAACGGGAGTCTTTAAATCAAAAGTGTGATACCCTATATTGCTAACAGTAACTTCAAGTACATCACTATCACTATTACTTACGTCTAACTCTTGAGGAAATAAATTTGAACGATTTCCATTGGGGCTTACATATATTCTATAACGAGCATTTGGAACGGGACAATATGTTGAAACCGCACTTATTTCTTCGTTGTCAGAATTTACATAATATCTATGAACAAAAGCATTGGTTTTGCCGTCTGAATTATATGCAGTATTTGAATACCAACCATCGTCTATACGGCTTTCATAATCATAAATATGGTCATATTTATCATAGTTTACAACTTTTGACACAGAGCTGCATGGACCAATACGTGTTACCATATCATATGACAAATAAAAACAACGAGGATTATTACTGTCAACAGCTACAAATGCACCATCTATACTTGGTGTAAGTTTAAAATTTGATTTTGAGTATGTATCATCCCATCCAACAAGAACAACCGGATTATCTTCAGTACCTTCTTCAGCATTATAAGCCGTTTTGGATGAATTAAAATTACTGTCAGAATGCTGATATGATACATAAACTGCCCCATTGTCATAAATCATGTTTTTAACACTATTTACTCTTGCGGGTACAGAGCCGCTTGAATCTGCCAATGATGAAATGGTCTTAGTTTCGGCTACATAGTATTTTGAACGTGGAGTGTTCTTTATATCATCTAAAGAATATATAAAACCAACATCAGGTTTGTATGGCATATCACTTTCAAGGGAGGGACCACCCATTGTACTTCTGGTCCAGTAGCCTAATGCTATACTAAAATTACCTTCCTCTGTTGCTCCTTTGGGATAGCCGTATTCTTCTGACATATCACCTGAAGTGGCATATCTTAAATGCTGCTCTGAAAGGTCAACAACATAATCTCCATTGTTTTTCATAATGTTTGCTTCTAAAGCTGCATTAGCGGCAAATGCCCAACCGTTCTTTTTGTTAACTTCATTCTGAAATGTAGATAAATGATTTGGTGTCAATGTGTTATTGTATTGACTGGGCAATGATGCAGCAATAGTAGCTATGCCATTTTCGGCATTATTGGGAACATACTCTTCATTGTATGAATATACAGAGGGAGCATTTGCCATTTTTGCCTTCTGTTCATCTTCGGGTAAATCCTCGATTTCTTTAAGAAATTTTTCGTACTGAGGGTTATAGTATTTCGAGGTCTTATCTATACCCTCATATTTTGTAGGTTCTTGCGAAATGTTTTCTTTGGTTATAGCATCATTACCATAAGCAAACGTCATACTGCCGGTAACCAATGCCATTGATAAGAATAGACTAAAAAATCTTTTCATAGTATCCTTCCTTTCTTTTGTTATTAATGCGTAAAACAATTTTGAGAAAATTTCAAATATTTAGACTTTGTAAATTCGAATGTTAGAACAACTTTCCTCCTTTCATATCTTGAAAATAATTTCCACAATTTTCCTGCTAATGCTAATATATCATGTAAAAATTTTTTTTGTTCGTTATTGTAAAAAATTAAGCAAAATTTGCCATAATTTAATTGCGTTAAATTTTATTCTTTTTAAGAAACTTTCTTACATAAGGTCTGCGAGATTGACTTATAGGTAATATTTCGCCGTTTTTTAATTCAATGCTTTTGTAATTATAACTTTTGATGTAGTTTGTGTTTACTAAAATAGACTTATGTATATTTATAAATCCCTCTATGTTTTCGTAATCACTAAGTTTACCATAGCAAGAATACGTTTCTTTTTCAGTAACAATATCTAACATTCTTGTATTACTGGATATGTATATTATATCTGTAAACAATATGAAAAAGTTTTTAAACCCACTTTTTACTTTCATATAAGTTTTATTATTGTTGCTTAACTTGTAGTATTCCTGTATTAAATCATATATCTTATTTTTTGATATATCATTAATAAAGCCCAAAGGTCTGAGATCAGATAACGCTAAAACATCTGTGTTTTCATTGGTAATAAATACTAAGCCTATTAATTTAACGGTATTTGCAGTTTTGAAAAATTTATAAATACTATTAATGTCTTCATCTAACGTATCTATAATTAATAAATCATAATTTCCTCCCGTCTCGATGTCATCCCATAAAATAGGAATTTCAGAAAACCTATCTACAAATACAAAGGTATTGTTTTCTTGGGAATATGTTTTGCAAATTTGTTTTATTTTTCTGTATATTTCAGTTGCTTTTGTGCAAACGGCAATTTTAAGCATTCTTTATCACCTCTTTTTGTAATATAAGATAGAATGTAAGGTATAGTAATCCACCTAGAAATATTATAATTTTCATTTTATTTTTGGTATTCGATTACAAAGAATATTCACATTCACAAAGCAATTTCACGATTAAATGTAATTTCTCATATTTTAAACAAAAATATAGATAATAAAAATACGCTAACTATTTTCTAAAGTATAAAATATAATTTTTGAAATGTCAACAATTATATTGACTTTTTACGCAAAATTAAATATAATAACAAGTAGAAGGGTATTGAATAAATTTTCTAAGATTAAAATTTATAATGCGACAATATCAGAAAGGAGGATATTATGATAAAAATGGATTTGAATTCAAAAGAATATGAAATTATGAAAGTTATGTGGAATAGTGACAGACCTATGCTTGTTTCGGAAATTGTAACAAAGACCAAAAATGTTTCAGATGGCTCTGTTCATAAGATTATTAACAAATTGGAGCAAAGAGGATTTATAGAAGTTGTTGGCAGGGTGCGAGTTGTTAAATCTCCCGGTCGGCTTTATGCCCCTACTTTATCCTTAACGGAGTATATGGCTAACCTTACAAAAGAGGTATACCGTTTTAACAACAGGGCAATAGATTTGAAAGAATTGCTTAATTACATTATAAAGAAGGATAAAAACAAGAACAACGAATATCTGAAAGCGGTAGAAGAATTCCTTATTGAGTGCCAAAATGATAAAAAGGAGAATGAAAATGGATAATGTGGTATATATTCCTACAGACTATTTTGCACGGCTTACATTGTATTCCTTTATTAATACAATAATTATTACAAGTATTGTTGTATTGCTTCTTGTATTTATAACAGACAGGGTAAAATTCCTTCCAAAAATCAATATTGCTTTTACATATATTTTTATATTGATAATAGGATTACGTCTTCTTCTGCCTTTTGAGTTTTGTTTCACAAAGGGAATAAATTCTCCTATCATTATGAATGGAATAGAAGAAGTAGTAAGTACACCTATTATATCTATCAACACAAATAATTCTATAAATATGTTTCATATTCTATGTTTTATATGGGCTTTAGGGGCTTTTATTTTCATGTCAAAATATCTTATGGGTTATTATTTTTTATGTAAAAAGACAAATATGATGTTGCCATGTGAAGAAGAACGAATAAATAAAATTCTGTCTGATATAAAAAATAAGTATAGTTTTAATTTTAAAACAAAAGTTGTAATATTTCCGGCTTTTGATGCCCCTTCAGAATTTGGATTTTTCAGGCAGACTATATTTTTAAACAGTAATAAATATAACGACAGAGAATTGCATTACATACTTTTACATGAGCTTGAGCATTTTTACAATAAATCTAATTGGATAAATATGTTTTTATCTGTTTTAAGCTGTATATACTGGTGGAATCCCATTGTAAAGCTGTTTAAAGATCATATGAATGAATTAATAGAAACTTATGTTGATGCTTTTGTTACAAAAGAGCTTGCTTATGATGAAAAAATTGATTATTTAAGGTGTATTTTTGATATATACAAATCCGAAAATAACACATTAAATGCCAATGCTCCTACGGAATCCATTATAGGCATAGGTAAAAGAAATAGGCTGTTGAACAGATTCAAGGTTGTTGTTAATAATAAAAAGATAAATATTCCAATATGTATTTTATTATTATTTGTTATGTCTTTTTATGTTTTTTGCTCTGGAAGATATGTAATTCAATCATTTGGTAAACCTCCAAGAGAAGATTTATTCAATATAACGGATTGTAATGCCAATAATTCATATATTATAAAGGAAAACGGCTATTATATTTTATATTATAATGGTGAAGGCTTAATAAGAAGTTCCAATCTGAAGGATTTGCCTAATGATGTACCTTATTTAGAAAATTGAGGTGATAGATTGAGAAAAAAAGTTAGAGTAGTATTAAGCTTATTTTTAACTGTTTTATGTATTTCTAATGTTTATGCATATACCTATGCTGATATGCCCACAAAATCTTCATTCAGTATAAATCCTGCTAGAAGTGATGTATATATATATCAATATAGGACAATTAATGGTATTGAGTATCGAAGACTTTGGAATGCAACTAAAAAAGAGTGGGCAGAACCATATTGGACACCTTGCCCTTAATATAAAATAGACATTTTGAAATAAAATACATTGGATTATTAATAAAAAATACCTTTTCCAAATAGGAGTTCCAATATTCGCAAGTAAAACTCCTAAATAAAAAAGGTATTAAAAGTATTAATAATATAACAGTCAACTGTCATATTATTAAGAATTATTTGAGGGTGACAAATCATATTGATTTGTCGCCCTTATTTATTATATACTTTTTTGAAGATTTCATCAACACTCTTTTTTCCGAGACTTCTTACATTGAGAAGTTCTGAATAACTCAGCTTCATTAAATCACCAAGTGTATATATTCTTTTCATAGCCAAGCTATTTACGATCCTTCCCGATAAATTCATATCAGCAAGTTTTATTGCCCCTTGTGTCGTATCTCTTTCCGGCTCTTTTATCTTCTCTAAATCCTCTTTTAAATCTTTTATACAAGCATCACAAATATACTTATCTTTATTTTGCAGCCTTATTGTATGAATTTTGCAAAGTTTTTTATGGCCTTTCATAAAAATGTTCTCAATTAATATTTTTGCTAATATTAACTTACCGCAACAAGCACAAATATCATCTTTAGTTAGCGTATCAATATCTATAGCTTTTAGCGTTACCATTTTCAAACACTCCAAAAAGTATACTTTTTCGATTTTTAAGAAAAACTCAAAATTCTATTATAATTATACCAAAATCAAGTAAAATAATCAATATTTTTTTAAAAAAAAGTGTAAAAAAAGTTATCCGAAAAAGTATACCTTTTCGATTTTTCATGTATATTCGATAATCTTACTTTTGGAAAAATGACAAACATTACCAAAAATTCTAAAAATTACAAATATAATTAAAAAGCCAACTAATGCAGAGGAATACTCTGTTTTAGTTGGCTTTTTTGAGTGTTTACATTAAATATCTTTCGATATTGCATTTGTGGACTGTTCCTTTGCAGGGTATGTGTTTTTATCAATATCTATGGATTTTATAATATTAAATTCAACATTTTGATAATTTGTAAGGTCTTTTTTTAGCTGCTTATTTTGATTTATGACATTTATTCTTTGCCTTTCCAGTTCATTGATCTGAGATAATAGAGCTGACTTTTTGGGTAAATTCCCGTCAATATCTTTTGATGCGTTCAGTATACATATAGCGGCTTTAAACCTAGAAATTTCCTTACGGTGTTCTTCGGAGAACTTTTCTCTGCTTTCAGTATCTTTTATAGACCTTAATTGTTCCGCAACAGGCTTATACTGCCAATAAGTCTGTATAGAATTTATTATACTTCTATTTTCAGAGATTTGTATATTAAGCTGACGAGCTTCTTTGTCGCCTTTATCAATTTGAGCTTGAATTTCTGATATTTTTTCCTGTAATTCTGCGTAGCTTTTTATGTTTGTTTTATCAACAAAGTTAAGCATCTGTATCTTTATATTTATATTCTTGCTGTCGATATAGCGGTTTCTGTAAGCTCTGTCGGAACTAATAATTTTATTTACGTTGTTTCCTGCATTTTCTGCCATTAATGAATGGTATTGTTCTATGTCTTCAAAACGCAGCCTTAACATATTTTCAGAATATGAATAGCCAAGAGAGTCCGATCTTAGAAATCTTTCTCCGTCAACAGGAAGAAAAGCTAGATTATTCCCTTGCTTAATTTGGTAACTATTATTTTTCATATATTGGATAAATTCATCAAATGTTTTGCAGATTTTTAAGGCTTCATCTATATCTGCTTTCAGTTTTTTTCTCTTTGTCCTTTTTATGGTTTTGTCATTATAGACAGTAGTTTTTTTATTTTTTATGTCAGCATTATTTATAATTTTATCCTTGATACTGTATTCTGTATAGGCGCTGCCTAATGACTTGGTCCTTAGAAATTGTTTCCCTGATTTTGGCTTAAACGCTATATGTTTGCCTAGCTTTATTTCGTATCCCAGTTCCTGCATACGGGACAAAAATTCATCAAAGTTATTAACCGTTTTTACTACAGTATCGATGTCGGATTTAAGTTGTTCTCTGTAATGTTTTTGTTGAGGTTCTATAACAGATAAACCATATTTTTTACATAATTCATCGCTGCGTTCTCGGATATTTTGCAAGCTCTTACTGTTGCTGTGCAGCTTTTTGAAATCAACGAAATTTACAGAATTGATGATTATATGGTTATGAATATGTTCTTTATCGGTATGTGTTGCGATTACATATTGATAATTAGGATAAATCTCTGCCATTATTTTCTTCCCTATTTCCATTGCTTTTTGCGGAGTTATTTTATCTTCGGGAGAAAAAGATTGATACAACTGATGAGCGAGATTATTTCCTTTCTTAATAGCTTTATTGCGAATTTCCTCAAATTCATAATAAGCATTTTCTATGCTGCACATATAAGAAGAAGCAAGTTTGAGTTTTTCAGTTTTATCAGGATTTAGAATATATGCAAGTGCCCGCTGTAAATGATATTCACCTTTTATCGGTACTATTTTTATATATGCCAATTACTGATCACCTCTTTGCTGATTTGATACAGTAATAAAGACTTTGTTTATTAGATTTTGAATATTCTTTATATGTTCCTGCAATTCTTTAACATCATTTTCATAAATGTTACTTGTTGTATTAGCTACTCTTGCAATTTGATTTATGTTGTTGCCGATTTTAGAAATCTGCTCAGAAAGAGCGAGAATAGGTATTGTATCTATAACAATAATTTTGGAGTTTGTTATTGCTCTCATAAACAAATCGGAGTAGCTGCGTATATTAGTTTCCTGTAATTTTTTTGCTGCGTATTCCTTTTCTTCGTAGGAAAGGCGAAGTTGTAATCTATTGTTTCGTATTCTCTTTTCCATATTTTTTCCTTTCTGTAGGCTTTAGATTTTGCGAAGCAAACACAAGGGGATTGGGGATTTCCCCAAAGAGGGTTTCAGGGATTTTTCTCTGACAAGCGTAAGTGAATTTCGCTTTGTAAATTTATGAAAATCGGTAAAAACGGATTTTCAAAATTTGCAAAGTGGGAGCCCACTTGCTATGCTTGCATATTAGCTTTTTTGAAAATTTGAGATAGAGATTACAAACAACTTGCTATATTAAAAAAATACAAAATTTTAAGAACTTTGTCAACAAATTGAACATAGGCAATTTTAATACATTTTATTGTAAGCTCTCCGATTTTACTGGCTATTTTTAACAAAGATTATAAAAAACAAAAAACTTTACGATAAAAATGTCCAAAATTTTAAAAATAAGCGTCTTATTAAACAAGAAAATAAAAAATAGAAATCTAAAATGTAAAATGAGGTGCTGTTTTATGAAACAATCAGATGACAAAGGATTGCCGCTTGAAAGGAGGTTTGATTTGTTCTTAAAAAGAATAGTTAAAAACGGTGCAAGAAGTTATGAGCGTATGGAAAAAAGAAGTTGGCATAAAAATGTAATATTCTCAAATGAACTGGTGGAAATTAATTCTGTTGGAATTTCGTTCTTTATAGAAAAGGAATTTTCAGTAAATGATATGACTTTTACTGTAAGAGGAGAAGAAATAATAAATGCTTTGGAAATTTTGTCAGAGTTATCGAGAAACATTATACTTTTATACTATTTTGCAAAAATGACAGATAATGAAATAGCCGGTGAATTAAGAATAAATAGAAGAAAAGTAAATAGGTATAGGTGCAGAGCATTGAATTTTATCAGAGGTACTATGGAGGTAAAGTATAATGCAAACGGGTGAATATAAACTTTTGAAAAGAGAAACTATTGAGAAAGCAGTCAATGGCGATGAAGATGCAATAGCTGCCGTACTGAAACGATACCATAATTACATAAAAAGCTACTGCTGTAAGTATGAGGGATATTCAAATGGTAGATATGTGTTTGATGAAGATAAAATGCAGTATTTGACCACTAAGGTCGTCTTATCTTTAAGTAAATTCAGGTTATAATGTTCTTGGTTTTTGTAAAGCACACAATCACTCCTATGGACATTGTGTGCTTTTAGAGATTATGAACAACTGTACTTTGAAAACTGAATATTGTGAGATGTCGGATACATCAGGTCTGTATGAGCCGTTTAACAGATATGCCAAGACTACCTGTTTCTTATTGCTGTGCATAGTTTATCAACAAAAATTTAAATGTGTAAAGGTTAATTGCAGCATTAGGAAATTGTAAATGTTGAAATTTTTTATTTCCCATAAAGGTACGAGCAATAAAATATATTGTTATAAAATGGACTGTGGTAAAAGTCCATAGGCGATGATATGCAGATGCGCATAATGATACTTGTAGCCCACCTACTCTGTCCATAACGAAGGGGAGAAAGCTGAAATGCTTATGAGGTCTTACCAAACCGTCTGATATTTCTTGTTTCTAAAAAAATACAGCAATGTTATATATTGAATAATGTTTTTTTAAGTGGGAAAAATGAATTTACCAAAGCCGATCGGAGGTTAGTATATGGACAATGAAGCTATGACGACAAATACAAAAGAGCTTTTACAATATTCGGCATTAATAGCTCTGAACAACAGCTTATTCAGAGATGGTATTATTGATGAAAATACAAAGTTAAATGTTGCCAAAAAAATTGGACAACACTTCAACAAATAAATATTGAATTTAATGCCTGTCTGATGTATACTTGTTATGTAAGAATAAACAAAGCCAATAGGTATATAATCAGAATATCGGAGAAAGGAGTTATAATGGATATTCTGAAAGCAAGAGAACTTATAAAGTACCAATCAATTAATGAGCTGCCTTTGAGGGTCGCCTATTATGCAAGAGTTTCTACCGAAAAAGATGAGCAGCTTAACTCACTTAAAAATCAGCAGATATATTATGAAAACTACATCAATAACAATATAAACTGGACTTTGGTAAGAGGATACATTGACGAAGGCATATCTGCAATTACCACAAAAAACAGGGAAAATTTCCATAGAATGATAGAGGATGCCTGTAACAACGAATTTGACTTTATCATAACAAAAGAAATTTCCCGTTTTGCAAGAAATACTCTGGACAGTATTCAATATACAAGATTGCTGTTGACAAAAGGTGTCGGTGTCTTTTTTCAGAATGACAATATAAATACTCTTGATGAGGACAGCGAATTCAGACTTACAATTATGGCAGGCGTTGCTCAGGATGAAGTCAGAAAATTGTCAAGCCGAGTTAAATTTGGACACAAGCAGGCAATCAAGAACGGTGTGGTTATGGGAAACTCCCGTATATACGGCTATGAAAAGAATAAGGGAAAACTTGTGGTAAACGAAAAAGAAGCCGAAATGGTAAAAATGATATTTGAGCTTTATGCCACAGGCGAGTATTCTACGCCTAAACTTGAAAAGCTGTTGTGGGAAAAAGGTTACAGAAACTACAACGGCGGAAAGATAAACAGAGGCGTTATAGGTCATATAATCACAAATCCCAAATATAAAGGCTATTATGTAGGCAACAAGGTCAAAATCATTGATATGTTCAACAAAACTCAGAAATTTCTTGATGAAGAGGACTGGGTAATGTGGAAAGACAATGACGGCAATACGGTGCCTGCAATCATAGATGAGGAAACCTGGAATACCGCTAACTTCTATTTCAGGAGAGTCAGCGAAAACATCAAATCAAGAAAATGCACTTACAAAGCGGATAACTTGTTTACAGGAAAGATTTTCTGTGCCGAGCATAATGTTCCCTACTATCTGAAAGCCAGAAAAAACCGAAAAGGTGAGGATAACGCATCCTGGGTGTGCAGCCACAAGCTGAAATACGGCAGTCAAAGCTGTAAATCCATATATCTCAGGGAAAGAGAACTCATAGAAATTGTCAAATCCCTGCTTATGAGTGCTTATAATAACTTTGATGAGCTCATTGATATATATATGAAGTGTTACAAGGAAAGTTTCAGAGGTGAGGACTACAGCCTCAGAATTGAAGAAATTGACAAGAGCATTGAGAAAATAAACTCAAAGAAAGATAAACTTCTTGAGCTTAGTCTTGAAGGCGATATAAGCAATTCCGAGTTTGCTGTCAGAAATGAACGCTTCAATGATGAAATAAGAAAACTTGAAGGCAAAAAAAGAGAATACATCAGCCGACAGAACAATTCGGGTATAGATACAAAAAATCTTATGACAATAAGAGATACCATAAAGGAATATCTGATAAACGGCGATCTTGAACTGACAAGGGTTTCTGTAGACAAAATGATTGACAGGATTTATGTACAATATGTATCAGACAGGGAAACTGAGATTTCTGTCATTTTAAGGACAAATCAGAAGTCGATTTGTCAAATATGCCCTGAAAGCAAGGAAAATAACGTGTTACGTCACGTTAACACGTTTAAGAAAATGATCGAAGAGCAGGAAAAGAAAATGGCTAATCAGGAGTAATTCCATAAAGGCTTAATATTGATATCTGAATGAATAAAGTGCTGTGACAAAAGAAAGCTTTTGCCGCAGCACTTTTTGTTTGTATCATACCTCAACTATACATTCAAGAAAAAATTCGTTTTCACGGCTAAAGCCCATAAAAACTTGACGAAATCTGCAAAAAATATCGACATAGTCGCTTTTTCCGGCTTGGTAATATTTCATAACAGGTCTTACCTTTATATCTTCTTCTGCGGCAAGCCTGTTTAACTCCTTCATATATGTATCATACATTAGCCTATCCTTTACAATATTGCCGCAGTCGTATTCGGTATGTGTTTTTTTGCCGAAAAAGGATATGTCCTCAACCGTGATAGGCTTTGCCTCGGCTTCCAAAAAGTTTCTGTAATGCAGTGTTGTATTTACATACACCTTTATTATTTTTTTGCCGTCGGGAGAAGGTTTATAAATTCCGTGTTCTGCATTGCTGAGGATTTTATCCCTGGCTTCATTTATATCCCATTTTGCAAATTTTATGGCATCCTTGATTCTTTTATCAGCCGCTTCGTTCATCTCGATTTTTTCTCTTACCTCATCCTTTAAACTCATAACATCCTCCTATATTCTCAGCAGCACCATATACAATATCGTTCCTGCGGCAATGCTCAGCATAGTATTCCTGAATTTGTAGTGTAGGGCTATTACCACAGCGGCGGCAAGTATTTCGGGAATACCGTGAGTGCCTGAGAAAAAGCTTATATCCTTAAAGCAATATACCACAATAGCCGTAATAAGGGCAGGAGGCAGATATTTGCCCAGATACATTATTATAGGCGCAGGCTTTTCTCCTCTGCCGAATACCACAAAGGGAAAGAGCCTTGTGCCAAACGTTATCGCCGCCATAAGGGCTATTGCTATGCACAGCTTAGTCGTTGTCATTTTTACCAAAACCTTTCTTATGTAATACAAGAAGCGTCACTACCGAAAGCACCGCTCCGCCCAAAAGCATATTTCCCTTGCCCAGCACAAGCATGGCTATAAGCGCAGATATGCCGCCGACCGCAAAGGGTGCCTTTGACTTAAATGCCCTTGCCTGATCCGTGAGTATAACAAGGAAAAGAGCCGTCATGGCAAAGTCGAGACCGGTCGTGTCGAATTTTACAACATTGCCGAAAATCGCTCCCAGCGTACAGCCCGTTATCCAGCTAAGCTGATTTATAAGAGATACAATAAAAATATATCTGTCTTCTCTCACATCGGCGGGATACTCTGTTCCCGTAAGGAGAGCATATGTTTCGTCTGTAAGCGCAAATATAAGATAGGGCTTTTTCTTTCCCGTTTTGTTAAATTTCTCCAAAAGGGAAATGCCGTAAAACAAATGCTTGGAATTTATAAGGAACGTGGTTATTATTATAGTCAAAAAGGTTGCGTTGTTTTTTATAAAATCAACGGCTATATATTGTCCTGCGCCGGCATACATCGTGACAGCCATTATAAACGAGGTAATGACGTTTTGTCCTATAGAGCTCATCATAAGGCCGAAAGCAAAGCCCGACGGAAGATATCCGAGTATTACGGGCATAGATGTTTTAAAGGCATATTTAATAATTTTAATATCCATTTCGGTTTTCCTTTGTCTTAATTAATTGAACATAAGATTCATATACATATTTTCTGTATTTGCTTCGGAATATTTTTTCATCATGCCAAAAGGTACATTCCCCTTTTCCGTTACTTTTACGCTGTCTGTTTTCAGATACTCGCATACCGAATTGAGGAGCTTGTTTTTACCCTCATCGGAGCTGTACATTATCTCATCGACACTGTCCGTAACGAAGGCATAGGCGTCTTTTCTTATAAATATTTTCCCGCCCAGTGCCTTATACATATCGATATATGTTTTCCAATAGCTCTGATCCCGCAGCACATCTCCGTTATACAGATCCATAAGCTTTCGGATATGCTTTCGGTCGGCCTCATCGTATTTGCCTGTGCTGCCGTTAGGCGTATAAACGCCCCTGCCTATATAAAAGGCAGTCTCATAGCCAAGCTTTGCATAGAAAGAGAAAAGCTCTTTGCTTGCAGGGATAAGCACAGATGCGGCATTGCCTCGTCTTTTATCAACGGCAAAGGATCGTTCCAGCAATTTTCTCATATATCCTTTGTTCCTGCGGCAGGGATGTGTGCATGCGCCGTATATATATGTGGCCTTGCCCACATTTTTAATTTCGCAGGGCATCATTTGCAGCATTGAAATAAGCTTGTCTTCTTCCGTCAGAATAAGAGTGTTCCCGTATTTAAATATTTTTTCAAAAAAATATCTGTTGAATTCCGGCTCTTCGGGAAAACAAATATCCCACAAAGCTTTAATTTTATCGATATCTTCTTTTTTGGCAAAATGTATCATATTATTTTGTCCTCGCAACATAATTCATAGTCAGAAATTCGGGATAGTAGGACTCCTTTGCCTGTTTCAGGCCTTCTATATTCATATCTTCTTCCCTGTCTATATACTTTACATTCTGACAATTTCTTTCCGCAAAAAGCTTGTTTATGGCCTGGTAAGCTCCGTTTACGGAAGCATCGGCCTTTTCTATCTGTATTATATAAGTGTCCGGGAAGGACTGGGTGCCCAGCGTTACCGCAACGATCCTGCCGTCAACTCTGAGTATACCGCCCTTTATGCCAAGCGCCTTGTAATTTTTAAGAGCAATGGAAGCGGCGCAAAGTTCGCCTAAAAATTCGTCATCCTCGCCGCACCAGTCAAGCTGATAGGTAAAAAATTCCTTCATATTATCGTCATTAAGGTCTTCATAGCTCCAGCGGCCTTCGTATTCCTTTATAAAGCGGTTAAAGTGATTCTTCTTTTTGTGGAGCTTTTTGCCCGAAAGATTTATAAGCTTCTCCGCCAAATATACATAATCCATATTTCCCACATTTTC
Organism: uncultured Clostridia bacterium; assembly: GCA_947585865.1. Classification (GTDB taxonomy): domain Bacteria; phylum Bacillota; class Clostridia; order Lachnospirales; family CAG-274; genus CANPXH01. The sequence goes on from CANPXH010000022.1 coordinate 16,300, forward strand.
TTCAAATACAAATTTACCGGGATATGCCTTTTCCAGCTTTTCTCTCATTTTCGGATATATCAATATGAGTATAAGAGGCTCTCCTTTTTCTTCCGTATATTTGAAAAGCTCTTCCATGGCAGGCTTTATATCGCCTTCACCTTCGGGAGCAAAAAAATAATCCGTATTTTCCTCGTTCATTTTTGTATACAAAAAACCGTTGTATTCACAGATCTGCGTGTTGTAGTGCTTGCCCCATATAAACAGATCCGTAAAACAATAATCACAGAGAAAATGATTCTCCTTGCCGTAATAGCTTTCCACAAGAGCTTTGTCTTTAAGCTCTATCGGCTTGAATTCTAACATAAAAAAAGTCATCTCCTATTTATATGGCGGTATTATTATCTCTTCTTATTATGTTCGGCACAGAAGCTTTGCCGCCCCAAGCCCGAAAAAATCGGCATATGCCGCCCCGGCCCGTTAGGGTGTCAAGGAGAGGAGGCAGCCCGAAGGGCTGACGGCAGGGCATTCCCCTTGTCGGAGCAGCGATGTCAATGACAATATGCCGATATAAAATTTATTTAAGTATATTACATTTTGTCAAATACGTCAATCTCTTCAACGATCATATCGATGCCTTTTTTCCAAAAAGCCTTGTCATAAAGATCTATACCTATGGTCTTTGCCGCATCCTTTATATCATTGGCAGCGGATATGGACAGAAGCTCGTCATAGCGCTGAACAAAGGCTTTGCCCTGTTCCTTATACATGGAGTAGAGTCCTTTGGAAAGCAGAGCCCCAAAGGCATAAGGGAAATTGTAGTAATTAAAATCCGCATCATAATAGTGGGGCTTGCATACCCACATGAAAGGATGATAGCTTTCAAGCCCCTTGCCATAGGCTTTTTTCTGGGCGTTTTCCATATATGAGCAAAGCGCATCGGCGGAAATAAAGCCCTTTTTTCTTTCGGCAAACACAGTGTCTTCAAAAAGGAATCTGGAATAAATATCCACAATGCACTGTGAGATCCCCTGCAGATCCGCTTCCAGTATGGCGATTTTATCGTGATCGCTGCTTTTAAGCATATGGTCTGTTATAATGTTTTCGCAAAAGGTCGAAGCCGTTTCTGCTATGGGCATGGGATAAAAGCTGTTTAATTCGCTTGATCGGAAAAGCCTTGTGCTGTGAAAAGCGTGGCCCAGTTCATGGGCTATCGTCACCACATCGTCAAAAGTTCCTCCGAAATTCAAAAGTATCCTGCTTTCTTTAATGGAATGTATCGTCTCGCAATATGCGCCGCCTACCTTGCCCTTGCGGGGCATAATGTCCAGTCGGCGGCTGTCAAATTCCGTTTCGGCAAACCTGCCCATATCTTCACTGAAACCGTAAAAGCTGTTTATGACCAGATCCTTTGCTTCTTTTACCGTGTATTCCTTGTTTTTGCCTAAAGGCGCAAAAATGTCATAAAAAGCCAAAGCTTCGCTGCCGCCTAGTTTTTTCCCCTTTGCGGCAAAATATTTTCGCAATTCGGGCAGACCCTCTTCTATAGCGGAAAACATGGCATTTAAAATATCCCTGTCTATGCGGGAGTCTTCAAGAGTCATTTCAAGAGGAGAAGCATATTTTCGCATCTCGGCAATTTTTATCACCTCGCCCTTTATGCCGTTAAGGCAGTAAGCTGTGGGCGTCTTTATTTTTTCATAAGCTCTCAGCTCCGATTCGTAAGCCGCTTTTCTGACATCTCTGTCGGGAGAATAGGCCATGTTGCGTACATTTGTAAGCGTCATATTTTCATAGTCTGTCACAAGATTTGAAGTAAGGCTCTGCCATTGCTTTTCCCAAAGCTTAGAGCCGTTTATTTTCATATCGGAAATGATTTTTTCTTCATCGGGAGAAAGTATGTGCGCCGCTTTTTTCCTTTGTTCCTTTATAAAATAACGGTGTTCCTTTAACAACGGCGTCTCTTCATATTCTCCCATGCTTTTTATAAACTGTGAAAAAAGCGCTTCATGCACCGCTTCGCCTGCCTTTATGCTCTCTATAACGTCAAGAGCCTTGTTCAGTTCCTCGTTTTGTGTGTCCACGCTTATGGCAAGGTTAAGGTATAGCTCAAGCTTGTTATATGCCATGAGCTTGTTTTTGAGCTCGATGTATTTTTCAAGCGCTGCTTTGTCGGGTTGATGTAGGTTCTTATATGCCCATTCGTTCATATCACTTAAAAGGCGCTTGTATTCTTCCGTATCCCTTTTGAATTCTTCCGAATCAACAGAAGGGTATATGTTGTTTAGGTTCCATGTTGTGTCCATTGTATTTCTCCTTGTGAGTTAAATTTATGTGTACTTTTTTGCAAAAAAGTACCAAAAACCTTCAGCACTTTCGGCTTTGTTTTTTATTTACAATATTAATTTTTATTTATCTTACTTTAAAAAGTAAGTAAATTTTATGTACTTTTTTGCGAAAAAAGTACCAAAAACGTGGGAACCTTCCGATGGTTCCCACACCCTCCGAACGGCTTTTGGGGTACAAAGATATTCTATTTTTATAGCTTCTGACCCCAAAAGAATCAGGACTTCTGCCTGACCACTATTGCACCGAAAGATTTATCGGACACTCGCTAGAGTGGCTTTTGCCGAAGGCAAAAGTGCTGATTGCGGTCGGCAGAAGGAGAAACTTCTCAATGAAGTTACTGATGAAATAGGTAACCGATGCAGTCTCCTATAAATGATGAATTCATATTTATATAGACTCTCTTCTTCAACAACTACAACAAAACCAAAGAGAGATTAATAATCAATCATATTACTATATAATACAATTTGTCCAAGTCTTAAGGCCTTTCAATTTGAAAAGCTAATATTTATATGAAGCCTCACCTCCCACAGCCGCAACGTGGCTAAGTGGGAGCCCTGTATCTTTTGGGGTCAAAAGATATGGAATAAGATAATTTCGTGCCCCAAAAGCCGTTTAAGGGGCTGGTCGTATCACTTCGTGATACTGCTCGCCCAAGCAACCGGGGTGTGGGGAGAATCGGAACTCCCCATTGCACGGAAAGATTTATCCGACGGCCGTAGGCCGGCTTTCGGCAGAGCCGAAAGTGCTGAACGTTTTTGGTACTTTTTTCGCAAAAAAGTACATAAGATTTGTTTACTTTCTAAAGTAAGATAAATAAAGTTTATATAAAAACACAGAAAAACAAAATTAAAAATGTCGAATGTTTTTGGTACTTTTTTCGTAAAAAAGTACAAATAAATTTGCTTACTTTCTAAAGTAAGAAAAATAAAAAATTAAAACTTAAATAAATTTTCTAACCTACTAAATTTCAGCGGTTAGAACCTCGCCGCCGCAACGTGGCAAAAGGCGAGGTTGAGACTCTTTTGGGGTCAAAAGCTATAAAAATAGAATATCTTTGTACCCCAAAAGCCGTTTAAGGGGTGTGGGGAGAATCGGAACTCCCCACGTTTTTGGTACTTTTTTCGCAAAAAAGTACAAATAAGTTTGCTTACTTTTTAAAGTAAGATAAGCAATAAATAATCCAACCAAAAAGTTTGCGTTGCTTTTTAAAGCAACAAAGCAATATATTACTATATTATACCTTAAATCCCCCAAATTTCCAAATAAAAAACTTCACTAAAACATTTTACAATATTTGTTATATTTACACTAGCATTATTTAATAATTTAGGTTATAATGAATATAAGAATATATAACAATAAAAAAAGGTATTTTTATAAGAAGGGAAGTGTATATTTTATGCTGACAACAGTAAACATGATGGAACTGCAACTCATAATAGATGCCAATCACGGAGATCCCCATACCGTACTTGGCATGCATGAGACCAATATTGACGGCAAGGACTGTGTTGTGGTAAGAGCCTTTATACCGCAGGCAAAATCCATAACCGTAGTGGATGACAAGAAGAGGGACAAGACCTTCCCCATGGAGAAAATACATGATTACGGCTTTTATGAGTGTGTTATAAAGACCAGAAAAAAATGGTTCAAATATCAGTTTGATATAGAATGGTATGACGGCAACAGAACTATGAATTACGATCCGTATTCATTTGCTCCGGGAATAGGCGAGCAGGACATATACCTGTTCAACCAGGGCACGCATTACAACATTTATGAAAAGCTCGGCGCCAATCCTACCGAGATCGATGGCGTAAAGGGCGTGCTTTTTGGCGTATGGGCGCCGAACGCCAAGAGAGTGAGCGTTATAGGCGATTTTAATTCTTGGGATGGAAGACGCCATGCCATGAGACTTTTGGCAGGCTCCGGCATATGGGAAATATTCGTGCCCGGACTTCAGGATCGTGACAAGTATAAATTTGAGATAAAGACAAGCACGGGAGACATAATACAGAAATCCGACCCCTACGGCAAATTCAACGAATTAAGGCCAAGCACATCTTCGCTTATTTTTGACATAAACAAATATAAGTGGAAGGATTCCAAGTGGTACAAGCACCTTGACAAGCAGGATCTTTACAATGTGCCTATGAATATATACGAGGTACATCTTGGCTCCTGGAAGAGAGTTGAAAGCGAGGATAACCGTTTCTTAAGCTATCCGGAGCTTGCGGAACAGCTTATACCTTATGTCAAGGAAATGGGCTATACTCATATAGAGATGCTGCCTATAGAGGAGCATCCCTTTGACGGAAGCTGGGGCTATCAGGTAACGGGCTATTATGCGCCTACAAGCCGTTACGGCGATCCTGCCGAGTTTATGGCTTTTGTGGACAAATGTCATCAGGCGGGCATAGGCGTTATACTTGACTGGGTACCGGCGCACTTCCCCAAGGATGCACACGGCCTTGCCAAGTTTGACGGCACTGCTCTTTATGAGCATGCGGATCCCAAGCAGGGAGAGCATCCCGAATGGGGCACGCTTATATTCAACTATGGCAGAAACGAGGTAAAGAATTTCCTCATCACAAATGCTCTTTACTGGATAGAGAAATTCCACATCGACGGCTTGAGAGTAGATGCCGTTGCATCTATGCTGTATCTTGATTATTGCAAGGAAGAGGGTCAGTGGGTGCCCAATGAGTACGGCGGAAGAGAGAATCTTGAAGCTGTGGAGTTTATGAAGCATATGAATTCCGTAATTACAGGCAGACATCCCAAGGTGCATATGATAGCCGAGGAGTCCACATCCTGGGCAGGCGTTACCACTCCTGCACAGTATGACGGCTTAGGCTTTACGCTTAAGTGGAACATGGGCTGGATGAACGACTTTCTTGAGTATGTTGAGCTCGATCCCATTTACAAGAGCTATCACCATTACAATATGACGTTTGCCTCTACTTATGCCTACAGCGAGAAGTTTGTTCTTGTATTAAGCCACGACGAGGTAGTTCACGGCAAGAAGTCTATGCTGGATAAGATGCCCGGCGATCTTTGGCAGAAGTTTGCCAATCTGAGGGCGGCTTACGGCTTTGCCATGGGGCATCCCGGCAAGAAGCTGCTTTTCATGGGCGGCGAGTTCGGTCAGTTCATAGAGTGGAACGAGAAGAGGCCTCTTGACTGGTTCCTCCTTGAATACGATCATCATCAGCAGATGCTTGACTATGTTAAGGAGCTCAATCATATATATCTTGACAATCCGGGCTTATGGCAGAAGGACTACGACGGTTTCGGCTTTGAGTGGATAGATGCCGATGATAGAGACAGAAGCATATATTCATTTATAAGACGTGGCGAAAAGAAGGAGGACACGCTTGTTATAATATGCAATTTCACTCCAAATGCAGATGAGGGCTTCAGGATAGCCGTACCTTTTGAGGGCACATGGAAGGAAATATTAAACAGTGATGATACCAAGTTCGGCGGCAGCGGTGTTATAAATACTGTTCCTGCCAAGTCCGAAAAGATCGAATGCAACCACAGAGAGGACAGCATAGGTATGCGCCTTGCTCCCCTTTCAGTAACTATTTTCAAGTGCATAGATTAATAAAATAATTTTAGGGCTGCCCTTTTGATCCAGCAAGATCCAAGGGGCAGCCCTTTATATTTGCATATGTGGTTTTGTTCCCGCAGCCTTTGCCTATAGGCGGGCGGGGATGCTCATGCCAAGCAAGACGTTATACCAATTCCTTTACCATATTGATGTGGGCTATGCCGGCTTCCATATACACGTCTGAGCATTCCTTAAAGCCCAGTTTTTTATAAAAGCCCTTTGCTCTTATCTGAGAATGAACATACACCGTGTCAAAGCCTTTTTCACTGCAGCGGCGCAAAAGCTCATTTACTGTGGCAGCTCCGTAACCCTTGTCTCTTTCCGATCTTATCACGGCTATCCTGCCGATGGTAGCCTCGCCTCTTGAGCCTACGACTATCCTGCCTGTGGCAACGGCTTTTTCCCCTGCCAAAAGCACAACGCTTTCCGAATGTCTGTCGCTTCCGTCAAAGTCCTCTTCGGGCAGCACGCCCTGTTCTTTGCAAAACACTTCTTCTCTTATTGCTCTTGCATAGGGCGAAAGCTCATTTTTATACCATTTGAATTCCATTACAGCGGACTCCTTTCTATCTTCTTTGAACGTCTTGGATAGTTTTCGGGCGTAGGGCTTATTTTCTCTATTATAACAATGCTGTGGTTTATATCCGTGTCAGGCAAGGCGATCAGCTTGAGATCGGAAATACTTCCCCCAAGGGTATAAAGGGCATTGCGGGAATTTTCTATTTCGTCATACACTCCCGGCCCCTTAAGGGCTATGAAGGCTCCGCCTTTCTTTATAAACGGAAGGGCATATTCGGACAATACATTCAGCGGCGCCACGGCTCTGGATACCGCTATGTCGTATTTTTCCCTGTACATACCGTCTTGCCCCATATCCTCGGCTCTGCCGTGTATGTATTCTGATTCGATATTTATTTCGCTTCCCACAGTCTTAAGAAAATTTATCCTCTTTAAAAGGGAATCCATAAGCGTAAGCTCTATGTCGGGTCGGACTATTTTCATGGGAAGGCCGGGAAATCCTGCCCCGGTGCCTATATCTATCACCCTTTTGTTCCCAAAATCATAATAGCACAAGGGTATCACGCTGTCGGCAAAGTGCTTTATGACAATATCCCGTTTGTCCGTTATGCCCGTAAGGTTCATAACGCTGTTCCATTCTCTCAGCATATTGCCGTATGTCTCAAGCTGCTTTGCCTGTTCGTCATTTATATCGATATTGACTTTTTCCAAATATTCTTTGATAAATTCTTTCATTTTAACGTTTCCTTATTTCAGCGAGGATATAAATTGCTCATAAGCGTCGCCCCAATCATCGATAGGATATGTTGCGCCGCCGTTTGTACTTTTCAGAAGGTTGTTGCACATAATTTCGTTCAGCGCAAAAAACTCGCCTATGCTTATGGTAAAGCCCGCCTTTTTTGCCACATCGCAAAAGTCAGCCATAGGGTCTGCGCCGTTTTGGGTATCCAGCAAGGCTTTTTTAAGCCTTTCATCATTAAGAGCCGCTTTTAAAAGAGCGTCAAGCGTATCGTTTATATTCATGATATACCTCCTTTGCAAAAAAGGCGCCCTTTCGGACACCTTTGCCTTATTACATTATATATCATTATGCAATATTTTACAAGTATCTTTATTCTCTGCCGTTGTACAGAAATGCAGCCACGGCTGTACCGCATATTATCACATAGCCTATAACGCTGTAAATATCGGGTATCTGATCGAAAAGGAAAAATCCCAAAGCGGCGGCAAACACCACCTGGAAATAATCAAACACCGATATCTCCTTGGCGGGAGCATTGGAATAGGCCGCGGTTATTGTAAATTGACCGCCAGCTGCGGCAATGCCTGCCAGTATAAGGAACAGAAGCTGTATACCCGTCATGGGAGAATAGTCAAAAAGTATAAAGGGCAGTGTGAATAAACAACTGAAGGCGGAGAAGAAGAACACAATGAGAGGTCCTTTTACTCCTCTGCTGCCCAAGGCTCTGACCGCCGTATATGCTCCGCCTGCGCCCATGCCTCCCGCAAGCCCCACAAGAGCAGGCAAAAAAGCGGAAAGCTCCATAGACGGCTTTATTATAAAAAGCGAGCCTATAAATGCGGTGATAACGCCTATGCCCTGCACGAGTTTAGGCTTTTCTCTAAGGAAAATAAAAGAGAATATTATTGCAAAAAAAGGCGAAAGCTTATTCAGCATGGAAGCGTCGGAAACATTGAGATGATCCACCGCATAGAAGTTACAGAGTATGCCTATGGTGCCCATAACGGATCTTATCAGATAAAGGGGCATATCCTTCATTTTGTATCCGAAGCCCGTGCCGCTTTTTATCATGAGCATAAAAGCCATAAGAGCGGCTATAAAATTCCTGAAAAAGCTTTTTTGGACAGTGGGCAGATCGCCGGAAAGCCTTACAAAGCAATTCATAAGCGCAAAGCAAAAGGCCGAGGTTATTATATATATTATGGCCTTTTGCTTTTTACCGATCTTTTTCATTTGCCGCACCTTAGTCCAGTGTTATTTCGTTAACGCCCTCGCTGTCGAAAATAGGATCGTCGGGGCTTATGATCTCTACGCTCACCGCATCCGAAATATTGGGAGCGCTTTGCACAGTTTCGTCTTTATCGCTGTTTGTAAGATCCAAAACGCCTTCTACCTTAAGGCCGGTGGATATGCTGGCTGTTGATGTAGCGCCATTCCAGTTCACTCTTGCGCCTATAGCCTCCGCCACTGCTCTCAAAGGAAGCATAAAGCTGCCGTCTATTATCTGCTGAGGCACATCGGGAACTATCTCCTTGCCGTTTACGGTAAAGCCCTTTTCGCCGTTTGTCATCTTTACGGTAACGATGCTTTTTGTAAGTGTAGCCGTTTTTGTATCGTTATCCCAGCTTACGTCAAAGCCAAGCTCTTCAAACACACCTCTTACGGGCATCATTGTTCTGCCATCGATTATAACGCCCTTGCTGTCTATGGGCTTGCTGTTCACCACTACGTTTACGTCTGCGGCAAGCACGGATGTGCTCATCATTAATGCCGCCATTGCGATAGACAATAATTTTTTCATTTGTTTTCCTCCTTAAAGCTTATATTTTTTATGTGTTATTTGGTAGCCGCTTTTATAACGGCCATCACTTCCTCAACGCCGTTGGCTGTTTCATCGTTTTTCATAACGGATATATATTTGTCTTTGTTGCGGTATAGCTCCGTTATTTTTTTGTAAAGGCTATCTTTGGTCATATCATCTTCTTCGCATACCTCGGCAAAGCCCTGTTTTTTAAAGCTTTCCGCATTCAATATCTGGTCTCCCCTGCTGGCGTTTTTGCCCAAGGGTATCAGAAGCATAGGCTTGTTGAGTGCCAAAAATTCACATATGGCATTGCTTCCCGCCCTTGATATTATTATATCACAAAGCGCAAAGAGATCCGGCAGCTCCTCCGAAATATATTCAAACTGCCTGTAGCCTTTTGTGTTTTCAAAATTGGGGCTGAGGTTGCCCTTGCCGCAAAGGTGGATTATGTTAAAGTCCTTCAAAAGCTTAGGTGCGATCGCCCTTATGATATTGTTCACCCTTACAGAGCCTTGAGAGCCGCCCATAATGAGTATTACGGGCTTATTGTCTTTAAAGCCGCAGAACTGCCTGCCCTTTTCGGCGCTGCCCTTGAAGAGCATATCTCTTATGGGAGTGCCTGTGTGTATGCCCTTTTTGTCCTTTATATGCTTGACTGCTTCGGGAAATGTAGTGCAAACCGCCTTGGCAAACGGCATAGCCAGCCTGTTGGCAAGCCCCGGCGTTATGTCGGACTCATGGGCAACAACGGGCACACGGTTCATGGCGGCGCCCATCACAACGGGCACGGCTACGAATCCGCCTTTTGAGAACACCACGTCGGGCTTTATTTTCTTTATGAGCCTTTTGGACTGCATTATGCCACGCATCACCTTGAACACATCGGAAAAATTTTTCTTGTCCATATATCTTCTCAGCTTGCCCGAGCTCACGCCGTAATACGGTATGCCGCAGTCTTTTATAAGCTGCTCCTCCATACCGCCCTTGCTGCCTATATAGTATATCTCATAGCCTGCATTTTTAAGATATGGTATAAGAGCTATATTTGGCGTAACGTGACCTGCCGTTCCGCCGCCTGTTAAAACTATCTTCTTCATATTATTCCTCCCGGATCCCATATAAAATTATATGAGATCGATTTACATATAAGTATAAACCCTCTTAACTTTGTTGTCAACACCCACTCCCATAAGCATTCCCTTCCTCTCTTTCCTCTCCTTCCTCCCCAATCTTCCCCTTTCTACCCGGCATCCCCAATCTCCCCTTCCTTCCCTTCTTCTCCAACCTCCCTTTCCTTTCCTTCTTCTCCAACCTCCCCCTTTCTACCCGGCATCCCCAATCTCCCCTTCCTCTCCTTCCTCCCCAACATCCACTTCCTTCCCTTCCTCTCCAACCTCCCCTTTCTTTCCTTCCTCTCCAACCTTCCCCTTTCTACCCGGCATCCCCAATCTCCCCTTCCTTCTCTTCTTCTCCAACCTCCCTTTCCTTTCCTTCTTCTCCAACCTCCCCTTTCTTTCCTTCCTCTCCAACCTTCCCCTTTCTACCCGGCATCCCCAATCTCCCCTTCCTTCCTTTCCTCTCCAACCTCCCCTTCCTTACCTTCCTCTCTAACCTCCCCTTCCTTCCCTTCTTCTCCAACCTCCCCTTCGCAAGGGGAGGTGGCAGTCCGAAGGACTGACGGAAGGGTCGAAGGACTGACGGAAGGGTCGAAGGACTGACGGAAGGGTCGAAGGACTGACGGAAGGGTCGAAGGACCGATGGAAGGGTCGCAGGCAGCGCAGCCCTTCTATGCAAAAAAATAAAGCGGAAGTGACAGCGTATACTTCCGCTTTGATATGCCGTTACACGACACGCTGAGGGGTGCACTCCCCTGTCATTTACTTATCGGCAAGATACTCATTTATAGTCTTGACGATATCATCGGCATCCATACCATGCACCATAGCGGCCTCTTCAAGCGTCTCGCCCTGTGCTGATGGGCAGCCTATGCAGTGCATACCTGCGCTCATAAGGATAGGGATTATGCCTCTGTCCACCATAATAAGATCACTTATTATCATATCCTTGGAAATTGTTTTTGCCATAGCTCATCTCTCCTTTTGGTCAATTTAATTAAATTTGTTTTTGATAGGCCCCATTTTATTAAAGGGGAAGTATCTGAATATTGCCTTGCCCTGCACATAGCTTTCGGGCACAAAGGTATTTCTCCAATAGCGTGAATCCGCAGAATTATTTCTGTTGTCACCCATCATAAAGTAACAGTCCTCATCGAAAAGTCCGTCGCCGTTCTTGTCGTATTTGTCTGTATCCTTTATGTATTGCGTATATTCCGACAGGCTGTCGCCCTCCTTAGGCACTGTATACAAGGCGTCGGGCGTATCCATGCTGCCGTTTATAAAGCTGTCCTCAAGAGGCTCTGTGCTGTCGTTTATATATATTTCGTTTGATTTTATCTCCACCTTGTCTCCGGGAAGGCCGATGACCCTTTTTATATAAAGTATGCTTTCGTCATCGGGGTATTTGAACACCGCAATGTCGAATCGCTTGGGCGCGCCGATATAGTAAGATATCCTGTTGGCAATGAGCCTGTCTCCCGTCATAATGGTAGTTTCCATTGATGCTGAGGGTATCTTGGCGTTTACTATTATAAACCGAGTGATAAGGTATGCCGCTATAACGGCTATGACAATAGTTTTTATCCAGCTTAATATTTCACTCATTATGCTGTTTTCGGAGCCGCCGTTGTTGTACATATCTCCGGGATCGGCGCCGTTGTGATCCATATTTGCTCTTCTGAATACATCCATTGTATCAGGCAGCTTGTTTTCGGATCTGTTATTTGTTCCAAAAAAATTTCTGTCATCCATATACAAATTATTCTCCAATCATTTATTTATTATTATCCGTTATGCGAGACGGAAATTAAAGTAAACCTTAATTTATGCCCCCGATACTTTACAATATACACCATATTTTTGCCAAAGTCAATATTGGCTTGACTGTAAAATTTACATATGATAAAATCATAATGGATTATAAAGGAGGCGTTTTATGTGAAAGGAATAGTTCTTGCGGGGGGCAGCGGAACAAGGCTTTATCCCCTTACCATGGTAACGAGCAAGCAGCTTTTGCCCGTTTATGACAAGCCTATGATATATTACCCCCTTTCCGTGCTTATGCTTGCGGGGATAAGGGATATACTTATAATATCCACACCTGCCGATCTGCCTAATTTTGAAAGGCTTTTGGGAGACGGCTCCAAGTTCGGCATCAATTTAAGCTACAAGGTGCAGCCCAGTCCGGACGGCTTGGCTCAGGCCTTTTTGATCGGCGAGGAATTCATAGCGGGGGATAGCTGTGCTATGGTGCTCGGCGATAATATATTCTACGGCAGTCATCTTTCAAAGCATCTCAAGACTGCTGCAGCCAAGGAAAAAGGCGCTACTATATTCGGCTATTATGTAAATGACCCGGAGCGCTTCGGCATAGTGGAGTTTGACGAAAACGGCAAGGCTGTATCCATAGAGGAAAAGCCCGAAAAGCCCAAGTCCAATTACTGTGTGACGGGGCTTTATTTCTACGACGGCACCGTTGTGGAGAAGGCCAAAAGAGTAAGGCCCTCCGCAAGAGGCGAGCTGGAGATAACCGACCTTAACAGGATGTATCTTGAGGAGGGCTCGCTTGACGTTATCACCTTGGGCAGAGGATATGCATGGCTGGACACAGGCACGGTAGACGCCCTTAACGAGGCGGGAGAGTTCGTAAAGGTTGTGGAAGGCAGGCAGGGCATAATGATATCCGCCATAGAAGAGATCGCTTACAAGAACGGCTGGATAACGAAGGAGCAGCTTATCGAAGCCGCAAAGATATACGGCAAGTCTGCTTACGGTCAGCATCTTAAAAATGTTGTGGATAATAAATATTTATACTGACGGAGGAAGTTGTGATGAAAATACTTGTGACAGGCGGCGCCGGTTTTATAGGCGGCAATTTTATACACTATATGCTAAGAGAGCATAAGGACTATGATATACTTTGCGTAGACAAGCTGACCTATGCGGGCAATATGGAGACTCTTGCGCCCGTTATTGACAATCCCCGCTTTAAGTTCGTAAAGGCGGATATAGCGGACAGGGATGCGATATTTAAGATATTTGAAGAAGAAAAGCCCGACATAGTCGTAAATTTTGCGGCGGAGAGCCATGTAGACCGTTCCATAGAAGATCCGGGTATTTTCCTTAAGACGAATATATTGGGCACACAGGTCATGATGGATGCGTGCAGGGAATACGGTATCACACGCTATCACCAGGTATCTACCGATGAGGTATACGGAGATCTGCCTCTTGACAGGCCCGATCTCTTTTTCACGGAAGAAACGCCTATACACACATCAAGTCCGTACAGTGCGTCAAAGGCGTCTGCGGATCTGCTGGTGCTTGCATATCACAGGACATTCGGCCTTCCCGTGACCATATCAAGGTGTTCAAATAACTATGGCCCCTATCATTTTCCCGAAAAGCTTATACCTCTTATGATAGCAAATGCTCTTAACGACAAGCCTCTTCCCGTATACGGCAAAGGCGAGAATGTAAGAGACTGGCTTTATGTGGAGGATCACTGCAGGGCAATAGATCTTATAATACACAAGGGAAGAGTGGGAGAGATATACAACATAGGCGGCCATAACGAAATGGCGAATATAGATATAGTAAAGATAATATGCAAGGAGCTTGGCAAGCCCGAAAGTCTCATTACCTACGTAACGGACAGAAAGGGTCACGATATGCGCTATGCCATAGATCCCACAAAGATACACAATGAATTGGGCTGGCTTCCCGAGACTATGTTCAAAGACGGCATAAAGAAAACCATACAGTGGTATCTGGACAACAGACAGTGGTGGGAAAATATCATAAACGGCGAATATCAGGATTATTATAAGAAGATGTATGAGGGCAGATAAATGAAAGCGCTTGTAACGGGAGTAAAAGGACAGCTGGGTCATGATGTAGTGAACGAGCTTGAAAAAAGAGGCCACGACGTGTATGGCACCGATGTGGACAATATGGATATCACAGACGGTGCTGCCGTTGAAAAAGTCATAAAGGAATATATGCCCGATACGGTGATACACTGTGCGGCATACACTGCCGTTGATGCTGCCGAGGACAATGTAAATCTGTGCCGCAAAATAAATAAAGACGGCACGGCAAATATAGCCAAGGTCTGCAGGGATATAGACGCCAAGATGATATATATTTCCACAGACTATGTATTTGACGGCAGGGGCACACGCTCCAGACAGACAGATGACAAGGCGGATCCCCTTAATGTATACGGTCTTACCAAATACGAAGGAGAGCAGGCCGTTGAGAAATATCTTGACAAATATTTTATAGTAAGGATATCATGGGTATTCGGCGTAAACGGCAGCAATTTTATAAAGACGATGCTCAGACTGGGCAAAGAAAGAGGCGCCGTTTCCGTTGTGAACGACCAGTTCGGCTCACCCACCTACACTTACGATCTGGCAAAGCTTTTGGCGGATATGGCGGTCAGCGACAAGTACGGCGTTTATCATGCCACTAACGAAGGGGATTTTTGCTCATGGTATGAATTTGCCTGTTATATTTTTGAAGCTGCGGGAATGGATGTAAAAGTGACTCCCGTGGCAAGCGGCGAATTTCCCACAAAGGCAAGGCGGCCCGAAAACAGCCGCATGAGTAAAGAAAAGCTTTCGCAAAACGGCTTCAAGAGGCTTCCCCCCTGGAAGGATGCCGTTAAGAGATATGTGGAAATAATAAAAGATATGCAGTAAAGAAAAGGCTTTTGCAAAGGCGATACCACATCGTTTGCAAAAGCCTGTTTTATCATATATCTATTTTATTTTCCAGCTGAGCGATTATGTAAGGCAGAGACTTTATGTTGTCCATAACGTAGTCTGCGCCTGCTTTAAGGAATTTTTCACGCACACGTTTTCTTTCCTCTTCCTTCTGCTCATCGGTAAGCTTTTGGAAGTCGCCGTAGGACATACCCATTTCGGAGGAACCGTCTATAATGCCCACGGATATCACGCCTGCATTTATTCCTTCTTTAATATCGCTTACGGTATCCCCCACCTTTATTACAGACTTAACGGAGGTTATGCCCAGCTTTTCCATATTCTTGAATATCATATAGGGCAGCGGCCTGCCGTAGCCGTTCACATCCTCAGAGTTCACCCAAAGATCCACCTTCACGCCCTTGCTCCCGGCCAATTCCTCCAAAACATTCATCATTTCGTGGGTATAGCTTGTTGTGGAGCCTATCCATATGCCGGATTCTCTTATGGTGTCAAGGGTTCTTTTTACATATTCCTTTGGCTCGGAATATTTTTTGAACTTATTTATTATTATCTGCTCAAAGCGTCTGCTAAGCTCCATGATATCCCCTTCGTTGGGCTCCATGCCCGTTTTTTCATACCACAGGCGTGTGATATCGGGATGACCGATCATTCTTCTGATGTGATCCTGCTTGTCTATGCCCATGCTTCTTCTTGTAAGAGCCTCATCGATAATAATGCCGTATTCGGCAAAAAGGTCTATAAAGCTTTCAACTGTAGCCATACAACCGTAGTCTATGATAGTGCCTGCCCAGTCCAGTATAACAGCTTCGATTTTTTTCATAGTGATCTCCTTTGTTTTTTATTTATACATTATTAATTAGATTATAACACAAATTTGAGGAAATTCAATTTATTTTTGACTCGGTCAAATTTTGCCGATGGGTTTTGATAGCTGCCATTCGGTTAACAAAAAGTTCAAATATCCGTATTTTAGAAAAAGCGCTCAAAAGGGGTATTGAATTTTTGTGCAAAGTGCTTAAAAAAAACACGAAAAAAATTTTTTTAGGGCAAGCCTACAAAAATAAAGGAAGATATTTGTGTATTAATCAAACAAATATTTTCAAAAAAGAAATTGACTTTTTGACGAAAACACTATATAATTCTAGTTGTATAATATTCTTAGGAGAAAGTATGCACATTTCTCCACTTAGGATATTCAAACACAAATAAATAAAGGAGGAATTTTAACATGAAAAATGGTTCTACCAAAAGAACTATAAGCCGTGTGTTAGCTTTTGTTATGTTGGTTTCAGCAATGTTTACGAACATAATATCTGCTAATGCAGACGTTAATGACGTCTTAGGCGCAGACGATGTTATCTCAGCTGCATCAGCGGTTGTTGATGATATTGTCGATTCAGATGTTGAGGATTTAGCGGCAGTTCCTGCGGACGTTGCAGCAGCTACACAGTTCCTCAGCTATGAAGATGCCCCTTTAAGTGCTGAGGATAAGCTTCCATATGAATCTACTAACGACTTCTTTAAAGTTGTTGGCACAGCACTGAACAGAATTAACAGTGACCATACAGCTGTTCAGGGTATCGAATTAAATAAAGCTGATGGCGGTTCTATTCAATTTACAGTAGATACGGCATCTGACGTTATACTTTACCTTGGCAGTACAAGCAGCGGCAATGAGTCAGCTTGGGCTATCGAGGAAGTAAGCACTGCTGCTGTTAAAGGCAGCGGCGTTGTATCAGGCACCAGCAAGACTGCTCAGACTTGGAGCGGCAATGTTCCTGCAGGTACATACAAGATATATTCACCTTTAGATGCCACCAGAGACAGAGGCGTTAGAGTTTATTACATCGGCGTTACACCGGCAGCAGGTGGCAGCACCGGAGAAGTAACTCAACCTACTACCGCAGAGCCACCACAGGGCGGCGGTGACACAGGCAATTGGGTAGCACACGAGCAGACAGGTCTTCCTGTATCTCCGGAAGCAGCTGATCTTAACTATCCTCTTGATGCAGCTTATGACGGCGTTGTAAAGGTAGATATTGAATTTACTTATACATCAGCAGACGGTAAGTTCAGCAAGGGTAACCTTTTAGGACTTAAGTCAATTAAGACAGATACATCTACCGAGGAGATCGACCATGAAGCATTCTTAAGAATAACAGATGCAGCAACAGGCGCAGCTGTTATCGGCAGAAGCGATTCAGGCGCAGCGGCAGGTAACGTTATAAACGGTAAGAACACTCTTACATTTATAATAGACACAGCAACAAACGAAGTAAAGGCTTCACTTAACGGCGGAGCAGAAGTAACTCGTCAGAACAGAACAGATAAGACAGCTGCTAATGTTGGTTATATCAAGGCAGCTGCAAATAGACCTGTATCTATTGAAAAGGTTACTGTTTACACTCCAAAGGAAGGCGGCAGCACCGGAGAAGAAACAACAGAGCCTACAACTGCACCAACTACTCAGCCTCAGCAGCCTGCAGGCGAGAAAGAGGTTAAGGTTTCAGTTAGCGCAACTCCTGCTTCAATAGATCTTGACACAGCTACTGACAAGACAGTTAAGGTTGATTTCTATATCAACGAAAATTCTGCTGACAAGGGCTTTAATAACTATACGGCATTTGTAAACTTTGATCCTGCTGTTCTTAAGCCGATCAGCGCATCAAATGGTACTATCAAGCTTGCTGAGCAGGCTGCAGATGCAGTAGGCACAATGCATGATGTATATGCAAGCAATTTTGAAAATATCATAGCTCAGTTTAGTGAAAAACCGGCAGCCGGCGATACAGATTTCCCAACTGCAAATGGTACTTCTACACAGGCTGAGTTAGGAAGAATTAAGATCGCAGACGTTGTTTACAGCGGATTTGATTTCAATGTACCTGCAAATTCAGGTTTAGCTCTTCCTAAGTTCACAGACAACGGTGTATTATTCTCAATCACATTTGAGGCTATTGGCACCGGTGATACAAATGTAGGTATCGAATTCGGTACTCTTAATACAGTAACTAAGGAATTAGAGGAGGTTGCTAAGCTTGACGTAGCTCCTGCTCAGACTCCTGTAAGCGTAACAGGCACACAGGGCGGCGGCGAAGATGATAATATGCTTGATCCGTTATTAGATTGTCCTCAGTCCTTACCTATCCAGGCATATGCAGCAAACACAGCAGATGCAGGCGGAATAAAGGGTCTTACATTTACACAGAATATGGACGTTAAGGATGATGCTGCTGCACCGTTTACAGATGCAACCGGTAAAGAGCTTATCTACAGCAAGGCAGAGGATGTCGGCAACTGTATAGCAGCTGCGGCAAATGGTGAAGCTCTTACATTCGTACCTGAGGTAGACGGTACGGTTAAGATAGCATTTAAGGTAAGCAGCGGTGACAAGGTAGCTACAGTATTTGGCGAGACCATTACATCAGGTTCTGTATCACTTTATGAATACAGAGAATATCCTGTAACAGCAGGTCAGACCTATACAGCAGGTATAGCAGGTTCTAAGATAAGAATATTCTACTTCGGCTTCACTCCAAGCAGCGGCGGCGAAGGTACAACTGAGCCTCCTACAGAGGGTACGACTGCTAAGCCTGAGGGCGAAGAGACTAAGCCCGCTCCTGAAGGCTTCAAGATCCAGGCTGATAATTATGTAGTTCACGTAGCTGATACAGCTAAGGAAGCTACTATCCCTGTTAAGGTATACAATCATCCGGGTATAAGCAATTATATCATCAAGATCGATTACACAGGAAAGACACTTGGTGCTAATATCAAGGCTACAGACGGTAACACAGGCGACTTTAAGTACGATGCTACAATAGGTCCCGATGTTAAGAGTATGATCGAATATATACCTGTACAAGGTGATCCAGATTATGCTCCTGCTGTACCGAGCGGCACTGATAAGGCATCAGACATTGGTGTTATCAGATATGCAGCAGTTGCTACAGAGGATGTTCCTACAGCAACAAATCCTGCAACAGTACTTAACCTTAAGTTTACTGTTCCCGCAGGAACACCGGAAGGCCAGTACCCGATCAAGATAAGCAGCGTAACTGTTGGTCTTGACGGTCAGACTCTTGCTCCTGAGGTAGATTACGACGCTTACATCGAAGTTGTTAAGCCCGGTTCAGTTGAGCCGCCTACTCAGGGCACTACAGAGGCACCTACTCAGGGCACTACAGAGGCACCTACTCAGGGCACTACAGCAGCACCTACTCAGGGTACTACCGAAACACCTAGCGAAACTACAACAACATCTTCTAGAGGTCACGGCGGCGGTGGCGGAACTTATCGTCCTCCTGTAGTAACTACTACTGAGGCTGCTCCGGAAGCTACAACTGCTGAGAAGTCAGAAGGCGTAACAAAGGATGTTGAGGGCAATAAGGTTAGCATCAATCCTCCTACAGAGCAGAAGCCATTTGATGGATTTACAGATATTGGCGGCTACGGCTGGGCAGAGGATGCTATTAACAGATTGGCAAGCTTAGGTATCATTACAGGTATCGGCGACAGAATGTTTGGCCCATCACTTCCATGCAGAAGATGTGACTTCGCTATCCTTATCAATAAGGCTCTTGGACTTAGCGTAAGCGCTACTCCAAAGAACTTCTATGATAACGTTGATACAAGCAAGTATTACTATAACGATGTTCTCATTGGTTACAATGCAGGTATCTTAAGCGGTTATGGCAATAACTACTTCAAGCCTGAGCAGTATTGTACAAGAGAAGAAATGTTTGTTCTCGTTGCTAAGACTCTTGAGTACTTAGGTGAGGATGTAACAAGCACAAGCCAGGATGTACTTAATAAGTACGTTGACGTTGCTGATATCTCTTGGTGGTCTGCTCCATACTGCGCATTCTTAACTGATGCAGGTATCGTAACAGGTACTCCCGGTGGATATGCAGAACCTGACAGACTCATCAACAGAGCAGAAATGGCTGTTATGATCAATAAGGATTATGATTATGCACTTGAAGTATTGGCTAAGCAGATGAAGACAGGTACTCAGGCTAATGCAGAGCTTCTTGACGAAGCAGCAGAAGGCTCTGATGCGGCTGAAGCTACTACAGTAGAGGGCGCAACAGAAGAGACTACTGAGGCTACTGAGGAAGCTACTGAGGCTGACGCTGAGGCTACAACTGCCGAGGCAGAAACAGAAGCTACTACTGAAGCAGCAGCTGAATAATCTTCATTTACAATATCGAGAGAGTCCGAAAGGACTCTCTCTTTTTGTGGGTAAAAATAAATAAAAGAGAATTTTTTATCATTTTCGCAGGACATTTGCGGCTGGAGTTGGAGAAGTTAATTTGTGGCTGGAGTGGAAGTAGTTGATTGTTATGGGAATAAATTTGTGTTTATGCTAGTAGGGTAGACCTCTCAGTCAGCCCCGCTTAAATATATCTTTATTCAAGTTTATTGACGTGGGCTGACAGCTCCCCTTGCGAAGGGGAGCTTTATGTGTGCGTCTTTCAAAGTCACTTATATAGTTTAAAAAACGATAACTTGGCTATTGCCGCCGCCTTA
>CANPXH010000023.1 GCA_947585865.1 uncultured Clostridia bacterium
CGCAAGGCGAGCTTTGCCCGCCTGAGGACAGGAACTTTACTTATATTTTGGCAAATATGCCAAAATATAAGTAAACACGGCTGGTTCCTACCTTAATTTAACTGAAAGAAATGCAAGCATTTCTTTCAAGCGTGTCGACTTTATCGACACGCTGAATTATTATCGGAACATAAGTTCCGATAATAATTACAGTAAGGCTTACATATATTCAAAGGATAAACATTCTGTTTCACAGCAATCCTTTGCGCAGTCGCAGTCCTTGCCTACAACTATGTCGGTAAGAGTACAGTATTCTGCGCTGCTGTCATGATACTTGCATGAGTTTACTCTGCACTTTATTGAACGATTTGCTGACATTTATATCACCTCCTAAGGATATTTTGCTCGGACAGAAACTAATTTATACGAAAGGTCGGTGTTTTTGTGTTTGATATTTTTGACTGCCATTGCGACACACTTACAAAAGCGATGTGGGAAAATAAGGATCTGTACAAAAATGATCTGCATCTGGATATAGACAGGCTGAAAGGCTTCGGCAAAGCAATACAAATATTTGCCATATGGCTCGATATGCCTTATCTGAACAGGGCATATGAAAATACGATAAAGGCAATAGATTTTTTTGAACAACAGCTAAAAATATACGGCAGGTATATTACATCGGATATCGGTGATGAAAACAAGATCAGAGCCATACTTTCTGTAGAAGGCGGAGAAGCTGTGGAAGGGGATATGGATAAGCTGCATTATCTCAGAGAAAGGGGAATAAGACTTATGACCCTTACATGGAATAATGAAAATGAAATAGGATACGGCGCTGCGACAGGCGTCGACAAAGGCCTTAAGGATTTCGGCAAGGCTGTTGTAAGGGAAATGAACGACACGGATATGCTCATAGATGTATCTCATCTCAATGAAAAGGGCTTTTGGGATGTGTACAAAATTTCACAAAAACCGTTCATAGCCACGCATTCCGATTCAAAGGCATTGTGCAACCATTGCCGCAATCTTACCGACGACCAGTTAAAAGCCATGGCCGAGACGAAGAGCATGGTGGGCGTTAATCTTTATCCTCCCTTTATAGACGGAGAAAAGGGAAGCCTTGACAATATCATAAGGCACATAGATCATATAATGAATATAATGGGGGATAAGAATACAGCATTGGGATGTGATTTTGACGGGATAGACATATGCCCTGAAAATATAGATGATGTAAGCAAGCTAAATATACTCTACGACAGGGTAAACCATATATGGGGAAAGGAGATCGCCGATAACATATTTTACAATAATATGCTGGCTTTTTTCAAATGGTAAAAACTTATTTCTTATTTTACTTGAAATAATTTGTAGTTTGGTGTAAAATCTTATATATGACAAGGGGGTGTGTATATGAAATTATCGGATATGGCGTTGAAAATAAGACCGTCAAGCACTTTGTCTCTTTCTGCCGAGGCAAACAGAAGGAGAGATGAGGGCATAGATGTTATTAATTTCAGTGCGGGTGAGCCTGATTTTAATACTCCCGAAAATATAAAAGAGGCAGCCATAAAAGCTGTAAATGACAATTTTACAAAGTATACTCCCTATGCAGGCATTTATGAGCTGAGAGCGGCTGTTGCCGATGAGCTCAAGAAAGAAGGGCTTGAGTATGAGCCTGAGGATATAGTTATTTCCAACGGCAGCAAGCATGCGCTTAAAAATGCTTTTTCCGCAATTACGGATCCGGGTGACGAGGTGATCATACCTGCGCCTTATTGGAACAGCTATGCGGATATTGTCAATATGGTATATGGCGTTCCCGTTATAGTGCAGACCAAAAAGGAAAATCTTTTTAAAGTAAGTGTGGATCAGCTTGAAGAGGCATACACTCCCAATACGAAGGCGCTTATCATAAACAGCCCCAACAATCCTACGGGTACCGTTTATTCTAAAGGTGAGCTTGAGAAAATAGCTGATTTTGCAGTAAGAAAGGATATATATGTTATTTCGGATGAAATATACAGAAGGCTCATATACAGCAGAAAGCTCAGGCATACAAGCATTGCTTCGCTGGGCGATGATATAAAGGAAAGAACCATAGTCATAGACGGCTTTTCCAAAAGCTTTTCAATGACAGGATGGAGAGTCGGCTACACTGCTTCCAACAGAGAGATAGCAGATGCCATAGCCAATATACAGTCAAACAGCACTTCAAATATCAATTCGATCGCACAAATGGCGGCGCTTGAGGCTCTCAAAGGAGATAAGGGAGAGGTCGAGCTTATGCTGAAGGAATTTCAGCACAGAAGGGATTTCATAGCCCAGAGGATATCCGACATACCTCTTTTAAGCTCAATACTTCCAAAGGGTGCGTTTTATCTGTTTGTGGATGTGTCCAAGCTTTTGGGCAAAGAGGTAAAGGGCGTTATGCTTAACAACAGCTCAGATGTTGCAAAAGTGCTTCTTGACAGCTACAATGTGGCTGTTGTGCCGTCAGATGCCTTTGGGGTCAGCAATTACATAAGGATATCCTATGCTACATCCATGAGAGATATAGTGGAAGGCGCCAACAGGATAGAAAAATTTGTAAAACAGAATTTTTAAGAGGCTTGCCGCACTTGCTGTACAAATGCGGCAGCCTCTTTTTATATTGCTTAAAAGTAGCTTACCTTTATTCGCTTGCCCATTTTTTTAAGGCACTCGGATATTTCATTGACAAGATTCATTTTTATGTTGAAGTTGATCGGAAGGTCGGGATTCTGATGAGCAGGGTTCACTGCCTTGCCTACATAGAAGTTGATATCCGTTGCCTCCTCGAACAGCAGCTTGGATATAAGAGAAGCGCCGTCTTTGCCGAAGGCCCAGTTTTCATACTCCTTGTTTTCGGAAATAAAATCCTTGGCATATTCCATAACTCTGTTGACGGTGATAACACCTTCGGTCACAAGGTCGACGCCGTCTATTTCGGCAACGGGAGGTATGCCCGGGGCTTCAAAATTAAGAGTGGGTCTCAGCTCCTTGCCTAAGTATTTGGCGGCTATGGAGGACGTGGTGCCTCCGCATATTATATGCTTGCCGCCTTTTGCAAAGAATAGCGCCATCATCTTGTTGCAGTCGTTCCGATCCGAAGGCGGCCCGAACAGTATATTCATAGGATTCCTTTTCCTTATCCTTATTACGCAAGCCGTAGCATCATCTCCCGGCTCTCCGCCGTAGAGCTTATCCACCTCATTTATAAGTATAGTGGCAAGAGTCTTGGCGTTATAGCCTGCGCATTCTATGGTTTCCATAAACTCTATGATGTCACTTAGCTGCCAGCCGAAATTATACGAAAGCCCTATGCCGGCATGAGGACAGCCGTCGCTCATAGCCACAAAAAGATCTCCCTCTTGAAGGCGTATCCTGGATTTGAAAAGCTTCTTTCCGTCGATGTTCAATTCTTCTCTGGGGTATTTGTGATCTTTTCCGTTTCTGAGTATGAATACCTGAGGATTATCGTATTGTATTATTTCGGCGTATTCATTGTCCACGATATGAATTATTGTAAATGTAGAATATGCCACTCCTCTTTCGGAGCATACCGGCAGCGTTGCCGCAACTGTGGAAACGCATTCCTCTATGGACAGGCCGGCTGCCATGAGCGTGGATATTATTTTGGAGGTCAGCGTTGAAAGTATGCTGGCCTTCACGCCGCTGCCCAAGCCATCGGCAAGGACTATGATAGTTGAGTTTTCATCATCGTTCACAACGTCTATGTGATCGCCGCAGAGCTGTTCGCCTGCGTGATTTATGCTAATGTAACCTATATCCGCACATAGATCATTCATCGGAGATCATCTCCTTAAGCTTTGTGAGGGCGATCTTGGTCTCAGCCGCAGTTTCGCCTAAAAGCGAGGCTATTTCCTGAACGATCCTCATCTGTTTGTCAACGACCTTGTCTGCCACCTCTATGGTATGCAGGCTTATCTCGTCTTTTTTCTTATTACCCTTTTCCTCATCCGTAACATCCCTGAGTATGCAAAGTATGATATGATAGTCTCTGTCGTATATCATGGTCTCCTCAAAGTATTTGTCATACTCGGCAAGATATATCCTCTTGTTCTCTATACGCTCCCCGGTGTTCTGCACCGTTATAAAATCAAGGGGATCCATTATCCTTACAACAGGTTCGCCGAGCACATCGGAAGCATACTTAATATTGAAAAGACGCCTTGCGGACTTGTTTACAAGCTGCACTTCAAATTGTTCGTTTACCACTATTATGCCGTTAGGCGTGTTGTTTACTATATTGTCGGTAAAGCTTTCGGCTTTTTCCTTGAGGTATGGCAGACACATGGATATCTCAGCCTTGCCATGATATATTGCAACGGCTTTTTCCCTGCAGGTGTTGTAGCCGCAGGAGCCGCAGTTCAGTTCGTCCTCCGGCTTTGTTTTGCCCATATTCTTGAGCACTCTTCGTATTTCTTCTTCGTTGGGAGGCTGGAGCCTTTGCTCTATGGGTTCAAAGCTTTTGGATATTTCGGCATATTCGGGCTGAGCCACGGCAAAGTCCTCGTTTCCCGCATAATCGGTAACAGCCATAAATTCCCGCACAGGCGAATGACTGAACTTTTCCATAACAGGACCCGATATACAGCTTCCGCTGCAAGCGGACATTTCTATAAAGCATTTATGTATATTTCCCTTTTCAATATCCTTAAGGGCAGCAATACAATTTTGCGTGCCGTCTATAGCCATATATGTATAGTCCTCCGCCTTTTCCCCCATGGTCTTTAATATACCGCCTGCAGTCGGGAAAAGTCTTGCTTTGCTTTCTTCGGTATCGTCTATGCTTATTTCGGGCTCGATATTTTCTTCCTTGAACCACTGGGTAAGCTCTTCAAATGTGAGCACGGCGTCTACTATGCCTGAGTAATAGTCGGCCTCATCCTTTTTTGCAAGGCAAGGGCCGATGAATACGGTCTTTGCATCGGGCATTCTCTTTTTTATATCCAAAGAGTGAGCCTGCATAGGGGAATATGTATCTGCAAGACAATGGAGCACAGACGGAAAATATTTTTGTATAAGAAGATTTACGCTGTGGCAGCATGAAGATATGAGCACATCTCTGTTTTCTTCTGTAAGCATCCTGTTGTATTCGTTTTTTACGATAGTAGCGCCTATAGCGGTCTCTTCCGCATCAAAGAAGCCCAGCTTCTTAAGAGCGGCACGCATACTCTCTATGCCTATGCCTTCATAGTTGGCTATAAATGAAGGGGCAAGACTCGCAACGACCCTTTCTCCGCTTTCTATCATTACCTTTACCTTTTCTGTCTGGGCGGTGGTCTCCTTGGCATTTTGCGGGCATACCACAAAGCAGTGGCCGCAGAGTATACATTCATTTCCTATAATGTGCGCCTGCCCTGCGGAAAAGCGTATAGCTTTTACGGGACAGTGCCTTATACATTTGTAGCAATTTTTACAGTTGGATTTTTTTAATTTGAGCCATTCAGCCATTGTATTTCTCCTTCGATATTGATATAACAACATAATTATAATTGAAATCGGCATTTAAGTCAATATGATGAATCACCGCATAAGTCGGCAAAACGAATCGGTTGACAATTGATTTGTATTGAGTTATCATATTTATAAATAATGACAGCAAAATGAGTTGTGACTTACAGAAGGAGGAAATGCCATGAAGGAACACATTTCAAGAAATAAGGCATATGAGCTTTTGAAAAAATACAATAAAGAAGCGTTCCATCTCCAGCATGCGCTTACTGTGGAGGGCGTTATGAAGTGGTACGCAAAGGAACTGGGCTATGATGAAGATGAGGAATATTGGGGTATAGTAGGTCTTCTTCACGATATAGATTTTGAACTCTATCCCGAAGAGCATTGCTTGAAGGCTCCCGAACTGCTGAGAGAAGGCGGAGTCGGCGAGGATATTATACACGCTGTGTGTTCCCATGGATATGGCATCACTGTGGATATAAAGCCGGAGCATGAAATGGAAAAGGTACTCTATGCCACAGACGAGCTTACGGGACTCATATGGGCGGCAGCGCTTATAAGACCTTCAAAGAGCGTACAGGATATGGAATTGAAATCTCTTAAGAAGAAATACAAAAGCACCGCTTTTGCCGCCGGCTGCTCAAGAGACGTGATAGAAAAGGGCGCCGAAATGCTTGGCTGGGATCTGAGCGAGCTTCTTCAGAAAACGATATATGCTATGCGTTCCTGCGAGGCTGCTGTGAACACGGCGGTTGAAAACAGCTTCGCATAATGGAGTGAAAATATGCTTGACAGATTTTCCAGAACGGAGCTGCTTTTTGGCAGCGAAAATATGAAAAAATTCAAAGCCGCCCATGTTGCTGTGTTCGGCGTAGGCGGCGTAGGCGGATACACCATTGAAGCTCTTGCCAGAAGCGGCATAGGGCACATCGATGTAATAGACAATGACAAGATAAGCCTTACCAATATAAACAGGCAGATAATCGCTCTTACAAGTACAGTGGGGAGATACAAGACCGATGTGGTAAAGGAGAGGATACTGGATATAAATCCAAAAGCCGTTGTAAACACGTACAATGTCTTTTATCTTCCGGATACATCGGATATGTTTGATCTTGCACAGTATGACTATGTTGTGGATGCCATAGATACCGTTACGGGAAAGCTTGAAATAATATGGCAGGCCAAGAATGCGGGAGTGGCGGTCATAAGCTCTATGGGCGCCGGCAACAAGCTGGATCCGACAGGGTTCGAGGTAGCCGATATATATGAGACTGCGGTATGTCCTCTTGCAAAGGTCATGCGCCGTGAGCTTAAAAAGCGAGGTATAGATTCACTTAAGGTCGTGTACTCAAAGGAAAAGCCCATAAGCCTAAAAGGCAATGGCGAAGAGTGCCCCGAAGGACGAAGAAGTATACCGGGCAGCGCGGCGTTTGTGCCTTCCGTTGCAGGGCTGATAATAGCAGGCGAGGTACTTAAGGATATAGCTGAAAGAGGTATGAAATGAAAAAAATAAAATTAACGGCAATATTGCTGATATTTATATTTACGATCGCAACAGGATGTATAAGCGCATCGGGAAAGACATTCACCGATGTTAAGCCGGATGCATGGTATCACGCCACTGTTGGGGAAATGACCGAGAAGGGCATACTTTCAGGTTACAGTGACGGAAGCTTCAGACCGAATGCGCCTATCACCTCAGCGGAGTTTACCGCCATACTGTGCAGAATAAAGTCTGTACAGCCCAAGAGTTCACAGACAGGCCATTGGGCGGGAGGATATATGCAGTCCGCTCTTGATATGGGATGGTATGACTATGACGAGATACCTCCTACGGGAGAAAAATACGATATGCCGATACAAAGGCAGCTTGCGGTCAAGATACTCATGAAGGCTCTTGCCGACAGCTTCAGCTATGATTACAATATAGAGTCTGCCAAGATAAAAGATTTTTCGGCGTTAAGCGGAAGATATTATGATACGGTGCTGCCTGCCTACAGCGCAGGTATAGTCGGGGGAGACGAAAAGGGGAATTTCGATCCCGCAGGCTCTCTTACAAGAGCGGAGGCGTGTACCGTAATAAAAAAGGCTTTGGATAAATACGGCATTGCCGTGACAGATACCGAAGCTGTGACGCCTGCCGAGACTGAAAAGCCTGTATCTTACGAAACATCAAGATCCGGCGGCATAAGTGCAAACGGCGATCTTCACGTAGAGGGCACACGGCTTTGCAACGAAAAAGGAGAGGCTGTCGTGCTCAAAGGTATGAGCAGCCACGGTATACAGTGGTTTCCTCAGTTCATAACAAACGACTGTATAAAGGCTGTGGGAGACAGGGGAGCAAATGTTATGCGCTTTGCCATGTACACCGAGGAAAACGGCTACATTGCAAACAATTCAGTAAAAGATACTCTCATAAATGCCGTGGATAATACAGTCAAAAACGATATGTACGCCATAATAGACTGGCACATATTGAGCGACGGAGATCCTATGAAGCACGGAGATGAAGCGGAAGCCTTCTTTAGAGAGATGGCAGAGAGATATAAGGATACAAAGGGCGTAATATATGAGATATGCAATGAGCCTAACGGCAATATAACATGGAGCTCCAATGTAAAGCCTTATGCAGAAAGGATAATATCCGCCATAAGGAGCATAGATGATAATGCCCTGATACTTGTAGGCAATCCTCAGTGGTGTCAGGATCTGGACAGCGTTGTGGCTGACAGGCTGAACTATGACAATATAATGTATACCTGTCATTTCTATGCGGGCACGCATACACAGTGGCTGAGAGACAGGGTTTCAAATGCTGTAAATAACGGCATACCCATATTTGTTTCGGAATGGGGAACAAGTGATGCAAGCGGCAACGGCGGTGTGTTTGCGGAAGAAACACAAAGATGGCTGGATTTTATGAGAGCCAACGGCATAAGCTGGTGCAACTGGTCTCTTTGCGATAAAAACGAGACATCGGCTGCTTTGCTGCCGGGCGCAAATGCTTCTGACGGACTGAGCGACAGCGAGCTGTCTCAGTCAGGAAAAATAGTTTTCGGTCATATGCAAAAATAACGGACAATATGTCCGTTATTTTTTGAGCAAAGGCGCCGCAGCATTTTGTTTTACATAAGCAACACATAAATAAAAGCACAGAGGAAGGAGTTTTATTTACAAGGTTTAAAATGTTGTTATAAAGAATAGGGCGGATCTGCCAACACTTAAGCAGATCCCTTGGATATAAAACAAAACAGGCGTCACAGCCTTAGCTGCAACGCCTTTGTATGAAAATATTATATATACAAAATGAGTATTTGTCAATAGCTTTTTGCTTATTTATTTCCTTTATTTGTTTACATCCTTCATGGAAAGGGATATCCTGTGCTTTTTCGCATCAACATCCAAAACCTTTACATCTACAATATCTCCCACGCTTACCGCCTCAAGGGGATGCTTTATATACTTGCTGCATATTTGTGAAATGTGTACGAGTCCGTCTTGGTGTACGCCTATATCCACAAATATTCCAAAGTCGATCACATTTCTGACGGTGCCCTTGAGCACCATACCGCTTTTGAGGTCTTCCATGGAGAGAACATCGCTTTTAAGTATGGGCTTTGGCATTTCATCTCTTGGGTCTCTGCCCGGCTTTTCAAGCTCTTTTATTATATCGATAAGGGTAGGCACGCCGATATCGAGCTCATTTGCCGTTTTGTCTTTGTTTTTCACCTTTGAGCCGATGCCTTTGAGTCCGTAATGCTTTATATCATCGGGGGTATAGCCGCATATTTCTATAAGCTTATTTGCCGCCTTATAGCTTTCGGGATGTACCCCTGTGTTGTCAAGAGGCTCCGTGCCGTCTGTTATCCTTAAAAAACCTGCGCACTGTTCATAGGCTTTGGGTCCAAGCTTGGATACCTTTAAAAGCTCCCTGCGTGTTTTGAATTTGCCGTTTTCTTCCCTGTAGGCAAGTATATTTTTGGCAATGGTGGTATTTATGCCTGATACATAGGAAAGAAGAGATGGAGAGGCAGTGTTCAGATCAACGCCTACGCTGTTTACGCAATCCTCCACAACGCCGCCCAAAGCTTCGCCGAGCCTTTTTTGATCCATATCGTGCTGATATTGTCCTACGCCTATGCTCTTAGGCTCTATTTTAACAAGCTCCGCAAGAGGGTCCTGCAGTCTTCTTCCAAGGCTTACGGCGCTCCTCAATGCCACATCGAAGTTGGGGAACTCCGAAGAACCCAGCTTTGAAGCGGAGTACACGGAAGCCCCTGCTTCGTTCACTATTATATAGCTTATATCGAGCTTGGCTTTTTTGATAAGGCCTGCAACAAAAAGCTCCGTTTCTCTTGACGCCGTACCGTTGCCTATGGCTATTAT
This sequence comes from uncultured Clostridia bacterium, assembly GCA_947585865.1. Lineage (GTDB taxonomy): Bacteria > Bacillota > Clostridia > Lachnospirales > CAG-274 > CANPXH01. The sequence continues at coordinate 9,874 of CANPXH010000023.1, forward strand.
CTCAACGCCGTGCTTTTTGATCATAGTAAGTATAGTCCTTTCTCCTTGCTCCACCTTGTTGTGAGGCGGTACGGGATATATGACTCCCGTGTCAAGGACCTTGCCTATACCGTCTACGACTGCTACCTTGCAGCCTGTTCTGTAGCCGGGGTCAAGAGCAAGCACCACCTTGTCCTTGATAGGCGGCTGCAGTAAAAGCTGCTTAAGATTTTCCCCGAATACCTTTATGCCTGCCTCCTCTGCTTTTTTGGTGAGCTCATTTCTTATCTCACGCTCTATTGCAGGGGCGATAAGCCTCTTGTAGCTGTCGTCTATCACGTCTTTTAAAATACTGTCCGTGTAAGGGTTTCCCTTTATTATTTTGTTTTCCAGCCTTTTGTATATGGCTTCGATCGGAGGCTCTATTTTTACGGAAAGTATCTTTTCTTTTTCTCCCCTGTTTATTGCAAGTATCCTATGCCCGGGTATTTTCTTTACGGGTTCGCTGTAATCGTAGTACATTTCGTATACAGATTCCGCTTCTTCATCGACAGCCTTTACCGTAACGACTCCGCTCATGGACAGATTCCTTATTATAGCTCTGTATCCAGCATCATCGGATATGGTTTCAGCAATTATATCCATAGCTCCCGCAATAGCTTCCTCAGCTGTGCTGACATCCTTTTCGGGGTCTATAAATCTCTTTGCCTCTTCTTCTGCGGGAGTGTTTATAAGCTGCATAAGTATAGCTGCTGCCAATGGTTCGAGACCCTTTTCCTTGGCAATGGTCGCTCTTGTTCTCCTCTTTGGCCTGAACGGTCTGTATATATCATCTATTTCCGTAATTGTCTTTGCCTTGTCAAGAGCGGCATTGATCTCTGCCGTGAGCTGCTCCTGTTCTTCTATGAGCTTTCTTACCTGCTCACGCTTTTCTTCCAAATTGCGCAGATAGGTGAGTCTGTCGTTGAGGTCTCTCAGTATCACGTCATCTAGAGAGCCTGTCATTTCCTTTCTGTATCTGGCTATGAAAGGGATGGTACAGCCTTCATCTATGAGCTTTACGGTGTTTTCCGCCTGTGTTTGTTTTATTTTGAATTCTTCTGCCAAAGTTTTTATTATATCCATTTATATACCTCTATCTATATTCTACTATTACCGGTTCGATGATACTGTTTTCCACATTTACTATGCCGTAGCTGTAATTGCTCCCGCCTCTGGGCTGAGCAAGACTTCCGGGATTCATAAGTATTATGCCGCTGCGGTTTTCTATGTGCGGGATATGTGTGTGACCGTATATACATATATCCGCTCCCGATTCCGCAGCCTTATAATAAAGCCTGTCCGTGCCCCAGTGTACGCTGTAGTTATGTCCGTGTGTGATCAGAAATTTCTTTCCGCCTATTACAAAAGTCTCTTCTTCCGGCTCAGAAGATCCGTAGTCACAGTTGCCCTTTACCTTGTAGAACTTAAGCTTCGGATACATAGACTTAAGTCTGTATACATCATCCACCACATCGCCGCAGTGTATAACGGCGCCTATTTTGTCATATATATCCTTAAGTACCGAATAGACCTTACCCAGGCTTTTGTGAGTATCACTTATCACAAGTATCCTCATCCAGCATCCTCCTTATCATGTCGAGAGCTTTGCCTCTGTGACTTATTTTGTTTTTTTCTTCCATGGAAAGCTGAGCGGTGGTTTTCTTAAGCTCAGGCACATAAAATATGGGATCGTAGCCAAAGCCGTTGCCGCCTTCTATGCTGTGGCCTATAATGCCTTCTATGGTTCCCCTTGCCACCCTTGTTTTTTTGTTGGGGCATACAAGAGCCATGGCGCACACAAAGCGTGCCGTTCTCTTTTCATCCGGAACGTCTTTGAGCATTTCAAGTATCTTTGCGTTTTTGAAATCATAGGATGTGTCATGGCCTAAGAATCTTGCGGACAGCACACCGGGAGCTTTATTGAGACAGTCTATCTCAAGCCCCGAATCATCGGCAATGACTATGCCGCCCTGCAGCCTTGCGATAGCCTCCGCCTTTATGACCGCATTTTCCTCAAATGTAAGGCCGTTTTCCTCTACATCGATATCTATGCCCGCTTCCTCCATGCCTATGACGTTATATTCGGGAAGCTTTGCTTTTATTTCGCTGAGCTTTCCCTTGTTCTTGGTGGCAAATGTGATCGTCTTCATAGCAATACCTCGTTTTGTTTTATTTTGACCGACGGGCAGCCTTTGGCTTCTATGAGCGGAGAGCCGATCGTATTGCTTAGCTCGGCACTTTTGCCTTTGCCAAAAAGCCGTCGGTTATCGGTACGCAGCATAAGCGCAGTACGAATATCCTTGACTGTATTTTATCATATTTTTTCTTTAATTACAATCTGCCATATACATAAAACTTATTGTTGAAAAATATGGAATATGTGTTATAATTACAAGAGATAGCCCTTAAGCAGGGGATAAGCAGCAGAGGAGGTTTTGTTATGGCCAATGAAAATGAAGCATCTAAGAGCAATGTTGTAATAAGCAGCGAGGTAGTTTCTAAGATAATAAAGACATCCGCTCTTGAAACAGAGGGCGTTGCCTATGTTTCAAATCAAGCTCCCGCCATAAGAAATGTTTTGGGCAAAAAAGTAGCAAAGGGAGCCGGCCTTAAGACAGAAGGGGAAAGCCTGGATGTAAACGTAGGCTTAGCGGTATACAGCGGATACGACGTCGTTGAGGTATCAAAGAAGGTCCAAGGCAAGATAAGAGACAATATAGACAGTATGACGGGTATCGACTGTGTAAGCGTAAATATCGATGTAACGGATATTGTCCTGAAGGAAAGGGCAGAAGCAGAGGTTGAATAAATATGAAAAGAAGAGACGCCAGAAAGCATATTTTTAATTTGGTCTTTCAGACGGAATTTCAGGAAGAAGTAAATGCAGATGATATCATAGCTACTTATAATGAAGAATATAAGGATCTGTCCGAGGACACAGACGGCTATATAGTGAGGGAATACAAGGACATAGTCAAAAATATAGATGAGATCGATGAACTCATAGACAAGTATTCCATAGGCTGGCGTGTGGACAGACTTCCCAAGACGGACTTGGCGATACTCCGTATAGGCATATATGAGATCATATTTAATGAGGATATACCCAACGGAGTTGCGGTAAATGAGGCTGTGGAATTAAGCAAATCCTTTAGCGAGGATAAGGCGCCTTCATTTATAAACGCCGTTTTGGCAAAGGCAGCGGGCAGCAGGAAAGAGTAAAATGAAGGTATATACGGTCTCACAAATAAACAACTATATAAAAAGGATATTTGAAAACGATATTTTTTTAAGAGATATCTATATCGAAGCTGAGATATCCAACTTTAAGCTCCATTCCAGCGGGCATATGTATTTTACGCTTAAGGACAGCGAGGCCGCCATAAGTGCGGTCATGTTCAGACAAAATGCCGCAAGGCTCGGATTTATGCCGGAAAGCGGTATGAAGGCTCTTGTAAGGGGCTATATCTCCCTTTATGAAAAAACGGGGCAGTATCAAATATATGTGACCTCCATGGAGCCTGCGGGGATAGGCGCCTTGTATTTGGCATATGAGCAGCTCAAGGCAAGGCTTGAAAAATCGGGTGTGTTTGATGATAAGTATAAAAGACCGATACCCGATTATCCCAAGTGTATCGCTGTCATTACATCTCCTACCGGGGCAGCCGTAAGAGATATAATAAAGGTGACGGGCAGAAGGAATCCCGGTGTGGAGATAGTTGTGGTACCCACGCTGGTGCAGGGCAAGGATGCGGCGGCGGATATAGTAAGAGCCATAAAGGCCGTAAACCGGTGGGGAAAGGCAGATACGATAATAGTGGGAAGAGGCGGAGGCTCTATAGAGGATCTGTGGGCCTTCAACGAGGAAGCTGTGGCAAGAGCCATATTTGAATCGAATATACCCATAATATCCGCCGTAGGCCATGAAACGGACTTTACAATAGCCGACTTTATAGCCGACAAAAGAGCGGCGACGCCTTCGGCGGCAGCCGAGATAGCCGTGCCTTCGGGAGACAGCATAGGATCGGATGTTGCCAATCTTTATAAGAGAGTCTGCGTTTCAATGACAAACAGGCTTTCCTCTTTAAAGGCAAGATACAGCTACGCAGCAGGCCGATATGCCTTTAGGAATTTTGAGCAGGGCATATATGAAAGCCAGATGTATGTCAGCAATATTTATGACAGACTTTCGTCTGTTATCGAAAACAGGATAAGCAGCAATAAGCTTATATTAAAAAACAGCACAGACAATATAGAGAACCGTTCGCCTTTGAACATTATGAGAAGGGGTTACTCCCTTGTATATGATGAACAGGAAAATATATTATCTTCCGCAGAGTGTATAAATGCAGGCGATATAGTCAGCATAAGGCTTGACAAGGGCGGCTTTAAGGCACAGGTAACGGAAATAGGTGAATAATTATGACAGCTAAGAAAAAAAATTTTGAAGAAGCCTTGAAGAGGCTTGAAGAAATTGCCGAGGAAATGGAAAAGGAAGGCACAGGCCTTGAGGAATCCGTAAAGCTTTACAAAGAGGGAGTGGAGCTTTCGGTGTACTGTGCCGAGAAGCTCAACAAAGCGGAGCAGCAGGTGTCAAGTCTTAAAATAAATGCAGACGGCACCTTTAGCAAAAGGGCTTTTGACCCTGAGGAGGAATAGTTATGGATTTCAAAAAGGAACTTAATAACAAAATAGATATTGTAAACAACGCTCTTAGCGCTTATCTTAAGCCAAGGTATCCCGAAAGGCTTTACGAAGCTATGGGATACAGCGTATTTGCAGGCGGCAAAAGACTCCGCCCTGTTCTTATGCTCTCAGCCTGCGAGACTGTGGGAGGCAATATGAACGATGCTCTTCCCTTTGCGTGTGCAATGGAGATGATACACACATATTCTCTTATACATGACGATCTGCCGGCTATGGATAATGATGATTTCAGAAGGGGCAAGCCCACGTGCCATAAGGCGTTTGACGAGGCTCTTGCAATATTGGCGGGAGATGGGCTTTTGACTTATGCCTTTGAAATAATGCTGGATACCATATGCAAAAAAAAGGATATGAGGTATGCCGATGCGGCAAGAGTCATAGCACAGTTGTGCGGAAGCTGCGGTATGCTTGTGGGTCAGGTTGTTGATGTGGAGTCCGAGGGCATTGCCATAGATGACAAGACTCTTATGTATATACATGACAACAAGACAGGCGGACTGATAAAAGGCTCTCTTGTGGCGGGAGCCATAATAGGCGGCGCCACTCAAGACGAAATAAGGGATTTTGAAAAAATAGGCTACAATATAGGCATAGCCTTTCAGATAAAAGACGATATACTTGATGTCACAAGCACTACCGAGGTGCTCGGCAAGCCTGTATTCAGCGATGAAAAGAATAACAAATCCACCTATGTCACTCTTCATGGCATTGAAAATGCACAGGAGGATTTCAAGACTCTTTCGGAAGGCGCTGTCAAGATGATAGAAAGCTTTGGCGAAAAGGGGGAATTCCTCAGAGAGTATGCTTCAATGCTTATAAATAGGGAAAACTAGGTGTTATATGAGTATAATAACGGAATTTCTTCACAACAGAATCATAATCGTATCCGTAGTTTCGTGGGCAGCCGCACAGCTTATTAAAATAATGATCGACCTTATAACGACCAAAAGGATCGATTGGGAACTGATGCTTTCATCGAGAGGTATGCCAAGCTCCCACAGCTCCTTCGTGTGCTCCCTTGCTGTGAGCACGGGATTGGGATACGGCTTTGACAGCGTGTATTTTGCCATATGCTTTGTGCTTGCCTTCGTCGTTATGTATGATGCGGCAGGCGTCAGGAGAGCGGCAGGCTACCAGGCGGCGGTCATAAACAGAGTGATAGATATGCTTAATATAAAAATGGATGAAAAGCTCAAGGAACTTTTGGGGCATACGCCCATACAGGTGACGGCAGGTGCGCTGCTGGGCACAGTAATAGCCGCCGCAGCATATGCATTCATTTAGCGAGAAGGGATAATTATGTATTTGGAAAAGATAAATTTTCCTGATGATATAAAAAAGCTCAGTATCGATAAGCTGGATATACTTGCAGCTGAGATAAGGGCATTTCTTATAAATTCAGTTTCGGAAACGGGAGGACACCTTGCTTCTAATTTGGGCACGGTGGATCTTACCATTGCCATGCATTACGCACTAAGCTGTCCAAGGGATAAAATAGTGTGGGATGTAGGCCACCAGTCATATACCCATAAGATATTGACAGGGCGAAAGGATGAGTTCAAAACTCTGAGAAAGCTTGACGGCCTCAGCGGGTTCCCAAAGACCAATGAAAGCCGGTACGATGCCTTTAACACAGGGCACAGCTCCACATCTATTGCCGCCGCCATAGGCTTGGCAAAGGCAAGAGATCTCAGCGGAGATACCTATAACGTGGTTGCTGTCATAGGAGATGGCGCCATGACAGGCGGTATGGCATATGAAGCTCTCAACAATGCAGGCCGTGACAATACAAAGCTTATGATAGTGTTAAACGACAATCAGATGTCTATTTCCGAAAACGTAGGTGCTATGAGCACGTATCTCAACCAGCTCATAGTTTCTCAAAAATACGTCAATACCAAAAGCGGTATACAGAAAAAGCTTAAATCGATGCCTATAGGCGGAGAGACGATATATAATTTGCTTTCAAAGACAAAGGACGGTCTTAAGCAGATGCTTATGCCCTCCAGTATATTTGAAGAGCTTGGTATAAAATATGTAGGCCCTATAGACGGCCATGATATAAAAAGGCTCGTACACGTTTTCAATAAGGCAAAGAAGCTCAATATGCCCGTGCTTATACATGTTATAACAAAAAAGGGCAAGGGCTACAAGCCGGCGGAGCAGCAGCCCAGCGTATATCACGGCGTAGGCAAATTCGACGCCAAGGTGGGCATACAATCTGTAAAGGACAAGCCTGCGACATATTCGGATATTTTCGGCAAGGCAATAATAGATCTTGCCGCAAAGAACAACAGAATATGTGCCATTACGGCGGCGATGCCCTTGGGCACAGGCTTAAATGATTTCAGCAAAATTTATCCCAAGAGATTTTTTGATGTGGGCATAGCCGAGGAATATGCCGTGACATTTGCGGCAGGGCTGGCAAAGGGCGGATATATACCTGTATTTGCGGTGTACTCCACATTTTTGCAGAGAAGCTACGACCAAATACTCCACGATGTATGCATACAAAATCTTCATGTTGTGTTTGCCATAGACAGAGCGGGCATAGTAGGGGATGACGGTGAAACCCATCAGGGAATATATGATATATCCTTCCTGGCGCATATCCCCAATCTTACCGTTATGGCTCCCAAAAACGGTGATGAGCTTGTGAGGATGCTGGAGTTTGCCATAACGCACAAAGGCCCTGTGGCAATAAGGTATCCCAGAGGGATCGCTTCAAATATCATGTATTCCGTACAGAATCCCATAGAGTACGGCAAAAGCGAAAGGATATATTCGGGCAGTAAGATCGCAATAGTCAGCTACGGAGCTATGATGGATGTAGCCTCTGACGTGTATGCCGCACTTATGACGAAGGGATATAACCCCATACTCATAAATGCACGCTTTGCCTCACCTATAGATGAAGATATGCTCTATGAGCTTTCCGGCTGCGAATATGTATTTACATTAGAGGATAATATATATTCGGCAGGCTTTGGCTGTCTTTTGTCTCAGAGGATGGCGGAAAATTCCATAGGGAATGTGCATATACACAACTTTGCTTTCCCCGATACCTATGTGGAGCACGGCAGCAGAGAACTGCTTTTGGACAGATACGGTATGTCTGCAAACAAGATATATAAAAAGATAATAGAGATAATGGGAGAAAAATAATGTGTTCCGTCAGACTGGATATGTATGTCAGGGATAAAATGAATATATCAAGACATAAGGCGCAGGAGCTTATTTTTTCGGAAAGTGTGAAAGTAAACGGAAATATTGTTACAAAGCCTGCGTTCAGCGTAAATGACGATAGTGTTGAAATATGTGCGGATACTGTTCTCAGGTACGTGGGGCGGGGCGGATTCAAGCTTGAGAAGGCCTGCGATGCTTTTGATATTGATATTAAAGACAAGCTGTGCATAGATATAGGCGCATCCACAGGCGGATTTACAGACTGTATGCTGCAAAGAGGTGCGGCAAGAGTATACAGTGTGGATGTGGGAAACGGTCAGCTTGATGAAAAGCTGAAAAAAGACAGCAGGGTCATATCTCTTGAAAATACCGACATAAGAGATGCGGATATTGAAAAGGCGGACTTCATAGGCTGTGACGTATCCTTTATATCTCTTAAGCTAATACTCCCGCATATAAAGCGGCTGCTTAAGCTTAAGGGCTTGGCTCTCGTGCTTATAAAGCCTCAGTTCGAGGCGGGCAGAGAGGCTATAGGCAAGCGTGGCATAGTCAAGTCTCCTTCCGTACATAAGAAGGTAATAAGGGATATAGTCTCAAAGGCGGAAGAGGAAGGATTATATGCAGGCGGTTTGGATTTTTCGCCCATAAAGGGCGGAGACGGAAATATAGAATATATACTTCTGCTTTCCTGCCAAAGGACAGGCATAGATATTGACGATGTTGTCAAAAGAGCATTCGATGCTTTTAAGAAAAGGTGATAATATGAAAAAGGTCGGTTTTATAACGAATACGGATAAGGATCCAAATTTTGAAGAGACTACCGGTCTTGTGAGATTTGTTACGGAGAAGGGCTGCGAAGCTCTTCTTACGGAAGGCGCCGTAAGGCGTACAGGCATAGGCACGGCGCTCAGCGGTGTAGAGGAAATATATGAGCAATCCGATTTCGTAGTCGTGCTCGGAGGCGATGGCACGATATTGAGGGTTGCCAGAAGGACAGCTATGTTCAATACCCCTATATTGGGCATTAATTTCGGCACGCTCGGATATTTGGCCGATGTTGAAAAAAATGATGCCAAAACTGCTATAGAATCCGTACTCGGCGGCAATTACAAAATAGAAAAAAGAATGATGATAGATGCAGCCGTTGAGAGAAACGGACTTGTGCAGGACAGAAGCATAGCTCTTAATGAAGTGTGCATAAACAGCTCAGGCTTCACAAGACTCATATCCATAGGTATAGAGGTAAACGGCCAGTACATAGATACCTTTAGGGCAGACGGCATAATAGTGTCCACTCCCACAGGTTCTACAGCCTACAATCTGTCGGCGGGAGGCCCTATACTCAATCCCCTTACGGAGCTTATGACGATAACGCATATATGTCCTCATGCTCTTTATGCCAGGCCTATAGTGGTATCCGGCAGCGATGTTGTAAGGATAAAGATAGAGAGCAGCTACAATAATATGCAGATGACTCTTGACGGCAAACAGAGTATGCAGCTCAAAAATGACGACGTAATAAAAATAAAAAAATCAAAATACCATACAGGTATAATAAAAACTACCGACACCAACTTCTATGACATATTGAGAAGAAAAATGGTCGAGGTAAGAGCATAACGGAGTGAAGGTATGAAGATCAAAAGACAATCAAAGATACTTGAATTGATCAAGGAATACGATGTAGAGACCCAGGAAATGCTTGCGGATCTTCTTGTACAGCAGGGCTTTAACGTGACTCAGGCAACTGTATCCAGGGATATAAGAGAGCTTAAGCTTTCAAAGGTTCCCATAGAAAACGGCAGGCAGAAATATATTGCCGTTGCAGGGGAACAAAGCGGAGTTACGGAAAAATTTGCCAGAGTTTTCAAGGAAGGCGTGGTATCTCTTGACTATGCGGGAAACATTATAGTCATAAAGACGCTTACAGGTATGGCTATGGCTGTTGCCGCTGCACTGGACAGCATGGACAACAGTGAGATAATGGGCTGCATTGCGGGAGACGATACGATATTTTGTGTCGTAAGGTCGGAGCAGAAGGCAACGGAGCTTATGGAAAAGCTCAGGAGCAGCAGAAACTAGGTGTGATTTATGTTGGATAAGCTTTGTGTTAAAAATTTTGCTTTGATAGATGAGCTTGAAGTGGATCTTGGCGGCGGGCTCAATGTTCTGAGCGGCGAGACAGGCGCAGGAAAGTCTATAATAATAGGCTCTCTTAATTTTGTGCTGGGCGGAAAAGCCGATAAGGATATCATAAAGTCGGGCTGCGATTTTACAGAAGTGTCCGCTCTTATATATATAGGCAGCGATGAGATCAGAGAAAGACTCAGAGAATGCGATATAAATATTGAAGAGGACAATTATATACTTATAAAGCGAAGCTTTAACACAAGCGGCAAATCCCTTTGCCGTATAAACGGCAGCATGGCTACCGTAGGCCTGCTTCGGGAGGTATCATCTTACCTTGTGGATATCCACGGTCAGCACGACCACCAGTCTCTTTTGGATACCAAAAGCCATATAGTGATGCTGGACAAGCTTTGTGCAGACAGCCTTGCCGAGCCTATGGCTAAGCTTTCGGCACTGTATTCCGAGTACAAAGACGTAAGCGCAAAGCTTAGAGAAATAGACCGCAGCGACAGAGATGTACAAGACAAGATCGATCTGTATAAATATCAGATAAATGAAATAGAAGCGGCTCACCTTAAAGCAGGCGAGGATGAAGAACTCAATGACAGAAAAAATATACTTTTGAGCAGCGAAAAGCTTAAAATAAGCATAGCCCGTTGCCTTGAGGCTCTCAGCAGGAGCGATAATTCCGCTCTTGACAATTTGGGCATAGCTGTAAGCGAATATGAAAACATATCGGCAATAGACGAAAGCCAGTATGAAATATTGGAGTCGCTGAACGATTGCTATTCCATACTTGAGGATGCGGTAAAAAGCATACGCAGCTATGAAGACAGTATGGAGTACGATCCGTCGGAGCTAGATGAAATAGAAGAAAGGCTCCAAATAATATATGAGCTCAAGAAAAAATACGGCAGCACCATAGAGGCAGTAAATTCCTATCTTGACAAAATAAGTCAAAAGCTCAGCGACATTGAAAACAGCGAAGCGCTTGCCCTTGAATACGGCGAGAAAAAGAAAAAGCTTAAAAAACAAATACTTGAAGTGTGCGGAGATATTACCGAAATAAGAAAAGCCGCCGCAGCCGATATAGGAAAAAAGATAGAAGATACTCTTAAGGAACTGAGCATGGAAAATGCCAGATTTTCCATTGCGGTCGCCCCAAAGGATAAGTTTGACGAAAAGGGCAGCGATGCTGTGGAGTTTATGATATCCGCAAACAAGGGCGAGTCGCTTAAGCCTCTCAGCAAAATAGCTTCGGGCGGTGAGATGAGCAGAGTTATGCTTGCCCTTAAGACAGTGCTGGCAGATGTAGACAATATAGATACATTTATATTTGACGAAATAGATGCGGGCATAAGCGGAAGAACGGCGCAAAAGGTAGCTGAAAAGATGTGCCGCCTGGCACGGTCTCATCAGATAATATGTATAACGCATCTTCCTCAAATAGCGGCTATGGCAGATAACAATTACCTTATAGAAAAAAATGATAATAATTTATCAACTGTAACAAATATTGTTGAATTATCAGGCGATAAGGTGTATAATGAATTAGCAAGGCTCATTGGAGGAGCGGAAATAACCGATGCGACCATGGATGCTGCACGGGAAATGAAAATAATGGCCGATAGGCTAAAAGGAGAATGATTATGAAAAAGAAAATTGCTGTGTTTGCAAGTATTATGCTTGCGTTAGCTATGGTTGGATGCAGCCAAAGCAATAACCAAAAGATTCAGGAAATAGACAATGCTGCGCTTTTTGACAGCATTGCGGAAGATGCGCTTATAAACGGCGATGACCTTAACACTGCTTTCACGGAAGCCATGGAAAGCGTAAACAGTGCCGACAATATTACGATCTCTGCGGAAAATACAGTCGATCTCGGTGAAGGAGAAGCTGCGGAACATACCGATTATAAGACAGATGTAAAGATAGCGAAAGACGGAGACAAGAGCACGGGCAGTGCCGTTATAGACAATAAGTACAACGATGATACAAGCAAGATAACCGCTTATTATGACGGCGAAAAGCTTTACTTTACAACAAATGACGGAGACAAGATCGGCGAAGAGATGGCATTTGAAGACTTTATGTCAGTTGTTAACACCTATTCGCTCAGCATATTCCCGGACTGCATAGACAAGAGTGCGTGCATAGAGGGTAAAAACGGCGTTAAAGAATACTATATGACATATAACCCTGTGGCTCTTGAAAATCAGATGAAAACAAATCTTGAAGCAAGCGGACAGGGTATAACGGACAGCGAGACCATGACCGTAAATTACTCAAATCTTTATGCAAAGACTGATGCAGACGGCGCACTTATGACATATATATATGTGCTGGATGCCAATTATTCAAACGACAGCGGAAATCAGCCATATAAGTATATAACCTGTGTAAACTGCACCAATACAGGCAAGACAAAGGTGGATGCCGTATCCGATACGGACAGCTATATGACTACAGACGAGTATACACAGCTTCTCCAGGAAAGAATGGCAGCAGAGCAGACAACGGCGGCAGAGGCCGAAACGGAAGCCGCACAGGGTGAGGAAGCCGCACAGGGTGAAGCTCCTGCGGAACAGACGACCGCCGCTAAGTAAATTTTATTTCAAAATAAGTAAAAAATAGTTGACAAACAAAAAAATAAGTGATAAGATATCTTTTGTGTTGAGCAAAAGCTCAATGCAAGAGATATGCGCGATTAGCTCAGTTGGTAGAGCAGCTGACTCTTAATCAGAAGGTCCGGGGTTCGAGCCCCCGATCGCGCATTCTTTTTTATAATAAATACATATTAGGCGCGATTAGCTCAGTTGGCAGAGCAGCTGACTCTTAATCAGAAGGTCCGGGGTTCGAGCCCCCGATCGCGCATTTGCAATTGCCATTTTCAATGGCTTTTTTATTTGGTTTTGTAATAAATGTTGGGGTGAAATATCCTCAGCATTTATTTTATTATGGAAATAATATATATTTGTAAACAAAATTTGTAATTTGTTAAAATATATTGCTTATTTGTTCATAATATGGTATAATCAAATTACATATAGGCAGTAAATATTCATTTAAGGAGGACAACATTATGAGGAAATTTTTTAAGCTGTTTTTACTGACAGCCGTGGCAGCTTTCGCTATGTCCGTTATGACTATGGCGGCAGAGGCGATTTCAGCGGAAACCACACTTACTGAGGGAGACCACACAGAAATTGTTATTCATGGCTCTGCTGATAAGAAAGCTCCTTTAGAAATAACAGTACCCGAAAACGGCATTACAGTTAAAAGTGCCGGAAGTAAAGATTGTATCACTATTGCGGATGGTTATGTCAAACTGACAGGCGGACATATTTACCACAAAAATGATACAAATGCAAGCTCAGCCTCTATTATAAAGGTAGCTAAAAATGCAAGCCTTACTGTTGCCGATATTACTATATACGGCAGGGGCAAAGATGATGAAGGCATACCGAGCAGTAGTGATAAAACACAAAGCCTTACATATGGTATTGATGTAGCCGAAGATGCAGAATTGAATATCGAAAATGGAGCAGAGATAGCTTATATCAATACAGATAGCGCTTTTGTATACGGTTCTACAATATTCAGTACAGGAACGGTAAATGTCAACGGCGGTTCTATACATAGCATTACTGTACGCGGCGGCGCTGCTATTATGGCATATAGTGGTTCTGTAAATTTTAACGGCGGTACTGTATATGATGCGGGAAAAGCATTGTATAATATGCGTGGTACCGTTACTATAAACGGCGGACTTATGACAGGCACTTTGGTTGGCTCATATAATATTTCGGGTGAATATAACGCAGGTATTATTGAGAATGCTACAGGCGGTACAGTTACGGATAAAACAGACGGTATTAGCGTTACTGCCAAAGAGGGCGCAAATCTTGTTGCCAATCCCACTCATGACATTGTGACTGAAATAGACGGCAAAGAATTTACAGGTATGTTCTATAATGGCAAGTGGCATTTCAGAAGAGCGGAAGACGAGCATATACACGAAATACATTTCAATGTAGATGAAATTAATCTCAGTATGAGAGAAGGTCAAAGAACAGCAGAACTTACAGCACAGATATATTGTGAAAAAAATCATACAACCGTAGCAAGTTGGGAAACGACGGGACCTATAACATATATGGAAAAGCCGGGTGATTCAAATACTATAATCATAACTGCAACGGGTTCAGGTACTGCTACTGTTAAAGCTACAACACCAGATACTTTCTCTGCGGAATGTAAAATCAACATAGCTCCTGTTGAGGATATATATACAACCTGCACACTTGAAAACAAAACATATACAGACCTCACTATTAAAGGTACTTATAGAGGCATAACTGTAACCGTACCTCAGGAGGGAATTACAGTAGCCAGCACAAATTCAAATAACTGTGTAACGATCACAGAAGGTCAGGTTACTCTTACAGGCGGTCCTATATATCATAAGGACGGAGCAGGAAATGTTTCAACAGCAATAATAAGAGTAGAAAGAAATGCAACTCTTACACTCGATAATGTTACTATAGACGGAAGAGAAGGTTCCGATTCTTCAGTATCCGAAAAGGTTATGTGCGGCGTACATAATGAAGGACACCTTTATATTAAGAATGGCACAACGATAAAAAATATAAATGCAGATTCCGATATTGAGAATAATGCGGCTGTTCATAACAACAGTACACATACTGATTATCCGTTAACAATAGAAGGTAGTTATATATGCGGAAATACAGGCTACGCTATATCCGGTGGCGTAAACAGTTATGTTGGTGATTTACTTGTTGCAGGAACTCTTGCTCCCGATACAAATTTCGCAGGCTCTGTTTATGCAACAGGTCCTATATCCGGAGCAATAGGCGATACCATTGAGTTAAACGGCAAAACAATAAATGCTGATATAAAGGTTGGAGATACTCTCGTAGCAAATAAAAATGCCAAACTTAAATCAAAGATAGGAGATAAAACCTACAGTGGCAGATATTTAAATGGTAAATGGGAATTTGTTGCTCAGACATATGGCGTTGCGTCTTATGTAAAGGGTACAAATACTAGTATTAAACCTGATGCTGCTAATTCTTCACGTTTTAATAGCTCTCATATAAAGGAGGGCGATGTTGTAACAATTAATAAAGCGTCAGATACCTTCAGCTCTGTAGCTACTGCTTTTGTAGATAATGACTTGAAAGTAAGCGGAGATACTGCATATCTTCTCTTTGATGTTGTTGTACCAAGCGGAATAAATGACACATATTTAAGAGGCAGCAATAATGCTATAACAGGAAAAGGTTTTAAAGTAAATAATACTCAGAACAGTTATGTTGCTTCAGATAATAACACAGAATCAACACGCATTTATAAAGTAAGTACAAATGACATTAATGGTGTTACTTCAAAGTATAAGCTTACTGCCGATAATACAGGTGACAATACTTTTGGTCTTATAGTAAATAAGATGTATTCAACAGAAGCTTATGCTTATATCAGAGCTTGTTCTAAAGAAGAATATGATGCAGCTGAAGAATATACTGAAACTAAATCAGGTCAGAATGGTATTGCTGAAGTAAGCTTAGATTAAGGAGGAAATTGTGTTATGAAAAAATATATTAAACCCGAATTAATTATAACAAGCATCAAATCACAGGATATTATAACTGTAAGCAACGCTGTAAGCCAGCTTAAGAATAAATTTAACGGCATTAATTTCGGCGAAGTCGATTTCTTCTAAAATTTATGAAACTGTCGCAATAAGCATTAAAGAAATAAGCTGTTGCGACAGTTTCTTTTTGATTTTTGATGGGCTTTTATAGGAATAATGACCTCCCCTATCAGGGGAGGGGAACCGCCGTTAGGCAGTGGCAATGGCTTAGTTGTTGGTTTTCTAAGTAAATAAGCGCTTTTGAAAGGCACATACCTAAAGCTCCCCTTCGCAAGGGGAGCTGTCAGCCGCGGCAAAAGTTTATATAAAAATAACTTTGAACGGGGCTGACTGAGAGGTCGAACTCATTGTTCTAAATAAAAACTAATTCGTCTGTCTAAGTCTCTGTCTATGTTTTTTCATAAAATTAATAAAATACTTGCATTGGCTGTAAATATATGTTATAATATCAACTGTTGTGAAAACACATATAGGTCGGTTTGGTAAGAAGGGTGACGCAGGTGCTGTGTTTCTTGTCATAGACCTATAGAGGAAAAACCAAAAGGAGGACTAAATAATGGGTGTTATTTCAATGAAGCAGTTACTGGAGGCAGGCGTTCACTTCGGTCATCAGACAAGAAGATGGAACCCTAAGATGGCAGAGTATATCTTTGCCGAGAGAAACGGTATCTACATCATCGATCTTCAAAAGACAGTAAAGAAGGTCGAGGAGGCTTACAAGGCTGTAGCAGAAATAGTTGCAGACGGCGGCGAGGTGCTTTTCGTAGGTACTAAAAAGCAGGCTCAGGACTCTATTAAGGAAGAGGCTCAGAGATGCGGTATGTATTATGTAAATGAGAGATGGTTAGGCGGTATGCTCACCAATTTCTCTACAGTCAAGACAAGAATCAAGAGGCTTAAAGAGCTTGATACCATGATAGAAGACGGCACAATGGAACGTCTTCCCAAGAAAGAGGTCGCTAAGCTTATGCACGAAAAGGAAAAGCTTGACAGAAACATTGGCGGTATCAAGGAAATGACAAGAATACCGGATTGTCTTTTCATAGTCGATCCAAGAAAGGAAAAGATCGCAGTACAGGAAGCTCACAATTTGGATATACCTATCGTGGCTATAGTTGATACCAACTGTGATCCCGAAGAAGTCGATTACGTTATTCCGGGCAATGACGATGCTATCAGAGCCGTAAAGCTTATTGCCGGCAGGATTGCAGATGCTGTTATAGAGTCTAAGCAGGGTGAGCAGAATGCTCCTGCCGAGGAAACGGCAGAGGAAGAGGTTTCCGTAGCGGAAGCTGCAGTTGAGGAATAATAACATATATCAGGCTTTAGCCAAAGGGCTGAAGCCTTTTCTTAAAAAAATACAATATACAGGAGGACGAAAATATGGCTGTTACAGCTGCTATGATCAAAGAATTAAGAGAAATAACAGGCGTAGGCATGAGCGCTTGCAAGAACGCTCTTGTTGAGACCGATGGTAATATCGAAGAGGCTATTGAGGTATTAAGAAAGCAGGGCCTTGCAAATGCCGAGAAGAAGGCCGGAAGAATAGCTGCCGAGGGTATCAGCTATGCTTATATTCCCGAGGACAATTCAGTTGGCGTTGTTGTTGAGGTAAACAGTGAGACTGACTTCGTTGCAAAGAACGATCTTTTCAAGACATTTGTAAACAATGTGGCTGTTCAGGTATCTAAATCAGATGCAAAGAGCGTTGATGAATTATTTACCGAAAAGTGGGTAGAGGATGACACAAAGACTGTTAAGGATGCTTTGACCGAAAAGATATCCGTTATCGGCGAGAACCTTAATATCAGAAGATTTGAAAAGATAGTAAATGACGGCGGCAGCTATCTTGTATCTTATATACATGCAGGCGGTAAGATCGCCGTACTTGTTGAAATGGGTACAGAGTCAAAGGATGATGCTGTTTTCACAGCAGGCAAGAATGTTGCTATGCAGATCGCTTCAATGAGCCCTAAGTTCGTAGGCACAAGTGATGTTCCCGAGGAGTTTATCGCTCATGAGAAAGAGATACTTCTTGAACAGGCTAAGAACGATCCCAAGAATGCAAATAAGCCCGAAAATATCCTTGAAAAGATGCTTGCAGGCAAGCTTAATAAGGAATTGAAGGACTTCTGCTTATTGGAGCAGGAATACGTTTTAGGCGACAAGATATCTGTAGGTCAATATCTCAAGGAGGTTTCAAAGGAAGTCGGCACAGACGTTACAGTTAAGAGCTTCATAAGATTTGAAACTGGCGAGGGCCTTGAGAAGAAGAACGAAAACTTTGCCGAAGAAGTAGCTAAGGCTATGCAGTAATTTTGAAATTTTCTTATAAATTCTTATAAATTGTTATATTTTTCTATATCGCTTAAATAGTGACATAAGGAAAAATAATAAAGTATTATATGTTTCTATAAAACCCTATAAAATTTATAAATTTTGGGATGTATTTTGGGACGGATTTGAGACTAAGTACAGACCAAATGCTTAGGCAAACTTCGCCTTATGCTTTATATTTATAATAAATGGTGGGGTGAGGCAAAAAAAATAAATACTTGTATAATGTGAGGAATTATCAAAAGGATAGTTCCTCTTTTTTCGTAAAAAATAAGGGTACGCAATTCAATCACGTACCCTGTTATTTTATCATTATATTATTCCTTAAGACTTTCTATTTCTGCTTCAAGCTCATTAATCTTCTCTCTGAACTCTGCTCTTTTCAATCTTGTTTCTTTGTATTCCTCATCAGTCAAAGCGCCGTCAGCGTGTTTCAACGCCTTATAATCAGACTGCGATAAAAGAATTTTAAGTCCGGCTATTTCGTTCCGTATTTCACGAACATGGTCTATATCTTTGTATCTCATACATAACCTCCTATATTAAGCCTGGGCAATTCGGAAACAGAGAGGGGCAGCGTCTTCATCGTTGGCGCATTCTTTGAAAGCCGCACCATCGATGTTTGTACTAGTACAGTCCTCAGATGAATTACCGCAAACAGAGGCAGTCCACCAATTCGTTGTGTCTAGTGTATGTCTGCCGTCTGAGTCATAGCGATACATTATTCTACCTATAGAATTGCGGAAAAGAGGGTATTGCACGCTAAGTCCTTCGCTTACAGCTTTAGTTCCATATACGGCAAAACCAAATACCTCGTATTCTGTCGGAGCCCACACTTTACCCACGTTTTTTACATCCTGTGAATCTATGCTATTCGTTATTTTTCCAGACTCCGAATATCTATATTCGAGCATTTTATATGTATCAGATATAACCAATTTAAGTTCTGATGGCAACGCATTATAAACTGTGGTCGTCAGATATGTCTTTAAATCCGAGTTCATATATGGATGTGGCTCTTGTTTTGTTCCGTTATTACTGTTGCCCCAGTACCACATACGGGAGTTTACTCCGTAACATTCACGAGCACAGAAGTCTATATGTCCTTTTAACACACCGTTGCCGCTTTGATGTGTGTTACTTCCCGTATAAGTATTTATCCCCATTATCCGCATATGATGTACGTTAGTACCACAGCCGTCCTGTGTTTCCGTCAGCGTAACGGGAATATAATCCCCTACAAATATACCCTCATAGTTCTGTTTCTGTACTCTGTCGTTTATCCAAGCCCAAGCATTACCTTTATAAGAGGTCTGTATTTCATTCTTATGACGTACAGTAAGGTCTACACCGTTGTAATAACCGCTGTTACCCCCCCCCGCGAGGTTTCCTCAATCGCAGGCTTCATTTTCGTAAGCAGATGTTTCAGCCCACTTTTACTTAAAAATTCCATTCAATCAGTCCTTTATTCGATTACGATTTTACCGTCTTTATAATCTATTGTTTTGCCTATCACAGCCGCCAAGTCTCTAGCAGATATATAGTTATACCCTCCGATATTAACGGCTCTCACAGGCTTATCCTGACCGTCATAATTAACGGTTATATCATTTACCTTGTTGTCAAGGGTAAAAGCCTTAGTGTTTGCATTGTAGCCTACATTAAAGCCCATATTTCTGAAATTACCTATCTTGACAAAATTCTCATCATTTTTCAGTATTCTATCGCACTTGTATTCCTTGCCGTTAGTAATTATCTTACCTTCGCTGACCACTTCATCGTCCTCCTTTTTTGCCTCGTCTGTATTCAGCAGAGCGTTGACCCTTGAAGCTAAGTCGTCCATTCGTGCCATAAGCCAGTCACCCGGACAGGCTTTGGACTTGAACCACCTATGAACAGTCAACACCATTTCATTTGACTTAGGCACATAGTTCAAAGTTTGTGTTTTGTCGCTAAGCCACAACAGTTTTGTCTTGCCGTTACGCTTGCATATATCTGCACACAGCTTTATCAACTTCTCGTATACTTCGGTTCTGAAAGCATATGGGTGTGTTGTGTCGCTTGCACATTCGATAGTGACGGCTCTGCGGTCGTTACTCTCGCTGGAAGAACACCAAGAGCCGTCCTTTTCCTCAACTATCAATGCGACTTTACCGTCCTTTGCTATGCCGTAGTTACAGCTTGCGCCCTTACTTGTAGGCGCAAAACAACTTCCTATCTGCTCAACTGTCCATTGCCCTACAATGCAGTGAGGCGTTATCCTGTCAATGGCGTGTTTTCTGTTTACATATCTGTTAGGAGAAATCCTTTTATAATCAACTAAAGGGCTGTTTGTATATCCCATACTTATCACTCCCCGATTTTGTCAGCCTCTCTTAATTCCTTTAATACTTCATCAGCCTTGATAGCGTTTTTTGTAAAGGAGTTGTTTTTCCAGTAGCCCCAAAGAGCGGCTATTGCGGTTATGATAGTAGCAACTGCATTGGCAAGCTCATCGCTGTCAATAGGCAATACGGGGTGTCCCGTCATTGTCAGTATCTGATTGGCAAAGGCTATAACCAACACAATAAGTCTTATAATAGTGCCTGTTTCAATTTTGTATTCTGTATTCACGCTTCAAACTCCCTTTCAAATTCGTCTTTTACCTCTAGGTTATTAACGCAATAATCAAACTTCGCATCTCCGCTGTGATTACCGCCTACGCCTTGATATGCGTCGTGTAAATTCATAAATTCACCAAGTTCATCAGAGGGTATATAGCCAAGGTGCAGATATTTCCTATATTTTTCATTTATCTTGTAAGCAAGACTTTCTCTGCTTGCTATCATCAGCTTATCAAGAGTAGACTCTATAGCTGTGAATTTCTTATCGGCTTGTGCATCTGCCTTTTTAAGCTGTTCCATATCCTTGTATATACCCTCTTTGGCAAGTGCCGACTTAGTTTTTATCCCAAATCGGCACAAGAGCCAGTCAATAACCTCAACACAAGAACGAAGTACAAAAATTGCTGCAAATAAAACAAGAACTACCTGAGATAGTCCTGTGTTGAGCAAAATATTTATGTAATCCATTATGTACTCCTTGTTTATAATCGTTACTTTATAAGTACCTTTATGTGTGTATCGTCAAGCCTTGCAAGTACCCTATAGCCCCTTTCGGACTTTGTTGCAATTCCACCCTCTGACGGTTTACAATACCCGTCGACCTTGCATGTTCCGTCATCTCTCACAACAAGCTCTCCCGTCAATCCTACATAAGTCCATTCGGATCGCTGTGAACGTGGTATGTATTTTTCATCCTCGTTGTATTCGGGATTTAAAACATACTCTGTCTTGATAGTCGCAGGAATAGTATTGCCCTCAGCATCGGTGCTTTCAGGCACTTCTGTTTCCTGTGTGATCCTTTCGCCGTATATGTCCTTCATATACTTGCCCTGCCATTCCTTTTCATAAGCATTCTCAACAAAGCCCGGAGCAGCGGAAACAACTCCCAGAATAAAACCGTCCTCTGCATTTGCAGTCTTTATCTTCTCTCCCTCAAGAGTAACAAATAGACCTCTTCTGTCCTCATTATCGGGATTTTCGTCAAGCCATTCGTAATATTTTGCATAGTCCGAACCGCTACTGGTTACTTTGCCCTCCACATGCAAAGGATGTGAGAACGTTGCGCTGGCTGTGTTAAAGTTGTAATCGTCGTAACCAAAATCTATCCATATATCAGTTGCATTAGAGCGTATATATAGTTCACCCGCAGAGTATAAATTACTTATCTCCACACCAGTAGGAAATTGTACTCTCTTTGTTTTGGGGTGATATACGATAAAGTTCGTTGAATTGCTTGCGGTCTTTTTATCTTCATAATGTAACACGCTGCAATTTTCACCGTTAAGCACCCATGATGCCAGCTCTGTATTATAGTCGTCATTTGTGCCCGGCACAACCATGAGATTGCCGTATGTCGGATTTGTAGTAACGTTATTTCTACTGTCAATTCTGAAGTAGTCGATTATCTTCTTATCCGCCGCACTCATAAGACCCATTGCCGATGTAGTTGCTAATGTTTTATTTGCTTTTTTGTTCAAAGCTGCATCTATAACATAGTTTGCAACAGGATTATTTGATGAGTCGTCGAAATCTTTATCCACAGTAACTTTAGTATCAGGCGGCACAGCCCAAGTACCATCATCTCTCAAAAATTTTGTTGTGGTATTACCTCTTATGGGAGCGAAGCCCGCCGCAGTAGTAGAAACCACGCTGTGGCTATGCGTACTGTTCGCATAGCCTGCGTGAGTATGATTAGCAAGAGCAAACTTACTCTTTAATTTGGTCAGTAAGGCTTTTAACTCGGTATCGTTTAAAACTTTCATTTTATTCTATCAACTCCAATTCTATTACCCGAAAACTTCTGTTATTATACTGTCTATTTCCGTATCGGTTATAGCCGTAAAGCCTTCAACCCATTTAGCCGTTCCGCTCGCAGAATAGCCGAGTAGCTGTCCCGATGAACCGCCTGTAGGTATGTGCCTGTTTCCTGCCGTAGTCGGGTGAGTATAAACTGTATTTGTACTGCTTATAGTAATGTTGCCGCTTGTATCACTTGTAACCGATGTAGCTCCGCTTCCCGTTATCTTGTGGCTGTTTCTTACTGTACCGTTTTCAACAAGGTTAAGGTACAGACTGCCGTTAGAAGCTTGTGCGTTTGCCACAGCCGTACTGCTTGCTCCCGCATACAGATAAGCGGCGTGATGTGTGTCCGTATTCGTCTGACAGTATATATTTGTACTTGTGCCGTTTATTGTAATAGCGCCTATCTTGGTGCCTGATGATAAGCTGCTGCTGAATGATACAGCCGTAGCATTGGCTTGTATACCGTTCAGCTTAACCTTATCTGTCGCCGTCATAAGACCGTGTTCAGTCGTGGTAACGTCATTATAAGTGGTATTTGTAGGCGTACCCCAAGAGCCGTCAGACTTGAAATACAGTCCCGTTTCTCCTATTTTTGGTACAGTACTTATATAGCCCGCCGTTCCTGCGGCGGTAGAAGTCGCACCTTTAAATGGCGTCCAAGTGTTTGTGTCTGTCAGGTTTATTGTTAAATCACTGTTTTGGTTAAGGGTGAATGAACCTCTTGTAGAACTGCCCTGTGTAATGGTTATCTTTTTGTCAGATACTGTGGGGATCGCTATACTCCTAGTCTCAGAACCGTCATAGCTAGTTGAAACCGCTCCCGTGAATGTAAGCGCATTCTTCACTTTTGTAGCACTGGAAGCGTTTAATTCAATATCAGTGGCACTACCATGGTCTGCGCATATAGCCTTTTTATTTCCATCAAACCATAATTCAGCGACTCCCTCGCCATAATTAGTCCATGCGTTAATTTTAACATACCTATTAAAAGTAACATCTCCCGTTACAGTACCGCCCGACAGCTTCAGATACTTGTCATCATGATTATGTCCGCTTGTTGCCGCGCCAACGGAGGAAGCATTTATATTTATCGTTCTTGCGGTACTGCCATCATACTCTGTTGCCGTACCGCCGTTAAGGGATATGCTCAGTTTATTGTTTACCTTATTAGCACTATCAGCCGTTCCCGCCGACGTTGCCTTACCGTTGAATGTCGTAGCCGTAATCGTGCTTGTACTCGGATTTGCTGTAATACCCTTGCCAAAATATGCGCCCTGAGTTGCATTAGCTGTCTGACCTGAACTGCCTAAGAGTATCGGATAATTACCCGTAGTTGTAGTAACAGTCTGTGATACCTTAGTATCGGTACTATTTTCTTTATATATTGTAGATATTGTAGAAGTTATAAGGAAACAGCTATGACGATTATAGATTATATTAAAGAACTTATAATAAATCATCTTAATATTCAAATATGTTTAAATGTTTTTAATATATTTACCACTATAGTTTCTATTATTACTACCTTTGTTACAATACCTAAATTAAAGAAAAACCTAAGAAGAGAACAACAACTTATTAAATTTACACAAGAGAGCGACAGTTTTATAAAAATCTTAAAAGAACAACAAATAGCAATTAGTAATAATGCTTTTAATAAATATCGCGAGTTTCAATTTAACACTAATTCACAACTTAGACATATTATGACCAGTTTCCCAGATTTATTAAGCAAACAGCTAATTAATAAAATTACACTTTACAAAGAGCAATTAAAAGTTTGTATGTATCTTGATGTTATTCCACAAACAAAACAGTTTGATCTATCTGATAAACTTATAGAAATTATATCTTTACTTGAAGGAACCATATAATATGCAAAACATTAATACTAATAAAATAGAAATTATTAAAATTCTTATCGAGAATACACAATTAGGTAACATTAACTGGATGCCTATAAAAAAAATATATAGACAAAGAAAACTAGAAGAAAATAACCCAGATATATATCTATTGATTTCGACTAATGAGTGGCATTCTTGCGATTTACAAAAATCATTTTATACCGACTTAAACTTTGGAGTTGTTTATTTACTATACGAAAGCTCAGAATCGGGTCGAGACGGAACAGTTATAGAAGGTTATAACCTATATATTCAAGAAAGAGATGAATATGGATATTTAACGCACTCCGAAGTTAAATCTCTAGGATATGATGATGAAACACTTAATATTTTAAGTCAAGTAATTATCAATTATTTGTCCCGTGAAGATAATACGGTTGATCGTTTCCTCCAAAATATAAAAAAGAATTTTTCATAAATTTTAAAGACACTTATCAATATATATACTTATATCTAATAAGTGACAGCCAAAACTGTGGTTATAAGTGGAACCCTAGAAAATAGCTATCGTCATATTCTTTTGATAGCACTTCATCTAGAAGTTCACGTTCCGTTCCATAGTCAACACCTGAACCGCTAAAGCAATCCTGCCATTGTTGACAGTAATCTAATAAGGTTATTAATGTTTGCTCATCATATGCCTGTAGTTCTTCATCGGTTATCGGAAGTTTAAGGTGTATATCTTGACAAACCGTTTTTATGGATTTTATTAATTCAGTCACTATATCACCCTTTCATATAGGAGGTAACTATGTTTACATTAGATGAAATTAATACCGAAGTTGATAATTATATTAAAAATACGCAGAAAACTATTCCCTATATTCAAAAGGTAATATACGGCACAACATATCCAAGCGGGTTAGTAAGGTTTTCAGACCTTGAAAAACAAGAATATAAATTATATTTAAACTCCGATAATGATAAACACCCTATAAAATATCGAAAATCAATATTATGGCACGAATTTACCCATATATATGATTTTATTAATTGTAAGGACATTTCTGAAAGAAAGTATTTCATGGCGTCTGTATCTGAAATAAATGCCTCAGAAATTCAACATAGATATTTAACAGATATTGGTATGTCGGATTATATTACCATCAGAACTCCTATATACTTTGAAGGACAAACCATTCAATACATGCGAAATTTATTCTTTCACTTCGAAATGATTAAAAGTGGTATTGCTAAATATGAAGAAACCAAACTACCAAAGCATTTTGAGGTAACCTTAAATTATGCTATGTATGCCTGTGGGGCTGTAAAACTATTAAAAGGCGGGAATCTGTACTTTTTACAAAGCATTAAAGATATTGCAGAGCCTTATAAAACCATACTCACTAAAATTATTAATGATTTATATTCAAATAACGGCAAACATATTCCTTTATTATATTGTAACTTAGCAACAAGACAGAAAATAGGAAATATGAAAGCATTCATTGATAAATATGCAACTGCAACTAAGAAGTGAATTTATCTCGTAAATTTTCTTTAATTAATATAAAACGAACCTGTATCTTAGAAATTATGTCCATTATAATATACCATTTTAACCACTGACATATAGAGGAGGC
>CANPXH010000024.1 GCA_947585865.1 uncultured Clostridia bacterium
AGTTTTCAATGTTCTTTTGATTCAAAATATTTTTTTCAATTTTAATGATTTTGTCTTGACTTTTAATAGTTAGTCTTTGTATTTGCTCCTTTTCTTATAGTCAAGGATATTCGTACTACGCTTTGGCTACGTACTCATAACCAACGGCTTTTACCAAAGCCTTTGTATTCAGTAGGAGCTTGTACCCCTGCTGAATACAAAAGTAAGTTCCCGCCGCTTATAGAAGCGGGAGACTTACCCGTCGGTTAAATAATTTATACTTCCGTACTATGCTACTCTTTTTTATAATTATATAATGCTTATTATAAATTACACCTACATACCACATCAAATCCTCTTACAAAAAAATAGATACACCAAAAGATGCATCTATTCAATGTTAGTCTATAGGTCTAATAACCTTTTCCGGAAGATCCAATGCAGGTAATAACATCGGTTTCTCTCCCTTCACTTACCACTTAGGGCAGAAAGCAGGTAGCTATAAGTTTTAACGCAGCGTGGAAAATGTGTAATATGAGAAGGAGCAAATAAAGCAGGATCATTCGGTATTCCCGCCGAACAATCCTACGAAAGAGAACTCAACATAGATTTACAATGATCATATATCAAAAAACCTTATTTTTTATTAATATTTAATCATTGTTTTTGCATTTCTTTATCAGTATTTAATACCAAAGCCAAAGGCTTTATTTAATTTATTCACAATTTTCTTAGGCAGCATATCCGATTCGGCAAGAAGCTTAAAATCATTGATAATAAACTCAGGTAAAGATTTGAGTTCTGCTACACTCATTTGTGATAAGGCTTCAAATATCTCAGAAATATCTTCATCGCCATCAATATCAGATTCCATGTCCTCATTTATATGACCAAAGAGAGCATGTTCAATATCATCCATACCATCCATTTCATCATATCTTGTAAGAACAATTCCTGTTCTTTTGCAAAATTCTTTAATGAAACTATAGCTGAGATCATCACTTACTTTTATTTCCTTTGGACAGATTTTCTGCTCCAGCATAAAACCGCAAAAAATATCCATCATTTCCGAAGAATTTTCATTATAATGTACTACCGGCATGACAGGAATCAGTATATCAGAATTCTGACTTCTTGCAATCAGAGCCGTAGGAAATGTCGGTGCTTCCTTCGGCGAACGCTGTAAAGGCTTTGTGATACGCACGATCCTACATTCCCATATGTCTCTTTTTTTAAGTTTTTTTATTCCTGCAATATGTAAATCATTCAGCATTGGCTCAGGATATCTTGGAGACGGTATAGGAGGTATAGTTGTATAGGTAACTTTATATCTGCCATTCTCAGGCTCAAGTAAAATTATATCCCTAGTTATTGGCGCAAGATATTCAGGCTTGTCTATGACCTTGTTTTCAAGAAGATCTGACAATTCGATCGCTGCTGCCAAAGCTTCTCCTATCTGCTCTTGCTCACTTTTATTTTCTATATACCATGGCATACATTCGGGTGCATATTTTACAAAATGAGGATAAGCATTTCTTCCTCTCAATTTCATATCATGTCTGACTGCATAGTCTTTTACCTCGTCAAGCTCATCATAAGCCAAGCCACTACTGTTTTCAAAGGAACACTGCAGGCAAGCCTGATTAATAGCTGCTTCCTGCAAATCAGAATGGTCAATGCTGTCGTTAAATAACAGCCTGGAATAGCTTTCAAATCCCTTATCGCCTACATACAACGCAAGCGCACAGTACTCTCCGGCAATCCCCATAACACATATATACCCTATTTTCCCATCAGACAGCTTCACAGCAAACATCTGAGTATCATACAGTTTTTTCCATAACTTTGTTTTCTTATAGCTAAAAGCCAAATCATAAAGTTTATCGGGAATCATTTTCTCTCCTCCTTAGTAACTTTAGATATATTTTATGGGTATTACCTTATCTTCTCCTTTAAGAGTAATAAGATCATCGTACATACATATCACACCACCTTGACCTCTTTTAACAGATGGTATCTTATCAATAATACTGAATGCGGATATATCTTTTTTCTAAGGATCGGCGTGTTTTTTATTTCTATAGGATAAGCGTTTCTATGGCATTTTCTGCGTGTCGTTCTATATACATCAAAATCACTCCGTCTGATTTAATATCTAATATTATTATAACCGAATTTCAGAGAAATATCAATTACTCTTACTGCATTGTTAATAAGCTCATTGGGATCAAAATCAACAGCGCAAGTCGTTTTTGCATTTATTCTGTCCCAAAGGGTCTTAAATTCCGGCGTAGAACCTCTTTGTCAATCCATTGTAGTATTCTTAATCAAGACACTACTCAGTCAAATACATCTCAAAACTTCAATTTCTGTTACCATTTCACCTGCGAGTACATTCACAGTTGATTATGCAATTTTTTTCGGTAAATTGCTTCTATCTGATAAATAAATGTACGTTTAAGACAGGTGTTATAAATAGATTTTTATAAAATTTTTGTTTTGGAATTCTTTTATTGAATTCTGTGATTTTGGAAACCCATACATTCTTGCCAACAATCATCTATATTTTTTCTGTCCATGGACATCCATCAGAGGTTCTTCCTGAATCACTTACTTGGATAACAGAAATGTTTTCACATTTTAAAGTCTTTAACTTTTGAGCAATTTCCTTTATAATTTCATCATCATTTTTATTTGAATTTAAAGTTACTACTTCAATTTTTTTATCATCACGGTCAATTAGTGTTCTAATTATACCATTAATATGCTCATCATCCATGCCGAAACTAAAACCAACAATTACTATTTTATCAGCATTTTTCCATTCCTTATATGTATTTACATACGTAATTGACATATCTATTGTTGTCATTGGCTTTGTACCGCTCTGAGTAAACAATAATGGAACTAATATATGTTTTTCATCAGTCTTTATATCTTCTTTTGCGCCAATTCGATTTAGATATGGGTCATACCATGTTTCCGTTGAGCCATTCAAAAAGGCTACTTTTTTATTTAAAACCACTTCAATAAATCTGTTATAATTTGTTGTCGCAACTGTTCCAATTTCAAATCTACCTTCATCCGCTGCTTTATTTAACAAATGGTAATAGCCAACATCTTGTAATTCAGGATTAGTCTCACTTACCATACTAGAGATATAATCTTTAACCGTCAACAAAAAAATACAAATCTTACAAAATTTCGCCCAGTCTGAAGATGGGCTATATAAATAATGCCAATTTGCATCAATAAGCGATTTATAATCTAATACAACAGCATATATAGATTCAATAATTTTTTGAGCAAAGAGAATACACACTCCGGCATCTGTTGATGTATCTACTACATGTTTATCAAGCAAGTATTCCATACCAGTTAAACCGGTAGAAGAATAGTTTAATTGAATAATTTCACCAATATCATCAAAAAAGTCAATATCATCATCTTTTTTTTGCAAAAAGTCCATCATTTATTTTACGAGATAATGATTCGCTCAATGCGCCAATATGTAATTGAAGAATAGACAACAATATTTTTCCAAGTTCAGTACGCTGTTCACAACTAAGAATGCACTTATTTTTGTACAGCATAAGAAGCGCTGAATAGTATGAACTGTTAAATAATTTGTTTCCCTATTCAAGTTCATCTATGAATTTTATAGATTGCCCCATCTTTATGTTACCTACATCCTTACCGAGCAAGCGCTTAAATGCAACATCCACATCAATTTTGTCATCTTTCATAGAACGTACTTCTTTTTTTGCAACATCATCGAATTGATTTATACGATTGATAATATTGTCTCTATTGTGTTCAATTGTATCCCTAATTATATTTTAAAATACAGCTTTTCCAAACGAACTAATATTCTTTTCCATAAACCCATCAGGTAACCAGCTTGAGGCATAATATGTATTTGGATCAACTGTATCTCTCATTTCTCTAAAATATTTCTTGCTATTTGATGCATCAAATCTAAATATATCAAGTGCAAATTTTCCACCAGAAGGCAACCCATAGCCTACTTTAGCTCCTGCTCCAAACAAAAAAACCATACTTCATTTGTTCATACCTCCAAAACTCTTTAATATTGATTTATAACTAAAAAAATTAATTCAAAATCATTTAGTCCACTAATTTACGACAAGTGTATTTGTTCCACCAATCATAAAAAAGGCTGTCAATATCGCTTTCTATTTTTATATCTATTATAGATTCAATAGCCCTAGTCCACTCATTTCAGCCATATTTCTGCCGTCCTTCTTTTTTCTATATCTCCATATCAACAACTTCATTCATCGTTTTTTAAGCTGAGTGTTTCTGTATTCCAAATTGTCCTTTTCTTCGATATTCAGGAGGTCATAATCAGAGAGATCATATATGTATCAAGCTACACATCGCCATAGTTTTATAAGCATTAATAGTCTTTATCATCTTATTGATAAGTTCATCTTTCAAAAGTATACTGATAATGTCTATAGTCTTTATAAATATTCCTCCCCTTAAATCGAAGTAAATACATGGATTTATGGTAAATTCTATATTTAACTCAAACAACTGATTGTTACATTTCAACAAAACAATTGACAATTTATTATGTTTATTTTATTATAGCAACAAAAAAAGTCAATATAAGTGTAATGATTTTTTGATTATGTAAAATAATATATAATCTTATCAAAATGTCATTTATTAATTTATTATTTTTCAATTTTTTCACTAATCCTACTACATTCCTGTTTTTTCCACATGTTAAAGTTCTTTAAAAATCATACATCGCCAAGAAAAAACTACCTATATACTGTGTGGACACACAAGGCAGAAAACAGATAATTATAAGTTTCGACATCGCCCGGGAAACGAGCAATTTAAAAAGCAAAAGACAGGTTTATTTATATCAAATGTAGTAAATAAACCTGTCTCTAGACATGAATATATTACTTTTTTATTTTATAATTGATAATACCATCATATATAAATGTATCATAGTAACTGAACTGTTACAAGAGTGCTTTATCCAATCCTTATTATACTTATATTTTATATAGATAAATTTAAAAAGTTTATTTAATTAGCAATATTTGTTCAACTATCTTATATTTGTTATCCATAGTATTCTTCTTTAAATTTGGTTATTGCTTCAAATGAATAGTTCTTCCAAATGACTGGACAGCCACCGTAGCACGATTCTAAATGCTCACATTGTTTACACGCAAGAGAAGGCAACCTATTCAATTGATCAATTTTAGTTCTATAGATCGGTTTTTTTACAGTTTCTTCAAATCCTTTATATGATGAGAAGTCAACACCTAATTGCCCAATTTTTTCTTCAAAATACATACTGCAAGGTATTAAATTCATATCAATGTCAAATATAATTCCTCTTTCAGTATGAACCTGGCAAGGATATGCTAATTTTCCCTTAAGAATGCTTAGTTGTTCCTGTGTATAAAAGCACATTGGAAAACTATATTCTATCCACCATTCCTTTGTTATAGAGTTTAATTCATCTATTTGAGAAAAGAATGATCTTATCATAGCAATTGGATCATTTTTTATTAAGTATAATTTATCCCTTTCCTTAGATTGCTCATTGTCAATTATAAAAGTAAAAGAGAATTGTTTAGCTCCATTATTACAAGCATTTCTTACAGTATCACATAATGAGTTAATATTATAAGCTGTTAAAACCATGGAACAGGTAAAATCTATAGATAAAGCCGCTAAATTACGTATAGCTTTTATTTGCTGCAAATAACAATCACTTCCAACTATTTTGCAGCATTCATTACTGTCCTTCCCTTTGAGGGAAATATCAATGTAACTTATCCCATTTTCAATTAAGGATCCACAGTAATCCATATCCTCTAATCTTATTCCATTCGTAGCTATGGTAGGTAGTATTTTATGTTGTTTATTTTTAATGTATTTTAAAATTTCAATAAGTTTCGGATATAATGTTGGTTCACCACCAGAAAAAATAATATATTTCAATTTAGCATCACTACAAAAGTCTACTATTTTTTTTAAATCATCATACTTAATAGTTGAAGTTTCATTGTATCCGGCTTTTTTAGCATAGCAAAAACTGCATCTTAGATTACATTTTCTTGTTAACGTAACAGTACATTGGTCTATTTTCATATCATTTAAAACCGTTTCTTTCGCCTTTCTTAAATATATTAATCAATATTGAGGTTATACAAAGAAGAATGTGAACAATTAAAAACATCTTTAGGCAGACCCTGAACTGTAATACAACCACCAGCATTACCGCCAACAACTCCAAAATCAATAATATAATCAGAAATATCAGAAATGAATTCGATATTATGTTCAACAATTATAATTGTTTCATTATTATTCTGTAAAGTAAATAAGATATTTTTAAATCTATCGATATCCACTTTATTAAGTCCTGATGTTGGTTCATCAAGAATGTAAAGATTGGAACCGTTTGAAGATGTTTTTAATGCTTTTGCCAATTTTATACGTTGAGCCTCACCGCCTGACAAATTCATAGACATTTGACCTAACTTTAAATATCCTAACCCTAATTCAATCATACTGGTCAATACCGTAAAAATTTTATTTGAATCCCTAAAAACATCAATAATTTCAGAAATGGGTGTTTCTAAAATTTCCTTTATATTCATCCCATTATAAGTGACTGAGAGAATTTTATCATTAAATCTCTTTCCATTACACTCAGGACACGTTATATAAGAACTTGGCAAATAGTTTAATTCTATTTTTTGTAGCCCCGTTCCTTGACAGCATTCACAGCGCCCTCCTTTCACATTCATACTAAATAAAGAAGCATTGATTTTCTGCCGCTTTGCAGTTTCAGTTTTGGAAAAAAGAGTCCTAATTTCATCATATATCTCCAAATAAGAAACTACTGTTGAACGAGGTGTTTTTCCTATTGGTGCTTGATTGACCCGTATAATTTTTTTTATTAAACCATTATTTTTAAATGATTTACAATATATATTATTCTTTCTTTCAAAACATTTAAAAATAACCGAAGTCAAAGTAGTTTTTCCGGATCCTGAGACACCAGTGATACATGTTATTCCTCCTATAGGAATTCTAACGCTTTGGTTTTTAATATTTCTAAAGTTTATATCTCTTATTTCAATAAATTCTTTACACTCTTTTGGTGTCTTGAATGATAATTTATATTTTAAATCACTTTTTTCTTTTGTGAAATCAACAATATAACCACCTTGAGGACCCCCAACTGGTCCAAGTTGTATTATATTATCAGCTGAAGAAATATACTGCTTATTGTGTTCAATAGCAATTACCGTGTTCCCGTTGTTTATTAATTCTCTTGTTGAGTTTACAATATTTTTAACATCTCTATAATGAAGCCCTTTGCAAGGTTCATCCAAAATATAAATTAACCCTTTTAAAGAACAATTTAGCTGACTGGCAATACGTATTCGCTGTTTTTCACCGTCTGATAAGGAAGGAATTGACCTATTCAAGCACAGATAACCCACATTAAGTTGTATCAATGAGGTTATTTTTCTAAGCATGCTTTCGATCAACTGAGAAACAAGTCCCCTTTTGGAATTAATTATTTTGTCAAGGTTAAATTCCTGAAGCCATAAATATAAAGATGATAATTCCATACTTTCGACCTCATAATAATTCAAACCACTAACTTTATAAGCTAAAACTTCTTCTTTTAATTTAGATCCTCCGCACATATGACAAATGACATCTTCCATATATTTAGAATATATAACAGATGATAAGGAATTATCTGTTTGCGTTGCTCTTTCTTTAATTGCAGGAACAGCACCTTGAAGGTAAACATAATATTGCTTTCTTCTTTTTCCTATTTTGTAGGAAAGTTTATACTTGGTTTTTTCATTTGAGTATAATAATATATTTAGTTCTTTTTCAGTTAATTCTGAAACTTTTTTGTTAATATCAATATCATATTGTTGGCATAGTGCTTCCAAATATCTTTGTTCTTTACCTTCGGAGCTTCCTTTAAAAAAAAGAATAGCTCCATCTTTAAGTGTTTTGTCCTCATCTGGGATTAGCAGTTGCTTTGAAACAATTGTTTCTGTTCCAAGTCCATAACAATGTGGGCAAAATGACTCTGGATTATTTGAAGAAAAAGTACTTTCAGAAATTTTACTATTTTTATTACTATTGAGTATAGCAAATAATGATCTGAGATAATATGATACTTCTGTTGTAGTACCTATTGTAGAACGAGGATTAACGTTATAATAATTTTGAGAAATATTAAGAGCAGGACGTAAATTTTCAATTGACCCAACTTTAGGCTTATTCATTATCTTTTGTCCATAAATATTTCCAGTTATCCCTTCAAAAAATCCACGTTGACTTTCAGCATAAATTGTATCAAAAACCAAGGAGGATTTTCCGCATCCGGAACATCCGGTTACACAAGTAAAAGCATTTAATGGTATTTCTAAATCAATATGTTTTAAATTATTCTCATGGGCATCTCTTATTATAATATTTTCCATAATTCTTTCCTCTCAAAATAAAAAATTACTTGGTATTTAGATATGAATCTACTTTTCTATGAATCATTGCTGCTACTTTACAATGGTAATCATTTATTAAGAATGGATCTCCGTCTTTGTTTTCATTAGAATTTGACATCATACATACAGTACAATATCCTCTGTCATAGCAGTCAACGCATTTAGGGAAATCTTTTCTCTTAACTTGTATAAGATATTTAATCTTTTCTGAATTTTCATAAATTTCTTTTAATGTTTCCTTTTGAAGATCTCCAATTATATTTGACTGCCAACCAACACACGGAAATGCTTTTCCATCAGCGGAAACACATATGTAATACTGGCAAATCGTACAAACACGATCTTGTCCAGTTAATTTATTTTTTTCTTTTGCCAAAACATACAGTGAATTAATGTATTCATCTGAAACTTGTTTATCAAAAACCTGTTCAATTTCTTTTAATGACAACCGATTAGCCAAATTATAATTAGTATGATCATATGATGCAAAAATCACATAATCTACTGTGACAGCTATATTATTTTCTTCTCCAAATAATATAACATCATAAAAAGTATCCTTGTTTTGTTTCATAACCGGACATGAAATTTGCAATGAAATTCCCGCTTTTTTTAACTTTAGCAGAGCATTTTTAGTTTTTTCAAAGCTACCCTTAACTTTTGTAATAGAATCATGAATTAAAGGATCCATTGAATATATTGATGTCTGAACCGAAAGAAGAGGATTCCTTTGCATCTCAGTAATCATTTCATCAGTAAGCAAAGTTAAATTTGATAAAACATTAACAGATAAATCAAGTTCATGACATTTTTTTAAAAACATTATAAAATCTTTATGCAGTAATGGTTCTCCTCCTGATAAAGTGACGTTAATTATATTCATTTCCCTGCCTTCACAAATAATTTTGTAAAAAAGGTCGGGATCAATCATTTTTGTTTTAAATTTATGTGGTATATAGCAATGAATACACCTTTCATTACATTCATTTGCTATTTCAATATGAAGACTTCTAATAGAATCATTTTGACTAAAAATATCTTGTGAAAAATCACTAGAAATCAAAGCTGTACTTATGGATTCCATGTTTGTTATTTTGTTTGATTTAGTATTTGAATTAGCGTTACATTCTGTAATGGTTTTCCCGCGGTTTAAAAAACCCGCCTCAAAAAATAAATCATAAAATTCTATTACATCTTTCTTTAATTCTTCATATTCAACGTCTACAAAAACATTCATAAGCATTTCAACTATTGTATTTATATGTTGCGGCGTTTTACTGAGCATACTAAGCATTACAGATCCACTTTCAGAAACATATTGTTCTCCCGGAAATTTATCTGAATCATTATAAGTACAGTATCCAAACATAGAGTTATCTGTAATGTAGCCATATTTATCGTATTGACGAAATAATATATTGTCTCTAATTTTATAATACATAATTAAGTAACCCCATTTTTTAATAATATATAGTTTTAAAAGTTTAAATAATTGACTTATATATAATAAAAAGGTACAGATGGACTGTACCCTTTTATTACATATACAAAATCATCCTGCCTTATTATCGCACGGTCTACCACATGGGCCACTTCCACATTTTGCACTTCTAACAATGCCAGACTTCAAAACTACTGGTTTAACATATTTCATATGTCAATTCCTCCTTTCATAATAATTATTAGATTTAAATACTTTGTATTTATAATAACTTTACCATATATTATACAAAAAGTCAACTATCTATAATTTAATTTCTGTGTTAAATATTGTTCACACTATATTATTAGCACAAAGCTCCCCTAACATCAACTTATTAAGAGAATTTTTGAATTTAAAATTTTTTTCTTTTATAATGCCCTTTTCAGTAATGTATATGCTGTCTATGAAATTTACAAGTATTTCGCTGATTATCTCAGAATTATCCTTATATTGCAATATATTCCTGAAATGGATGTTATACTCTTTTAATTCTTTATTTTCATCAGCAAGTTTTTATATGTCTTATGTTTTCTCTAATCTTTCTGTTTCAGCTTTATTTGCCTCATAAGTATTCTCAAAAACCATTAATTTTCTATTTTACAATTGGCTTTGTATTTTACGTATAACAAAACAAGAAATTATAAACAGCTTATCAAAATCATATTCTTTATAAGGAGGTGTTTTAATGAAAAATTTCCTTAAAAGAAAAAAGCCCACAATATGGGCTTTGATCGCTATTACTGTTTTTGCTTTTACATTGGGAGGGATAAAGACTATAAGAGATACACAGAGCATAGCAACTTCTGCCGCCAAGAAAAAACTGCCCATATACTGTGTTGATACTCAGGGCAGGAAGCAGGTGGCAATAAGCTTCGACGCTGCCTGGGGAGCGGGTAATATAAGAAGGAATAAAATGGAACAGGCTTATTCGGCGGAGATGCGCTGAATAAGCCTGTTGGTGGGTATTGGTTTTAATAGTAATCTAATTGTTATATGAGAAACCATAAACTTAATATGATATACCTATAATAAAATTGCTTTATTATATAATAGAGTCCTTTAATGCTTTTATCATTAAAAATATACCGGCAATTATAAGTATAGTTCCTAATAGTGTGATAAATATAGGTATAAATCCTGATAAACCAATTTCATGAATTACACTGTATTGCCCCAGTCTTTTCTGTTCAAGAGGTATATACAACATTTGCCACATAATCGTTCCTCCAATTAAAGCTCCTGAATCCACAATTGCTTCTGTAACAGAAAAAGTTTAGTTAGTCTTGTTTCTTGAAGCAATCAATGCAAAAACCAGAATTCATAAATTCGTGTGGAACTTTTCTGCCACAAGCCGGGCAAATATTCCCTTTCTCATTGGCAATCATGCAATCTCCACACAACGGATTATCATTATAATCTTTGTATACCGTTGTATATCCTATAATTTTTCCGCACTCACTACAGTACACTAAATTTGGCTCTTCGTAACGTTCTGTTTCTAACTCATCCCAACTTTGCATAGTACTCTCGTCCAAGTCAAGAGTGTGAAATTTTCTGTCATCAACAATAATGCCATCTAAAACAACATACTTGTCATCCTCTTTATCCACGGTGCAATCGATAACGACACTTGTTTTAATGCGATGAATTTCACGCCACGTAACATAATTTTCAATCAGATATCGCTGTTCTTCTTTATCAAAAAAAGATGTATCTTCATCTCTGTGAGTGATTTCTGCAAGAACCCATAGAACAACATCAATGTGAGCCAAGTATCTATCATCAACAAATTCAACATAGGCTAATTCAGCCTCGATTAAATCTATTTGCATTTCATTGCATTTCCATTCTTCATAGTATGCTCGATCAACATCGAAATTTGAAAAATGGCCATGTATCTGATCATAGAAATCATCGTTATTTACAGCTCCGATGATGCATGCTTCTATATTTGCATATTCAGCTTTTTGCTGATTACACATTTCGATAAGATCACCCAAATATTTTACAGTGATAAACCTATTATTACCTTCAAAGGCCTTTCTAAAACCGGCGTCATCTGAAACAACAATAATCTGTTCAATCACTTTTTTTTGATATTGCTTTACGGCATTTATCATAATGGCATCTTTAAACTCATACGGCTTTTTCGTCTCAAACGGAGCTTCAGAAGAAAAATATGCTTGCATAAGCCATTCAGCATCTAACGGATTGAGTTCGATTTTGGTTACTCCATTCAATGAAAGAAAATCAACAAAAGAGCATTTGACTGCGGCTATAGCAGCATCTTCATCAATTTTATTTAGTTCAAAATCCGCAGTATCAATTATCGGCGAAAGTTCTTTACGCAACAATCTATTATATTTGGTTACAGCAGCACTGATATCTGCAATAATATGCTGCTCAACTTCTCCTTGTGTCGCTGACGAATATATTACTTTTATATCCCCGTCAGTGATTAATGAAGAAAGTGTCGCAAATTTTCCGCTTGAAAATTTATACTCTGCGCTTATATACACATTAGTATCAAGATACGCTATCATACGACCACCTCCACGTTTAATCGCTCAACGAAATCGAAAGCTTTCCTCCGAAATTATTCATTGCAAATCTACCATCTTCAAACAGCGTTTCCTTTTCCATTTTGTATTTAAACGGGAAAAGATAGGTCGAAGAATTGATGTCAGCAAAGGTATAATAGCCGCTATCGTCCACAAGCATCATAGCATACACCATAAATGCAACGATTTTGGGATTACTTACTCTGTGGATATTCACATGGTACTTACCCGGTTTATCGCATACCATTACATCAAATGCCTTTAATGTAGCAACCAGCTTATCAATGGAATGGAACAGTGTTGTACGCTCACCCCATTCATCAAACAACTTCTGCTTCAGCTGGGCCAGAGTGATTTCATCCTGAAACTCTGACATTTTACCAATAAGCTTACACATATCCACAAAAACAGGATATGCCGCCATCATCATGCACCAGTGAATCACCAGATCATATTCTGGATACAACTTAATAAGTTCAAGAGCTGGTGCCTTAATTTTATTGGACAGTTCATTGTCATAAACCCAGATGTTCATAAGAATTTCTCTGGTCTTACGAATATTTGTAGGACTCTCAATTTCAAAGCTCAGATACTCATTCAATTGGTCCTTAATTTCTTGTTCTGTATGTCCTTCCAAAACCATCTCAACGACCTTATTCAGCCATTGAAGTTTCAGATTACGGGACAATCCAACCATTTTAGCCATTTTTATACCGCCTTTATTTTAATAAAAGGTATGATAACCTCATCTAAGGATATACCTCCGTGTGTCATAACATCATCGTCTTTAATATCAAAAGAATCACCAATATCACATATTAAATAATCATATTCTTTGGGAAGATAATATTTCGGATATTCGATAAGATTGAATTTCTCTTTTAATCTATCCGTATCTGCAAAATCCCTTAGCACAAGCATACGTTGACTCCTTGTTTCCACTTCAACTCCGGTTCCTTTTAACCTTCCAAGCCCTATACAAGGAGTATTACCATGGTCTGCAGTAATGTAAACATCATATCCCTCTGCCAGAAAATGCTTCGCCATATTCAACAGTTTTTTCTGATTAGCCAATAACGTAATACCGTTATACATACCAAGTCGACTTTGAGTCTGTGCATGAACCATGTCGTCAACATCATTAATTATAACCGTTCCACACCTTACAAAAGAGTCAAACTGTGCATCATAGCCTCGTTTATAGCCAATTTGCTTGTCCTTGAAACCAAGAGCTTTAGCGCGGGCAATAAATTCCTTTTCCTCTTTTTTCTGAGTCCACGGATCCAGAAGTTGTATCGGATACTTGCCTGACAGCAGACATTGACGAGAAACTGATGTTGTGCTGGGAATCATTGCAAACATAGATGTTTTTTCATAAGCAATACCATCAAAGGACATGGAAATGATCTTCCAGTCAAATTCGGACATTCCATCCATTACGACAATTATAAACTTGTCACTGTGTTCATTTATATAATCCATTGCCTTGCTCACCAGCACAGGAGAAGCTTTGTCAATATTTTGAGATAGCTTTCCAAAATAAGTTAAAACATATTCCTGAAAAAGTCTGTTTATATTCTGTGTATCAAGATTAATATCATACTGAGCAGCCATAACATCTATACTTGCCTTTTCTTCAGCAATATTAAACCAGTCGTTGCATTTTTTTATATTGCTTGCTTTTTCTACAAGTATCTCAAAGTTTCTTCTCAGATATTTTTCAACATTATCCTTTGAATACACTTCCCTTTTCAAATATATCTCTGTTTCTCGTTTTTGCTTCAAATCATCAAAATTAGTTCTGTATACCGCACAAAGTAAATCAAGATCAGCTCTATCCTTATCTCTTAACAATTCTGTATTCAACCTTGAAAATAGACTCTCAAGTGCAACCTTATAAACATTCAGCCTACGAAATACATCATATGGGATATACTGATAAGATTGTGCAATAATAGCCAATTTTGTACTGGGCGTTTCCAGTTTTTCTTCATACTTTATTCTGAAATCAAGGTCGTTGGTATATACTACAACTTCAAAACCATGTGCTGAAAAAGTTGATATATAATTTGTGCGGCTATTCAGATTTTCATCATCCAATAGTAAAATATGATCGACATACTGTGCAGATGATTGCTCAAATACATAATCTCCAAACATCTATTATGCCTCCAATCTTACAAGAATCATTAATCGAAAGTCCGGATATATATGACTTCCTTTTTTATATTCAGCCTCAATAGATGCCCTTTCTCGTTCTAGTCTTGCCAGTCTGGAACGACGGATATTGTCAATACCTATATGCTGCGCTGCCTCTATTCTCAACTGTAAAGCATACATATATTTATTATAGTTCTCTTGATTAAGCTGAATTTGCTTTTCCTTTAATTCAACAAATGTATCATAGGCAAAATCCATGCTCTGTTTTTCAAGTCGCTGATAATCGTTATCTCTAATGTTAGGTGTTGCCTTTACTGTCAATTTACTGTTGCTGTCAAGAAAAACATCCATAATACGTTTACCCGCCAACGGACGGAGAACAAAATTTTCATTAATAAATATGGGTATAATACGCTTACCACTTTCATCATCTGAAATAGACAATTCCCACAGCATAAAATAGCCTGCTTCATTAGGGAAATCTTTAATTCCAACAGACATAAGCTGAGATATTCTGTCCTGTATAATATCAGTACGCAAATGCCTTATAATTTCTTCGTCATTGATGCTGATACGGTCAATAAGTCTTAAATCACGACCCTGCCAGCGCTCATAATATGTAAGCATATGGCGAAGCGCTGAATCAACATCAAAATTAGATTCAGTACCTACCAATTGTTTCAAATCCTTTTCTTCACGAATAATATCTTTATATTTGTGAACATTAGCAATTTGCTGCTTTACTTCTGATTCAACAGGATACATATTTCTCTCCACAGAATGAGGTTTTCCGATAGATCTCATATAAACATCTGTGAAATCAAGCTCAGCCACCTCACTATCCAGAACATCTGAATATTTATCAACACCCAGTTCTTTAAAAATAACAGAAAGCTTTTCCTCAAGAACCTCACGAACACGATTTTCAACAGTATCAGCAACAATAAAATTATAAATATGAACATCTCTCTGCTGCCCGATACGATCTGCACGGCCGCATCTCTGCTCAATTTTCATAGGATTCCACGGCAAGTCATAGTTGATGATAATATTTGAGAACTGAAGGTTTAGACCTTCACCACCGGCATCGGTAGAAATGAAAACATTTGTCCTATTTCTGAATTCCTTTAAAGATTCATTACGTTCGTCCAAACTCATGCTGCCATTCAACACAGAAACACTAAAACCTCTGTTTTCTAACAATGTTTTCAGATACTTCTGTGTACCAACAAACTCAGTAAATATGATAATCTTTTGACTACGATCATTGCTGAGTATTTCATCAATAGTATCGATCAATCGCTCTACCTTCACGTCAGGATGCTGAAACTCTGCCTGCTTTGCAACAGAAATAATACGTTCAAGCTCTTCAATTTCTTCTGTCATATTCAGGGACATAGCTTCAAGAACTTCTTCAAGACCATCTTCTATATCTAAATCTACTAAGTCTGACTCTGTTAAATTCCCTAGTCTGGTGTTCTGAGTTTTCAATACCTCCAGTCGGCGTTCCAAACTTTGTCTAACAGCTGCCGTACTGCTTGTAACCATTCTCTGCATAATAATCAGCAAGAAAATTAAACACATATTCTTGTTACGGTTACGTCTTGCTTTATCATATGTTTTAGATACATAATGGCTTACCAATTCATATAACTCACGTTGGAAGGTGTGTCTCTCGTCCCACTTCATTGTAACAAGATGTGTAATTCGATTTTTGAACAGTAGATTACCATTATTATCAATAGCCTCACGCTTCTCTGTTCTGATAAGATACGGAGCTACCTGTTCCTTTACTATAGACTTAGCATTGGGAAATGCTTCTTCGTCCAACAGTCTTACAAGACGTAAAAACGGTTCTGTTTTTCCATTATGAGGTGTAGCGGACAACAACAGTAAATATGGGCTGGACTGAGAAAGCAAATATCCCAGCTTATAACGAGCTACTTCTCCGGATGAGCCTGCGACACGATGAGCCTCGTCTATTATAATTAAATCCCATCCGCTATTTATTATAGAGTAAATTCGTTCCTTATTATATTTTTCTACACGTTCATCCGACCACCCTGCATGTTTTTCTATAGGCTTGATAGAATCCATTGGAGAAATTATCTGGTCATACTGCCCATAAACATCATCTGTATCGGTTAATCTGCGAATTGTATCATAATCTGATGGCAATATAATATTAAACTTTTCGTGAAACTTCTCCTTCATTTCAGATTCCCATTGTGTAACAAGACCTGTCGGACAAACGACCAAAATGCGTCGAATAAGCCCACGGCTTTTCAATTCCTTTATGATCATTCCTGCTTCAATAGTTTTTCCAAGACCAACCTCATCAGCTAATATAAAACGAATGTTATTTGTCTCCATTACTCGGTTCAGCACATGTATCTGATGAGGGAGAGGAATAATTCCACTTGAGAGCGCAGAAAGAAATCCACCGGCAGTCTCATTTTTGATTTTTGCAAGTAAGGTTACATACCGCAAATAATCTTCGTCATACTCAATGGAATTTCCCCTTGTGTTCAATTGTTCTTCCGTTGCTCTATAAACACGACCTGTTGCAGGATCAAAAACTTTATAGGAAGTATATCCCCACATTTCGATCTTTTCCAGTATCTTTACATTGATACTTTCTGCCGTATCAAAGGCAAAATCACCAACTTGAAACATCACTTACCCTCATTTCTTAAGTATTTGCCGTTTTGAATTTGCTAAAAATGTTACTTGTGAAAAAGGACCTTTATATGCTTCTTCATCAAGAAAGCCTAGAATTATCTTAATTTGTTCCTTATCATTGGGAATAAAAATCTGATCATTATTAACAGCAAGTTCAATTCCCACATTTTGAGCTAATTTCTTAATTTCTAAAGCAGAATGGCTTTTCAGCACTCCAGAGTCATTGATTAGGGCTATTTTCCTTCGAATAACTGTATTTGCCATTGTTGCAAAATCATCAGAATTTTCAAAATCTAGAATTGAACAAGATGTAAATTGTCTCACTTCTTTATTTGTAGCAGAACGATAATATCCATTCAAATCAAATACCTGCCGAGCGAAGAAAAAAGATGAAAACAACAAATCATCATTTGAATAATAGCAATCTATTGCATTAGAAATACTTATGCCAAAGGCTTTTTCACGTCTAAAAGTGTTTTTAGTCCAAAATAGATTTATATTATTTGTAGATATGTACTGTTCTTTACGAAAGCGTTGAAAAGCTACATGAAACATTTCCGACTCATCTTTTTCATAATAGTTACCAACAAATACGGACTTTATAGGAGGATATGTATCACCGATTTTTTCATATGGTGAAACTCCAAGAGGATTTCGAATTGCATCTTTTATTTCATCAGGAAGTTGAAAATTACTAATGCAAAGATACTCATCTTGCTCAGGTTTATAACCACCATCAAATTCTTCCCTCCTTTTTCCTTCAATTAAATCATGAACTGCTTCCGAAAAGTCAAAGCATATGTTTTCTTGTGTTTCCGCATCGAGTTCCAGTCTTTTAATTGTCTGTTGATCATCAGCGCATACTATCATAACCGAACATTTATCAAACATTTTTATTGCTCCTTATCTAACAGTAAAAATTCAAATATACGATTTACATACTTAATCTCTCTTTTGTTTCTTAGTTTCCTTTTGCTTATTAGTACACACCCTGACATTCCGTTCTCAATATCTACACAATAGAAATGATAGTGTTTACAAAACAGTAATGGATTTGGAATTGCTGAATTTACAAATGGTGCAACGACTATGATAGCAAATGCAATTGTCGCCGCCAAAATTAAACTGAAACCTTTAAGCACAATGCTCGCAAACGGAAGCATGTAAGAGATAAGGTATGTAACAAACCATGCGTCATGGGCAGAAAAATTATTTATCCTAATTGCAATTGGTGGAAGATTTTTCTTAAAATAACTAAAGGATGCTGTAAAAGAAATTACTAAAATAGCAGAAACAACTACACAAATTATTGGAACAACCAAGGTCTTTTTCTGAATTCCCCAAACAATTGCAAAAATAATACAAAGAGGTGTAGCTGCTGAAAAAGTATAAATACATCTTTGCAAAAAATTTGGCATTATCATATCCTCCCAAGACTAATATCGTAATACATAAGTAA
This sequence comes from uncultured Clostridia bacterium, assembly GCA_947585865.1. Classification (GTDB taxonomy): domain Bacteria; phylum Bacillota; class Clostridia; order Lachnospirales; family CAG-274; genus CANPXH01. The sequence continues at coordinate 18,865 of CANPXH010000024.1, forward strand.
ATTTGGATCCTCCTGTATAGTCTGCTCAGGCAATCGTTCTGCAACATTGACGATTGCTTGATAATTTTTATCCTTCCATAGTTTTGAAAAGCCGGCACGAATAGCTTCAGAACGGAATACTTTAAGTTTGCCCTTAGACTCAAGATAGGACTGAAATTCCTTCAGCAGGTTCTTCTCACGCAGTTTGGCAAGGTCACCGCTCTTCGTAAGGTCAGGGATATACCACTTGCCATCGTCATCCTTGAGGAAGTTCTCTTCGAGGATTTCCATGAGTTCAGGCATCTTCTCTCGTTTATCAACGGCCTTCAGCTCTTGCATAAACTTAGGTTGAAGTTCTGCATAGGTCTGATGTCCGCTACCGGAATCTTCGTCTAGCTGCTGATATAACCAACCAATCGCTGATTTTTCATCTGAAACAAAGAGTGAAAACTGTATATTCTCAACTTCACAGAGAGCGCGTTCTTTGTCGTACTCATTGACCTGATCTGGGAGGAAGTACATGTTGTCTCGTTTTAAGAATTTTTCATCAAGTCCACGATAAAAATCCGTTGCATCCATCGGAACAGAAATTCCGTTCATAATATGGTAAGCTATCATTCTATCCCAAAGAAGAAATGCCTGACGTTCCTGTATTATCTGAAGTTGATTGCCGTGTTTGAGGCAAACGGATACATTTGCAAGATGTTGTCTAACAAAGGCCCATGTAGTGTATTCGGTTCCTGCTTTCAAGTGAATCTCATCAAGGAATTCAATTCGAGGCTTATATGCGGAAATAACCAAATCCTGCTTAATAGCTTGCTCTGCCCCACGTACCTGATTATAGCTTCCTTGACCTTTATTCAAGGTATGGACATCTGCAATAATAAACCCAGCCTTTTGAATTGCCTCACTAATTGCGTTCCAAACGGTATTTCTTGAATTATGAAATTCAATGGTTATCCAATGATTAGGCTTTAATACTCTGTAGTATTCTCTCAAACAAGACTCCATCAGAGATTGATATTCTGCAAAGCGTTTGTTTTGTTTAGGACTTACAATTGCTTCAGGTTTAATCTCAGTAATAACCTTAAACCAAGATTCCCAAATAAAATTCAGCTCAGAATAGTTGAGGTTATCTCCAAAAGGTGGATCTGTAAAAATATAATCAACACTATTCTCTGGAATCGTCTTCATATCAGCAAGACTCCCACACTGAGTAATGGTTGTCTTCTGTGCTGGATAGATCGCCTTTTCTATATCTTTATACTTACGTCCAATAGTATCAATGACATTCTTTTCTGCGTTTAAAGACGTTATACAAAGTGTACCATTTAATGAACCATTGCCTGCCTTCAAGCTCCAACTGTATTTATTCATTTTTGATACTCTGAACATTGCCGATGTTATCGTAAACTTGGCATGGGCAGAGTGAGCATAGTTCATTGCTGCCCCCAGAATAATCAAATTGCGTTTCGTGAACATCTGGTGAACGTATAATATTCCTAATCTTTCAGGATCATCCGTTTTATCGCCTACACGAATCAAATTGTTCGGTACCCAATAAGGGCAACTCATATCATCAATCTTTTTGATAAGCGCCAAATCATCTTCATCAGGAGTTTTTTCATAACGTTTACCTTCATAATCATATGTAATAGAAACAGGAACAAATTTGACAAGTTTTACTGTTTTACCGATAAAATCATCATATCTAATATCAACTGCTCGTGCACAGTTTCTCTTAATAATTTCACAGTTACAATGTTTGCAGTAATACACTGTTTTTACCTTTTCGGATTCATTTGCCCACGCCATATCCCAGAATACGTTTTCTTTACCGCAACGAGGGCAAATCAAGACCTCCGACCATATCATTGAATTAATGATCCCTTTATGATTTCTGAAGTTCAGCATCTGTTGATCACCTTGAATGCCAATGTGGTTAGTTTCATACATCCATAGGCATTCTTCACGAGTCCGTCTCATAATTTCATCCATCTCAGCGCAAAACTCGGATCTATCAACAGGTGAATTAACATTATGTGCAATAAATGTAGCTGCAGGGGACAAATCATTAAGAATTGCATAACGAGTTCCCCACACGATTCCTTTTTCCTTTTTTTCAATATTTAATCTTGTAGATGTATCAGCACAAGCACACATTTGTGCAGCCACCCCAGTCATTCCTGATCCACAGAAACCATCAAACACAATATCTCCCGGTTTAGTATAATGAAGGATGTATTGCATTATTGCTTTGTAAGGTACTTTTGTGTGATACATATGAGCATTATATATAGGATCACTTTTTTCAGCAGTTACATCAGCAGCAAACGGCTCACAGCGATAATCATCCGTCGCCTCATCATATGGCGTTCCATTTTCCTTGATAAATTCCTCTATAAAAGGATTTGGACAAGCTGTATAATAAGGTGCATCAGAAAGGGCAATAATATCCTCATCGCTTCCGATAGGGAATCCTTCAATATTTCTGACCTTATCTATATCTTCTTTTGTCAGTTTTCGTTTTTCCATAGTTTAGCCCTCGCTTTCCTTTCTTTTAACCACGATGCGAAGCTTTTCGGCATTCTTTCCCTTGGTATAATCCTTAACCAATTTTGCGATTTCGGAATTAAATTTCATTTCATCCATAGGCGGCAGCTGTTCCAGCTTTGCCATCAATTCATCTGTATCTATAACTACAGGTTCAAAACCCTTCAACAATTCATTGACAGACTTAACAAAAAAGTCATCTATACATTCCGGTAATGCGCCGCTGCCAACAAAGCTATCAATAACTCGCTGTTGCTCTGCTGACAGAAAAGTCTTCTGGCTTTCTACAATAGGATCGGAAATAGTGTCCAATAATGTCTTAGTCCACTCAGCTAACAAATCTTCTATACGGCTTTCCAAATCATCCAGAACACCATATGTATTTTTCTCTTTATCATCAAGGTGATAACGGCAATGAGGACAAATATGAGTAGTCTTCAACTCTTCCGGTGTCAATTCATAGCAAACCTTCAATCCTGACATTTCAGCTTCAATATCAGACAGCTTTGCAGTGGACAGTATATCAATGGAACGCAGCTTACACAGGTTAGCAAATACTTTACCCTCCCTGATACCGTTACGGCGTTTTGCCTCAGTAATATCCAGTCTTTTTTTCTTATGATTTTCAAAGTAAATATCTATATACTTTGTCTTAAGCCGGGAAAGTATTTTTTCAACATCCTGTGCAGCCATATCCCCGGAAATCCCGTCCATAATATTATCACGGACAGAACGAAAACTTGCCTTTGCATCATCGATTTCTGTTTTAAAGGCTTCACCCAAATCAATAAATTCAATATTGGCAATATAGGAAACTATATCAGCACATCCTGTCTTGAACTCCATGAACTGCTGAATACACTTCATTAACTTGATTTGCCTGTCCAGCGTATCGATTTGCTCCATGGAAAGGCTGAAATTGTTCAGTTTGGCAGGAGTATTAAATTTAACAACATAATCGCTAAATTCTTTACGGATTGCATCACATGCACCTTGAAGCATTTTAACTTCAGATGCACTTGCCAATGGCTCTCCCCACAAATCAAAACTGTTGTTCAGCTTGCTTGCAGCAATAGTAGATTGATTTGCAAGTTCCTGTGCTTTTTCTGTCAATTGAGTAACACCCTTTTCATGATTTTGGGGATTGTCTAACAATGCAGGATTAATGTCTAAAACTTCAAACAATCTCTTCAATTCAGCCATAGCGACCTGAGATGGCCTTGAAAGATATTTAAATTCATATAAATCCAGTACATTTATCTTAGGAATCTGATCAAGATTAGATGCCGTTATTGTTCTTCCGTCTTTCAATGTTATGACTACATAGCCGCCATATACCATTGACAAAAAAATAATCGGTGTGAATACATATTCTATGCTGAACTTCTTGTCAACAAACATTTCTCCAAAACGTTGCTCAAAAATATCAGAATAATTCAAAACACCTTTTGGCGGCAGAGCACGAACCTTTTCTATATAGTAAGCAGCGTACTTGGAATTTTCAGGTCTGATCTTATCACCATCCAGAATGCCGAAGCTCTGCAACATAAGAACAGATTGCTGTGATTTCCTCCCGGCAAAATGATCAAATGCCGCACGTACACATTCAATCATGTTGCGGCGTGTGATCTTTGTTTTCATAACAGGAAATTCAGGATATTTTTCGTAGAAGTATTCATCAAAACACAAGGAAGCCGCAAGGTCGATGGTATCCTTAAATGTCATATCACAATTATAATTACCCTTCAGCATTTCTATCATTTGACACTTCTGTCCCTTATACATCACATCAAAACAAGTGTTCTTATTTTCACTCAGATACTTTATCAAGCGCTTGCGAAGCATATGTGCTTTATTCAAATATGCATCCTTATCCTTACCTTCACTTATCTGTGCAAGGCTTTGTGCTGCAGAGTATAGGCTCATATCATCATAAAATTCCTTAGAAGATTTAAAGTACAGATATACTTCATCGGATAAATTCTTAATTTTGGCAGCATTTTCCTCATAGGGCGGCATAATGTGAATATAAAAATCTCGCTCCGGATGTGCGGTACTGCGCTCTCCCGGAAGTCCCATAAACAAATATCCCTCACGGAAAATATTGTGAGAATTCCAATTCAAATCATATTCATAAATATTGAAATTAGGAACATATTGCCTTGCATTCCACTCAAGACAACTATATACAATGTCATAAAAATAACGATTTAGTTCACTATCAGCCATAATAGAAGCTTTCTGCTTAATTTTCTCATCATAGTCCACAATTTTGTCCACATCTATATAATATTGGTTGTTAGAATCGTTATAAATAATGAACTGACCGGAAACTGTGGTCATAATATCATGCAAAATAGCATTAACAACAGAAAGCAGAAAGTCAGCATCCTGTTCCGGCATAGACAGGTACAGGCACAAATCGTCTTTCATATTTTCAGCAGTCAAACCAAACTGCACATCCAAACCATTGGTAGTCAATCTATGTACACTTAACGCATAAATAATTTTTATCGCCATCGGCTTATATATTTCTTTCGGAAAAGCACGATTGATAATATCCTCCAACTGCTGACTCGCATTTACAACACGACTGATGGTCACATCACTCTTAAGCAGGCCATTGGATTTGATAGCCGGCCAATAATTATCAAATGAAATTATACCGGGTGCATCCTGAGGAACATCCGTATTGAAAATATTCTTGATTGTCACAGAAATATTTTTTAGAATATGACGGTTTTCTATCAGATAAATTTTATTAAATACATCTATGTAGGAAGGATGGATCGGAAACAACTCCACAAACTCATCCAGCCGTGAAGACATGCCTGTATATAAACTGCAAAACTGTTCCAGATGTTTACGTATCATAGCTTTCTGCTCCGATGTCTTTTTCAGAATACGCTCAGATACAACATAAGATGTAGCTTCTTTTGTGATAATAAGCTGAGAAAAACGGTCACTAACATGCTTCAATGTGTCCGCCACAAAGCTAAAGCGAGGATTATCAAAAATCTTTTCCTGCATACCAAAAATTACACGCAGCTTTGATTTGGAACACATTTCACCAAGAGCACGGAAAAACTCAAGGTCAAGAACAATTTCTCTTTCATTGCGAGAAGATAAATATGAAAGAAATTCATCAACGATTATAAGATATCCCTTGTCAGGATACTTTTCTGAAAAAGCTATCATCATATTCTGAACAACATTCTTCAGGCTTTTTACACTGCTATATTCGGGAATTTTAAAATCAATTCTACGTCTATCGAAATCGTCCTGTACATAGCTCATAATAACATTATACAAAGGCATAACAACTCCGCCGATTTCTATGCGCAGAACCTCAAACCTTCCTGCTATAGGTTCCATTTGCTTCGCAAATTTCTGATTCTGAAGATACTGTAAATTATCTGCATCTGTCGCAACAGCTGAAATAACAGACATAAGGTGAGATTTACCTGTACCATAATTGCCGACTATCAGAACTCCTTTGTTATCTACTACCTCATTCATTTGAAGCTGATCAATAACAGGAGCCTGAAGACCTTCTGCCATATTATCTGACATTACGTATGTTTTTACATATTCACGAGCTTTGTCCTTGTTGTCCGCTGTAACAAGCTGAATAACATCTTCAATTGGATTAAAACTAATAAGTTCTGAATATTTCATTATCATTCCTCCTCTTATATAACACAAATAATATCATAGCAACTTATATTATATATTTTATAATCAGGATATTTTTCTTCTCCATATATCAATTTACCATCATAATAACTGCCTGACCATATCAGACTATAATGCTTTTTCTTATAGGCTGATATAAGTATTTTCATAACATCGACTTCATATTGAGGATTAAACATAACATCAATATCTTTTATAATTGGATCATTAGGCAAAGAATATAAAGCGTCAACAAAACATTGTTCAAGCTTTCTGCTTCTATTTAGTACAGACAAACTAATCAATTTTTCAGCTAATATTTTATTAAATGAAATAGCTGTATCTTCGGCTTTAAGCATATTTTTACAGTATATTATCAACCCACAAGTCAGCATATCATTTGTCAAATACTTATGTTCAATTATAGTCCCCATAATAATACTCCTATTATATTTCTGTCAATTTTTAATATTATAACATATTTTCTAACAAAACACAAGAATAGTAAAATATATGACAATATTATATATAAATAATAAAGTGTTTGGTTATACATTTTTAGATATATAATTTTAAAACTTACTATACATCAAATAATTTTTATGACAAATATCATTTTTTACAAATTTTGCCGAACAAAATCTCAAAATTTTACCGAATATACTTGAATAATTTAACCGAATGAGGTATACTATATTTATAATATAAATTTGGAGGTGTTTATTTTGAAGAAAATAGCTGATAAATCAAAATATAAGCCCCGTATTATAGACACTATGGTAAAAAAATATCTTTCTGCTTTCGGTGCGGTATGTATTGAGGGACCTAAATGGTGCGGTAAAACGTGGACTTCCTCATTCCACAGTAACAGCGAGTTTCTTATAGGTGACCCGTCAAATAATTTTCAGAAACGTTCACTTGCAGAGATGTCGCCATCTTTGGTATTAGAGGGAGAAACGCCTCGTCTGCTTGACGAATGGCAGGAAGTCCCTGCTATATGGGACGCTGTTCGTTACACAGTTGACCAAAGAGCGGATAAAGGTCAGTTTATTCTGACAGGCTCATCCACACCGAAGCGAAAAGGTATCCTTCACAGCGGTGCCGGACGTATGGGAAAATTGCGTATGCGTACTATGTCGCTCTATGAATCGGGAGAATCAAGCGGAGAGGTGTCTCTTGAGAAGTTATGCAACGGAGAACTAAAAAGTGTACTTACAGGAGAAGTGGATCTGCGTGACCTTGCATATTATACAGTGCGAGGTGGCTTCCCCGGAAATCTGAATGCTTCTCCGGAAGATGCGTTCCTGTTGCCCCGGTCTTATCTTGACGCTATTCTTGATGATGATTCACAGCGCATTGACAATAAAAAATATGACACAAATAAAATGCGTCTTCTGTTGCGCTCTCTTGCAAGAAATGAGAGTACAACTGCAACAAAGAAAAAACTGCTCAATGATATTAAAGAAAACGATGCCGAGACTATTGATGACGATACAATAACTACCTATCTTGACGTTTTCAACAGACTGTTCCTGATAGACAATCAACCGCCGTTTTCAACCAATATTCGTTCACCCATCAGAGTAAAACAAGCCGAAAAGAGACATTTTTGCGATCCTTCACTTGCCTGTGCATTGTTAAAGGCAACACCCGACCGACTTATCGGAGATTTGAATACCTTTGGATTCATGTTTGAAGCATTGGTAGAGCGTGATTTGAAGGTTTATGCCGAGTCATTTGGGGCTAATCTTTTTCACTATCAAGACTATAACAACAAGGAAATTGATGCCGTCATTGAGCTTTCTGACGGCAGATGGTGTGCTTTTGAGATAAAACTAGGTGCAAATCAGATAGACAAAGCAGCCCAATCTCTTATAGAATTGAAAAATAATATCCTTAAAAACGGTGGTATTTCACCGTCCGTTCTCTGTGTGATATGCGGAATGTCAAATGCTGCATATATAAGACCCGACGGAGTGTTTGTAGTGCCGATAACTGCACTAAAAAACTGATAAACTCAAAATATTCTTTATTCTTATTGCTATTCACATAAACCATAAGCATTTATGTGCTTTAATATTAAAAACAGGCCTATTCAACGATAATATTGAATAAGCCTGTTTTTAAATGTAATAACACTTATTTTTCGTAGTCCCTTTACTCCTAACAATCCCCATTCCTTCTGCCTTTTTCAGAAGTCTTTGAGCTGTACGCTCGCTTATGCCAAGAAGTTTGACAGCTTCTTTTGATGTTATGCTGTTATTTTCGGACAAAAATTTATTGATAACATCAAGTCTGCTCTTTTCCAATTCCGACATTATTTCCGACGTTTTTTCCGACATTTCATTTTCTTTCAGCACATTTTTAATGACATCAAGCATAAAAGCAATAAACTCTGTAGAACTGCCTGCATTGTTGCAGTTGTTAATTACGCCGTAATATTCTGCTTGTCTGTCATGGATCATAGATTCTATGGGCAGCCATGCAAACAGCGGATTCCATTTTGACAGCATAAGAGTATGCCATAATCTTCCCATTCGTCCGTTTCCATCGGCAAAAGGATGTATAAGCTCAAATTCATAGTGAAAAACACTACTTTTGACGAGCATATGAACATCCGTGGTTTTTGCCCAGTTCAGAAGATCGGTCACAGCATTATAAATATAGTCAGGTAGTGTACCGAAATGTATTATTCTGCCTGTTTTGCTGTCAACCACACCCACAGGTCTTGTCCTGAAATTGCCTGTTTCATCATTTAATCCCCTCATCATTACCCCATGCGCCTTTAAAATGTCGTCAACGGAATAAGGATCAAGAGTATCCATATGCTCATATATCTCATAAGCATTTTTTACTTCCATAATATCCTTGGGCGGCGCAATAATGTGCTTTCCGTTAAGCACAGCCGTTACCTGCTCCGGTGTAAGGACATTATTTTCTATAGCCAGAGAGCTGTAAACCGTGCTGATACGGTTTTTTCTGCGCAGCATTAGGTCTCTGCCCAGCTGTGATGTCGCAGTCATCTTCCCTGTCATCTCTGCAATTTCGGCAATGTCTGCAATTATATTGTTTGTGATTTCAAATGGTGGCCTGTACATAAAAATATCCTCAGTCTCTTTTAATATTCCTATTATTTTAATTATAAACTGCAATGCAAAATTTTTCAATAAATTACAATTAAAATTTAGTTATTATTGCACAAATCCCCCTGACATCTACTTATCAAGGGGATTTTAATCTATAATAATATTTAATTATCTTATAGGAACACTATCAACATAGCAGCTGTCAGGGCATAAATCGATTTTATTGTTCCAAACCACATTACTATCCACATTGGGATCAATATCCCACGCTATACAATGATCTTCATCAACATAAACTCTTTTAAAATCGGAAACATCCATAAGATGTCTGAATATCGTGTCAGGCTTTAGCAGCGGATTCATATCAAAAAGTCTTTTCTCGCCATTGTCAAAGCTTATAATCAATGTAAAATCATCATTAGCAATTACTTCGGTAATAATTCGTCTGCCTTTGGCAAAGTATTCAGCCATTTTTAAATCAAAACCTTTGGAAAGATAATAATCTATATTTTTATTCATAAAATCGCTCCCCAGATAAAATACTTATTTTAATGGTTCTATTGCAAACAGCTCCTACATATTTTCTGCAAGCTTCCAATTTTCTATAAGCTCTTCTTGATGAAATGCTGCCCAACCAATAAGCATTTTCAACTGTTTATTTGGCATTGTTCCTTCAATTACCTCAAGCTCATTAATTGATACTATTACCTCTTGTCCTCCATAAGTTGCATGAAAATGAGGAGGCTGATGTTCTCTCCAATTAATATAAACTTTAATTCCTCTGAACATACATATTGTCGGCATACATTCATCTCCCTATATAAATAACCTTTATCTCCTATAAACATTATATATCTTTAATATTAAAATTTCAAGATTAATATTGTTCATACTGTTTTAGCACAAATCCCCCTGACACCTACTTATCAAGGGGATTTTTGAATTTAAAATTAATTTCTATTTCTTTTACATCATCCTTTTCGGATATGTATATGCTGTCTATGAGATTTGCAAGTATTTCTCTGGTAATCTCGGAAATATCCTTGTACTGCAATATATTTCTGAGCCAGATATTGTATGCTTCCAGTTCCTTATTTTCGTCTGCAAGTCTTTTTTCTATAAGCTTGATGTTTTCTTTTATGCTTTCGATTTCAGCCTTATTGTTCGCATCAAACTCCTTAAAATCCTCAATATCTATTATGTTTTCCGCAAGATGCTCCAGCATATTCTTTCTTTTCTGTTTGCAGTTATCAAGGCTTTCTCTCAGCTTTTTAAGCCTGTCATTCTGCTTTGATCTCATTTCATGCAAGCCCTTACTCTTTATGTATTCGCAGGTCTCGCTGTCAAGAGCAATGCTTATATTGCGCCTTATCTCGCTAAGCACAAGCTCATCCAAGTCCTTCTCCCGTATAGAATGTATAGTACAAATATTCTTGCCAAACCTTGAATATGAGCCGCATTTGAATGTAATATAGCGTTCACCGTTCTTTTTAGGCTTGCTCAGAAACTTATTCATTGCTCTGCCGCATTCCTTACAGAAGAACAATCCCGTATACTTGGACATATTTTCTGTAAGCACAACATTCTGCCTTCTGGTATTGAGCATGGTCTGCACAGCTTCAAAATCACATCTATTTATAATAGCCTCGTGTGTATTCTCCACAATGCACCAATCCTTTTCCGGCACAATGACCTTTTTATGTATGTTGTAGGCCTTTATTTCCGACTTATGCTGTACCATACAACCTATATATACGGGATTTGCCAATATCTTGCTGACTGTGGAGTATGTCCAGTATGTAGTGCTGTTCAGCTTGTTGGAATTGACGTAATTCTGCTTCAGCACCCTTCTCTTATATGTAGTGGGATTAGGCACTCCACCGGCATTGAGCATTCTGGCTATTGTCAGCTTGCCATAGCCTTGCATATACAAGCTGAATATTTTGCGCACCACCTCGGCAGCCTGCTCGTCTATGACCAGCTTGTTTTTGTTATTATCGGACTTTATATATCCATAAGGCGCATGAGAGCCTATAAAGTCCCCTCTTGCCCTTTTAGCGTTCTGCGCACTTCTGACCTTGCGTGAAATATCTGCGCAGTAGTAGTCATTTAGAAGCAGCTTTACCGATGTGCTCAGTCCATCGCTCTTCGATGTGTCAAAGCTGTCATAATCGTCTGTTATTGCTATAAAGCGTATGTTTTTGAGTATAAACTCCTTTTTTATAAGATTGAGTGTTTCTATCTGTTCTCTTCCTATTCGGGAAAGGTCTTTTACTATTATGGCATTTATACTGCCCTCGTTTATTGCCTCCATCATACGGGAGTAGGCAGCTCTGTCATAGGTCATTCCCGAAATACCGTCGTCAATGTATGTACCAACAATTTCAAACTCATCCCTATGGCTGCTCACATAATTTCTGATTATGAGCTGTTGATTGTCGATGCTCTCCGACTGTTGGTTGTCATCGTCGTGTGATATACGGCAGTATATTGCCGTTTTAAATTTCTCCATCAGAGCCGCCTCCTTCCCTATATTAATTTTTAATTATCCTGCTATCTTATCTGAGCTTGCTTTTATAGCATTGAGCAGACAGTCGGCAAAGAGTTTGTTTCCATAGTTGGTCTTTACTCTGAAGTTGGATTTTTTATCTGTCATAATATCACCTCACATTTTTTATAAGAGGATAGTATACAAATAACTATCTTTACTTTACTTGTTTTGTGTGTTATAAAATTTTATGAAATATAACAATTAATTATTTATATGTAGGTGTTTTAATATGTTTTTTTATATAATTGTTAATAATGAGGTAAGATAGGTTTGAAACATATAAATACAAATATTAGAATATACGCAGATAAATATATGTAAGTAATTTTACTATACGTATCAAAATCAACTTTCCAACTTCCAACTTATTGACTTCAACATAATATTTGTCTATAATTAAGATAATATAAGGGAGGATGGTGATATAAATGAGTAAAAATTATGTAGATATAATAAATGAGGAAAATGCGAACTTTAATGAATGGATGCAGGAAAATTATCCTGATGTAAAATTTGAAATTACAGAAGAATGGGAATGCGTTGATCTGAACAATGATGGCGTTGAAGCTTCATCAAGCGATGAAAATATAATTGCTCCGGGATTCATATACATAGATACATTTATTCACGATTATAAAAAAATAAATGAAGACGCCTACATAATGTTTTATATTGTTTACAATAGTCACAAAGAATATGAACATAAATCAAAGTTTGCAGAAATTAGTGTGCCTGACGATAGGTTAGAAAAAATAAGTCCAATATATGATTCAATAGAACGCCATATACTATATATGATTGAAAAAAATTATGTATTGGACTCATTCAGAGTTACTGTCACAAATAAAGGGAAAATAAAAATATATGATGCCAATGCAATTTTACAAAATATTGTCAAACAAAATATAGACATTGATAATAAGGACAGATTTAAATACTGTCTTAAAAAGTATGTGGAGTTTAACCTGGAAAAGAATAGGAATAAAAATCCTGATAAGATTTCTGGGTGGAAAATAAATCTATATAAGTTAAAAACAAATTACATAGGAGTCACCACAAACAAAATATATGGAAGATTAAACAGTATTGATTTATTTAATAAAGTTAAAGACAAATATATATATAAAGACTATGAAGAAAACAACTTAAAAAATGACCTTAACCTTGTTTTAGCTTTACTTAAAAATAATAATGAATTAATCATACCTTTTTTATATGGGTTATTATCCATAAGTGGAAGTTATGCTACCACAAAAGAAAGGTTTGCTCTTTGTCTGTATGGAAACAGCAATAAGTTCTCATATAAAATCGTTGCAAATTTATTTTTGAATTTTTTTAATATTGATAATAATATAAATAAATTACCTTCCAAATCCTCCAGTATTGTTTTATCCAGTATTTTATCCACTTCAAAAACAAATTTATATTATAAGGCCTTATTATCAGATATCCCATTGATAATTTATACAAATGAGAATAGGTCTATTTCCGGTAATGGAAATGTTAAAAAAATTATAACAGATTATGTTAATAGAAGAATTGGATATGATCCTGTTTTTCTATCTAAAGGTCCGATTATCTATGATGAGTGTTTTAATCTTGATATCTCTAATCTCAATGCACCATATGAGGAGTATAATCCCAAAGACAATTCCAAATTGCTTGAAGTAAAAAAAGCTTTAAATTTAATATGTATTTCATATATTCACTTTGTTAAGAAATATTGGCAAAAGCAATCACGCAAATACACTGAAAAAGCAAAACAATATTTAGATCATTTTGATACTGTATATAATGATTTATTCACTTATATAGAAAATGCTACAAACGATTTTGAAGAAAATTCATATTTTGAATTTTATAAATCCCTTATTTTAATTTTATCAATTTTTTTCTTATATTTAGAAAGCTTTGGAGTGGACTTTGAAACCGAAAAAGAAGATCTAAAAAAGATTCTGCTCAGCGTACATAATTTCTTCTATGATTATTCAGACGAAAAATCTAATGATTGTATTGATATTTTTAGAGATTATATTGCTAAAATCTTTATTGAAAAAGCCTACAATCCATCTTCATATTGCTATGATTATCGTATTGATTCTAAAGAAAATACGCCTTGTTATTATTTAGAATACAAAAAATTTTATAATGATTTTAAAAGCAAAACTAATATAAATATTAGTAAAAATGAGTTTATAAATATATTATACAAAGCCGATATGTTAGTCGCTACAGATAAAGAAAAAAGCAAGGTAAGAACAATTAAGAATAAATCCGGAGTAAAAGAAAAGCTTTCTTGTCTTATTATAAAAAAAGAGGCTCTATTCCCTAATGAAACTACACAGCCGGATAACTAATATCCGGCTGCTTCATTTCAGAGTATTATTATATCCTTTATCGTCATAAATGTAATCATCTGTGATCAGAGCCTTAAAAGAAGGTATGAAATCACAGCCATTATTAAGATAAATAGGAGATGCCCCTATTTTTTCAAAATACAACTTAACCTTTGCAAGCATTTTTTTGCTGCCATAACTGTCAAGGGCTTTTTTATTGGTGAACAGCATAGAATAACACAACATCTTCTTTGCCTTTTTTATCTTTTTACCGCATATATTAAAAATATATTCCGTCAGTTTCTCATGTGAGAGCATATGACCACTCGGCATAACATCGGATATGTATTTCTGCAAGAAATTATCTGCATTTTGAGTTATATACCACAGTATATGCTCTAATGGGATGCCCTTTTCTAGGTATTGAAGATATTTATTGTTTTTAAGGAATTTCTTTTTGAGTGAAACCTCAAATCTAACTATATTTGAATTCTCACACTTGTTAGATATACCTTTTGATTCAAGCTCATGGCTTTTGTTATATATCTTAGCCGCTATACCTTGATGATTATTTGCATATGAAGTTATGTATTTATCTTCAAATATATTTTCATAATGACCTTTATCCGGTTTTATCCAAAATTTATAACCGTGTTTAAGTTTAGATAGTTTTGCTATTCTTATTATTTCATCCGAATAAAACGCGTTAGGGGTAAACACATCGTGAGTAATATCTATTCTTGACAGAGTTATGTTATTATTAAAATCCACTCCTGTTTCCATACTCATACTGTCTAATATATCATAAAACTTTTTGATGGCAGCTGTCATTTCTTTATAGTCTTTAATACATCCCATTGCTTCACCGGTATGACATAGCTTATATGGTGTTATAATTATCTCCATCTTTTTTATAAAATGATTTTTATCATACTTTACTTCATTTTTACTTCTATCTGTTATATAAAGCCGAACTCCATTATTACTATATTGATTTATATAATAAATACTGTCTTTACTTATAATGCTGCTATTATATCTTTCTATAATTTTACAGTTTTCATCATAAGTTATATTTTTTCTGAAACTGAATGTATGAATAAAACTATTCATAATATCACACCTTTCTATTTTTTTATTATTACTGTTATATAAAAATAAATATAAATTATTATAAACAAATATATAATAAAATTAATAACTATTATTACATCGCTGATATTACTGATCTTGCTATTTTCCTGTTAGAGTTTTATATCCCATCTTACAAAAAAGGTACATAAAGTTATCATATATATTTGTCAATTTCGTTTTAACTATGGATCCAATATATGTTTAGGAAGGTTTATTTTGGCATAATATTTAATTTCAACTACAAATATTAAAAAAATATTTTCATAGG
>CANPXH010000025.1 GCA_947585865.1 uncultured Clostridia bacterium
TATGATAGGCATTTTTGTAAACACAAAGCTTATTACCTACCGCATAGAACAGCTGGAAAGCAAGGTAAACAAGCATAATAGCTTGATAGAAAGAACATATGAGCTGGAAAAAGCCGAGGAGGTTACGAAGGAAAAAATAAAGGTCATTAATCATAGAATCGATGACCTGGAAGAAACGTACAGCGATAATAAATATATGAAGGAGGTATAATTATGACTAAAAAATGGTTAAAGGCAGCAGGAATAAGAGCGGTCAAGACTATGGCGCAAAGCGCTGTTGCTATGATAGGCACGGCGGCGTTGCTGGATGAGGTGAACTGGATAAATGTCGTAAGCGCAAGTATATTGGCGGGAGTATTGAGCTTGCTTACATCTACGGCCGGATTGCCCGAGGTGGAGGAGTGAGAGCATGAGCAGAGATATAAAAATGTGTCATCCCCGTTTACAGGAGCTTGCGGCAAGGCTTGTAAGCGAGTGCGCAAAGCAGGGGCTTATTGTAAAATTAGGCGAGTGCTTTCGCTCCGCTGCGGAGCAGGACGCTCTTTACGCCCAGGGCAGGACAAAGCCGGGAAGCATCGTCACAAATGCAAGGGGCAGCTCATACAGCTCAATGCATCAGTGGGGCGTTGCCTTTGACGTAATAAGGAATGACGGCAAGGGCGCCTACAATACAAGCGGGAATTGGTTCCAAAAGGTCGGCAATATAGGCAAAAGTCTAGGCCTTGAATGGGGCGGCGACTGGACAAGCCCTGTGGATATGCCCCACTTTCAGCTGCCCGACTGGGGCAGTACCCCTGCAAGGTTAAAAAAGCTTTACGGAAATGTAAATACGTTTAAAAGAACATGGGAGGTAGACGACGTGACAGAAGCAAGAGTAAAGGAGATCGCTCAAAAGGAAGCCAACGATATGGTATACAAGTACAGGGATAAGGTGTACAACAAAATAAGCGAGGTGCCCGACTGGGGAAGAAAGACGGTACAGAAGCTTTACGATAAGGGTATACTCAAAGGCACGGACAAGGGTCTTGAGATAAGCGAAACGCTTCTCAGGGTACTTGTTGTAAACGATAGAGCGGGCTTGTATGAATAATATAGTATCGGAAACGGTCTGAAAGCCGTTTAGGACATCATACATATATAAGGGTCAAGGCATTGTAAATGCTTTGACCCTTCAGCGTGTCGATAAAATCGACACGCTTGAAAGAAATGCTTTTTGGCATTTCTTTCAGTTAGCTGTAGTAGGAACCAGCCGTGTTTTCTGTAATTTAGGCATTTATGCCTAAATTACAGAAAAGTTCCTGTCCTCGGAGGAAGTGAATTCCTCCTGCGGATTAAAGTCTGCGACGCTTTTTTTCAAGCTGTTCTTTATTTTAATTTAAGTTTACTGTCAAAATATTGTTTTTTCGACAATCTGAAGGGTCAAGGCATTGTAAATGCTTTGACCCTTTTTATTTACATTTTGCGGATACATAGGCTCAGCAAAAATATATATACTTTTATTGAATTTATTTGACATATATGGTAGAATAATTACAGATATTCATAAAGTGAGGTGTTTTTGTGGAAAACTATATACAGCAAATTATCGATCAATATATAATGGCACGGCAGCAGCCGATCATGCTTTCTGTGGTAATAGCTGTGGTAATGGGAATGCTCATATGCTTTTTCGGCTACAAGCTTTTGAGAGTTTGGTGCGCCATAATAGGCTTTGCGGCAGGAGCTGCCATTGCAGGGCTTATCGCCTATGCCATGAATGCAGACGTTATGCTCGTGGCGCTTATTGCAGGCGTTATAACCGCCGTTTTGTCATTTCTTTTTTACGAGTCGGGAGTATTTGTCATAGGCTTCGGCGCTACGCTCAATGTTTTGGGGCATCTTATAAACATATATGAGATAAATACCAAATGGTGGATAATAATACTTGCTATTGCTGCGGCTATAATAGTGGGAAGCCTGGCGGTAAAGCTTGTGAGACCCGTAGTCATAATAAGCACATCCTTGAGCGGAGCCGCATCTGTGGTCACAAATATACTGGGGATATTCGATCTCACCAACTGGATAGTCATACTTTCTGCAACAGGTATAATTGCGGCGCTGGGTATAGTATATCAGTTTACTCATACCGGGAAGAAGCACAGCGCCAAGGCTGTACCGGAGCAAAAAGACGAATGGCAGAAGGAATATACAGAATATGATGATGACGAAGTATCGGACAGCGATGACAAAGCTCTTGATACAGAGGATGTGCCTGCCTTGCCGGCAGATACGGAAGCTGAGGGAGAAAATGCAGAGCAGGCCATGACTGCGGAGGAAAGTCCGAAAGAAGAAACAGAGGAGAGTATGGAATGAAAAAGATCATTTTGGCAATATTAACGGCAGCGGTGCTTTTAACAGGCTGTTCGGCTGCAGGAAGCAATAAGGAGGAAACAAAGGTGGCAAAGCTTTTATATCAAGGACACGGCAGCTTTAGACTGACTACCGAGAACGGCAAGGTAATATATATAGATCCCTATGCGGGAGAAGGCTATGACGAGCCTGCGGATCTTATACTTGTGACGCATATGCATCCCGACCATAATCAAATAAATCTGCCCATACACGGTGAAGATTGTGTGATATATCAAAGCAGTGACGCTCTTGTTGACGGAGAGTATCAAATGGCGGACATTGCGGGAGTGCATATCGAGGCTGTGCAGGCATATAATGACAATCATCCCATAGATCAATGCGTAGGATATTTGGTGACGGTAAACGATAAGCTGCTCTATTTTGCCGGAGATACATCCAAGACCGTGCAAATGACAGAGCTTGCAAACAGAAATATAGACTATGCCTTTTTGCCCTGCGACGGAAGGTTCAATATGGATATTCCGGAGGCTGTAGAGTGTGCCGAAATAATAAATGCAAAGCACACCGTTCCCATACATATGGCTCCCGGCAAGCTCTTTGATGAGGAAAGAGCAAAGCTCTTCGATACGCCAAGCGCATATATAATGGCAGACGGCGATGAATTGGAACTGTAGATGTATTCGTGTAAACAGTATGTAAAAAGCCCAATGCTCCGTTTTGGGCTTTTTCTGTTGTTTTGGGCTTTTTTTGCATAATTCATTGACGTAACTTGCAAAATATGTTATTATTACATAATAATGAATGATATCGATTATCCATATAAGAAGGTGTGCAAAATGACTGAGATAAATGATCTGCTTAATGTTATAAGTGAGAAGATGCCTGAGCTGAGCAAAGGACAAAAAAGGATCGCCGCATTTCTTACAGAGCATTATGATGAGGCTGTATATCTGACCGCCGCAAAGCTTGGAGATATTGCGGGGGTAAGCGAGTCCACCGTTGTCCGCTTTGCAATAGAGCTGGGCTATGACGGATATCCCAAGCTGCAGCAGGCGCTTGAAGAGCTTGTAAAAAACAAGCTTACGGCTTCACAAAGAATGAAGGTATCTTCCGACAGGATAGCAAAAAACAGCAGGCATTTACTTAAATCGGTCTTGAGAGCCGATGCGGAAAGGATATCCGCCACCATAGAGGATATCGACTATGAGGATTTTGACAAGGCGGTAGGCTATATAATAAATGCAAGAAAGGTCTATATAGTAGGCGGAAGAAGTGCCTCCGCTCTTTCTCATTTCATGAATTTTTACCTCAATCTTATGCGGGATAATGTAATAGATGCTTCCACTGGCGCAGTTGCCGAGACCTTCGAGAGGATATACAGGATAGAGGAAAACGATTTGCTCATAGGCATAAGCTTTCCACGATATTCCAACAAGACGGTGCAGGCAATAGAGTATGCTCATTCAAGGGGAGCAAAGACGATAGCCATTACAGACAGCAAAAAATCGCCTCTTGTAAAAAGCGCAAGCATAAGCCTTATAACAAGAAGCGATATGGTCAGCTTCGTGGATTCTCTTGTGGCGCCTCTTTCGCTCATAAACGCTTTGCTTCTTGCAGTCAGCATGAATAAGAAAGACGAAATAGCAAGGGGATTGGATATGCTGGAGGATCTTTGGGCCGAATACAAGGTGTATTCTTCATCCCAGGAGAAAAAATATATATAAGGTGTGCTATGAAAAACACAGTGGTGATAGGCGGAGGCCCTGCGGGCATGATGGCTGCGGGACAGGCTGCCCTGAGAGGACAGCAGGTCACTCTAATTGAAAAAAAGGAGAGAGTCGGAAGAAAGCTTTTTATAACGGGAAAGGGCAGATGCAATGTAACAAATGCTTCAGATCCGGAGGAGCATATTTCAAATGCCATGAGCAATCCTTATTTTCTGTACAGCTCCATATACGGCTTTACCCCCGAGGACACAATGGCATTTTTTGAAGGTATGGGCGTTCCCCTTAAAACGGAAAGGGGCAAAAGAGTTTTTCCCGTATCGGACAAGTCGGGGGATATAGTCAAGGCTATGGAGCAATTTGTAAAAGAAAGCGGCGCAAGTATACTTTACGATACGGCAGTCACCGATATAACAGCCGAAAAGGGCAGAGTTAAGGCTGTTGTGTGCGGTAAAAGGAATATTCCCTGCGACAGCGTCATATTGGCTACAGGCGGACTTTCATATCCTGCCACGGGCTCTACGGGAGACGGCTACAGGCTTGCCCGTAAACTGGGGCACAGCATTACAAAATGCTATCCCTCTTTGGTGCCTCTCAAGGTAAAGGAAAAATGGGTAGAGAGCCTTATGGGTCTTAGCCTTAAGAATATAAAAATGAGCGTATTGCTTAAGGGCAAAGAGATATATTCGGATATGGGCGAAATGATGTTTGCCCACTTCGGCATAACAGGTCCTCTTGTGCTCACGGCAAGCAGATATATAGATGATAAAACAGACGAAAGGCCTGTGATACGCATAGATATGAAGCCTGCTCTCAATGAGAAGGAGCTGGATGCAAGGCTTTTGAGAGACATTAAAAAATATGCCAATAAGGACTTTAAAAATGCTTTGAACGATCTTCTTCCCCAAAAGCTCATTCCCATAGTCATAATGCTGACAGGGATAGACGAGAGCAAGAAGGCTAACAGCATAACAAAGGAAGAAAGAGCAAGGCTTTTGAAGGTCATAAAAAATATTGAACTGACAGTAACGGACACGGCAGGCTATAACGAGGCCGTGATCACAAGAGGCGGCATAAATGTTGACGAAATAGATCCGTCAACTATGGAGTCAAGGCTTGTAAAAGGACTGTATTTTGCAGGAGAGATAATAGATGTGGACAGCCTTACGGGAGGCTTTAATTTGCAGATAGCCTTTTCCACAGGCTACATTGCCGGAACTAATTGCTAAGGAGGATACATATATGTGCTGCTGTATAAGAGGAGCAATAACCATAGAGGAAAACACAAAGGAGTGCATATGGAGCAACACCGAGCTTATGCTTGGGGAGATAATAAAGAGAAATTCTCTGTCCGCCGAGGATATTATTTCCGTGGTATTTACGGCCACAAGGGATATAGATGCGGCTTACCCCGCCGTTGCTCTCAGGAAAATGGGCATAACGGAGGCATCCCTTATATGTATGCAGGAAATGTATGTAAAGGGCTCTCTTCCAATGTGCATAAGGGTAATGGTCACAGTGGCTGCGGACAAGCCTCAAAGGGATATGGAGCATGTGTACTTAAAGGGCGCCGTAGTGCTCAGACCCGATCTTGTAAAAAAAAAGACTGAGGCTATAGCCATAGACGGTCCGGCAGGCTCGGGCAAATCCACTGTGGCAAAGCTCATAGCCAAGGAACTGGATTATATATATGTTGACACAGGTGCTATGTACAGAGCCGTGGGTCTGTACTGTATTAATAATAATATAGACTATACGGATGCCAAGGCGGTAGAAGCGGTGCTTGAGGGTATAGATATAGACCTTGTGCATTCCGAGGGTATGCAAAGGATATTCCTTAACGGCAGGGATGTTACGGAGGACATAAGGACTCCCGCCGTGGCGGACAGCGCTTCAAAGGTAGCTGCCATAGGCGCCGTGAGGCAAATGCTTGTGGCTCTTCAAAAGAGCATAGTCCGCAAAAACAAGGTAGTGATGGACGGCAGGGATATAGGCACAAACGTTATACCCGATGCCAGAGTAAAGATATATCTTGATGCAAATGTGCCGGAAAGAGCCAAAAGGCGCTGTCATGAGCTTGAAGAAAAAGGGATAGCCTATGACTTTGACGCTGTTGCAAAGGATATTTCGGCAAGAGATGAGTATGATAAAAACAGGGAGCTCAATCCACTTACGGTGGCTGAAGACGCCCTTGTTATAGATACCTCCGATATGACTGTCGATGAGGTAAAAAATAAAATATTGGAAACAGCAAGAGGGTAGGGAAAATGAATATCATTTTGGCAAAAACTGCGGGCTTCTGCTTTGGAGTAAAGCGGGCGGTGGACTATGCCTACAGCCGTGCAGGAGAGAAAAATGTATATACCTTCGGACCTATTATCCACAATAAGGAGGTAACAGGGGATCTGGAAAAAAAGGGCATCAAAGTCACAGAGGACTTTGACTCGGCAATAGGCGGAGAGCTTATAATACGTTCCCACGGCGTACCGCCTTCAATATATGAGGAAATAGAAAAAAGAGGTATAAAATACAAGGACTGTACTTGTCCTTTCGTAAAGAAAATACACAACATAGTCAATGAAAATTACCACGGTCTGGGGAAGAAAATAATAATAATAGGCAACGGCAGGCACCCTGAGGTAATAGGTATAAACGGCTGGAGCGACAATACCGCTGTCATAATCAACTCGGCGGAGGAGGCAAAGGCCTTTGTGCCGGAAGAGGGCGAATATGCCCTTGTGGTGCAGACCACGTTCCAAACAGATGTGTTTGACGAAATAATCCATATATTAAAGGACAAAAGTGACAAAATACAAATATACGATACCATATGCTCGGCGACCGAGGACAGGCAAAAGGAGGCTGTGGAGATCGCCAAGAACGTGGATGTAATGATCGTGCTGGGCGATAAAAGCAGCTCAAATACCGCTAAATTATACGAAATCAGTAAAAAATATTGTAAAAATGTATTTTTATGTGAAACAATTTGTGATTTAGAGTTGCAAAAGTTTCAAAAAAATGTTAAAATTGGTATAACTGCCGGTGCATCCACGCCATCGGTTATAATAAAGGAGGCTGTAAGTTTTATGAGCGAAATTGAAAACAAATCTTTTGAGGAGATGATTGACAGTTCTATGGTCACTCTCAGAACAGGTGACGTAGTAAAGGGTACTGTTATCAGTGTAGCAGATACCGGCGAGGTTTCTGTGAATTTGGGCTATAAGTCAGACGGTATTATCAGCAGGGCTGACTTTTCAGACGATCCCAATGTAGATCCTGCTGATGTAGTTAAACCCGGCGACGAGATCGATGTATTTGTTGTAAGGGTAAATGACGGTGAGGGAAATGTCCAGCTTTCCAAAAAGAAGGCTGATGCCGACAAGAATTATGCTGTTATTGAAGAAGCATATGCAAACGGCTCTACCGTAAAGGCCAAGGTAACCGATGTGGTTAAGGGTGGACTTATCGGTCTTTCAGACGGTGTAAGAGTGTTTATTCCTTCTTCACAGATATCAAATAGATATGTGGAGGATCTTTCCACTTTCATAGGTAATGAATATGACTTTGAGATCTTGGAGTTCGACAAGGCTAAGAGAAGAGTCGTTCTGGGCAGAAAGGCTCTCGTTCAGAAAGAGATAGACGAAAAGAAGGCACAGGTATTCGCATCTATCCATCCTACAGACAGGATAGAAGGTACGGTAAGCCGTATCGTTGACTTCGGTGCTTTCGTTGACCTAGGCGGCGTAGACGGTCTTATCCACATTTCAGAAATGAGCTGGGGCAGGGTAAAGAAGGTATCCGATGTGCTCAGCGTAGGCGATAAGGTCACCGTTACGGTGCTTGACGTTAATCCCGAAAAGGGCAAGATATCATTATCACTTAAGGACCTTAACGCAGACCCATGGCTCACAGCGGCAACCAAGTATGCCGTAGGCAATGTGGTAACGGGCAAGGTAGTAAGGATGGTGCCCTTCGGTGCTTTCGTAGAGCTTGAAGAGGGCGTAGACGGTCTTGTTCACATTTCTCAGATAGCATACAAGCATGTTGAAAAGCCCGAGGATGAGCTTGAGATAGGCCAGGAGATACAGGCTAAGGTAACGGAGCTGGATCTTGAGAACAAGAAGATAAGCCTCAGCATAAAGGAAACTCTTGAAAGACCTGCAAGAACTCCTAAGGCAGAGGAGACTCTCGAAGATGAAGAAAAGTCTGTTGCAGACAAGGTGACTGATGCAGTGAAGGATACTGCAAATAAGGTCAACGACAAGGTTGAAGAGATAGTAAGCTCTCCCGAAGTGGCAAAGGTGGTAGACGCAGTGAAGGATACTGCCGAAAAGGTAAGCGACAAGGTAGAGGAGATAGTCAATTCACCTGAGGTGGAAAAAGCAGTGGACACATTAAAGGATACTGCCGAAAAAGCTGTGAGCAAGATATCCGAAAAGCTTGAGAAGCTCGCCGACAAGGTAGAGGACAAGATAGAGGAAATAAAGGAAAAAGCCGAAGAAAAGGCTGAGGAAAAGGCTGAACAGGTTGAAGAGAAGGCTGAGGATAAGCCCGAAGAATAAAAATAAAGAGAGGTATTTTATATGTTAAAAAGATTTTTGGCGCTTGCTATGGCAGGCACAATGGCACTTACAATGGTTGGCTGCGGCGGCAGCGGCGCAAATGAGTCAGCCGAGGGCGGCAGCGACGTTATTAAGATAGGCGGTATAGGACCTCTTACAGGCGATGCTGCAAGCTACGGCGTTTCCACAAAGAACGGCGCAGAGATAGCAGTTGAAGAGATCAATGCGGCAGGCGGCGTTGAAGGTATGCAGATGGAGCTCTTGTTTGAGGATGATGAGTGTGATGAGCAGAAGTCAGTAAACGCATACAGCACACTTATGGATCAGGGCATCAATGTGCTCGTAGGCTCCGTTACAAGCGCTTGCTCTATAGCAGTGAGCGGAGAAAGCCAAAAAGACGGTATATTACAGATCACTCCAAGCGGTTCAGCAAAGGAATGTACCGCAACTCCCAACGCTTTCAGAATTTGCTTCACCGATCCTTTGCAGGGTCAGGTAATGGCAGAATACATTCAGCAGCAGGGTCTTTCAAAGGCGGCTGTTATATATAACAACGGCGACGAATACAGCAAGGGCATACATGATGCTTTTGTTGAGAAGTTTGCCGAGCTTGGCGGACAGATCGTAGCCGATGAGTCTTTTACAACGGGAGATGTTGACTTCAAGACTCAGCTCACAAAGATAAAGAGCAGCGGCGCAGATTGTCTGTTCCTTCCATTCTATTACACAGAAGTTGCTTATGTTTCCGAGCAGGCTGCTTCTCTCGGCTTAGGTCTTCCTATGTTTGGATGTGACGGCTGGGACGGCGTTATCAAGCAGTTGAACGGCGACACTACAAATATTGAGGGCGGTACCTTCTTAACACCTTTCGTTCCTACAGACAGTGATGAGAAGATACAGGCCTTCGTAAGCGCATATAATGAGAAGTTCGGTGCGGATCCCGATCAGTTTGCGGCAGACGGCTATGATGCTATATATGCTATTAAGCTTGCCGTAGAGCAGACAGGCGGAGATCTTTCCAACGATGCACTTATCGATGCTATGACCAAGATCACTTTAAACGGCCTTACAGGCGATATGACCTTTGATGAAAACGGCGAACCCAACAAGTCAGCTAAGGTTGCTGTTATTGAAAATGGCGCTTACACAGCTAAGAACTGATATCGGCATTTTGTTTTAAAAGGGCTGTAAACTTTTTACAGCCCTTTTATGTGTTAATGGATAAGGAGGTGCAGTATGGACTTTATACAGCAGTTTATAAACGGTTTGAGTCTTGGCAGCATTTATGCGCTTATTGCCCTTGGCTACACTATGGTCTACGGTATTGCCAAGATGCTTAACTTTGCTCACGGTGACGTAATTATGGTAGGTGCATACGTGCTTTCCGTTGCGGCGGTGCATATGGGGCTCTCTCCCTTAATGAGCATATTGATCCCCGTTGCGGTTTGTATGCTTGCCTGTACGGTGCTGGGCGTAACTATAGAAAAAATTGCATATAAGCCCCTGAGAAATGCCTCTCCTCTTGCCGTTCTCATAACGGCCATAGGCGTCAGTTATTTTCTTCAAAGTGTGGCTTTGCTCATATTCGGCTCAAATCAGAGAAAGGTAAACTCGGTCATACCTAAGTTTTCCGTGAGTTTGGGAGAGATACATCTTTCCGGCGAGGCTATCACAACCCTTGTCGTTACAGTTATAATTATGATATGCCTTGTCCTTTTCATAAACTTTACCAAAGTGGGCAAGGCTATGAGAGCCGTTTCGGAAGATAAGGGAGCCGCTCAGCTTATGGGCGTAAGCGTCAACACAACAATATCTTTGACGTTTGCAATAGGCTCATTCCTTGCGGCTATAGCGAGCATACTCTTTGTAAGCTCCTACGGCTTTGTAGGCCCGTATTCGGGAGCCATGCCGGGCATAAAGGCATTCGTTGCCGCAGTTTTGGGCGGCATAGGCTCTATCCCCGGCGCCATGCTGGGCGGCATAATACTGGGCATTATAGAGAGTATGGCAAAGGCGTATATTTCCACAGAGCTTGCAGATGCAATAGTATTTTCCGTGCTTATAATAGTTCTCCTTGTGAAGCCTACGGGCTTCCTAGGCAGAAAGACCATAACTAAGGTGTAAGGGTGGTATATCATGAAGAATAAAAAAAATATTGTTTATATGGCCGTAGCCATAGCCGTATACCTGCTTTTATTTGCCTTGGTGGAAACGGGAACGGCCTCAAGGCAGATGCAGAATCTTATAGTACCTGTTCTTGTGAATATAATACTTGCTGTTTCTCTTAATCTTATAGTGGGCTTTTTGGGCGAGCTTACGCTGGGTCACGCAGGCTTTATGTCGGTAGGCGCCTATGCGGGCTGTATGTTTACGGTATACTGTGATCTTCCCGTGTATGCGGAATTGCCCATAGCCTTTGTGATAGGCGGACTTACAGCCGCTGCGTTCGGCTTTATAATAGGAATACCCGCCCTGCGCTTAAAGGGCGACTATTTGGCTATAGTGACACTGGGCTTTGGCGAGATAATAAGATCCATACTTAATTCAATGGATATAGTAGGCGGCTCAGGCGGTCTTAAGGGTATTGAAAAATCGGGGAATTACACTGTGGCATATGTGCTTACCATAATAACTCTCATTGTTATAAGCAATGTTATACACTCCTGCCACGGCCGTTCTATAAAGGCTATAAGAGATAATGTCATAGCTGCCGAGTCGGTAGGCGTAAATGTAGTGTATTACAAGATGTTTGCCTTCGTGCTCTCCGCCTTTTTTGCAGGAGTCGCAGGCGTGCTCTACGGTCAGAACCTGGGTATACTCAAGCCTGCCACATTTGACTTCAACAAGTCCATAGAGATACTTGTTATGGTGGTATTAGGCGGTATGGGAAACATAAAGGGCAGCATCATTGCGGCCATTATACTCACCGTACTCCCGGAGCTTTTGAGAGATCTGGCGGATTACAGAATGCTTTTCTATGCTCTTGCCCTTATAATAATGATGCTCTTTAGCTCCAATCCTACATTGGTAGAGTTCAGACAGAGAATTTTCTCACGCAGGAAGAGGGAGGTAGAGAGATAATGGCATTGGTGGATATAAGACAACTGGGGATATCCTTCGGCGGTCTGAGAGCCGTTGACGATTTTCATCTGACTATGGATAACGGTCAGCTTTACGGCCTTATCGGCCCCAACGGCGCAGGCAAGACCACTATATTCAATCTCCTTACGGGAGTTTATAAGCCTACCGAGGGTGAATTTTACTTTGACGGTGAGCTTATGAACGGAAAGACCCCTATACAGATAAACAAAAAGGGCATTGCAAGAACGTTTCAGAACATAAGGCTTTTCAGCAATATGTCAGTTATAGATAATGTTAAGGTAGGCTTGCAGAACAAATACAGCTATTCCGTTGCCACAGGCATATTCCGCCTTCCCAAATTCGGCAGGATGGAGAAGGAAATGACGGACAGGGCTATGGAGCTTTTAAAGATATTCGATCTCGACAACGAGGCGGAGCAGCTTGCCTCAAATCTGCCCTACGGCAAGCAAAGAAAGCTGGAGATAGCAAGAGCCTTGGCCACAGATCCCAAGCTTTTGCTTTTGGATGAGCCTGCCGCCGGTATGAATCCCAATGAGACCCAAGAGCTTATGAATACCATAAGCCTTATAAGGGAAAAATTTAATGTGTCCATACTCCTTATAGAGCACGATATGTCTCTTGTTATGGGCATATGCGAAAAAATAGTCGTGTTGGTGTACGGCAGAGTCATAGCCAACGGTCTGCCTGAGGAAATAAAGAACGATCCCAAGGTGATCGTAGCTTATTTGGGCGAATAAGGAGGCGGAGAAATGCTTAAGGTCACAGACTTGAACGTGTATTACGGTATGATCCATGCGATAAAGGGTATATCCTTTAATGTGGAGGAAGGGGAGATAGTCTCCCTCATAGGCGCCAACGGCGCAGGCAAGACCACCATACTCCATTCCGTATCCGGACTTATTCGCTCTGCAAGCGGCAGTGTTGAATTTATGGATAAGAACATCACCCATACTTCTGCCGATAAAATAGTCAAGCTGGGGCTTGGCCATGTGCCTGAGGGCAGAAGGGTCTTTCAGCAGCTAACGGTCAATGAGAATTTGGATATGGGAGCCTATGCCGTTAAGGATAAGGCTGTTATAAAGAGGGAATACGAAAGGGTCATGGAGCTTTTTCCAAGGCTCAAGGAGAGGAGAAAGCAGCTTGCCGGCACTCTTTCGGGCGGCGAGCAGCAAATGCTTGCCATAGGCAGAGCCCTTATGAGCCATCCCAAAATGCTCCTTCTTGACGAACCCTCCATGGGTCTTGCCCCTATTGTCGTAATGGATATATTTGATATTATAGAGACCTGTAATAAAGAGGGCACTACCATACTCCTTGTGGAGCAAAATGCTAAAATGGCGCTTTCCATTTCGGACAGGGCATATGTGCTTGAAACGGGAAATATCGTTATGGAAGGAAATGCAAAGGATATGCTCAATGACGATAAGGTCAAGGAAGCATACCTTGGCGGCTGATATCATATCAAACGGCGGTTCATATCGCCGTTTTTCATATTGACGGTTTATGGTGATGAAAAGCTGTGTACGGTCTTTATGTAATATATTTTATGTAAAAGGGAAAATATCTGTTGAAATTTAACGTAAAATAGATTAAAATATTATTGGTTCGAGAATATATATATCAAGTTGTTTCGGTTTTGGCCGTATATGGCTTGACTAAAGATACGGGAGGCGTCTTTAATGAAGGTGTTGTTGACAGGCTGCGGATTCATAGGCAGGAACATTTTGTATGCGCTGGCGGATAACGGCATAGATGCGGTCGTGCTGGACAGCGTAGAGGGTACGGAAAACTTTAGCCTGCCGGGATGCAGCTTTTACAGATGCGACATAACGGATCTTGATGCCGTAGGCAGTATACTGGATGAACACAGCGACATAGAGATGGTTATACATTCCGCTATGGTATCTGCCGTAGCCAGTTCCGTTAAGGAGCCTTATGAATTTTATTTCAACAACGTTATAGGTTCTCTTTCCTTCGTTCACCTTCTCAAGGACAGGGGCATTAAAAAAATAATATTTGCAAGCTCAGCCTCCGTATACGACGACGTGCCGGGATTTATGGTAACGGAACGTTCTCCCATGAAGCCGAGAAGCCCCTTTGGGCGCTCCAAATATATATTTGAGATGATGCTCAGGGATTTTTGCAATGCTTATGATATGTACTGCATAGCCTTGAGATTTTTCAATCCCATAGGTATAGACCATTTTTACAACACAAGAGAAAACAAGCTGCCTCTCAAGACCGGCTCCAATCTTTTGGAGCGCATAATAAGGGTACATACAGGTGAGGACAGCCGCTTTATAATAAACGGAGACGACTGGAACACGAGAGACGGCACTTGTATAAGAGATTACATACATATAACCGATCTTGCCGCAGCCAATGCAAAGGCTGTGCTGGGCTTTGACGCTGCCTTTGAAAAGGCAGGCCCCCTGTATACCAATTATCTGAGTATAAATGTGGGAAGCGGCATAGATGTAACGGTAAAGGAATTTATAATAGCCTTTGAGAATATAACGGGAGAAAAGCTGCCCACTCATACGGGCCCCAGGCGTATAGGGGATATCGGCGGCAGCTATGCAAACATACAGCTTGCCAAAAGAGTTATCGGCTGGGAGCCTCAATACAGAGTGGAGGACGCCATAATAGACAGAGTTTCCATTCTTGATTAAAATATAAATGCAGACAGAAGGGGTCATATGAATAAAAGAGCAAACAGAGTTTATTGGCTGCTGCTCATAATGATATTTATAATGGGAGTTTGTATACTGGCGGATGAGAAGAGAGGGGAGGTACCCTCCGAGGTACCCGAAACGACTGCATCGGCTCCCGATGATGCGCAGCAGACCACACAGCCAAATACGGAACAGACAAATGAGAGCACTACGGAGCAGACAGATGAAGGCACTACGGAGACCACAACCGCTGTTGATGTAAATGTGCTCAGCAGCTATTACAGGAATACCGTATTTACGGGAGACAGCATAATGACTGGCTTTGCCACATTTGTTTCGGGCAGGAAGACAGCGCCTGCATGGCTCAAGCAATGCACCTATCTTGCAAAGACAAGCTGGGGCATAGACGATGCGCTTAAGGGAACCAACGGGCCTATGTACGGCGGAAAGCCCCAAAGCCTGACAACATCCCTTGCGCTTATAAGACCCGAAAAAATATTTGTAAATCTTGGCATAAATGAAATGAACGGACTGGGCTCTCCCGGCTATTCCATAGAAAAGCTTAACGGCAAATACGGAGAACTCATATCCAATATAAAGACTGCGGCACCTGCCGCCAAGATATATGTCATGAGCGTCACTCCGTGTACTGCTGCCAAAGAGACCAGTATGTTCAACAATGCAACTATAAGAAAGTTCAACCAGTCGCTGGAGGACAAGGCTCAGGAATGGGGAGTCATATATTTGGACTTTGCCTCAGAGTTCGGCGAGGCATTAGCTCCCGCATATGCCAATGACGGGATACATCATACGGAAAAAGCGTTTAATGAAGTGTGGATACCATATTTGGAAAAAATAGCTTCCGAGAATAAATAAAGGAGATATGTTTTATGAAAAGAACAATCAGTATATTGCTGGCTGCTGTAATGCTTTTTGCCGTTGGCTGCGGTAAGCAGGGGGAAAAGAATATCGATACGGATTCACTTGATATAGATGAATTCTATGAAAGCATAGGCTCTATGACAAATGAGGAGCTTGTCACTCTTGACGATACTTATATATCAAATTATTACGGCATAAATATTGCCGATCTTGACGGATATGTTTTTGCCCAGAGCGAGGATCCCAATTCAGCGGAATCCGTGATAATATTTAAGTGTAAAGACGAAACTAAGCGCAGTGAATATGTAAAAGCCGTTCAAAACGCAATAGTGCAGAAGATAGACGAGCTTAAAAATTACGGACAGCCTGAACAGGCCAAGCTTGCCGAGGACTGCAGCATGAGTCAGATAGGCGACTTGGTGTATGCGGTGATATCACCTAATGCCGAGGAGATATGCTCCGCTCTTGAAGGGGAATTGTGATAACGGAGGAGATCAGTGTTATTTTCTAGTTTGGAATTTATATTTTTGTTCTTGCCAATAGTATGTATACCGTATTTCCTTATTAAAAATATTAAGGTAAGGAACGGCATACTCATATTGGCAAGCCTGTTTTTCTATTCCTTCGGCGAACCGAAGGCAGTTGTTCTGATGGTGATGTCCATAGTTTTAAACTATGGACTTGCGATTTTAATGGGAAAACATACAAATGCAAAGAAATTTTTATTGACGGCTTCAATACTTGTGAATATTGGGCTTTTATTTTGGTATAAATACACAGGTCTGTTTCTTTCAAGCATCAATGCCATATTCAGGCTGGATATAGATATACCGCTGATACATCTTCCCATAGGCATTTCGTTTTTTACATTTCAGGCCATGAGTTATGTGATAGACGTATACAGGGGAGATACTCCCGTTCAGAAAAGGCTTTCGGCGGTAATGCTCTATATATCCTTCTTCCCCCAGCTCATAGCAGGACCTATCGTAAAGTATCACGATATAGAAAAGCAGATATACAAAAGAGATATAAGCTTTGCAAAATACTCCGCAGGCTGCAAAAGATTTCTCATAGGTCTTTTCAAAAAGGTGCTCATTGCCAACAATGCGGGGCTTTTGTGGGAAAGCATATCCGGGGGAGAGCTTTCTTCTCTTTCTATGGCGGGAGCATGGCTTGGCGCCGTGGCCTACAGTCTGCAGATATATTTTGATTTTTCCGGCTATTCCGATATGGCAATAGGTCTGGCAGGTATATTCGGCTTCGATCTTCTTGAAAATTTTAATTATCCCTATATCTCAAAAAGCATAAGGGAATTTTGGAGAAGATGGCACATATCCCTTTCCACATGGTTCAAGGAATATCTTTATATTCCCTTAGGCGGCAGCAGGAAGGGAAATATAAGAACATATCTGAATCTTATAATAGTGTTTTTGTGTACGGGTATATGGCATGGCGCAAGCTGGAATTTTGTAATATGGGGTATGTGGCACGGACTCTTTTCAATAATTGAAAGGCTGAGACCGGGAAAGCTCCTCGACAGATTCAGGATACTGAATCATATATATACGTTGGCTGTTGTTGTTATAGGCTTTGTTATTTTTGCCATTACCGATCCTTCGGTGCTAAGGGAATATTTGAGCGTAATGCTCCTTAACTCCAACCATATGCTTATAAACGACAGCTTTATGTTCAGCCTGAGATGCAATGCCGTTATGCTTATTGTCGCAGTGGTATTTTCGGCGCCTTTATACATCCTTATCAGAAACAAATTTAAGGATAATGCGGTATATGCCGCCGCCGAAGCAGTGCTTTTTATACTTCTGTTCGTGCTGAGCATAGCATATCTTGTAAGCTCGGCTTATAACCCATTTTTATATTTCAGATTTTAGGTGGATATTATGAATAAAGTGATCTCTGTTGTTATCACAATTATAATACTTGTGTTTTCCGCTGCCTTTATGGTTATGCCCAAGTCGGATTTTTCGGAAAACGAAAACCGCAGCCTGCAGTCCTTTCCCAAGCTTAAGGCGGAGACTGTCCTAAACGGCGAATATATGGAAGACATCACCGCATATATAAGCGATCATTTTCCTATGCGTGAAGGCTTTGTCACAATCAAAACGCTTTTTGAGAAGGATGTTCTTGGCAGCAGGCTCATAAACGGCATATATATATGCGGCGATATGTATATAGAGGACTACAAAAGACCTAAAAACACCCAAAGGATAATAGATACATTCAATAAATTCGCCAAAGATCTGGGGGATAAAAAGGCTGATATAATGCTTGTACCCACGGCTGTTGAAATATATAACGACAGGCTGCCCCTTTTTGCTTCTCCTTTGTCTCAGCTCAGGACTATGGATGATATATATTCATCTGTGGACTGCCGCTGCATAGATGATCTCTATGATGAGCTTATACTTGAAAAGCAAAAGGGCAGGAAGCTTTTCTACAGCCTGGATCATCACTGGACAACAGAAGGCGCCTATGTGGGCTATGTCACCTACTGCAAGGCAAAGGGATTTGAGCCGCTGCCCGAAAGCGCCTTTGATATAAAGACGGTCACAGAGGACTTCAAGGGCACGATATATTCAAAGCTGAACGATATCACCCTTAAGGGCGAGGAAATACACGTATACGATAGGCCTCTCGATGTAACGGTGCTCTATGACGGCAAGGAGAGCAGCTCCTTGTATAATTACGAATACCTTGATAAAAAGGACAAGTATTCACTTTTTTTAAACAATATACATTCCTTTGTGGAAATTACAAATAATAATACCGACAGCACCAAAACATTGGCTGTGGCAAAGGACAGCTATGCCAACTCAATGATACCCTTTCTTGTTAATCACTACAAGAAAATATATGTATTCGATACAAGGAGCTATAAGGGCGCCGTAAGCGATATTGTAAAGAAAAACAATATAGACGATGTTCTTATTCTTTACAATATGAATACAATAGATACGGATACAGGCGTAAATGTAATATATTAGGAAGTAAAAATATGATATGGGAACAAGATATTCTTAATTTCATAGCCGATAATTTGCACTGCCCTATGCTTGATAAATTTTTTGTGTTTATTACAGGGCTGGGAAATGCAGGCATCATATGGATACTTATAACTGCGCTGCTCCTTTTGGGGAAAAGAACAAGGGCGGCGGGTATAGCTTCGGCATTTTCCCTGGTGCTTGCGCTTATATTTGTAAACATCACGATAAAGCCGCTTTTTGACAGAGTGCGCCCCTTTGCGGCGGATACGTCTCTTTTGAGAGGAGTGCTTATAGAGCTGCCATCAGACGGCTCATTTCCTTCGGGGCACACGGCGGCGGGCTTTGCCGCTTCAACGGCAGTGTTTTGCCATAACAGAAGGATAGGTATACTTATGTATGTATTGGCTTTTTTCATAGGCGTAAGCAGGCTGTATCTGTGTGTGCATTTTCCTACGGATGTTGTATTCGGCGCCTTGATAGGCACTGCCTTGGGAGCCTTGGGATATTATATATCAAAGCGCTGCCGCTCACGGCTTTGCTAGGCCGTATGTTATTTGCGCCAGCAGGCATTAAAAGGTGCGGCCGAACATCGGCGGCAAGTGTTCTTTGAGAAAACAAAGGATTATATTTTACCCGAAATAACAAAAAAATATTGACAAAAGCCATTGATCTGTGTTATCATATTTCTGTTGATCATAGCGGCTTGGTTAAGTGGTATAACGTTCGCCTCCAAAGCGAAAATTGAGAGTTCGATTCTTTCAGCCGCTGTATGCGCGAGTGGCTCAGTGGTAGAGCATCGCCTTGCCAAGGCGAGGGCCGCGGGTTCAAATCCCGTCTCGCGCTTTCCGAGGGCTTCTTTACGAGAAGCCTTTTTGTTGTTTAAAAGGCTAATTGTCCAAAAGGTATGTTATAAGGAGGGCTTATACATGCAGTTGAAATATGATAACAAGGGCGTATGCTCTACGCAGACGATACTTGATCTGGATGACGATACCCATATTATAAAAAGCTGTGAGATAGTGGGAGGCTGTATGGGCAACACCCAAGGCATTTCCTCCCTTTTGGTAGGCATGAAGGCGGAAGACGCCATAGAGAGGATGAAGGGCATAAAATGCGGCTTTCGTTCCACCTCCTGCCCGGATCAGATATCTATTGCTCTTACAAAGGCGCTTGATGAATTAAAGGTCAAGTAATTATTCTAAAAGGCTCTTTTTGTTCATATAATCAAATAGGTATGAACAAGGAGGGCTTTTATGAGAGCCGATATAGCCGAGCGCTCCCTTGAAATAGGGAAGTATATATGCGAAACGAAAAAGACTATAAGGGCGGCAGCAAAGGTATGGGGTATCTCCAAATCCACATGCCATAAAGACCTGGTCGACCGTTTGCCTAAAATAGATCCTGTTCTTGCGGAAAATGTCAAGGTGATACTTGCCTACCATAAGGCACAAAGGCATATTTTGGGCGGCAGGGCAACGGCGGCAAAATGGAAAAATGCAAACAGAAATGTAATGGGAAGCTGATAAGGCTTCCTTTTTTTATTATAAGGCTGCGGTGTAAAGACATATAAACGGACACGCTGCAGGCCTGACCGCAGGCAGCTTTGAGCACAGCCGCCTGTAAGCAGGTCGGCTGATATTTTTTACTGCATACAATCCTGTTTTTGGCACATACTAACAGCAATACCATTTAAGGAGGGTCAATATGTACTTAAAAAAGGATATGTATGAAATAAGGCTGGAAAGCATAGGCGGGTTCGGCGCCAATCTTACGGGAAAGCTGTTAGGCGAGATAGGGGCAAAGCATATGGGTGTGGAGACTCAAAGCTTTGCTTCATACGGCTCTGAAAAAAGGGGCTCTCCCGTAAAGGCTTATATACGCTATTCAAACAGCGAGATACGTCTCAACGAGCCTGTGCGTGAGCCGGATATGCTTGCCATATTCGTAATGAGCCTTGCAGGCAAGGAGGATCTTATGGCGGGAGTGGATGAAAATACCGACGTCGTCGTAAATTCCCATGAGGAGCACGACAAGGTAAGAGACAGGCTCAGAATGCATAAGGGCAGGCTTTGGGTGGTGGATGCCCTTGACATAGCCCTGGAGTGCAAAAGCAGGCTCAATATGGTAATGATGGGGGCGTGTGCAAGGGCAAGCGGCTTCATACCTCTTGAATTTGCCGAGGAGGTGGTAAAGGAGGTGCTTGGCAGCAAGTATCCCGAAAAGACCACCGCCAATTTAATGGCTCTTAAAATGGGATATTCAAGAGCGGTGTGCAAGGAGTATACCGATGATAAATATCCCTACGAAAAATATAAGGAGCCTCAGAGAGTGAAGGGCTGGAAAACAGGAGAGATAGGAGGCATCAACCCGGAGTTCGGCAATTCCGTTACAAACAGCCTTGTGGGCTGCCGTGAAGGCTATGTGCCTCACTTCATAAGAGAAAAGTGTATCGACTGCGGGCTGTGTGACAGCACCTGTCCGGATATGGTGTTTCAGTTTGAAAACGGTGTAAACAAAGGAATGGATCTGTACCATTGCAAGGGCTGTATGCGCTGTGTTGAAATATGCCCGACTCATGCTCTTGTTGAGGTCGAGGAGGACAAGTATGATGACAATATCGGCTGCATCGATCTTATAAACAAAGAATTTCTATTTACGGACATAGGCGAAAACAGTTGGGTAGACAGCGAGAGTACAAACAATCAGGAGGTATAGTATGCTTTCACAGAAAATGGTTTTTGCAAGCGGAAACGAGGCGGCGGTACATGCCGCAAAGCAAATAGATTATCACGTAATGGGATATTATCCCATCACTCCTTCAACACAGGTGGCGGAGGGGCTTGACCTTTTGAAGAGCAAGGGCGATGTGAACACCGTGATGATAGCGGCGGAGGGCGAGCATTCTGCAGCGGGAATATGTTATGGCAGCTCTCTTACGGGAGCAAGGGTGCTGAATGCCACATCCGCCAACGGCCTTTTGTATGCACTTGAGCAGCTACCCGTACAGTCGGGCACAAGAACGCCTATGGTAATGAACGTGGCCTGCCGTACCGTATCGGCTCCTCTTTGCATAAAGGGCGACCACAGCGACATTATGTATACGCTCAACTGCGGCTGGATAATATTCTTTGCAAGGGATAATCAGGAGGTTTACGATTTCAATATAATAGGCCTTAAGGTAGCCGAAAAGGTGAAGCTGCCCGTGATCGTTGCCTATGATGGCTTTTTCACAAGTCATCAGAAAAAGAAAATGGAGATATTTGAAAATGACGAGGATGTAAAAAAATATATAGGCGAATATAAGCCCGATTATACTTGTATAGACTGTGACGCTCCGGTTACCATAGGCTCCTATATGAATGAGCCGGATATTATAAACAACAAGTATCGGCTGAATATTGCCATGGAGGAAGCAAAGGGCGTTATAGCCTGTGAATTTAACCGCTACAATGAATTGACAGGCAGAGACTACAACATCATACACAAATATATGACAGATGATGCGGAGGTCATTTTCATAGTTCTCGGCTCGGCTTTCGACACAAGCAGAGCGGCTGTGGACAATATGAGAGAAAAGGGCTATAAGGTGGGAGTGCTGACAATACAGCTTTTAAGGCCGTTCTTTGCCCGTGAGCTTTCGGGAGCGTGCAGAAATGCCAAGGTGATAGTCGTAGGTGAAAGACAGGACAGCTACGGCAGCAACGGCGGCAATCTTTCAAAGGAAATAAAGTCCGCCTTTTACGACCATGACGTGAGAGCAAAGGTGATAACAAGAGTGTTTGGTCTGGGCGGCAAGGACTTCTATGTGGAGGATGCGGAAAATATGCTTTGGCTCGGCATAGAATCCCTTGAATTCAAGGATATTTACAAGTTTGATTATTACGGCGCCTACAGGGGAGAAGGCTATGAAAACAAGAAATACTTTGAACCTGTTACGGAAAAGAATTCGGTTCTCGGCTATAAGGTGGAGGAAAAGGAAAACGGCGTCGTTTTAAAGGATATAAACCTTAAGAAGGCAACGCAGATGCCAAAAAGACTTGTGGCGGGTCACAGCGCCTGTGCGGGCTGCGGTATCCCCGTAAATGTAAATCTGCTTTTAAAAGGCATAGAAGGAAATGTGGTGCTCATATTCAATACGGGCTGCGGTATGGTAGTCACAACGGGCTATCCCATGACTTCGTTCAGAGTAAACTATATACACAATCTTTTTCAAAACACAGCCGCAACTCTGAGCGGCGTTGTAGAGGGATATAAGGAAAGACAGAGAAGGGGAGAGATACCCGAAGGCAAGATAACTTTTATAATGGTATGCGGCGATGGCGGCATGGATATAGGATTGGGCTCCGCCTTGGGCACCGCTGCACGAAACCACAATATGATAATATTCGAGTATGACAACGGCGGCTATATGAATACAGGCTATCAGTACAGCTATACCACGCCTATGGGCGCACGCTCCGCTACGAGCCATGTGGGCAGGGCGGAAAGCGGCAAGCCTTTTATCCACAAGGATACGCCTATGCTCTTCAAGGCAACGGGAATACCATATGTTGCCACTGTTGCGGAAAATCAGCCTATGGACTTTATAAAGAAGGCCAAGAAGGCACAGTACTATGCCGACAATCACGGCTTGGCTTATATAAAGGCTCTTTCCGCCTGCCCTCTTAACTGGAACGATCCGCCCAGACATGAAAGAGAGGTTATCGCAAAGGCAGTGGAGTGCTGCTATCATCCTCTTTTTGAAATAGAAAACGGAAAGACACGTATCACCTATATGCCCAAAAAGAAAACAGAAGTTATAGATTTTCTGGGCGCTATGGGAAGAACGAAGCACCTTGTCAAGGATGAGTACAAGCATATAGTAGACGCTGTGCAAGCAGAGGTGGACAGAAGATGGGAGGATCTGCTTAAGGAAAATGAAAAATGATCCGATGCTGCGGCATCAAAGGCGCTGCTCTATCGAGATAACCTTAAAAAAAGCCTCCCACGGCTCAAAGACCGCCAAGGGGAGGCGGAAGCCCATGGGTCGGCGGCACAGCCGCCGACCGGGGGATACATATGTGCTGCCAAGCTTTTACTCAGTGCAGCTTTTTTGCGTCGTGAAATTATTGAACAAATACAAAAAAATATATATCTATTATACAATTTTACCAAAATGCATAAATTTGCATAAAAAATAAAGGAAATTTGGTTTATTTGTGGAATAATATATTTTATAAGGCACAAGCTCTTGTGCAAAGTATGAATACGAAAAAAATGACAATAGATACATATCGTAAATATTGCACAAATCAGAAAGACAAAGGAGTTGGGTTATTCTATGAAAAGTTATTCAGCAAAGGAGATCAGAAACGTTGCGGTATTAGGTCACAGCGGCTGCGGTAAGACGACTATAGTTGAGGCTTGTCTTCATGTGAGCGGTGTTTCAAAGAGATTTGGACGTGTGGAAGAAGGAAATACCGTAAGCGACTACGATCCCGAGGAGATCAGAAGAAAGGTATCCATAAGCTCTTCCATTATCCCGGTAGAGTGGCTTGATGAAAAGATCAATTTCATCGATACTCCCGGTTATTTCGATTTCGTCGGCGAAGTAAAGCAGGCGCTCAGCGTTGCGGATATGGCTCTTATAGTTGTAGACGCCAAGTCAGGCGTTGAGGTAGGCACCGAAAAGGCATGGGAAATGGCTACCGAGATGAATATTCCCAAGATGATATTCGTAAACGGTATGGACGATGAGAATGCAGATATGGAAAAGGTCGTTGAGCAGCTCCAGGCTACCTTCGGCAAGAGCATTGCGCCGCTGCAGGTTCCGTTTTATGAAGACGGCAAGTTCATAGGATTCGTAAATGCTGTCAAGAAAGAAGCACGCAAGTTTACAAACGGTCTTGTAGAGCCCTGCGATATGCCTGCAGGCCTTGAAGACGAAGTTGAGGAAATGCGTCTTATGATCGAAGAGGCCGTTGCCGAGACAGATGACGACCTTATGGAGAAATTCTTTGCGGAAGAGAGCTTTACGGAGGATGAGATAAATAAGGGTCTTCGTGTAGGTATCGTAGACGGTTCGGTTACTCCCGTTATATGCGGCGCTGCCATTACTACGATCGGCATAAGAGTTATGATGAACTCTATCAACAAGTACCTTCCTCCTACATCTGAGGTAAATCCTGTTGCTGAAGCTATCAATCCAAAGACAGAAGATACCGTAGAGATAAACTGCGACGAAAACGATCCCGTTTGCGCATTTGTTTTCAAGACCATAGCAGACCCGTATGTAGGACGTCTGAGCATATTCAAGGTATACAGCGGTACGCTTAAAAAGGATGCTATGCTCAGGAACGTAAATAAGAATATTACCGAGAAGATCGGCAAAGTATATGTATTGAGAGGCAAGGAGCAGATAGAGGTGGATATGCTCAAGGCAGGCGATATCGGTGCTGTTGCAAAGCTCCAGAATACCTCCACAAGCGATACCCTTGCTTCCAATGACAGACCTGTGATGATACCGGCTATAGTATATCCCACTCCCCTTCTTTCAAAGGCTATCACTCCCAAGACAAAGGGCGATGAGGATAAGCTGGCAGGCGCTATTTCAAAGCTTCGTGAAGAGGATAAAACTCTTGACTACAAGTTCGACAAGGAAACAAAGCAGTCTGTTATATATGCTATAGGCGATACTCATATCGATGTATTCGTAAATAAATTAAAGAGCAAGTATAAGATCGATATAGAACTTTCCGAGCCTACCATTCCTTACAGAGAAATGATAAAGAGCCAGGAGAGGATAAGAAGCAAGTATAAGAAGCAGTCAGGCGGTTCAGGTCAGTACGGCGATGTTGAGATCATATTTGAACCGAGCGGCGATCTGAGCGGCGGATATGTATTTGAAGAGCAGATATTCGGCGGTTCCGTTCCCAAGCAGTATTTCCCTGCCGTTGAAAAGGGTATTCAGGAATCCATAAAGTCAGGCCCTCTTGCAGGCTATCCCGTAGTCGGCATAAAGGCTACTCTTGTAGACGGCTCCTATCACGCAGTTGACTCTTCAGAAATGGCGTTCAAGGTAGCTACAAGCATGGCCTTCAAGGATGCCTTTGCAAAGGGCAAGACCGCAATACTTGAGCCTATCGAGACTGTTCAGGTGGTAGTTCCCGACAGCTATACAGGCGATGTTATGGGCGATCTCAACAAGAGAAGAGGCCGTATACTCGGTATGGAAGCCAAGCACGGCAAGCAGACTATACAGGCGGAAGCGCCTTTAGGTGAAATGATGAGCTATGCTACGGACCTTAGAAGTATGACTCAGGGCAGAGGCGAGTTCACTATGGAATTTGCACGCTATGAGGAAGCTCCCAAGGATGTCCAGGATAAGGTAATAGCTGCAAGAAAGGCTGAAATGGATAAGTAAGCCTATATAAATAAGTTTTCCATTTTTGTTTCTTTATATTATAATAAGGGGTCCCGTGTTATTAAAATCGGGGCCCCTTATTTCTTGCCTATTTAAAATGGCTCAAAAAATTTTTCATATGAATCCATTATCGTTATCTCCATGCTGCCTTTAATTCCGGGAAGATCTCAATGCTTCTTTCAAGTATGCCCTGGGTATAGGCTATGAATATGCCGTAGTTGGTTATGGGTACGCCTTGCTGCTTGCACATGGCTATCCTGTGCTTCATTTCTTTTTCATTGAGCATACAGCCTCCGCAGTGTATGACTGCCTTGTATTGCGTAAGCTCCTTGGGAAATCCCGTGCCGCTGCAAAATTCATAGGTGATGTCTTTGTCGATGTGGGCTTTGAGCCATCTCGGTATTTTTACAGTGCCTATATCGTCGCATTGCCTGTGGTGTGTACAGCCTTCGGCAATAAGCACCTTGTCTCCGTCATCAAGGCCTTCGATAGCCCTTACAGCCTCTATGGCGCCTTGTATATCTCCCTTGTATCTTGCAAAGAGTATGGAAAAGGAAGTGAGCGGCACGCTTTCAGGCACAACTGTCTTTACATAGCCAAAGGCCTGTGAATCCGTAATGACCATTTTAGGCGGCTTCGCCATATTCTCAAGGGTAGCCTTCAATTCCGTATCTCTGGTGACAAGAGCCGCAGCGCCTGCCTCCAATATATCTCTTATGGTCTGCTGCTGGGGAAGTATGAGCCTGCCCTTGGGCGCAGCCTTGTCTATGGGTATCACAAGCACAACAGTGTCATTTGGCTCAAGCTTGTCGCCTATTATCCTAAGCGTCATATCTTCGCTCGGCACAAGCTTTGCTATGGCTTCCTTGAGCTCATATATGCCTTCGCCTGTCTTTGCGCTTACCCACATACCTTTTTTTACAGTATATCTGTCTTCTGCCTCATCGCATTTGTTCATTATTACGATATAGGGCAGCTTTCTCTCTTCAAAGGCGGAAATTATATCGTTGTCCTCTTTGGAGACGCCTTGTGTGCCATCGGCAACAAGAAGGGCGATATCCGTTTTGTTAAGTACGTCATAGGCCTTTTCCGTTCTCTTTTTGCCAAGCTCGCCTATATCGTCAAGCCCCGGAGTGTCTATTATCATAACGGGGCCCAAGGGCAAAAGCTCCATTGCCTTGTATACGGGATCTGTGGTGGTTCCCTTTACTGCCGATACTATGGCAAGGCTTTGACCTGTGATTGCGTTTATTATGCTGGATTTACCGGCATTTCTTTTTCCGAATATACCTATGTGTATCCTGTCTGATCTTGGTGTGGAGTTTAAGCTCATATCGAACCTCCTTAGAAGCGGAAGTCTCTCTGACCGCCCTCTATGTCGTACAGATGTTTTTTAACTATAGCCTTTACCTTTTCCTTGGGTATGTTTTCGATCTCTCTTGCAATAAGCTCCTTGCCTATTTTCTTGGTATCTTCGGAAGCATAGTCCTCAAGATATTCATCAAGAGTCATAAGGGCGTTGGGCAGACAGCAGTTGGATATCTGTCCTGACTTGCAAAGGCTCATAAAACGATCTCCCGTTCTGCCCTCTCTGTAGCAGGCGGTACAGAAGCTGGGTATATGTCCTCTTCTCATAAGCCAATTTACCACCTCGTCAAGAGTCCTCTTGTCTTCTACATCGAATTGCTCGCTCTTGTTGTCTTCCGGTTCGGGCTCGGCATAGCCGCCT
Organism: uncultured Clostridia bacterium; assembly: GCA_947585865.1. Lineage (GTDB taxonomy): Bacteria > Bacillota > Clostridia > Lachnospirales > CAG-274 > CANPXH01. Next base: position 27,431 of record CANPXH010000025.1, read on the forward strand.
ACGCTCGTGCGTGAGCCGCCGCTTATCTGTGATATTCCCAATTCCAGCACTCTTTCACGGCATGCCTTGCTTTCTCTTGTGGAAACTATCATGCCCGTGTACGGCACGGCTATCCTTATACAAGCTACTATTTTGGCAAAGATATCATCGTTTATGCCGTCTTTGAAGCTGTCCGCATCAATATCGTCAGCGTGTCTTATCCTTGGCACGCTTATGGTATGAGGGCCTACGCCGAATACGGCTTCCATATGCTCTGCGTGCATGAGGAGCCCTGCAAATTCATATTTGTATTTTTCAAGGCCGAAAAGTACGCCGAAGCCTACATCATCGATGCCTGCCGTCATGGCTCTGTCATGAGCCTCCGTATGGTAGGCATAATCGCTCTTGGGGCCTGTTGGGTGAAGCCTTTCATAGCTTTCCTTGTGGTAGGTTTCCTGGAAAAGTATATATGTGCCTATACCTGCTTCCTTCAGCTTCTTGTAATTTTCCACGGTAGTTGCGGCGATGTTTACATTGACTCTTCTTATTGCGCCGTTTTTGTGCTTTATGCCGTATATCGTCTTGATGCTTTCAAGCACATACTCTATGGGATTGTTCACAGGGTCTTCTCCTGTTTCAAGGGCAAGACGCTTATGCCCCATATCCTGGAGAGCTATGACCTCCTTTTTTATTTCCTCCTGGGTAAGCTTTTTTCTGGCAATGTGCTTGTTCTTCATATGATAAGGACAGTATACACAGCCGTTTACACAGTAGTTGGAAAGATAAAGAGGCGCAAACATAACTATCCTGTTGCCGTAGAATTCCTGCTTTATCTCCTTGGCAAGAGCAAATATCTCATTGTTTTTCTCTTCGTTCTCACAAACAAGAAGAACAGAGGCTTCCCTGTGAGACAAGCCCTTTTTCTGCCTAGCCTTTTCAATGATCGAGTCTATGAGCTCGATATTGTTTTTGTTGGCTTCGGCATACTCAAGAGTATCCGTTATCTCTTCATGGGATATGAATTCCTCTGCTTTCATGGATCTTGGATCATACATTTTTGATTTCTCCTTCCTTTCGGGTCAGATCTATGCGGTCTTTCCCGTCAGCAATTTTAGCTGTAAATTGTTTTTGTGCTTACTCCTTCAAGCTGTCCCAGCTTTCCCGATAAAGCATTTATAATATCGTTAGGCGCATCCATAACTATACTTATTATAGAAATGTTTTTCTTCCTGTATGGAACGCCCATTCGGGATATTATGTAATCGCTGTACTCATGGAGAAGGTCATTTATATCTCCCGCTGAGGATGTGTCGCTTACGATAATGCCTATAAGAGCAACTCTTGTATCCATTATGTCTTCACCACCTTACTAATAATTATTATTAATTATAATATCACATATGCAATTATATATCAACAAAAAAATTAATAAAATTTTTGTAAATGATATTTGGCTTTGTATATCAATATCTGTTGTCTTTCTTAAGGCGGGTATTTGTTCTCCGACCCTTTTTATGATATAATACCGAATAAAAAGAGATATCACACGGTCTCTTGAAAACGCCGCAATATACGGGCAGTATACACTCTCTTTTGCAAGCTGCTTGTTTTGCAATAATTTTTAATGGGAATCTTAATTAATATTTAAAACTTTAAATTATAAAAACTACAGTAAATAAGCCACTTGCAAGCGTGTATGTATATTACTTGTATATTATGACATTTTTCAAGAGACAGTATGAGGTCTCTTTTTTATTTTATGTTATATCATAATAAAAAGAGATGCAGCTTTTGCTGCACTCCTTTTTATTAATCACATTTTTTAAAATATCTTCTTGCCGTCAAGATATGCGCTAAAATCAGCATCTCTGTTTTCGATCCACCACGCAGCAGAATTTTTATCTGTTACTAAAGCCTTATATCTGTTGTATCTGGCAACCATGTCTTTCTGTGTTGCCATTTCCTCATCTATTTTTGTTTCTAACAAATCATCATAGCCGGCTGCTAAAGCTGTTGCCTCTTCAAGTACAAACTTTGCTATTTCTTCGGCAGTTCCTTTAACGTATTTTTGCGTTCTTTCCGCATTTATCGGTCTACCGTCAGACATTTTTTTGATAGCCACATGCAAGTATGTCTTGCCGTAGTTTGTTCTGATTTTTTCCGCCCAAGCAATCTGCTTTTCTGTTCCTGTCAGCTGAGGTATTTCTTCAGCTGTTAAAAATGTAACCGCAGGGCTAATGTTGTTGATAATTTCATTCATTTTCATTTTTTTGTCCTCCTTTAATTAGGTCGTTTATTTATCTTACAAGTATATTATATAACATTTGTTATACTTTGTCAAGTAAAATGGCATCAAAATGTTGCACAAATTTATATAACATTTGTTATACAGTATGCACAAAAAAATACAAGAGCAATCAGCTCTTGTATTTATTGATCAATCCCAACGTTTCGGGGTCCTCAATTACATCCTCAAATTTACACCCCAGGGCAATACAAATTTTTAATATCTTATCAATCTTTGTCAGCTTTCTTACTCGCTGTTCATAAAATTGTAGTAATTCTTTTTTTATGCCCGTCTTTTCTGCAAGCTGCGCCCGTGTCAACCCTGCGGCTTCTCTCGCCAGTTTCAACTTGCTTTTGCCGATTCTGCCGCCTTCCAAACCTTCATTTGCCGCTGCGAGTAGCGGCTCAAGGTCACCTTGTTCGGCAGCATTATATATTTCTGCATACTTCTCAGCCTCTTTTTGGTTTAAGAAGTATCGGTCAATAACTGACCTACCACCCTCAATCCGGGCGGTGGAAGTGCGAGGTATATCGCCCTCGCACTTCGTTACATCATATTTAGTCCTGCTGTCAGGCAGCACTCTTTCTGATACTTTGTAATACATTAAATTATCCTCCTTTTTTACAACTCAATCTTTTCTCCATATACTTTAAACTCCATGCCATAAGTCCAATCTACTACAATGCCCTCATCGTCAATGTAGCAATATTTTTTTATGCCATTAGGCAAGGTTTTTACAACCGTTGCCTTAATATGTGTAGCCAAAGCTGGCTTATCTAATATCATACCTCTCATAGCATTTGCAGCAAGGGCATGAGCATATTTTCCACATCTTGTTGATCTCCTGTCTAATTCGCTTACATTTTTCATTTTGTTTACCTCCTTAAGGTCGTTTATTTATCTTACAAGTATATTATATAACATTTGTTATACTTTGTCAAGCAAAATGCCGCTGAAATATTGCACAAATTTATATAACATTTGTTATATAATATGCACAAAAAAAGAAAGGCACCATTGCCTGTGCCTTTCGTGTAAGATAAATAACGCATTTCTGCGCTGGCTTTAAATCCATATCAGATTTTAAGCGATATGACTTTTCAATCCAACACCCCTTGAGGAGTGAAATAACAGAGGGCAATCTCTATATTTAGAATATCAATATAATTTGTTTTTGTCAATATTTTTAGCAATAAAAAAATAGGGTATGCACATAAGTACATACCCTTTAAAAAATCAGCCCTTAACGATTATTTCCTCCCGTGTTTTGTCGTAATCAATATCTGTGCTACCCATAATGGCGCAAACATCTCTTACAGGCATATAGTTGTAGCCGTCAATGTTGACAGCGTTTACATTGCCCTCTCTTATGTAGTCGGCGCTCCTTTTATCCTGTAAAATAAGGCTTATACATTTCTTTTCGTTATCCAAACTCCTCATTTTGGTGACATTGTCATATCCCACCTTGAAGCCTGCATTTTCCAAAGACCGCAAATTGAGAAACGTCCTGCCATCTTTTATAATGGCGTCCGCCTTTATTTCTTTGCCATTTACAGTGATTTTAATTGTTTCGACCACTTCCACATCCTCCTTTTTTTCCGGCTCTGCAATAAGCCTCTTAAACTCCTGCCATTCCTGCGGTACTCTGACCCAGGGTTCAGGGCAGAGTTTTCCGCACACGTCATAATGCCGTATTACTCTGTCGGCAGGGATATTGTACTGCTGCATAAGATATTTAACTACCTTTACGGTATTGAGCATAGTCTGTCTTGTAATTACATACTGCCCATTTACCTTGTCGCTGCACATCTCGACCCCAATACTGTTTGCATTTCTGCAATCACACTTAAATTCCATTCCCCTGGTCTCACAGTGATAGGCTATCCTTGTAAATGGCACACTCTGAGTGCAGCTATCCTCATCGACAAACATATGGGCTCCGGCGCCTACAGCTGTCCTGCCAAAATATGAGCCATTGCCTGTATCGGTGTCGCCATTATTTGCGGTATAATGGACCACAATATATTTGATACTGCTTAATGCCCTTGTACCTCCGTAATTGCTTGCGTTTGAGAGCATACTGTTGTAGGGCAGGTCCAAGCCTTTTAAATATGCCATACTCTCACTCCTCCACCTCAGGCAAGCCTGCCGTAGATGTAAGCAATGACAATACTCCTGCCAATATACTTGCGCTTACGACATTTACCCAGTTTACCTCATCCAGCAACGCCGCCGTGCCTATCATAGCAATAGCGCTTTGAGCCATAGTCTTGATCGCTCTTATTCCTGCTGCCTTTAACCATTTTTTTGTCATAATTATACCTCCTTGACAAATTTATTATCGCTGTACGTTTCTTCCAAGTCATCGATCCTATGATTAATGACCTTTATTTTTTCCTTTGTAAGCTCCTCGGCTTTTTCCAGGTCGTATGTTCTCTCTATCAGGTTATTATGCTTATTTACCTTAATTTCCAACTGCTCTATGCGGTAGGTAATAAGCTTTGTGTTTACGAAAATGCCTATCATACCGCCTATAGCCGAGCCCGCTGCGCCTATGAGCGCTATTATAACAGCTTCCATTGCCTACCTCCTATATATTGTCAAAATATCCGACTAAATGGATACCATCCTTACCCTCGTATACACCGCCGTAATATAACAGCGGTATAAGGGCAAACTCCCTTACCACGGATGGAGAGGCGGCCTCCATACTTGACATTATCAATAGAGGTTTGCATTTTACCCCGTCAAATACAAACTCTATCATTGGGTCTTTGTATGAGCTAAAAGCATAAGTTTTTACCTGCACATAATATATTCCCTTCGGCGGCAGTCCACCTGCCGCTACTTTGGGTATGCTCCCTCCGCCCATGCAATCCATCGGTACGGTTATTATACTTTTGTCGTTGTCCACCCCCGTAGCCTCGCCGTAGTACATAGGCATATACCTCGGGAGATCGTCTATCTTTGACTTATCCTCTCCGCTCAAAAAGCCCGCCTTTCCTGTCGTGGCTGCATCGTGGGTATGCCCCTTGTCTGCTTTACCCTCAAGAGTATCGCTAAGCCCCTCTATTGCCTCTGTACTGTGTGTATGATTTATTTTGGCATAGTTATTATCAAGGATAGAGGATTCTATTGTTTTGTCGTCATTAATACGCAGCATCGACTCTCCATCGGTTTTTATATCAAGGCAAGAGTTTACATCAATGGTCAACTCGTCATATGTCATTGTTTCAATTCCGCCGCTTTTGTCGAGCTTTTTATTTAATTTGTTTTTTAAGCCGTTTACTATTCTTTCTAACTGCTCAAACGTAATTTTTAAGTAACTCATTGTTTTATCATCTCCTTTAGGCTGTGTTAGGCTGTGTGTATAGGCGTTATGTACGCATCGCTGCCGGGCATATATATTAATTGCACGATTCTGCCGCTATCCACGCCGTCTATGGACTCAGCATTGGCTAAGCTTTTAAGCAATTTTTTGGCACCGGTGCCATTTATATTAAGGGTCGGGGTGCTCCCGGCATCACCATATTTAAAATGCACAAATATTACACAAGCCTTGTTTGTAAGCTTAAAATCTGTGCATGTTGCAGTTTTGTCAACAACATCCTTGGCTGACGTGCATTCCGCAAAATACATAGGCATCAGTCCTGTATGCTTGTTTACCTTGCTTTCCAGCTGTTCTATGCGGTAGGTAATAAGCTTTGTGTTTACAAAAATGCCTATCATA
>CANPXH010000026.1 GCA_947585865.1 uncultured Clostridia bacterium
CGAGTGGAGACGACGAGATTCGAACTCGTGACCCCCTGCTTGCAAGGCAGGTGCTCTCCCAACTGAGCTACGCCCCCTTTGTGACATTTACGAACGTAGTGAAGTAAATGTTACACCGAAAACGGTTAAAGCAACAGTGGTGTTTTTAACTTGTTAAAAACACTGCGAACGCTTTAAGCGTTTTCTTGTGAAGTCACTACAGTTTTGCTTATTCAATAGCAAGTATTTGCACAGAAAAAGTTATAAGCAAAACTGTTTTAAATTTGCTTAAAACAGCAAACGCTTTTCACTTTTTCATGTGAAGCATCTACAGCTTATCTCTTATGTTCACATTGGGAATGGGCTTAAATGGACTCGAACCATCGACCTCACGCTTATCAGGCGTGCGCTCTAACCTGCTGAGCTATAAGCCCATGTCAGACATCTACAGCCGATGTCCATTCAGCTTTATATATAACTGCTTGTGCAGTCTTTTTAACAAGGTGTGAATTCATTACGTAAAACAACCTTTCAAATAATCCTTGCAGATTATTTGAAAATTTGTTTTACAACGGCGACCACTTATTTTCCCGGGCAGTCTCCCGCCAAGTATCTTCAGCCGTTTGAGTCTTAACCATCGTGTTCGGCATGGGAACGGGTGTTTCCCTCAAGCGCATCGTCACCGAAAATTTTTTGCTCATTCTTTTAAAATGAACATTGAAAACCAAATAACTTGATTTACTTGCATCCTCTCCCCTTTTTCCTTAGAAAGGAGGTGATCCAGCCGCACCTTCCGATACGGCTACCTTGTTACGACTTCACCCCAGTCACTGGCTTCACCTTCGGCTGCTCCTCCCTTGCGGTTAGGTCACAGACTTCGGGCGCTTCCAACTCCCATGGTGTGACGGGCGGTGTGTACAAGACCCGGGAACGTATTCACCGCAACATTCTGATTTGCGATTACTAGCGATTCCAACTTCATGTAGTCGAGTTGCAGACTACAATCCGAACTGGGACTGCTTTTTTGTGGTTTGCTCCCCCTCACGGGTTTGCTTCACTTTGTTACAGCCATTGTAGCACGTGTGTAGCCCTAAACATAAGGGGCATGATGATTTGACGTCATCCCCACCTTCCTCCGTGTTATCCACGGCAGTCTCACTAGAGTGCCCAACTTAATGATGGCTACTAGCGATAAGGGTTGCGCTCGTTGCGGGACTTAACCCAACATCTCACGACACGAGCTGACGACAACCATGCACCACCTGTCTTCCTTGCCCCGAAGGGAAACTACTTTACATAGTCTGTCAAGGAGATGTCAAGCTTAGGTAAGGTTCTTCGCGTTGCTTCGAATTAAACCACATGCTCCACCGCTTGTGCGGGTCCCCGTCAATTCCTTTGAGTTTCAACCTTGCGGTCGTACTCCCCAGGTGGAGTGCTTATTGCGTTTGCTGCGGCACCGACAGTTCCCTGCCAACACCTAGCACTCATCGTTTACGGCGTGGACTACCAGGGTATCTAATCCTGTTTGCTCCCCACGCTTTCGTGACTCAGCGTCAGTTACAGTCCAGCAAGCCGCCTTCGCCACCGGTGTTCTTCCCAATATCTACGCATTTCACCGCTACACTGGGAATTCCGCTTGCCTCTCCTGCACTCTAGTTATACAGTTTCTCATGCAGGCCGGAGTTGAGCCCCGACATTTCACATGTGACTTGCATAACCGCCTACTCACCCTTTACACCCAGTAAATCCGGATAACGCTTGAACCATACGTATTACCGCGGCTGCTGGCACGTATTTAGCCGGTTCTTCTTAGCCAGGTACCGTCATTTCTTTCTTCCCTGTTGATAGAAGTTTACATACCGAAATACTTCTTCCTTCACGCGGCGTTGCTGCATCAGGGTTTCCCCCATTGTGCAATATTCCCCACTGCTGCCTCCCGTAGGAGTCTGGACCGTGTCTCAGTTCCAATGTGGCCGATCACCCTCTCAGGTCGGCTACTGATCGTCGACTTGGTAGGCCGTTACCCCACCAACTATCTAATCAGATGCGGGCCCCTCCTATACCGATAAATCTTTTCTCTCATCACGATGTCGTGTCGGGAGCTTATAAGGTATTACCACCAGTTTCCCGGAGCTATCCCTTAGTATAGGGCAGGTTGCCCACACGTTACTCACCCGTCCGCCGCTAATCCGCCTTCAATCACCCCGAAGGGATCAATCCGGTTTCATCGCTCGACTTGCATGTGTTAGGCACGCCGCCAGCGTTCATCCTGAGCCAGGATCAAACTCTCATTTAAAGTTTGCGCTCAGTGATTTACTCACTAGCTTTTTTTGCATTTTTATAGTTGTGTCCAACTTCTTCCTTAATTTACTCTTGTGGAGTCAATTCAAAAGAATTTTTTGGGTTTGAGTATTGTTTTCTTTCAAGTTATTCAGTTTTCAATGTCCATTTTATCTGTTGATCAACGATGTTTCCATCGTCAACAGCAAAATTAATTTTATCATATAATATACGCCTTGTCAATATATTTTTTTCAATATTTTCAACAAATTTAAATTTTTTTCACGGCTATACAAATCGGTTCATATCCGCATCATATCTGTAATCCACGCTTGCAAGCTTGCTGCATATATCGCTTGGGGATGCGTTGTATCTTTGGCACAGATCTTCAAGGCTGGCGTAATTATCTCTCAGCTGAGTGTTTACAAAGCTTAAAAGGATCATTGGATCGCTCGGCATCATACCTTCCCCTTTCTGAGTTGTCTTATATATCGGAATGTCTCTTTTTCGCCTTTTTCTGAAAGCATTACAAGGAGCTTCTCTATAAGAGCGGCAGTATTGGGATGCACCCTCCTGAAATCCTTTCTGCTGTTGTAATAATCAAGCGCAAAAGAATCGTTGTACTTGTCTTTGCCGTATATCTTGCTTGCGGCAACTCTGTCGCAAAACATTTCTATAACGTATTTAAGCGGCATTTCAACAGGCTCCATCATATGAGTCGTGTTGCTGTAATCTGTCCAGTATTCAAAATGATGCTTGTTTCTGCCCTTGTGATGCATCCACGCTTTTGAATATCCATTTACTTCTCTGCACCTGTCATTTGGGCTTCTTGTGCCCTGATAATACTTTGCACCCTCAGAAAACTCAGTGCAGCTGTATTTGGACAGATCGTGAAGAAGGCCTTGAAGAGGTATCCCCGCCTTGAAGCAATGGAGCATTACCTTGTGTCTGTGCTTTGTTATCGTTTTGAAATGAGCAATAGCGTTTTTAAGGCTCATGGTACACCCTCCTTTCACGGTTATCTATTATGATACTACTGTTAAGGAAGAATTGCAAGGTAAAGTTTTTACATACCCGGTATTTTAGAATTTTTGCATATCCCTTGGAGAAATATTTGGTGTTACCCCAACTATTGACAAAGAGCCAAAAAAAGAAGAGCCCATATGGGCTCTTCCTTTATATCTTAACTAATTAATATTTAGCTTAAAGATTAGTTGTAGATAGCTGTTCTAGTTTCAGCATCCCAAGATACAGGAACACCAAGTGCAGTACCAAGAGCTCTGAAAGGTACGAACATTCTGCCATCAACGATCTCAGCCTTAACACCATTCTCCATAGTGATAGCTGTACCATCGATAACCATTACAGGGCTGTTAGCCTGGAACTGGATTATCTTCTGGCCGTTACCTGCTGCGTAAAGGATAGTAGCAACCTTGTTTACAGCATCCCAAGTGATCTTGCTAGTATTGTCAGCGTCTTCAACAGCACTCTGATCAACACCGATTGCTAATGCAACGAATCTTAACGGAACCATAGTAGAGTTAGAAGCAGTCTGGATATAAGCTGCTGTATCCATAGCTACGTCCTTACCATCCATCTTGATAGTGTTAGAACCGATAGTAACCTCAACCTTGCCATCAAGAGTACCAGTCTCAGTCTTGATTGTTAAGTAATCCTTGAACTCGAAACCTTCTACCTCGAATGCATCTATGTTGTGGTAATCACTGCTGCTCTCCTTAACACCTGTCTCCATAGCAGAGAACTTGTCAGAAGTAACGTCTGTGATAGTAGAATCCTGATCAGCATCTTCCTCATAGTTGTTTACAACTGCTTCGCCTGAAACGAGTAAGCTGTAGCTACCATAAGGTATAGATCTTGTAGTACCAACCTTGATACCTGATACAGTTATAGTTGCAGGATTGTTGTAAGAAGCACCGTCAACAGTGAATTCGATTCTGCTGCTGTCAGAGTCATTAGTTACCTTGAATGTCTTAACCTCAACTTCACCGTCAACAGCGTAGTCGATGTCAGAATCATCAAATGCTATATCATCTGAATAAGTGTCATCTAACTTGATCTCAACCTTCTCGTCTTCAAGAAGAGCGCCTGCATAAGCTTCCTTGATAACTACGTCAGCAGTCTCAACAGCCTTGTAACCTAAGTTAGCAGTTGTTGAAGCAGCCTCAACAGTTATAGGAGTAACAACCTTAGCTACAGTTAAAGGTGATATCTGATCCTTGTCTAAGCCTGCGCCTGAAACAGCTACAGTTACATCACCTGAGAAATCAGCTGAAGCACTGATGTATAACTGAAGGTCAATGTATGAACATTCCTTATCGTTTAAAGCGTTGCCGATAGAAGCAAATCTTAAAGTAGTACCTTCGTCAACGATTGAACCCTTGTAGAATGGATCCTTATCTGTTACGTACTTAGAACCGGTTAACTCATAACCAACGATCTTAACGCCATCAGGAACTGTGAATTCAAGCTTTCTGCTTGTTAACCAAGTGTCAGGAGAAGTCTCAGCGAATTCGAATTCTGCTGTTGCAAAATCATCTTCGTCTAAGTCATCATTTCTAAGGAATGATCTACCAGCAAAGATAGTAGGAACATCCTCAAGTGCAGTTAAAGCAAAACCGTAGTCTGCTCTTTCGCCGACCTTAACGATTTCTCTTGTGATACCGTCGCCACCGGAAACGGTGAACTCGATATCGCCATACTTATCTTCGTCGTCAGCCTCAACAGTGATGTTGTTGAAGTTGATAGCACGAAGCTTATCAGTATTCATTGTATTAAAGTTAGCAGGAATATGGAAGGTGATTTCTCTCTTATTATCGCTAAGTTCGAATACACCTGCAGTTTCCTTTGTTATCTCTGTGAAGATACCGTCAGAGTTTACGCCAGGAGCTACAGTACCGATATCAGTGATAGTGTAGTTACCGTTAACTCTTAACTTGATCTCTTCGTCCTTCTTAAATGTACCTGTAACATCTTCCTTAACAGTTAAAGTCTTAACAGTATAGCTGTCGCCAGATGTAACACGGATATTAGAATTAGCAACAGAAGCTGTTGTAGAACCGTCATCATCGATTACTGTAGCTACAGTGTAGCTGTTCTCAGTAACCATAGCGCCGTTAGCGTCAACAGTAACAACTATAGCACCTTCGCTACTATCTGATACATCGATAGGAAGCTTGATAGAGAATCTAGGTGTGTTGTAAGCTATAGCATTGCTGTTCTGGATATCAGCTTCTCTTACAGGACATAATCTTACTTCGATGCTGCTGTCATCGATGTACTTAAGTAAGTATGGTAATTCAGATGACTTTGCATCCTTAACATAAGTCTTGAGCTTACCAGCTAAAAGAGAGTCATATGGCTGATTTAAAGCATCATTTTCCATGATCTTATCCCAACCAACGCTAGAGTCATTCTCAGCTCTCCAAGCGTAGTCAGCACTCTCAACTAAGCCCTTGTTGAACTCACCGTTCTCGATATTGATTATGATAGAGTCCTGAGTAGTGATCTCATCATTAGGTCTGATATCGAGTGTAACAGGCTCGCCTTTTGATAATACCTGATTAACTTCTTCTGTTATTTTTTCGTTGTCTTCAGTGTAAGAAACTGTTGTAGGGAAAGAATCCGTTCTTACAGTAACGCCTGACTTAACGCTGTTTGAAGAAGAAGCAAAGGCATTCATTGGAAGCATACTAACTGTTAAAGCAGCTGCTAACAATAAAGCAATTTTTCTTTTCATTGTTTTTTCCTCCTTATGAAAAATAAATGTGTAGAGGTTAGCATAATTTACCTCTTTTACAAAAGTATTATAGCATTACACTCAAAACAAGTCAACCTCAAAAGCCAAATGTAATATTACTGTAACATTTGATCTGTCATCGGATATGACCCGCTATGTGCTTTGCTTGAACATAATATATCACCTTTTAAAAAATAAATCAAGGGGTTTTGGGCAACTGTAAAGTAGGTGTAATATTTTCGATATTTTAGTAACAAACTGCGAATATTACTGCAAAATATAACGGTTTTTTGCCTATGCCTTTCCATAATAGCCTGTTATATCCTCTGCTTATACGATACCCCGCCGCCCTATCACATATCTTCCAAAGCATATGCCATATTCGCTTCGGCGCTGTCATATGATCCGTCATTTGTTACATCGTCTGTAATATTTGATGTGGCCTGCGTAACAAATACAAAACATCGGCACAGGCAAAAAACCTACTTGTAAAATTTTATATATAAATAGGAAGAAACTTATGCCATTTTGTCATTTTCATAATGAAAACAACTATTTTTCGCCTTCCTCTATCTTAGGCAGCCTGTCCAATATAACATATCTTTGACCCCCGTCACATCTTAAAAGAAGCAGCCTTTCATCCTGCTCATAGCTTGCACCGTAAAATCTCGTCGTCATAATGATGAAATCCTCGGTGAGCTGCAGCTTCTGTTCTGTTTCTATAGTCAGCCTTTTGGGATCGGTCACCTTTCCCGTCACCACGGACACAGGCTTATCTCCTTCTATCGCTTCTTTTGCAAGGAGCTTTATGATATCGCTTATGTCATTCATTTAATATACCTCCCATCACTTCTATCTCCATGATATGATTATTGTCCGCAAATATGTGCTTGCAGGTCTTGACCTCCATAAGCTCATTTACCTTAAAATCTCCTATATCAAGATCCACCCATACAAAAGAGCCTGCCCTTATATAAAGATTGCCTGCCGTCTTGATAACAAGACTTCTGTTCTTTGTCTTATACATATTAAGCAAACCTTTAGCCATGGCGTTTCCGTCTGTTCCTTCATCTATATGGGCATAGTATTGGAGCACTCCCCAGTCTCTTATCGATCCGGTATCCTTTGCCGTGTATACATTAAGAGTGTGAGTGTATTTCGTATCCTTCTTATGTATGAGCTTTATGGAGTTGTAAACTCCCTTGTCGATAGTGGTATCATAATTAAAGTCAATAGAATCTCTGTCGTTGACAACAAGATTCGTTACCATTGAACTGCTTTTCCTTAAGTTTATGCTTCCGAAATCATCATACAGCACAAAGCTCTTGCCCGTGTATGCCTTTGTGAGGCTAAGGGCAGAGTATATGATGTCAAAAAGAGTGGAATTGTCTTCTACCCTCATAGGTATAACATAACCCGTGTTTTCAATAGTGCCTTTTTTAAGGCCGTAGTCATCACATATCATATTTACTATATCGGAAGCTCTTTTGTATGTGTATGTGTAGGTGTCCTTATTTCTCAAGTATCTGAGCTGATCGTAACACACAGTGGAAATAAGCCCTTTCTTGTTCCTTGTTTTGCTGAAGACATAACCCATGAACATATTTCTGCCGCCTGATGTGAGCCACACCCTGTCGCCTTCCTTGTAATCTATACTACCTTCTTTCACAGCAGTAAATTTGAGCACTCCTGCTCCCCATTTTTCTGTGTATAGCGTTATCTCATTGCTCAGCACAGGCATAAATATGCCTTTTGCGCCTTCTATCCATAATTCTGTCATTGTTTGCTCCTTTCTTATATTCTTATTTACTTTTTTAAAAAGTAACAAAAAACATTCAGCATTGTTTGTTGTTTATAATATGAATTTTTATTTATCTTACTTTAAAAAGTAAGCAAATTTTATGTACTTTTTTCGAAAAAAGTACCAAAAACGTGGGAACCTTCCGATGGTTCCCACCCCCTCCGAACGGCTTTTGGGGTACAAAGGTAATCTATTTTTGTAGCTTTCGACCCCAAAAGAATCGGGCTCCCACTTAGCCACGTTGCGGCTGTGGGAGGTGAGACTTCACATAAATATTGGCTTTTCAAATTGGAAAGATTTAAGGCTTGGACATATTACAACTAATTTTTAGACCTCTCTTAGCTGCGTTGCGGCTGTGGGAGGTGAGGCTTCACATAAATATTGGCTTTTCAAATTGGAAAGATTTAAGGCTTGGACATATTACAACTAATTTTTAGACCTCTCTTAGCTGCGTTGCGGCTGTGGGAGGTGAGCTTCGCATAAATATTAGCTTATTAAATCGGAAAGATTTAAGACTTGGATAAATTGTATCATATAATAATACAACTGATTTCAAGCTTATAACTTTTATTCGTCTTACTTTAGAAAGTAAGACAAATAAAAAATTTAAATAAATGTTCTAACCTACTAAATTTCAGCGGTTAGAACCTCGCCGCCGCAGCGTGGCAAAAGGCGAGGTTGAGACTCTTTTGGGGTCAAAAGGTATGGAATAAGAAAATTTCTGAGCCCCAAAAGCCGTTTAAGGGGCTGGTCGTATCACTTCGTGATACTGCTCGCCCAAGCACCGGGGTGTGGGGAGAATCGGAACTCCCCATTGCACGGAAAGACTTATCCGACGGCCAAAGGCCGGCTTTCGGCGAAGCCGAAAGTGCTGAACGTTTTTGGTACTTTTTTCGCAAAAAAGTACATATAAGTTTGCATACTTTTTAAAGTAAGACAAACAAGAATAAGTCAAATAAAAAGTTTGCACTGCTTTTTAAAGCAGCAAAACCAAAACTCATCTAAAACTGAAACTTTCCCCTGCAATTATCTCCTCCATAGCATAACGCATAGCATCCATAAGATGATTAAACTCATCGCAGGGCACATTTATTCTTTTTCCGAACTTGTCCACATCCCAGCTATAGTTGCTTATTTCGTTAAGGAAACCGACGCAGCGGCTAAGTATCAATATTTCATAATCCTGAAGAAAATCTATGCCGTTGTTGACGCTGTCTCGTCCTTTTCTTGCGCCTCGAATATTGGGGATACCCAGTTCTCTCAGCCTGTCTATGCTTTTGGGTTCCGAGCAGTCGGCCCTTATCCTTTCTTTGTGATAGCCTTTTTTAACAATCTCTTCATATATATCCTCGTTGCTCATAGCCTTTTTGTATATTTCGTCAAACACATAGAGCTTTTTATTATTTATATCGGCCAAGCCGCAAAACAGAGCGGTCTCATCATTGGTATAGCCAAAGTCCAGCCCGAACACCGCCTTAAGCTCCCCATTTTTTTTAAGCTTGTTTATATCAAAGTCGCATTCTCTCCAGTTCTCATACACAAGACCTTCCGTTATTCCCCAGTTGCCCAATCCCGCCACTTGATATCGCCTGGGATTGTTCCTTTTCATATCCTCAAACACACGCCTGTCCGCATCGTCAAGCCATTCATTGCACATATAATTGGTGGTCATTGCCATTATGTCCGAGCTTTCCCTGTCAAAAAATCTTTTCTTTATCCAGTGCCTTTCATTCCACGGATTAAGGGTAAGCGTTATCTGTTTAAAAAGTCCTTGAGGCACAACGCCTCTTATGCTCTCATCCAGCATATTAAAATCATTTTCATCGCTTATCTCATAGGCCTCTTCTATCCACAGCCAGCAAAGGCAGCCTACGCCTACGGTGATCGAGGTGATCTTAATGGGATCGTCAAGTCCTCTGAAATATATTTTCTGCCCCGTAGGCAGATACGTTATCTCAAGAGGACTGAGCTTACATTCAAAATTTTCCTCAAGCCCCAGCCGGCGTATGGCCCAGCAAAGCTCTGTATAGCAGCTATCCTTAAGAGTGGAATACACCTTCCTCACCACAAGAATATTGGCCATGGGATACTTGACTATGCGAAATATCAAATTAAGGGCAGTGGTCTTGCTTTTCTTGCTGGCTCTTGAACCCTTGCACACCCTATATCTGCCCTTAAAATGCCAATATTCGTCATAGCCTTTTCCCACCGCATCTCTCAGTGAGATCTCCTTGGTCTTTATAGCTTTTCTCCCTCCATTTCAACACAGGCTATAACAAACGCCTTTTCTCTTTTGTCCATTTCAGCTATGCGAGAGGGCAGCCAGCCAAACTTATGAAAGCAATAGTATGCCAGATCGGCTTCACAGCCGCCCTCTCTTATTAATTTTTTGCTTCTTCTATATCCTCTCTGAGGCTTTTGAAGCCGTTAAGCTCCTGCACAAATTTGGCAAGCCTGCTGTAATCGCCCGGCTTGTCCAGTATTTCCTTAAGAAGAGCTTCGGGAGTCTTTACGCCATAGCTGTCCTGAAGCTTGGCATCATAGAGATCGGGAAATACAACTGCCTCCGTCACCATTTTTTCAATATACTTGTTTACATTCAGCCTGTATTTTCCATCGTCAAAAGTCATACACTCTTCTCTTATGGCTTCTTCCTCATTTGTGGTGACAGGCTTTATCTCCCACTTTGCAGCGTTTCCTTCACTGTCTCTCAGATCCTCGCTTGCGCAGTAAAAAACGTGCTCCCTTTTTACCTTGTTTTCCTTTAAAAAAACACTGAGATCATTCATTTTCAGCCCTCCTTCAAAATACCGTTAAGATACACTGCCGCATTTTGAGCGCCAAAGCCTATGCCTTGGCGGCTCTTGTCGCTGTAAAGATTTATCTTAAGCGGCATACTTTCGTTGTTGTCCGCATTTATACAGCAGTTGCCATATATTGCCCCGTACCATACGTTGTCGATATATATGCTGTATTGCAAGTCGTTGTATTTTTCAAATATACAGTTGCTTATCCTCACATATCCGCCCTTGTTGCTCAGATAAATCTGAGACAGGCCGCTTCCCTGTGAGCTTCCCATTATAAAATAGCAATTATCTATAGTCTGCCCCGGCCTGAGCACAGTCACACAATGCACGCCGGTCTCATCCTCGTTATTGTAAATACCCAGATCGTAAAGAGAAATATCTGTAGCCGACATATGTATAATGGCTCTTTCGGTAACGGGCATATCTATATGCTTATTTATTCTCGTGACCTTTTTCCCCAAGCCTTTTATTGTAACGGATCTGTTTATTTCAAATGTCTTTTTAAGGTAAAAATCTCCGTCAAGAAGAAGTATCTCTCCTCCTTCCTCGGCCTTCTCAAGAGCCTGTGCGAACACATCGGAGCAATCCCCTGCGGAGCATACCAGATCGGAATAACCCTTAAGGGGATTTTTGCTGTTATATGCAGCCACTATGATCTGGCTCTTTGAGCCTGCCGACTTTACTATGTCTATACCGTCTGCCAACTTGCTGAAATTGCTGTTGAAAACATCCACGTTGTAATAGCTGTCCTGTGACGGATATACCAAGCCATAATTGTTATTCATAAAAAATCACATCCTTTAAATCAAATAGAATATATCAACCTGCTGTGTTTATACGCCTTTAACTGAGAATGCTTGAATCTTGAAAGAGCACCGTGGGTGGAATGCAGCAGGGCGCATTCCATTTCTATATTGGCAGGCAGCAGCTTATCCAGCATACGTTCCGCCTCAGAAAGGTAGTTTTTGTTTATTAGGCTCAATCCCACCTTCAGCCTAAAGTTCTGCTCATCATATTCCACGCTCCATCCGCCGTTCGGCATAATGGACGCAAGTATATCCCCAACGCTTTGCCTCACGCCCGAAAGCCTTGTCTTTATCCTGAATCTCCTGTAGTCAAGGCTTTCATCCTCAGACGGTGTTATGCCCAGTATCTTTTCAAACCTTTCCAAGCCTCTTTCTTTGGCAGTATCGACAAAAAACTCATAGGGCATAGCCGTGATCTCATTCGATACCGTTTTGAATTCGGGAGTTTCGGCATTGTTTATCTCCTTTATTTCCCTGTATTGTCTCATATAATCCGGGAGATATCCTATAATATCCATCAGCTCACCTCCAGTGTGCCCAAGGCGGCAATGCTGCTGCCGCTTATCTTTACATAATCGCCGCCGTTTATTTTAACGGAGGTGATATTGTCTATGCCGGAAATATCTATAAGCCTTACAAGTATCTGAGCGGAATATATGGATATATCCCCTTGTTCCCAGCTTTTATTTATTTCCTTGAAATATTCCTCGATCTTTTTCTGAACGGAAGGCTTTACTCCCGAGGCCACATAGCCGCTTTTCAGCGTGAGCTTCACGCTTACGTTTACGGGATATCTCACGGCAGACTCTACCTTCACACGATGGCCTATCGGCGCCACTCCCGCTCCCAGTCCTTCCATAGCCCTGGGATCCAGCATTTCCTTTATGCTGTTAAGCAGTAATAACGAAGCAGGTTCATTGTTCTTGTCGGCTATTATGAGCCTTACGTTCCCGCCGCCGTTATAGGCTCTTTCCACCTTTGCCTGGCCTACGCCTTCTACGGTCTTTGCCCACCTTATGTAGTCCGCCTTGTTTCCGTTAAAGGCTTCTGCTCTTATGTTCTCAAAATATCTTTTTCTGAACGCCTCCGTGTCCTCTTCATCGTTTCCGGGCACGAGCACCTCGGTGAGCATAGCCGTTTCCAGGCCGTCTATATAATCTACCGCTATCAGCTTTCCCAAATGAGTATTGCCTTCCTCTCCGGCAGTATCGCATCTCATTTCATATTCATAATCCCCTGTTTTCTTCTCCGCAGTAAAATTCACCTTGTCAATGCTGAACGTTGTGCCTATGGGTATATCCGTGTTGAATATGCCCTTGCACAGGGAATATGTGGCAGGGTATGGTTCTATGCCCCTTTCCCTTGCCCTGAGTATAAGATATTCCCTGGGAGCGGTGTCGGCAAAGGCGGAATCCACAGCATTGTCAAGAGCAATGTACATCTGCGCCAGTTCGGCACAGGCGGGAGCCACCGCATCATATATAACGGAGCCCTGCCTTTTGTCCACATTGGAGCTGACAGTCTCCAGCACTCTTTTAAGTATATTTTCATATGTCATATCTTCAAACATATTAACATCTCCTATATCTCAAATTCACGGGAAACGGCAATGCTGCCTCTTTGCGTATCTACGGTAAAGCAGGCGGTGATGCTGTCTTTTCTCATTTCCAAAGACCAATCTCTTATGCCCTTTATCCTGCTGTCATATGAAAGGGCGTCTTCAACACGCCCCTTCAGCACAGCACAGACATAGTGTCTGTCCTTTCCTATAAGATCCTTGAGTTCTATACCGTAATTCCTGTCGTATATTATATGGTCGTATCTCTCGGTCATAAGTATTTTGTATATGGCCTGCTCTATGGCATCCTTATTATCGATGCGCCCCTGAATGATATTATCCTCCATACAGTATGTTTCCCATGGCTTTTCATTTTGCGAGGTAATATCGATCTCCTCTCTTAAGGGTATCATGGAACCGCCTCCTAAAGCATACCTTCGATATTCTTAAATTCCTCAACAATCTTGAAATCCTCAAATGTGAACTCCATTTCCTCATCAAGATATGAGCCGTCTGCATCAAACTTGGCTATAACGCCGCCGTCAAGATTACAGTCCAAAAGCACTATGCTCTGTCTGCCCACAGATGCGGTGGGGTCCTCGTTTACTACTTGTATTTCAAAGTAAATATCCTCGCCCGAATTTTTGTATTCCTTTAAAAGACGTCTGAAAACGCTTGTATTGTAATGGAACTTAGCCTTGCCTTTTCCCGACCAGCCCGTTGCCTTGTTGCCTCTTGCGGTCTTGCCAAGTATAGGCACCTGCACCTTGCTTTTTTCCATAACGGCTTCCATATTTATTGCCTGCATAAAATTATATCTGTTGCCGTTCACGGTCACATAGCACTCTGCAAGCTTAGCGCTCAGTGTGTCTTTTGCATTCATAATAGTTGCACTCATAACAATACCTCCTATTCCACAGTGACTTTCATATAAAGCTGAGCCATAGCGTTTACGGGCGTAATGCAGTCATATACCACAACGCTTCTCTTGTTCTCGCCCTTTTCCACAATAATGTCTTCCTCATTAAAGTCCTCTATGGCCCTCATATCCCTAAGCTTTTCATGATGCTTTACAATATCGCTCCAAAGGGAATTTCTTCCCGCAAGATCATTGGGCACCTTGCCAAGATAATAATTGCAAAATATAGAGGCGATGTCTTCGGCTATTTGATCTATGACCCTTATGGTCTGATTGTCCTTGAAGAACTCGTTCTTTTCCTCGGTAGTATCTTTAAGAGTGTTTATATCCAAAAGCACTCTCCATTCATTGCCGACCCTATGGAACGTGAACACGCCGTTTTTTATACTGTTTTCATACACAGACTGTGAACGACTGATGTATTCTATGGTCATCTCGCCATCGTAAACCTTATTTGTAAGAGACTTGTTCACAGGGCATCCTGCTACCGCTCCCGTAATCCAAAAGAGAATATCGCAGGTAGTACTGTCGCCTTTTTTTATCCATGTCGTAGTGCTTATGCATCCCTCATAATTTTTGACATTGTCAAATACTATGCACTGGAACTTTTTTCCTACCTCTTCTCTCATTCTTTTTGTGAATTCATTAAGTATATCTGCTACCTCTTCATTATCGGAAATAATGGTAATGGCGTTGAAATAATAGTCTTCTACGCTTTTCAGAAAATTATTTATATTGTTGCCCAGCATAGATCCGTTATAGCCGCCTGTAAGACTTAAGCCCGCAGTGTTTTCAAGAGTCTCTTCCCTATTCCATGTCACAAAACGGTTGTCCGCAAGCTCGGAAGCGGAAGAAACGCTTTGAGAATCCACAAGCGTATTTTCCAAATATGTGCTTACAAGCTTTTTGCCGTTTAAGTCATTTTCTATCTTGATTTTTATATCGTTGCCTCTCTTGCCATTGTACAAAGCGGTACAGTATTTGCAGGAAGCAGCCTTGCAATTCGTGCCGTTGAGCTTGTAAAGATACAGCTTGCTTCCGTTTTTAAAGAAATCCCTTATACCCATAAGGGCGTCATCGGTATAGCTGTATCCGAATATATCAAAGCATTCGTTCATAAGCTTTTCTTTTGTAAGCTCCACAACTGTATTTTCGGGAAACCAGTCAAGCTCCATTCCGATAACGCCTACGCCTCTTTCGCCAAAGGTGTTCACAATATTTTTTGTAGACACAAAATTGATATAAGCACCCGGCAGCACCTTATTCTCGCTTGTAAAAAAACCTCCGCCTAAAGCCATATTACTTCACCTCTCCTTCCAGGAATCCGCACAGTATAACATCCACCTCATCAAGTGTATATTCTGTATCTTCATCCAAAATGACATTTAATATATCTCTGTATTCGGCATATGTATCTGCCTTAATAATTACGTTTTTACCGTATCTGGTATCTTCCATGTTATCCTCCTTACTTAAGCTTGCTCTTTAAGCCGAGCTCGCCCATCATATCACTTTCATATTTATCCTCAACAAAATAGAAGCATCCATAGCTTACCTTAAAGCTGCAGTGATCCTCTTTCACTTCCATTTTCATATTCTCTCCTCTGAGAACGCTTCCCGGAATATTTATATACTCCAGGCATTTAAAGAGTCTTGACATAACATCGTCTGTATCCTCTCTTGTATCGGAGTAGTAATGTATATCTATAACATTGTCCGTTCTGTAACGTCTGCCTCTGTAAAGATGCTTGTCAATTCTTTCGCAGTTTATGGCAAAGCAAGGGCTTGTAAAGCCCTGCTCCACCTTTTCGCTGTATATCTTTATGTCCTTGAATTCCGCCGCAAGCTTCCTTGCAACGCCGTTTATAATATCCTTTATCACTAGCTCCACCCCTTGAAATTTTCAACAACAACTTCATTGTGGCTCAAATACTCTGCTCTCTCACCGCTGTGAAAATATATGTGCCGACCCTTTTCATTAGTCACTTCTATCTTGCTTCCGGGTCTTATGAGCACATTCGGCGATGTAAATATCTTTGTATACTGCTTGCTCCTTACGGCGTCTACATCCGCTTTTCCGGAATTGAGCTTGTTGAAAAGCATACCTGTTGAATAAGACAGCCTGCACGGTATATCCTCCAGCACAAGTATCTCTCTGTGCTTGGTAATGCCTGCCTCATCTTTGTATTCCTCTTTTTCATATACGCTGCAGGTACAGTTATAAAACCTTTCCACTGCGTTTTTCACATTTACCAGCTCAGTTTTCGACAGCATACCAAAAGCCCCTCCTTGTCCGTAAGCTTGTCAATAAGCATATTGAAAAGCTCATCTCCGCTTAGGCCCTTGCCGTAGCTCACGCTTACGTCGCCTTCCGTCACATTGACAAGAGCGCCCTTTATATCATAGTCCTCAAGAGCACCGATGCTGTACTTGGTTTTCAGGAAAGTGCCGCAGCACATATCCACGGCAGTGCTGTAGAGCCTGTGAGGTATCTTATTTATATTGCAGTAATTTTTAATATACTCCTCCGTGCCTCTCATGCTCATCTCCAGCGTAAGCTCATCGCCGTCATCGGGATCGTAGCCCAAAGTATTAAGCCTTAAAACAACATCGTCTTTTCTTATCATAATCTGCCCTTGCTTATTATCCTTGCAATAGGTATGGATCTGTGATCGATATACTTGGGCTCTTCGCTGCCGTCGTTTACAAGGCACCAGTTTTCGCCGTTTTTAAGCTCCTCATCGGTAGGTGAAAGCGTTTGCTGATCCTTCTTCAAATAGCTTATGCCAAAGGGTGCAAAGCATTTTCTCTGTCTTACATACAATGTATCCTGTCCGCCCTTTACAGCCGGATTTCTGCCCATTTCATAAGGCACCTTGGCGCCTATGTTCTCATAGTCAAAAGCGCCCTGACCCAATACGTATGTAGTGTATATGCTCTTGCCGTCGTCACCCTCCGTTACAGGCATACTATCGTCAATAATTACGCTTCTGCCGTTCCATGTTGCAAGGGTAAGATCTCTTTGTATACCCATGGCGTCAGTCTGCTTAAGATAAGCCAAAAGATTCAGATTTTCCAGATTTGTAGCGACCTCGGAATGCATAATGGCAAGTGTGAACTTGTTCTTGTTGTCGCCGCCTGCCTTTTGTATAGCCTTGTTGAGAGTGGCAGGCTCAACGATGCCGTCGCCCTCCTTGGTAATGTCATAGGTGTGTTCATCCACAAACTCCTTGTTTTCCTTGCCTGTCATAGAATAGATACCCTCCAGTATGGCAAGAAGAGTATTCTGATCCACTTCGTCAAAGTATTCCGCCACCTGCTGCGCCACGCTGTCCATAAAGCCTGCCCCTGCGGTGATATCCTCCGCAAAGTCCGTTTCTATCCAAGCCTTTGCACGGCCGACTACAACAACGCCTCTTTCATATGTTGTCGTATCCGTGGCAATAATGTCTGTCTGACCATCGTAGTTGAGCACATCGCCGTCAAGCAGACCGTACATAGGCAATATTGCATAGGCAGTACCCGTCTGTGAGCTAAAGGCATTCTTTATCTCGGCGTTTCCTCTTAAAGCCTTGCTCTTTATCAATTCATTCTTCTTTAGCTGAGGTATCCTCTCCACGTAAGCGCCAAAGGCCTGTGGATTAAAGCTTTTGCTTTCAAATTTAGCCATTTGTAAATCACTCCTTAAGTATCTTTTTGTTTGTATGAGATAAGTGAAACGTATCTTTTGATCTGTGCCCTTGCATGCAGGCGTGCTTGGCCGTGCAGCCAAACACATACCGCACACAACGGCTTTTATATCAAAACAGTCCGTTACCTTCCCTCAAAGTATGCACACAGCTGTGTGTAATTCATATCCTCCACACTTATATTTTCATCGCTGCTGTTTCCTACAAGAACGCCTTTAAAGCCATTGTTCTTATTAAAAAGATAGCCGGTATCCTCGCCGGTTTGCAAGGCTCTTATCTGTTCATCCAGACCCTTTATATCACCATTTTCATCAATTACTATCTTGTCCGTGTCGATAAGTGCCTTCACGGCCTTCAGCGTCTTGGCTCCCGCCTTTGCAAGCGCATTGTCAACAGCATTGTTTTTGTTGATATTATTTATCTCCTCGATATGCTTTTGCTCAAGCTCTCTGCATTCTGTCCTCATTTTCTCCAGCTCCGAGGTAAGAGAGGCGATTTTGCCTTCAGCCTCTCCCAGCCTTGTACCGCTCTCCTTGTCTATTGCATCTATAACATCCGCATCAAGCCCAAGCTTTTCAAGAAATTTTCTCATTACTTATCACTCTTTTCAATATCCCTGTCGGTTTTATCCGATCTATTTTCACTGCTCAGTCTCTTCATCTCCGCATCCACATCATCTGTCCAAGGATGCTGAGCCACAATAGTTTCCTTGCTCAGTATGCCCAAAGACTTTATACAATTGTCTATAGCTTCGCTTTCGTTTATAAGTATGTCTCTGTTGAATATAATATTGACATCCTCATTCTCGAAATTGCCTGCCCCAATATTGTTCAGATGTATTTTTATAAATTCCAGTATTTCTTCAAAGGCATAGCGGTATTCCGTTTCTATACCATTGGCATCGATATCTATATCCGAATACATACTTTGTATATTCATCTGATTGGGCTCGCCGTGCAGTCTGTCATCCTTAGCGTCATAACCCATGCCGTTTTCCATAATGCCCTTTTTGAATATTTCGATAAGCGCTTTATAGTTTTCCGCATTAACATTTACGCTGAGGGTATCCACACCGCCCTGAGCACCGTCTATGGTCCTTACCTTTACAGCGCCGTAGCTTGCAAGATTTTTTCTGAACTCCCCAAGATTCTCGCCATCGTAGTTCTTAAGCACAAGAATAGTATTTCTGGGGTCTTCCTCCATGGCGTTGAGAAAGTTGCTCACAATAAGGTTGAGCCCGTCTTGAAGACTTTTGACAGCCTGTATAAGGGGAGCCTCCTTATCATTGTACTTAAATGGAACAACAGGTATCCTGCCGAAGCTTGCCTGAGCATCTTCCGTGTAGAAATAAGAGGTTTTCCAGTTATTTCCGTCAGGCAAAAGTCTGCCCTTGTCAATAATGTATCTTCTTATAAACACCTTGTCGAAGACCTCGGCACATTGCTGTATCTCTCTTTTTCTGCCCTTGTACTCTATTCTTTCATACACTCTTATGACATAGTCCAGTTCCCTGTGATCCTCGTCAGCCCAGCCGGGTATTATTTCCCAAGGGCGAAATCTTCTGAATCTCAATTTGCCCGTATCGTCATAATAAATATAAAGCCAGCCTATTCCGCAGTTAAGACTGTCCTCGCATATATTTCTCATTACCTTTAAAAAATCTCTGCCAAGTACACCCTTTATTTCATTTATATATTTCTTGTTCTCTCCGTGAAAGGTAAGGGGTTTTCCCAAAATATAATTTACCTTTTGCGTAACAAGCTTTTTATACTGATTGTCCACAATGCGGTTATTGGGCAGGTTATCTATCTCCACTTGCTTTCCGCCCGGACCTATGGCAGTTCTCTTTCTTTCGAGGATATCATGCTTTCCTCCGTAGTAATCCTGACCTACAAGCATATCACGCCTTTTCCGTGATGACTTGAATTCATTGATCTCCTTTAAAATAAAATCCTCTTCTCCTATAGCCTCCGCACCGTTTTTAATTATGGCGTTTATTTCAGAGGTACGGAAAAAGGGAAACTGAAAATCAAACAACCGATCACCTCTTTTCCGTTTATTTTGATTTTAACATGAAAAAAGGGAACTCATATACGAGCTCCCAACGTCAGATTGTCGTATATGCACCTTTATGTTCACCTGACAATATCAAGTTAACATAAAAAGTGCGACAAAGTGCGACATTTTTTAAATTTTTTTTATTCCCTTAAAAGGGGGTAAAATTATATGTACTTTTTTCAAAAAGTACCAAAAACATTTAGTGCTTTTAGCTTTGGAGATTCCATATTTTTTATATAAACTTTATTTATCTTACTTTAAAAAGTAAGCAAACTTTATGTACTTTTTTGCGAAAAAAGTACCAAAAACGTGGGAACCTTCCGATGGTTCCCACACCCTCCGAACGGCTTTTGGGGCTCAAAATTATCTTATTCCATAGCTTTTGACCCCAAAAGAATCGGGCTCCCACTTAGCCACGCTGCGGCTGTGGGAGGTGAGACTTCATTTAAATATCAAACCTTTCGTTTGTAGGGGCGTACATTACACGCCTGTATTTTTTTAATGAATTTATTTATGTTTCTTATCTGTCTTACTTTAAAAAGTAAGTAAATTTTTATGTACTTTTTTGCGAAAAAAGTACCAAAAACGTGGGAACCTTCCGATGGTTCTCACACCCCGGTGCTTGGGCGAGCAGTATCACGAAGTGATACGACCAGCCCTCCGAACGGCTTTTGGGGCTCGACATTATCTTATTCCATAGCTTTTGACCCCAAAAGAAGCATGGCTTCTGCCTGACCACTATTGCACCGAAAGATTTATCGGACACTCGCTAGAGTGGCTTTTGCCGAAGGCAAAAGTGCTGATTGCGGTCGGCAGAAGGAGAAACTTCTCAAAAAGATTACTGATGAAATAAATGACTGATGCAGGCTTCTGTAAATAAAGAATTCAATATTTATATAGACTCTTTTCTCCATCAGCTACAATAAAACTAAAGGGAATTTAATAATCAATCATATTACTATATAATACAATATGTTTAAGTCTTAAGGCTTTCCAATTTGAAAAGCTAATATTTATGTGAAGCCTCACCTCCCACAGCCGCAACGTGGCTAAGTGGGAGCCCTGCTTCTTTTGGGGTCAAAAGGTATGAAATAAGATAATTTTGTGCCCCAAAAGCCGTTTAAGGGGTGTGGGGAGAATCGGAACTCCCCACGTTTTTGGTACTTTTTTCGCAAAAAAGTACAAATAAATTTGTTTACTTTTTAAAGTAAGACAAGCAATAAATAGTCTATTATGTAGAAATAATAAAGCTAAAATCATTAAATGTTTTTGGTACTTTTTTCGCAAAAAGAAGCTACCACATTAAACTCTAATGTGATAGCTTCATTATAATTACGAAATATTAAAGTTTAGGTATTAAATTATAATAGTCTTCAACGGTAGCATCATTGAGCACAGCTTCGATTATCTTCTTTCCCAGCGGATCGAGATCGGCCGTATCGAACTTCTTAAGCTGTTCCTTAAAGAAATCGGTAAGCTTCTTGGCACCGATATCATATGTATCGTTGCCCACACGGCCCTGAAGATTTACTTTAAGAAGGCCGGGATTGATAGGGGTACCGTCTATCTTAACAGACTTCGGAATATATCCGAGAAGTGAGCATCTTGCCGCTTCAAGCTGTTCGGGCTTGAATCTGGCGCCGCCACGTCTTGCAAGATATTCTCTTGTTACCCATTCGCCTGCAAAGCCCACCTTATATGCGCCTATATACTGGTTGGGTATAAGGACATAGCGTGTACTTGGCGTATCTATTATCTGCTTTAAGAGAAGGTTAGCCTGATCTACCTTCTTGCCTGTAGCAAAAGGCCAATATGAGCCAACGCCTTCGCTCTTCATAGCGTTGCCTGCGGAATCTATAATAGAAGGATTGGCAAAGCCTCTTGGCGCCACGAGTCTCCATATCCATGCAAGAGCAGGAGGAAGCACATGGAACATACCTATGATACCGTAATCGGGATGCTCCTTTGTTGTAGGCGGAGTCCTTATACCAAAGCTTCTTACATCTACCTCGGCGGTGCCGTAGACAATGTTATTCTTAAGCTTTCTCGGCATTATGATCCTGGGATTCGGACAGGGAACTCCCGGTGAATCCTCGATATGATCCCAAATAAGGCAAGTGGAATCCGGCACTGCATTCATATTAAGGAATACCAGCGGCTCCTTAGGATGGCAGCAGGCCTTTTCCGTCTCGGGCTCTGTACCGTATTGATCTATGTGATCGACTCTCAGAAACCAGCCGTATTCAGCATCGCATACCACAAGCTTTCGCTTAGTGTGATCCTGTATAGTCGGATGGGCAAGAGCCATATCGTCTGTAATAGGGTTAAGAGTGACCGTATCCGTAATATTTACATAGGTCTCTTCTCCCGTTCTTATATTGGTAGCAAGGAGCACCTTGCCATCGGGTTCTCTGTGTATAGGCTCGGTCATCTCTGACTTGCCGCCGCCGGATGCGCCCTCGTGCATTATGGTAAGCTCCAATTCATAGGGTGTAACTACCTTAACGGTAGAGGCATGGAGAGTTACCCAGCCTTCTTCTTCACCGATATGAAGAAGTATGGAATATACGCCCTTCTTAGCGGAAGGTCCTAAATAAAGATTGTAGCTGAAAATTTCCTGCATATCGTAAAGTCTGTTATGTACGACTATCTGCTTGCCGTCGTAATGAGTATGGCGGAAAGGCGGAGCTACATATATAACAGCCTTCGGCTTAAAGTAATTGGGAAGCTTGCTTGCGGGAATAAATCCCTGAAGCTCTGCAAGAGCCGTAGCAAAAAACGCTGCGTTGCCCGGCACTACCGCAAGACAAGGATAACCTATACCCATTGAGATATTGCCTGCGTAAAAAGGAACTATCACAAGGGAATCCTGTTCCCTGAGCCACTTGAAGGTCTCCTGCCTTATAGGCTCGAAGGGCTTGCCGAAGCGCTCCATGTGAGTAGGCTTATCGGTAGGCAGATCGTCTGCTATAACCATTGAATTAGGGTCTCTTCTTCTAAGAGTGATATCGTCAAAGTTAATAACTATACCGTTTTTACACTTTGTGATATATGCTTCTCTTATTTTTTCGCCGTTTACATCAAAATAAATATCATTTGTCTTCTTGTCCTTGCCTCCCATAGCAAGATCAAAAAGCTCTTCTTTTGTTTCCGGAATTATTATTTCGGCATCGCTTTTCTTTATAATATCGCTCAGGCACTGATGCAAAAGCATTTTGTTGATAGCGCTGCCATTTTTCTTAGCTGCCATGCGGAACCTCCTTTAAAAAATAAGTTTAGGTGTCTCCCCCACAAACTATTTATATCTATCATAACATTTTTACTATAGAAAAGCAACAAAAAAAGCGAAATAATTCGTTTTTTATTAAATTTGACGCTTAAAGTTAAAATTATTACAAAAAAACTGTGTAAAATAAAGCAGTTTATAGCATAATACAATAAAGCGGAACATTAAATTGTCTGACAATTGCAATATTTATGCAATGATAATTCAACTTATTTGATAATCATTTTCTTTTATATTCTTTTGTTTACTTTTTTTCACTGTTGTGATATTATATAATAAAATATTATGTAATGCTTAAAGGGAGAATAATATGAAAAACAGAATTTTATATATCATTTCGGCTGTTTTGCTGATAATATTGCTTATCGTTATTGTGTTTATTGCAACAAAACCAAAAAACAACACCCCTGCTGCGGATCCTTTGCCGCTAAGGGGCAAGGAATCCGATGTCGCTCAGATAGAGCCCACCGATCTGCCAAGCAAAAAGGAGCTTGAAGCCTTGAGGCTTGAAGATGTTATTCAGACAGATAAGATCAACGATCAGTTCGCTCTTGCCTCATATCAGGTAGACGGTATCAGCATGGTATATTATTTTCAGGCAGATGCAGTTACCAACGGCGAAAGGCTTACCGTTACTGCCAGAACTATGGACCCTGCCGAATATCAGATAACATTGCCCGCAGGCGATAAGGTACAAAAGACAAATATAGGCGAATATGAAATGACCTTCTATGACAGGATGATATATTACGTTGCAGATGAAAACGTGGAAATACCTTCCGTTATACAAGACAATCTCCAAAACGGACATGCCGAGATAAGGTATAGGAGCGGTATGCCCGAGCTTTTAAACTGCCAGTCCATGCAGTGGTATGACAACGGTATTGCGTATAATATGGAATCCATCAACAGAAGCTATACCTTAGAGGATATGTCAAGGCTTGTCAGCGACTATCTAAATAACAGAAAATAAAAGAGGTATCTATATGAAGCTTTCAGATCATAAAAATATTTATTTCATCGGTATAGGCGGCATAAGTATGTCAAGCCTTGCCGAGATACTTTTTTATAAAAACTATAATATATCGGGCTCTGACGGCGTTGCGTCTGCTGTGACAGACAGACTGAAAGCGCTGGGCATTACCGTAAATATAGGACAGTCTGCCGAAAATATCACGAAGGATGCGGATCTTGTGGTATATACGGCTGCCATTTCAGAGGATAACCCTGAGCTCGCTGCCGCACGCAAAAGCGGGGCGGCGGTCATAGACAGGGCTGAGCTTGTGGGTATGCTCATGAATGAATACAAGCATCCAATATCCGTTGCGGGTACGCATGGCAAGACCACCACATCTTCCTTTGTGACCGAGATATTCATGGCTGCCGATACCGATCCTACCGTGTCCATAGGCGGTATGCTTCCCAGCATAAACGGTAATTTCAGAGTCGGCACACAGGATTATTTTGTTCTTGAGACCTGTGAATACAAGGACAGTTTCTTGAAGTTCAATCCTCATTCCGCCATTATATTGAATGTGGATGCAGACCATTTGGATTATTTCAAGAACATCGACAATATATATAGGTCTTTCAACACCTTTGCAAAGAGAGTGCCTAAAAATGGCTTTATAGTTATAAATAAGGAAATACCAAGGCTCGATGAAGTAATTGAAGGCACACTTTGTAAAATAGTGACCTACGGCAAAGACAGCAGTGCCGATTGGTATCCTAAAGACATAGTATACGACTCAATGGGTCACGGCTCATATAAGGCTGTTTACAAGGGAGATGTCATTGCGGAAGTCTCTCTTATGATACCCGGTGAGCACAATGTGTACAACTCCCTCGGCGCCTTTGCTCTTGCATATGAATACGGCATAGATACTAAAGCCATAGTCAAGGGCATTTCTCAATACAAGGGAACCGACAGACGCTTCCAGTACAAGGGCAGCTTTAGGGATATTACAGTCATAGATGATTATGCCCATCACCCTACCGAGATAGCAGCCACTATCGACAGCGCAAGAGCCAACGATATAGGAGATCTGTGGATAGTGTTCCAGCCCCATACCTATACCAGAACATTTGCTCTCCTGGAGGATTTTGCAAGGGTGCTGTGCAAGGCCGACAAGGTGCTCCTGCCGGATATATATGCCTCAAGAGAAAAGGACACGGGGCTTATATCCTCAAGGGAATTGGCAGACAGGATCAACGAATTGGGCGGAGATGCAAAATACTGCGGAACTTTCGACAATGCCGAAAATTATATTTTGGAAAATTGCAATCCACACACAATGTTGATAACTATGGGCGCAGGCGATGTGTATAAGTTAGGAGAAAAGCTTGTTTCAGCCAAGTAATACACAGAGTTATCCTACTTATCCACAGAAAAACCTTTGTTCGAAGTGCAAAAATACAGACTTATCCACATATTGGTAGGTTCATCGTAAATTCGTTTTGTTTATGTTTTGCAACAGATATTTAAAAAAATATTGCTTTTTTTACTTTTATAGGTTATTATAGTATATATATGATTTACAAGGAGGATAAATTATGATTTCTGCCGGTGAATTCAGAAACGGTGTTACTATGGAATATGAGGGCAACATCTATCAGATAATAGAATTCCAGCATGTTAAGCCCGGAAAGGGTGCTGCTTTCGTAAGAACAAAATTAAAGAATTTGGTATCAGGCGCTGTTGTTGAAAAAACATTCAGACCTACGGAAAAAATGCCAAGAGCCCATATCGACAGGAAGGATATGACCTATCTCTATGCAGATGGCGATCTCTATAACTTTATGGATGTTGAGACCTACGATCAAATTGCTCTTCCTGCAAGCGATGTAGGTGATACTCTTAAATATGTTAAGGAAAACGAAGTCGTTAAGGTACTCAGCTATCAAGGTAAGGTATTTGGCATAGAGCCGCCTACTATCGTAGAGCTTGCCATTGCCGCTACCGAGCCCGGCGTTAAGGGAGATACCGCCACAGGCGCAACTAAGCCGGCTACTCTTGAAACCGGTGCTACGGTCAATGTTCCTTTGTTTATAAATGAGGGCGAGATAATCAAGATCGATACCAGAACAGGAGAATATTTGGGCAGAGTTAATAACTGATGCCGTTACAGCATACGGGCCGTAAATAATATCGGCGGCGTGTCGATAAGATCGGCTTGTATAAGTATAAAAGGCTCTTTGTCAATATTTGGGATAACGCCGAATTAGGATCGACTGACCACCTGTTATTTAGCGTAGCAGGTGGTTTCTTTATGCAAATATATGTAAAAATCGGCTTGGAAGGTTGTATATCAGCCTTCCAAGCTTTTTGTCTTTTGCCAAATTTTTTGCCTGCCCCCTGCGATCCATAACGCCCTGCCCATTTCAAACATCCCCATAAGTGTAAGCTTTCAGTAGGGTCGCAGCCAACGAGAACGCCTGCCCGCTTTAAACCTCCCCATAAGTGTAAGCTTTCGGTAGGGTCGCAGCCAACGAGAATGCCTGCCCGCTTCAAACCTCATCATAAGGGTAGCTTTCGGTAGGGTCGCAGCCAACGAAAACGCCTGCCCGATTTAAACCTCCCCTTCGTAAGGAGATGTCGGTAGGGTCGCATATCGATCCAAAAAAAAGAGATATCGCATTTTCTATGCGATATCTCCTTTTTATTCATCTTTATTCATCTGCCTAAAATACAGGACAAAGTTTTATACCCGGCGTCTTGTCATTATAAACGAAGCTGTATATCTCATCCCTATAGTTATGCACTGCTTCCTTGAGTCTTGCTTGCTCATTGGAGGAAGGCGTTGTGATATCAAGGTTCTTCTGAGTATCGG
Organism: uncultured Clostridia bacterium; assembly: GCA_947585865.1. Classification (GTDB taxonomy): domain Bacteria; phylum Bacillota; class Clostridia; order Lachnospirales; family CAG-274; genus CANPXH01. Next base: position 26,771 of record CANPXH010000026.1, read on the forward strand.
CCTGTCCGCCGCCGAAGCTCAGCGCCGTACCCTTTTGGGAGAGAGCGGTCATCTTATCCATCCAGTAGTTCTGCTGATTGTCAAAGCTTAAGCCGTTTATAATATCGAAGCGAGCTGAGCCGCCGTTTTGGTCATAGCCCTTTGCGGGAGACTGATGAGCATTGTCCACATGGTCGAAGGCAATACAGTTCTCGATATATCTGTAAGAAGAATCGGGAGTCTGAGCTGAGCCGAACTTGAATCCGTTGGGATTGCCGCCCCATGCATCTGAAAGAAGCTGCTCATAAGTCCTTGTTCTGCCGCCGTAAAGCTTTATTGTAACCTTGGGCCATGTGCTTACCTGCTTGGCGTTGAACTTAGCCTCAAAATTCGGATCCTCTCTTAATATCTGCTCAACATAAAGTAAGTTCTTGTCAAGAGGGAAGCCGTTCTTATAATCGTATTCTCCTGTGAATACATTGGGATTGCCGTTGTTCCATGCAAGACACTCTATATAGTATATGTTTCCCACGTAAGGTGAGGATTCATAGCTATCCCATCCGTCATCACTGTTTTCCCATGCACGGCAGCTATAGAAATATATATTTGTGCCGCAGCCGAGCTTTGGTGAGAAACCGTCTGCATCATCGCCGCACTTGTTTACTATATCTCCGTTTCTGTAGCTGTCCACACCTATGAATGTAATGTCGTGAGTGCCGTTTGTCATTGAGATACCTGAGTTGTTGTTGTATCTGAATATACAGTTTTTAAAGAAGCAGTCGCTTGCGGCGGTGCTGCTGTTCTTTATTCTGATACCGCAGTCCGGAGCTTTTTCCACGATCACATTTTCAAAGGAATATCCGCTGCCGGATATCCTTATTCCCGTAACGCCTTCGCCTGTGGATGTAACACTGTCTCTGTACTTTGTAAAGTCAAGGCTGGGTATAGTGCCGTCAGGCTGCACAACGCCTATTATGTTTACATTGGCGTTTCTGTTGTCGAGCCTTAAGGATTCGGAACACTCTATATCCTTCATAATGTATATATCCACATTCGTCCTTGAAAGAGCGGATTTAAGCTCGCTTAAATTACTTACCTCGACCCTGCTGCCCGTAGTGGTTATCTCAGAGGGTACTTCGGGAATGCTCGGCTTTACATATTCTGTCGTAGTCTCCGTAGGCATTTCCACATTGGGGTCGAACGTTATCCTTATCTCACGTATATCCAAGTGATTGTCTGCGGTTATCTTATATGTACCTGCGCTCAGATGCGCACCGTAGAGCTTTTCCACATAGTCCACATTCATTTCATAGCCTATGCTCTTGCTGTATCCGTTACCTGAAAGGGATATCTTTCTTGTGCCGGAGGTAGTGGTGCTGGCATGCTTTGCCGTAATATACACATTGGCTCCTTCCGCCACTTTAAATTCGATACTGTTATTTGGAGTTAATCTTATTCTCGGCTCAGCGCTGCTGTCCTTCGGCGGCGGGAATTCTCCGTTCTTTGTAAAATATGTGTCTGTGTCAAAGCTGTTCACATCCATTGTATGGTCGCTGCGTATAACGCCGTCTAAAGGAGCGGCCGTTGTGTTTTCGGTAGGCGGCTCCGTTGTGGGCTGAGTTTGCGGCTCTGTTGTGGGCTGAGTTTGCGGCTCCGTTACAGGCTGTGTTTGCGGCTCCGTTACAGGCTGTGTAGGCGGCTCTGTTGTTGGCTCTGAAGGAGCATCATTTTCGGCAGGAGCTTTAAAGCTGCCATCCAGCACCTTTTGAAGTATGTATGCCACATCGGCAGTATCTATGCTGCCGCTGCTGTCCATATCCAAAATACGTTCAAAATCGTCTGCCGCAGGGGTTTTACTTCTGTTCAGGGTATAGGCAAATGCTGCCTTTACATCGTCTGCCGTTACTTTTCCGTCGCCGTTTGCATCACCGAAGTCTATGGCAAACACAGATGATGTCATAACAAGTGACAGACAAAGCACAGCGCTTATTATTTTTTTCATAATAACATCTTTCCTCCTTTTTTATTGTTTAAGTACAGTATAGCATATATCACCTCTTAAGTGCAATAATAATTAAGAGCAAGTTGGGAAGTATTTTTTTACATCGGCGCAAACGGCCCGAAAAGCCGTAAAAACACAGAAGATACTTTAAAGGCCCTTTGTCTATCTGAAATCGCCCCTTATCTCCCTTACGTCGTTTACTATTATAAAAGCGCCGGGATCTATGCTTTCGGCAAGGGTCTTCAGCTTTACTATCTGCCTTGCGGATACCACCATGAGCACAAGACCTTTTTCCCTGTCGGTGTACATCCCTTTGCAATTTATATAGGTAGCGCCTCTTTTCAGGGCGGTCATCATCTGCCTGCCTATCATATCGCTTTTTTCCGATATTATAAAGACCGCCTTTGCATAGTCCACACCGCCGAGTATAACGTCTATCACCTTTGTCAAAACATATACCGTCACCACGGCATACATAGCAGGAGTCAGCCCCAGCACAAAAGCGCCGCCCAGTATTATACACACATCCAGCACAAGCATTATCCTGCTAATGGAAAATGCCGGATAATATCTGTGTATAAGCCTTGCGGCAAGGTCGCTGCCCCCTGTCGTGGCGCCGAAGCGGAACACCAGCCCCAGGCCTGTTCCCGTGAGTATGCCGCCGAATACCGCTGAAAGCACAATATCCGTATCCACCGGAGGTATTACCTTTGTTGCCTCAAGGGCAAGAGATAAAAGAAGGGTGGCGTAGAGTGTGTCCTTTACGAACGAAAAGCCCATAAGGCGCAATGCTATTATAAGCAAAGGTGCATTTATAACAAGGTTTGTAATAGACATAGGTATGCCCCACAGGCTCTCCGATATCACGGCTATGCCCGTAGCTCCGCCTATAACAAGAGAACAAGGCTCCAAAAATGAGTTCAAGCCTATTGCCATGACTGTCACACCCAGTATTATACTCAGCCATTTAATCATAGTGTACATTCCTTTTGTTAAAAATTTAATACGGTCACAGGTTTAATTTATCCAAATATTACAAATCTATAACAAATAAGGTGAAAATTAAAATTTTTTCTTGACTATGATGAATATTTAATATATACTAGGACTAGTGCTTGATTTGACTTTAAGTAAAAGAATAGATATGAGGGAGGTGCTTTTGACATGAAGATGACATTCCAGCCAAAGAAGAGACAGAGAAGCAAGGTACATGGCTTCAGAAAAAGAATGAGCACTGCCAACGGCAGAAAGGTAATACTTGCAAGACGCAGAAAAGGCAGAAAGGTTTTATCTGCATAATCAGGAAGCCCGCTTATAAAGTGGGCTTTAGTGTTATTGTGAAGAGGGGAAACGCTATGGAATTTACTCAATCCCTTAAGAAAAACTACCAGTTCAGATTTGTATACAGCAGAGGTCGTTCCATAGCCAACAGGCTTCTTGTCATGTATGCAGTGAGGAACAGTCTCAGCGCCAACAGATACGGCATATCCGTAAGCAAAAAGGTAGGCAACAGCGTTGTGCGCAGCAGGATAACAAGGCTGCTCAGAGAGAGCTACAGACTGAACGAAAATAAATTGGAAAGAGGCTATGACATCGTAGTCATTGCCAGAGCAAGTGCAAAGGATGCCGCCTACAGAGAAATAGAAAGCGCTCTTTTGCATCTTTTAAAAAAACAGAGATTGTTGAAAGAAGGATAACTTTGAAGCAGACGGCACTGTTTTTAATAAGCTTTTACAGAAGGTATATTACACCGCTTACTCCCGGGAGATGTAGATTTGAACCGACGTGCTCTGCCTATGCCTATGAGGCTTTTGAGAAGTACGGATTTTGCAAAGGGCTGTATCTGAGTGTAAAGAGAATTTTAAAATGTCATCCCCTGCACAAAGGGGGATATGACCCTGTGCCATAAAGGAGGATATCAGCTTGAGTATGTTAGTTGTTGCCCGTAACGTCATGAAGGATCCGGGCATTATCGTAGGCCCCATATCTTGGATATTGGGTCAAGTGATCAATATTTTCTTTTCCATTATATATAAGCTGGGCATTCACGCCAATGCCTTGGGCATATCTATTATTTTGCTGACTATTTTTACTCGACTTTTGATGACGCCTATAGCATATAAGCAGCAAAAGTCTATGTTCAAGATGCAAGCTCTTGCGCCGGAGCTCAGAAAAATACAGGAAAAATACAAGGATTCCCAGACCGATCCCGAAGTTGCAAGAAAAATGCAGATGGAGACTCAAAAGCTCTATCAGGAGAACGACTGCTCTCCCTTCAGCGGATGTCTGCCTATGTTCATACAGCTTCCCATTTTCTTTGGTCTGTACCACGTAATGCAGAATCCTTTTAAGTATATCGATATAATCAACCAGATATATACCGCCTTTTCAACAGAGGTGCTTACCGTTGCCGCTGCCAACGACACAGTAAGGAACCTTGTGCTGCATTTCGGCGAGCTGTGCAAAATACCTGACGGCACTCAAATAATACCGGCAGTGTTCAACAGAATAATAAATGTGCTGGAGCCAAGCGATGTTACGCAGCTTCTCGATGCCATAAATTCATCTACCCTTAAGGATATTTATGAACAGAAGGTGGCGGTGGAATATTTCTTGGGTCTCAACCTTACCGAGACCATAGGCTTTTCGCTTAGTCCAAAGCTTATTATTCCCATACTTTCAGGTGCTACCACGTATCTGTCCTCATGGCTGATGCAAAGGAAAAACCCCACTACGGATCCTGCCATGAAGAGCCAGCAAAGGATAATGAACATAACCATGCCTCTTATGATGGCTTGGATCACTGTTTCCTTGCCGGGTGGTATTGGTATATACTGGATAACCTCAAATATTTTTATGGTGCTTCAGCAAATGATACTGAACAGACATTTTTCAAAATCAGGTGCTCTTGAAATAGTAGTGCCGAAGACAAAAAAGGGAGGCAAAAAGAAATGAAATATGTAGAATTTACAGGCAAAAGCCTAAATGAGGCCGTGGATAAGGCGCATTATGAGCTTGAACTGGACTACAGTGATATAAATTATGAGGTGCTTGAAGAAGCAAGCAAGGGCTTTTTGGGCATTGGCGCCAAGCCTGCCAGGATAAGAGTCGAACTGGAGGAGGAAGAGGATAAGGCTCCCTCAAAGGCCGAGAATATCCAAAAGCACGAACAAAAGCACGAACCCAAGAAAGAACACAAAACATATGACAGGCCAAAAAAGGCGGAAAGACATGACAAGCCTGCCCAGGAGGTAAAGGCAGAACCTGCAAAGACAGAGGAAATAAAGAACGAAAAAGCAGAGAACGAAACAACACCTACACCTGTGCGTGATCAGGAATCCGAAGAGATACAAAGCCAAAGAGCAAGCCTTACCGAAGAGGACAAGGCTGTAATAATCAATTCAGCTCTTGATTTCCTTCGCTCTGTATTCGGACAGATGGGCATGGATGTTAAGCTTGATGTTACATTTGATGACAACAAACACCTTTTCATAAATATGGAAGGCGAAGATATGGGTACTGTAATAGGCAAAAGAGGTCAGACTCTCGACAGTCTCCAGTATCTTACCAATCTTGTGGTAAACAAGGGAGAATATCCTTATATGAACGTTACCCTCGATACGGAAGACTACAGAGCCAAGAGGAAAAAAACTCTTGAGTCTCTTGCATTTAATTTGGCCAAAAAAGCTAAGCACAACAGAAGGAACGTTACTCTTGAGCCTATGAATCCCTACGAGAGAAGAATAATACACGCTACGCTGCAAAATGACCGTTACGTTACTACCTACAGCGAAGGCGTTGAACCATACAGATATGTTGTTATAGCCTTGAAGAGCAATTATAACAGAAAAAGTAATTATTAATGCAAATAAAAGGCATAGGCGTGAGCCTGTGCCTTTTTGTTAGATTTTTCTTTGCGACATTATTTGGATTACTTTAAAAAGTAAACAAATTTTTATGTACTTTTTTTCGAAAAAAATACCAAAAACATTCAGAGCTTTAGACTTTATTGTTTCTATATTTTTAATATTTTTTGTTTTCTTACTTTAAAAAGTAAGCAAATTTCTTGTACTTTTTTGCGAAAAAAGTACCAAAACATTCAACGCTTTTTATTTTGGAGTTTCAATATTTTATATAAACTTTATTTATCTTACTTTAAAAAGTAAGCAAATTTATATGTACTTTTTTGCGAAAAAAGTACCAAAAACGTGGGAACCTTCCGATGGTTCCCACACCCTCCGAACGGCTTTTGGGGCTCGAAAAATTTCTTATTCTGTAACTTTTGACCCCAAAAGAATCGGGCTCCCACTTAGCCACGTTGCGGCTGTGGGAGGTGAAGCTTCACATAAATATTAGCTTTTCAAATTGGAAGACATTAAGACTTGGACAAATTATATTATATAGCAATATGATCGATTATTAAATTCTCTTTGGTTTCATTGTAGCTGTTGAAGAAAAGAGTCCATATAAATATTGAATTCTTTATTTGCAGAAGCCTGCATCGGTCATTTATTTCATCAGTAACCTTTTTGAGAAGTTTCTCCTTCTGCCGACCGCAATCAGCACTTTTGCCTTCGGCAAAAGCCACTCTAGCGAGTGTCCGATA